>JAIKYG010000103.1:0-107223 GCA_024683475.1 Clostridiales bacterium | reverse complement strand
TTGTAATCAGCAGGTTGAAGGTTCGAATCCCTTCGCCAGCTTGAACGGTTTTTAACGTGGGTAGGTTCCCGAGTGGCCAAAGGGAGCAGACTGTAAATCTGCCGTCGCAGACTTCGGTGGTTCGAATCCACCCCTGCCCACCATCTTATGCGGGAATGGCGGAATTGGCAGACGCGCTAGATTCAGGTTCTAGTGATCATTGCGATTCGTGCAGGTTCAAGTCCTGTTTCCCGCACTGGGAACCCTTGAGAGATCAAGGGTTCTGTTTTTTTCATAAAAAGGGCGGTTTTTGCTGCCAAATGGAAAAATGGTGAATCTGCATTCACCCTTTTTTGTATTAATGCTTTATAAACTGAGAATTACCTTAGCAGCGCCGCTGCGTTCGGATCCAGGATGGTCTCACAAAAGGGATGCAGCTGCAGCACGGAGGCGGGGATTTCGGGGCTCACCGGACCGTTTAGCGCCTTGTTTACGATCTCAGCCTTGCCGGATCCGTTTGCCGCGAGAATGATGCTGCGGCTCATCATGATGTTTTTTATGCCGATGGTGAAGCCGCCAAGGTCCGCTTCGGGCGAAGAACCGCTCTCGCGGCGGATGCGTTCATCCAGTTTTTCGTCCATACGGCTTATCCACGTGGTGGAATCAAACGGAGTGCCGGGCTGATTAAAGCCCAGGTGTCCGTTTTCGCCTATGCCGAGTATCTGCAGGTCCACACCGCCTTTGGCTTCTATAGCCGCTTCGAACGCGCGGCATTCGCGCCCGAAATCGTCGGAATACACGGGGGGCATAAGGAAGTTTTCCATCGGGATGTTAAGGGGTCTCACCACCTGATTCAGGAGCATATAGTAGCAGCTGCCGGGGAAATCGCGGCTCAGATTGGTTATCTCATCCATTCCGAACACCGTGACGCAAGAAGTGTCGAAAGGATCCGAACGGTAGATCTCGCACAGCGCTTCGTGCACGCCGGTGGTGGTGCGCCCGGTAGCAAGCCCGATAACGGAATCGGGTTTGCGCTTGATCATGTCCGCTATGCGCTTGGCAATGACAAAATAGAATTCCTCCGTGCTGTTCGTGTATGTTATGCGCACTTGTTTATCCTCCAGCCGTTTCTCGGGTTTAATATACCATCCATGCGAGCAGGTGTCAAGCCGGGCGGGCTTGATAAACTGCGGTTATAAGTGTATAATCGGAAAAAACCGAAATGAGGGCGTACTATGGGCGAAAAGTGTCTGGCACTGGATCTGGGCGGGACAAAACTGCTTGCGGGGATCGTTGACAGAAGCGGGCGGATATTGTTCAGCCGCCGCTATCCGTCGCCGCTTCCGAGCGGAAAAACTCAGCGCGAGATCGCTGACTATATGCTTGAATGCCTCGATGATTTCATGCCTCAGGCGCCGATGGAAGACGTGACATGCCTGGGCGCAGGCGTCGTGGGCAGGGTCGACGACGAAAGCGGGCAGTGGCTCGAGATCGAGCCGGGCCGCTGCGAAACGGTGGAACTTACGCAAGCGCTCAGGAAGAAAACGGGGCTTCCGAGCTTCATAGACAACGACGTGCGCTGTGCGCTGAGGGCGGAGCGCGAGCTCGGTGCGGGCAGGGGACTTAACGATATAATATACATGAACATAGGCACCGGCATAGCGGCGGCGTTCGTGACGGGGGGAAGGGTGATAAAAGGCCGCAGCTTCAACGCGGGCGAAGTGGGGCACGTGGCGGTGGACATTTTCGGAGACGTTGTTTGTCCCTGCGGGCGAAAGGGATGCGCGGAGGCTATCGCGTCCGGTTCGGGGCTTGACAGCCGCGCCCGAGCTCTGAAGGCTATGTATCCGGACACACGCCTCGGTTTTCCCGAAGGCGCCAGAGTGAGCGCAAGGGAGATATTCGATCTGGCTGAGCGGGGAGATGCGCTGTGTGTAAAGCTCAAAGCCGAGGCTGCCGAAGCTGCCGCGGCGCTGATAATGAACCTAGTTTGGGTGACCGACCCGGAAACGGTGGTGCTGGGCGGTGGCATCGTATCGGACAAACGCATGTTTGACGATATAGTTTCAAGACTGAATCCGGGCAGCATGCGCTTCGCTCTGGGCGGTGTCAGGCAAAGCAAACTCGACCCGGAACTGACCGGGCTGATAGGCGACGCCATGTGCGGTTTCAGGCTGCCGTGAAGGAGGCAGGCAAATGGAACGATTGCTGAAAGAAATACTTGACAGCGGGTTTATCCACAAGCCCCTGCCGCTGCACAGGGAATACTCCCTTGAGGCAGAGATGGCAGCCGGGCGCGTGCTTAAGAGCCGGGCACTGGATCACAGAGATGTGACGGCTGAAGGCGCGTGTACGTTCAGCGTGCACGAAAATGAAGCGGAGCGCAGCTTTATCCGCATCGAGGCGTCATCGCCTGTGGGGAAACGCCCGAACGGAGACCTGGAACTGGGCGACTGCAGCAACCTTGGCCAGGTCTCGGTGCGGATCGGTGTCGATAGTGAAGACTGGCGGGAGTTCAACCGGCTGTACTTCCGTGTGCGCCCGATGTGCGAGGGTATACGCAGACCTCACCTGGGGCTGCAGTTTTACAACGAAGGCGAGGAACCGATCCCGGACAAGTATCACAGGGAAGGCTTTCATACGCTGAATTTGGAAAACGGCGTATGGAACGATTGTTATGTGGAGTTTCCGTCACTGCCCCGCGACCGTATCACGGGCATTCAACTGGTGTTTTCGCTGAACGGGACCGAAACTTCGGCAGATCTGGGCAACCGCCTGTGCTTTGATATCAGCACAATGAGTCTGCAGCAGGCTCAGACGGTCCGGAACGATTTGGGCTGGGCGCTCCGGGCGGGGGAGATAGCCTGGAGTTATTCGGGATATGAAGCGGAGCTTGAAAAGCGCGCGGTGATAGGAACGGACGAGCCATGCAAGTTTGAAATAATAGACGAGAAAGGCGATACTGCGTTTTCCGGCGTGACCGAAAAAACGGAATACCCGCATGTCACGCTGGCGAATTTTTCTGCTCTGACCAAGCCTGGGAAATACTATATCCGCACGGATTTTGGCCAAACGGGACAGTTTGCGGTCGGCGGCGATATATGGCTGCCTTCGGCGTGGAAAGCACTCAATTTCCTGTTTTGCGAGCGCTGCGGATATCCGGTGCCCGGCTGCCACTCAAGCTGCCACAGGGACATCGTCGCCCGGCATAACGGCAGGTCATTCGTATTTAACGGCGGCTGGCACGACGCGGGCGACCTGTCCCAGCAGCTAATCCAGTCAGCGGAAGTCACGTATTCGCTGTTTGAAATGCATGAGCGCCTTAAAAACAGAAAAGACCCCAAAGCGTGCCGCTTTATGGAAGAGGCGCTGTGGGGCCTGGATTATATGCTCAAGAGCCGTTTCGGCGATGGATACAGGGCTACCAGCGTGGGCATGAGCATGTGGACGCAGGGCTTCATGGGAGACGCTGACGACGTGAGCGCCCGCGTGCACGACAACGCGTACGAAAACTATCTGTGCGCGGGAATAGAGGCATTCGCGGCAAAGTGCCTGAAGGAGGAAGACGCCGACCTTGCCGGGCGCGCGCTTAACTGCGCCGAGGCAGATTTCGGATTTGCGGAAAAGAAGTTTGCCCGGACAGGGTTTGACGAAAGGCCGCCCGTGTTCTGGGAACACAGCTATATGACTCCCGAAAGCGTGTTCTCGGCGACCATGGCATGGAGCGCGGCGCTGCTGTACGGACTGACCGGCAAAACGGATTACGCCGAACGCGCGGAAAGGTACGCGCAGTCCACGTTAAAATGCCTTGAAACGGGAAGCGTTTGCGATGTGTTTGAAACGGGAGGCTTTTTCTGGCGCGACAAGACCGGGCGCGTGCCGGTGCATTTCAACCATCAGGCGCGGGATCAGATATTTGCGCAGATGCTGTCGGAACTGATAACGGCGCTGCCGGAACACCCGGACGCGCAAAAGTGGCAGGACGCCGCAAGAAAACACGGAGATTACCTTAAAAAGCTGTTCGGTTACGCCTCGCCCTACGGCATGATGCCCGCGGGAATATACAGCGAGCGGGAAACGGACGACATGGAGAGCTTCAGAAGGCAGCACCTGCTGGTGGGAGACGAAGCTGTTTACGAATATAGGCTTCAGCTTGATAACGGCAGGGCACTTGGAAAGGGCTGGTATCTTAAGCAATTCCCGGTCTGGTTTTCGTTCAGAGGCAATAACGCGGTGCTGCTCAGCCAGGCGAAAACCGCAGCGATACTGGGCCGCCTGCTTGAAGACAAAACGCTCACAGAGATCGCCTCGGCGCAGCTTAAGTGGAATATTGGCCTTAACCCGTTCAGGCAGTCGCTGATGTACGGTGAAGGCAGGCGCTACGCCAGCCAGTATGCGGTGCTGCCGGGAGAGATGATGGGCGAACTACCGGTGGGCGTGCAGACGAAAGGGGACAGTGACGAACCTTACTGGCCCCAGATGAACAACGCCACATATAAGGAAGTGTGGACTACTCCCGCCGCGCGCTGGCTGTCTACGGTGGCGGAGCTTATGGCGTGACGGGGAACCAGGTGTCGGGCATGGTGCGGGCGACGCGCGCCGCGTCTATCACGGAAAGTATCTCCAGGGTCTCTGCTTTGCTGACGGGAGGGACCTTGCTAAAGAAGAAATCCAGCATGGCTTTCATAAGGTTGCGATAAAAATCCCTATCGTCGCTCACCAGGCGCGCTCCGGTCTCTCCGTCAGGCGAGACCATGAAATTGAACTCGGCCCAGGGCTGGGGCGACTGCATGAAACTTGCCCAGCGCCCTGAACCGTAATCCAGTATGAGCTGGGTGACCATGCTGCCGCAGGAAAACGCCTTAAGGCGACGTATCCCGGTGCCCATGAGCGCGGAGATCACCTCCAGCTGATGCACCGCGTAACGGTCTATGCTGTGAGGCCCCACGGTGGAAACGAAAGCGGGCTTTTCTTTATGGGCGGCTTTCCAGTCGATGACGCTTTGGCAGTAGCGCTGGGCGGAGGAGGAGAAAACGGGCGTTTTGTGCGCTTCCGCAAGGGAGAACATACGCCTGCCGGCTTCGGCGTTTATGGCGAAAGTTTTGTCCACGAATACGGGCTTGCCGCTGCTCAGCGGCTTTTGGCACAGCGCCTCGTGATATGAAGCGTCGTCCGCGGCGATGACCATCAGGGCGTCGCATTCGTCTATGAGAGCGTCCAGGGATGACGCTCTTTTGATATTTCTTTCCCGGCACCACTTGTCAGTCGAAACCCCGCCTTCGGGCGGGCAGTCCCATACCGCGTACGCCTGGGTGATCTCAGCGTCGAAACCGTATAGCTTTATGGCTTCGCGCATGAAACCCGGGAAATAGCTGCAGTGCCAGTTGTCAAGATACTGGTCGACTATGCCTATCTTCAGCATGGAGCGCCTCCGCAATTGAACTGTGATGAGATTATACATGCTTGCGCCGGACCAGTCAAGGCAAACGAGGATTTCACTAAGGCGCGGCCTACCTAAGTTATAAATATAAAATATGCCTGGGATCGTTTTCAGGTCTCTTTTTTTGCAAGGCAAATTGCATCTGCGGTGAAACGGTGATATAATAAGCCAATGAATACGGCTGAGCATTTTCCGCCACAGCGGATTTTTGTACATGATGCCGGTTTGGGAGAAATATATGATAAAAACGCTGCTGAAGAGCATTAGGGAATACAAAAGACCCGCAATAATGTCATTCCTGGCGATAGTCGGTGAAGTCATCATCGAGTGCCTTATACCGTTCATCACTGCGGATCTGATTGAAAAGATACAGCAGAGCGTGGAGATGGGCGAACTGGTCAGGATCGGGCTTACGCTGGTGCTGATGGCGTTCGTGTCGCTGGGCTGCGGCGGCTATGCGGGCTACGTGAGCGCGAAAGCCGCGGCGGGCTTTGCCAAAAACCTGCGCACGGATATGTTCGACCGCATACAGAACTTTTCGTTTGAGAACATAGACCGCTTTTCATCCGCGTCCCTGGTGACGCGCATGACCACTGACGTGAACAACGCCCAGATGTCGTTTATGATGGTAATCCGCACGGCGGTGCGTTCGCCGCTTATGTTCATTTTCGCCATAGTCATGGCGGCGCGAATGGGCGGGAAGCTGGCTCTGACCTTTGTCGTCGTGATCCCGGTGCTGGCAGCGGGGCTGTTCCTTGTGTCGCGCAAGGCGATGCCCGCGTTCCACAGGGTGTTCAAAAAATACGACAAACTCAACCAGTCCGTCGAGGAGAACGTGCGCGGCATGCGCGTGGTAAAGGGCTTCTCGCGCGAAGACTATGAAAAACAGAAGTTCGGCAGGGCGGCGGAAGAGATCAGAGCGGACTTTACCAAAGCCGAGCGCATAGTCGCGTTCAATAACCCGCTCATGCAGGCGTGTCTGTACTTCAACATGGTGTTCATACTTGCGGTAGGCTCCAGACTCGTGATAACCGGTACGGGAGGCATTGGCGTGGGTCAGCTTTCCGCCATGCTCACCTACGGTTTCCAGGTGCTCATGTCGCTTATGATGCTGTCGATGATCTATGTCATACTCACGATCTCGCTGGAATCCATGCGCCGTATCGCCGAGGTGCTTAACGAGGAATCGACGCTTAAGAACCCCGATGACCCAGTGAAAAAGATACCTGACGGCTCCATAGAGCTCGAAAATGTCAATTTCAAGTATGCCAAAAACGCGCAGAATTACGCCCTGGAAGGCGTGAACCTGAGCATTAAATCGGGCATGACGGTGGGCGTGATCGGCGGCACGGGCTCCGGCAAATCCACGCTCGTGCAGCTTATACCGCGCCTTTACGACGTGACAGACGGCAGCATCAGCGTAGGCGGGCTGGACGTCAGGAAGTATGACATAAGCGCCCTGCGCGACAGCGTGGCGATGGTGCTGCAGAAAAACCAGCTGTTCTCCGGAACGATAAAGGACAACCTGCGCTGGGGCAACGAAGGGGCAACGGACGACGAACTGGTCGAGGCGTGCAGGCTTGCCCAGGCGGACAGCTTTATCACCGCGTTCCCGGACGGTTATGATACATATATAGAGCAGGGCGGCACCAACGTGTCGGGCGGCCAGAAACAAAGGCTGTGCATTGCCCGCGCGCTGCTGAAAAAGCCCAAAATACTTATACTTGACGACTCCACCAGCGCAGTGGACACTAAGACTGACGCGCTGATCCGCATGGGCTTTAAACAGTACATACCCGAAACCACCAAGATTATCATCGCTCAGCGCATTGCTTCCGTGCAGGACGCCGACCTGATAGTGATACTGGACAACGGCCGGGTGGTGTCTCAGGGCACCCACGACGAACTGCTGCGCACCAGCCCCATTTACAGGGAGATCTACGAAGAGCAGACCACGGGGAGGGATGACGATGAATAAGCAGAAAATGCCCAAGATGCCAAAGCCGAAGATCGACATAAAGTCCATAGGGCGGCTCATAAAGATGCTTTTCAAAGCATACCCCAAGCTTGTCCCCATCGTGATCGCGTGCATACTGCTTTCATCGGTAATGGCGAGCGTCCCGGCGATATTCCAGCAGAGTATCGTCACGATAATCACCGACTCCGTTAAAAACGGGATCGGCTGGCAGGACGCGGCCAAACTGATACTCCCGAAAGTGGCGGTGCTGGCAAGCCTTTACGCGGGGTCGCTGTTGGTGGTGCTTGCGCAGTATCAGCTGCTCGCCTACATAACGCAGGGCTTCCTGAACAAAATGCGCTGCGCGATGTTCGAAAAGATGCAGAACCTGCCCGTGCGCTATTTCGACACCAACAAGCACGGCGACATAATGAGCCGTTACACCAACGACATAGACACGCTAAGGCAGCTGATCTCCGCGTCACTGCCGGCGATACTGCAGTCCGGCGTGATCATCGTGACCGTGCTGTTCATAATGCTGTACTACAGCGTGTGGCTCACGCTGGTGGTGCTTCTGGGCGTGTTCGGCATGCTTCTTATCAGCAGGAAAGTGGGCGGAGGCTCGGCTAAGTACTTCATCCGCCAGCAGAAATCCGTTGGCAAGGCGGAGGGCTTCATACAGGAGATCATGTACGGCCAGAAGGTCGTGAAGGTGTTCAACCATGAGGACCGCAGCCGCGAAGACTTTGAAAAAGTGAACGATGAGCTTAGGAACGACAATTTCAAGGCTCATGCGTACGCCAACATCCTGGGACCAATAATCAACAACATCGGCAATATCCTCTACGTGACGATCGCCCTAATCGGCGGCGCGCTGATACTGACGGGCGTTAAGAACGTGGGCTTCTGCAGCATCGTCGAAGTCGGATTGAGCGCGCTTTCCATCGCTACTACCGTCACGTTCCTGAACATGGCCAAGCGCTTTTCGGGAAACGTGAACCAGGTGGCGCAGCAGCTCAACAACATCGCCATGGCGCTCGCGGGCGCGGGGCGCGTGTTCGAACTTATAGACATGCAGCCCGAAACGGACGAAGGCTACGTGACGCTTGTCAATGCCGCGATAGACAAGGACGGCAACGTGAGCGAATCCGAGCACCAGACGGGCACATGGGCGTGGAAGCACCCTCATCACGACGGCACAGTGAGCTACACCCGGCTGGAAGGCGACGTGCGCATGGAGCATGTGGACTTTGCCTATGAAGAAGGAAAGACCGTGCTGCACGACATTACACTGTACGCCAAACCCGGCCAGAAGGTGGCGTTCGTGGGCGCGACGGGCGCGGGCAAGACCACCATAACCAACCTGCTCAACCGCTTTTATGACATAGAGGACGGCAAGATCCGCTATGACGGCATAAACATCAACAAGATCAAAAAGTCCGACCTGCGCCGCTCCCTGGGCCTGGTGCTCCAGGACACCAACCTGTTTACCGGCACGGTCATGGAGAACATCCGCTACGGCAAGCTGGACGCCACGGACGAAGAGTGCGTCAAGGCTGCAAAACTCGCGGGTGCGGACGAGTTCATAACCCGTCTGCCCCAGGGCTATCAGACCATGCTCACCAACAACGGCGACAACCTGTCCCAGGGCCAGAGACAGCTTTTGTCCATAGCCCGCGCCGCAGTGGCGAATCCGCCGGTGATGATCCTTGACGAGGCTACGTCTTCCATAGATACCCGCACCGAGCAGATCGTGCAGAGAGGCATGGACAAGCTCATGGAGGGCCGCACGGTGTTCGTTATCGCCCACAGGCTGTCCACCGTCAAGAATTCCAACGTGATCATGGTGCTGGAGCACGGGCACATCATCGAGCGCGGCACCCACGAGCAGCTGCTGGAGATGAAGGGCGAATACTACCAGCTCTATACCGGCGCGTTCGAGCTCGAATAAACATTTCACAGGACCCCCGCCTGACAAGCGGGGGTCCTGCGGCAAACGGAGGTAACAGGTATGCCAGTAAGCACGATCGTGAATAGCGGCACGCTGCCCGTCCTGACGATAAACGGCGCTGAAGTGGCCCCGTGCGGCTACATGAGCTATCAGGCGGAAAATGCGGATTACACGGGCTTCGTGCGTGCCGGATACAAACTGCTGTTCGTGCCGGTGTATGCGGGGGACAGGGGCATAAATCCTTTCAGCGGCATACGGCCTTTTTACTCGGGCTTTTGGAAAGGCGAGGGCAGATACGACTTTTCATCGGCTGAAAAGGTTTTCCGTTTGGCCATAGGGAATTCAAAGCCCGGGGAAGTATGGATCATTCCGCGCCTGATGCTCGAGCCTCCGACATTTTGGGAGAAAGCGTATCCGCAAGAACTGTGCCGCGACGCGGCAGGCGCCAGCGTGCACCAAAGCTATTCTTCGGAGGTGTGGTTCAGGTCCACTTCCAAAGCCATGGGGGCGTTTCAGGATTGGTTATATTCGAGCGGTCTGGATGAATTCGTGGTCGGATGGCAGCTTGCCTGCGGCTGGACGGAGGAATTCATGCGCCCCATGACGCATCCCATGCAGCTGACGGATTATTCTGTAACTTCTTTAAAAGCGTGGCGTATGTTTCTGAGGGACAGATACGGGACCGTGGACGCGCTGAACGCTTCCTGGAAAAGCTCATATGAGAGGTTTGATGATATCAGTGTCCCGACGCCTGCGCTCAGGCTGTACGTGCCGGACGATAGCCGCAAGATCCCCGTGCAGACGAGAGATTACAACCGTTTCCGCAGTGTGGAGACCGCAAATGCACTGGTAAGGCTTGCGGCTGAAGCCAAACGCATAACCGGGGGACAGAGGGTAATAGGCGCGTTTTACGGCTACGCGGGGACGCGTTTCGGGCACGATGCCATTGATATAGTGCTTGGCAGCAAAGACGTCGACTTTCTGGCCAGTCCCTTCGCATATGATACCGACCGCGCTCCCGGTACCGACTGGGTGCTGCAAGGCGCGCTGGGTTCCTGCCGCCTGCACGGCAAGGTGTGGTTTACGGAATGCGATGTGCGCACCCACTTAAGCAGGCCTATAAGCGAAGCGATGCCCCGGGCTAATCCCGCCGGAAACACCCGGTATGAAGGGCCGATCTGGCTGGGGCCGCAGGATGAGCAAACGGCTGTGGATCAGCTTAAAAAAGCTATCGCCAAGACCATCTCCTGCGGCGCGGCAATGTGGTGGTTCGATATGTGGGGCGGCTGGTTCAAAACCCCTGCGTACATGGAATGCATAAGGCGCTCGCTTGGGCTGTACAGACAGCAGGCCGGAGAAAAGACCGCTGCAAAAGTGGCACTGGTATATGACACTTATGCGGGCGGTCAATACGCGGACACTGTCGGCATAGGCCCGCTTGCACGGCAGATGGCTGCCAGCGGCGCTGCATTTGAGCAGTATGCGCTAAGTGATTTCGAACTTCTCGATCCCGATGGCTTCCGCGCTGTGGTTTTTCTGAATGTTGGACAAAAAACGGATGGCATAGAGCGGTGGAGAAACAGATGCAGGTCGCTGGTCTATGTGAATTGCTCCGGCGACAATGAGGCGTCCGGCGGATACATGGCGAGGTGTGCAGACGGGAGCGTCAGAGTACATGATGACTGGCAGGAATACCGGTTCGGAGCCGCTCCGGCTTCGTCCGTTCTGCGGGAGGCGTTTCTTGCGGCAGGCGTACACATATACGCGTTCACCGATGACATCATATATGCCTACGGGACGATGGTGGCCATCCACGCGGCGACGGACGGGGAGAAGAGGATATATCTTCCGCACAAAGCGGCGCTTGTCGATGCGTTCACGGACGAGCGCCCCGAACCGTGCGAACATTTTACGGACTTCTACATGAGAAAAGGCGAAACGCGCGTATTCACGATTCTTGCCGATCAGCAGACAGCTTTCGCAAACGAGATCCCGGTTTCTTGCAGATCTGATGGATTAAGCTTGCCATAGGGCAGGGATAAACGCTATAATACTATCAAACAATTATGCGACAGGAGGATGGGAAGATCATGGCGAAACTCAAATTCGGCGTTATCGGAAACGGAGGCATTTCCGGGGAGCATCTGCGCGGATACGCGAAGAACCCGGACGTAGAGATCTACGCGCTGTGCGACATCAACAAGGAACGCTGCGACAGGCGGGGCGAGGAATTCGGCGTGCCGGAGGAAAGGCGCTTCCAGTCCTGCGAGAAAATGCTGGCCGCCTGCCCGGAACTCGACGCGGTGAGCGTCTGCACCTGGAACTCCGCCCATGCCGAGTGCGCCATAGCCGCGCTCAACGCGGGCAAGCACGTGCTGTGCGAAAAGCCCATGGCCATGAACGCCGAGCAGGCGCAGCGCATGAAGGAAGCCGCGGACAAAAACGGCAAACTGCTGATGATAGGCTTCGTGCGCCGCTTCGGCAACGACTGCGCCGTGATGAAGGATTTTATCGACAAAGGCTATTTCGGGGATATTTACTACGCCAAGGCCACGTATCTGCGCAGGAACGGCGCGCCGGGCGGCTGGTTCGGAAACAAGGAGCTTTCCGGAGGCGGTCCGCTTATAGACCTGGGCGTGCACATCATAGACCTGTGCAGGTATTTGATGGGCAATCCCAAACCCGTGTCCGTGTACGGCGCCACTTTCAACAAGCTGGGCGACAGGCCTACGGTGAAAAAACGCGCGGGCTACGCTTCCATGTCCACCGACATCGACAAGGTGTTCAACGTTGAGGACCTGGCTACCGCCATGATCCGCTTCGACAACGGCGCGGTGCTTCAGATAGAAGCCAGCTTCAGCCTGAACATCAAGAAGGACGAAGGCGTACTGCAGTTCTTCGGCACCAAGGCGGGCGCGAAGCTCGACCCGGAGCTGGAGATCTACAGCGAGATGAACGATTACATGACGAACGTCCAGTTGAGCAATTCCACTGCCCTGAGCTTTGACGGACTGTTTGCCAACGAGATCAACCACTTTGTCGAGTGCGTGAAGACCGGTGCGCCCTGCCGCAACCCGGCTGAAGACGGCGTAACGCTTATGAAGATACTGGACGGCATATACGAATCCGCCAGGACCGGGCATGAAGTGGTGATAGACTGAAAACCGGGCCTGCGGCGCGCGGATCACCGGACGGGGGGTATCAATGATGGCGGGGGGCAACACGCAGTTCCAGGAGTTTCTCGCTCAGGAAGTAAAAAAGTACAAGGGGATATACGTGCCCGTTAAGGCGGGCCTGCTTAAGCGCATATTCGTACGCGAGACGCCCCTCAAAAAGATACATCCAAACCCCGACGACGAGTTCTGCGCGCCCAAGGTGGGCCCGAACAACGAGATCATATCCAGATATATGCAGGTGTTCGCGGACAACCACCTGCACCACATGAAGCATTACTGCGAAGACCCGGTCGTCATTGAAAAAATCCGTCCCGGCGGATACATGATACTGAACGGTCACCACAGGTGGGCGGCGGCGCTGCGCCTGGGATACAGAAGGATACTCACCCGCACGGTCAATCTGACGGGGGAGATGGACATAAAGCTGATGCTTCAGAATTCCGTTCATACCCGCCGGGCGACGCTCGACCTGGACGAGGTGGTGTTCGCGAAAGACAGTTCCGTGCCGCACGAGAAAGCGCTGGCGTTCCCGTTCAATAAAATATACAAAGAACGTTTGAGGCTGGGAGTGCCCGCGCTGTTCAGGCTGCTCAACCGTGAAGGCTGGGACGTGTGGGTATACACGGCTGAGTATTATTCACTGGAATACATAAAGCGGCTGTTCGGCAGGTATCACGTTCACGTGACCGGCATAGTTACCGG
Organism: Clostridiales bacterium; assembly: GCA_024683475.1. GTDB lineage: Bacteria > Bacillota > Clostridia > Christensenellales > Aristaeellaceae > RUG14130. The sequence goes on along the minus strand of JAIKYG010000103.1, from coordinate 94,018 downwards.
CGCTGCGCGGAAAACCGGCAGCGTTTCCGCTGCCGGGCTGGAAAAACTGGTGAAAGGGCGGTACCGGTCCACGCTTCATATAGACAGCGATACCGTTCTTTTCACGCAAAGCTCCGGCGGAGATTTCAGGGAGTTCCGCATGCCGGGCGAAAACGTCTGGTCCGCAGAAGTGATGGACATCGTCGGGAGACTTAAGCGGGATGAATGACGGCGGGCGGAAGATGCGGGTGTCATTCGATCTGGATGAAGTGCTGTTTGTGGATCCTGCGACGCATAAAACCGAGAAGGCGCCCGTTTTTCCTTTCAACAGGATATTCAGGGAAAGGCTGCGCCTGGGCACGCCCGAAGCCGTAAACCGGCTGCAGGCGCTGGGATACGAAGTGTGGGTGTACACGTCGTCTTTCCGCTCCGAAAAGTATATCAGGATGCTGTTCAGGCTGTACAAAGTCAGATTTGACGGGATCGTCAACGGTTTTCGGCATCTTAAGGAAGTGCAGAAAGACAACAGGACCGTGCTGCCCCAGAAAATGCCCAGCCGATACCGCATTTCGCTGCATATAGACGATGAAACGGTGATATGTTCCATGGGATCTCAGTACGGTTTTAAGACATACCGACTGGACGCCCAGGATGACGACTGGGTCGATAAGGTGATCCAAAGCGCGGAGAAGATAAAAAAGATCGAACGCTTTGAGTCGGAATACGATACCGGTGAAAACAAAGGACCTTAATGCCGAATGACAATGCAAAACGGCCGGCCGCGGACGGTGCTTTAAATAGGGACAGTTGCCTGACGCGCCAAACATCGGCCGGGAAAAATATAAAACCGGCGTGACCAGTTTGGCCGCGCCGGTTTTGTTTCCCGGATCTTGCGTGGTAAAGCCTATGCTCGTCATTGCAGCAGGCAACAAAAGACCTGCCCGGCAAATCGGGATATGACAGATCAGGATCGCAGGATCACGCCGCGATCCTGCGTATAAACCGACCCTACGATATCATAATCGTTTTTTGTATCGTATCCCTTCGGTGAAATGAAAACTCTTTGACGATTTGATGCACTGCAGCCATAGGCGCTGTTTAATGGAAGGCAAAACCGAAACATGTTTTTGAGCATGTAGTCGGAATACCATGAATCGTAATCGTCATACTCTATGCCGCACAACATCAGTACCCAGTCTTTTCTGATGTCAATGTGGCGGAACGAAGGCGATCTGCCATTTGCGTATGCTGAGCGGATCTCAAATATATCCATGGGAGCATCATCACAGAAATATGTATTGAATGTCGGATCAAAAAAAGCCCACTTATTTCTGTCAGCCAAGTATGCCATCACCCCGGCATGAAAGTCGGAATCAAATACATTCGGCAGGCAGGAAACCGAAACCGCTTTGATCCCCATGTACAGGAGCATCTCCGCCAAGACAGTCGCGTAATCCAGACACAAAAGTGCGCCCCTTTCTGCGACCTTCATGATCTCAATGGTGTTCTTGACGGCGGGAGATGCGTTTTGACCGTTTTTGCGTGCAATGCCATGCACATAACTCATGAGCGAGAGTATCCTGTCAAGCTCAGTGTCTCCGCAAAAGCGGTTTTTGGCATGAAACCGATCGGAAAGTCGGATCAGTTCAGGCGCATGAGGTGACTGGTATGAGATATGCAGATCACTATCCCGGACTTCCGCAAAAGGGAAATCTGCCAAATACTTTCGCCAAACATATCGCATACGGGTCATGGTACCGGTTTGGTCTGTATCAATGACCATCTGTCATACTCCTCATAGAAACAATTTGTTTTGCAATTCTATCATTGCTGACCGGCGCAGGCGATCGGCGCGCTTTTGAAGCAAAAGGAGACACTTACGACGAAGTGCCTCATCAGGGCAGCCGCTGCGTTCTATCCGGGCAATCTGGAACAGAAACTGTGATGTCCGCTGCCGCAAACGGCTTTCACATCGCCTATTTCAACTTCCGCCCGCGCGCCGAAAGGCACGTCGAGCTGCAGGAATACGCTGCCGTCCCGTTTTACCCAGCGGACGGACACAGCTCCCAGCGGGGTATTCACAGAGGCGTGACAGCTCAGCAGCTTTTCGGGAAGACTGGGCTTTACCAAAAACCGCTTCCAGCCCCAGTCCAGCGGTGTCAGGCCCGCCAAAGCGCTGTAAAACCAGGCGCCCAACGAACCGTACATGGGGTGGCAGTAGCTGTTCATGCCTCCGCTGTCCTTAAGTTCGAAGCGCTCCCAGACCGTAGTGGCCTCGTTTTGCAGCATCCAGCCCCAGGAGGGGTATTTTTCCCGTGTGACAAGTGCATAGGCGTCGTCCGCATGGCCGTACCGGGCAAGCACATCCAGCAGGTATTTGGTGCAGAGGTTGCCCGTAGTGAAGTGGTAATCGTTTGACTTAAGATCAGCGCTCAGCGCGTCGGCGATTTTTTGACAGTCTGATACCGGAGGCAGGCCCAGCCACAGTGCGAACGCCTGGCATGCCATGGAGCCGGTAGCGAACATACGGTTTTTGCTGTCGTACCATTTTTCGAGCATGGCCGATTTGATGCTGCCGGCAAGCGCGAGGTACTTGTTTTCGGCGGATGCGTCACCCAGCAGGCGCGCGAATTCCGACAGCAGCACGCAGTTGTAATATGAAAAACCCGTGGACATGAATATGCCCGGCGTGACTGATGATTTGGCGTTTTCCATGCTTTCGCAGGCGTAGGCGGGGGCGGCCCAGTCGCCGTAATAGCTGTAGGATACGATATAATCGTCGCTGTGCCTGAGCAGACACTCTTCCCAGCGCTCATAATTGCGGAACTGTTCGCGGATCACGCCAAGGTCACCAGAGTGCAGCCATGCCATGCGTCCGGCCACGAGGAAACTGGAGCAGACGGGGTCTGCGGGCCAGGCACCGTAGACTTTGGGCGCGGTGCAGGCGATCGCGCCGTCCGGAAGCTGCGCGTCGGAAATGTCCCGGCATATCTTCCTGAACATGGCGGCGGTGTCGAAGTTGTAGGGAGTCTCCTCAAAGCGCACGGTGGCGTCGTTCATCCAGCCCATGCGCTCGTCCCGCTGGGGGCAGTCGGTGAGGATCGAATGCATGTTGTCACGCTCCGTAAGCACCACCATGTCCTGAACGGCGTTTATTATCGCGCTGCCGCAGCGGAAACTGCCGATGCTTTTGAGAGCGGTATGCAGGGGCACGGCGCGCACCCTGCAGCCGTAAGGATCGGCTCCTGTCAGTTCGATATAGCGAAAACCGTGGTATGTGAACTGCGGCTGCCAGCATCCGGCGGAAGGATCATCCGTTTCGGCGCCGGAAGCGATGTACGTGTCGGTCGCTTTGGCTCCCCGCAAATTGTCAAAATACGGCGTTCCGTCGCCATTCAGCCGCTCGAAATAATGAAGGGATATGGTCTGACCGGGTTCGGCGGGGGAGACAAAGCGCAGTCTGGCGACGCCCGCTATGTTCTTGCCGAAATCCAGGATCCAGCCGTCTCCGGCTTTGGAGACCGTGACCGGCTCTATCTCGTTTTCCTCCCGTATCGGCGGAATTGTCATCGGACGCATAATGCCGCCGGGCGAAAAAGCAGGAACCGCAGGAACGTAGCAAATGTCCTTTATGCGCGCGTCGTAGGTCTCGCCGTCGAAAAGCTGGGAAAACACAATTGGGCCCTGTCCGCATTCCCATGAACCGTCGGTCGTCAGGCATTGTTTCGAGCCGTCCGCGTATTCAGTGACCAGCATCGCTGATAGCTGCACAGGCCCGAAGAATCCCGGATTTCCGCAACTTCTCAGATACCTGCCGTCGTTGTAACGCCAGCCTGCGGCCACCGTGATTTCCAGTGTGTTTTCGCCGGCTTTCAATCCCTGCAGACCGGGGAAAAGCACGTATGTGCATGTTTTTGAGTAGTCCGTATGTGCGGGATCGAGGCGGAACGGCGTGAGCGGACGGCCGTTCAGAGCGGCGCTGAAGTAGCCCAGGCCGCACACATACAGCCTGGCGCTGACAGGCGCTTTGTCAAGATAAAAACGCTTGCGGAAATAGCCGGGCCGCTTGGCGTCGTCCCATGGCGGGGTTATCCATCCGGCGGTCCAGTCTACGCTGCCTAATGTGAACTCTGCGCGCGCCTCGGAGCTGGTGCGGCCGTGATTGTCCTTAAGCTTCAGCGACCAGGTGACGGTTTCGCCTTCGGGCAGATCTGCGCTCACCTTGCAGCGCTGCGCCTCGGAGGCGGTCCAGCCGCTGTCAAACAACTGTTTTTCGCCGCAGTACAGCTTAACGCGATAAGCGCTCTGGCAAGAGGAAGGAGTATCGCTTGCGGCGCCCCAGGACAATACCGGGTTTGCACTTTCGATCACGTTGCAGCGCCCGTATTCCGAGTCCAGCGGCTGAAAATCGGCGCACAGATTTATCGGCAAAAAAATACGATCACCCCCATTTACAGGCAGGGCATTATTCCCATAAGAACAATCGAACCAAAGAAGTATCCGGTTTGGTCCGTTCTGCCTGCCTGACATTCATTTTACGTTATAAACCCGCCTGCGTCAAGCATAACGGAAGAACGACCAAACGGGATTTGCGATACAGGCTTGCATGCCGGGCGGGTGTTCCGAACGCATGAATTGATTGACAAAGGCGTGCGCGGCGCGTATGATATCGGTAACACGGGATCCACCTTGAAGGCGGATCGAAAGGAGCGGAATCATATGACTGACGTTGAGCGCGTGTGCGCATTTCTGGATGAAGCCCAGACCTACTATCTGGCCACCGCGGAGGGGGACCAGCCCCGCGTGCGTCCTTTCGGCACGGCGCTGGTGTTTGAGGGCAAACTGTATATACAGACGGGCAAGGTAAAAAATGTTTCCAAACAGCTGGCCGCGAATCCCAAGGCGGAGATATGCGCTTTCTGCAACGGTAATTGGGTGCGTATAGCCGGCGAACTGGTAAACGACGACAGGCGGGAACCCAAGGCGGCCATGCTGGACAAAATGCCCGCGCTGAAAGCCATGTACAGCGCCGATGACGACAACACACAGGTGCTGTATTTTAAAAACGCCACTGCCACGTTTTTCTCCTTTGGCGGAGCTCCCGAATCCGTAAACATCTGAACAAGGAAAAGCGATGAATGATGCTTTTGAGCGGGACCTGCTGTCGCAGCTTAGGGAGCAGTACCTGCTTCGCCCTGCCATGCAGCCGCAGGACGCGGTCAAATTCGTGTTTCAGGGGCTTTTGGGCGTTGGGCATCTGCTTGCTTCACGCAAGGCGGTGACTGCCTATATAACGCGGGAGATGGACAGCGCGGAGGCGGACGCGTCAGAAGACCTGTGCGAAAAGCTCAGTCCCGGCTGGTGCAGGCTCAACCTGAGACGCGCGAAAGCGGAAGGGCTCGTACCGGACGTAATTGCGGGTCTTATGCTGACGTCGCGGGCTGGCGGGAACTTTACGAGAAACGATGTGCTGGAAGTCTGCGAAAAGCTGAGATCCGAGGACGGAAAGCCTTTCGACAGGCGGGAGCTTGCTTCGCTGCTTGATGAAAACCGACTGCCTTCCCATTCGGAAGCGTACAGGGAAGCGTACCGTCCGGCATATCGGGTGATATCGGCTGACTGGCTGCCGTATCTGAACGCTGTCCTCAAGATAAACGGCGCTTTTAGCGGCAGGGAACGCCTGACGGTCACGATCGACGGACCCTGCGCGTCCGGCAAGACCACACTGGCGGAGAGGCTGGCCGAAGTGTTCGGCTCGGCGGTAATACACACAGACGATTTCGTGATACCGCACGCGATGAAGACGCCCGAGCGTCTTGCGGTACCCGGCGGGAACTGCGACGTCTATCGCCTGGCGGATGAAGGTCTGGCCCCGTGGATGCGGGGTGAGGCTGTAAGATACAGAAAATACGACTGCGCTTCGGATCGCCTGCTGCCGGAAGAGACGCTGCCGGACAGCCGAATGCTGATAATCGAGGGATGCTACTGCAATCTTCCGCAAATAAGCGGATGCGCGGATGTAAGGCTGTTTCTGGACGCTCCCAGGGAGGAAAGAGAGCAGCGCCTTGCCGTCAGGGAGACGGCGCCTTCCCTGAACATGTTTTATGAAAAATGGATACCGCTTGAAAACGCCTATTTCGAAGCGTTCGGGCTGCCGGACAGCGGTATGGAGCTCATATCTATCCGTTAGGTGAACGCGAAAAACAGCCCCTGTGCCTGCGCACAGGGCTGTTTGTGTTATTGTATCCGCCGCCAGTTGAAATAGCGTAAAAACCGCCTTTTGACCGAACCTAAAGGCACATTTGGATATGTCAAAGCCCGCCGATGATGGATCGACAGTCGATATAACTTAATAACTAATTCATTCAACGCGCCAATATTATTGTGCTAATGTCATAATGGCAATGTACAAATTAGTGAGATTTATGAATTTTATTGACAAAGGCGCAGGCTTGTGGTATCATTCATCTATACGGATTCAATTGCAATATGAAATCTGAACAAGGAGGTTAAAGATGCAGAGCACTGGCTTAGCCAAGCGTCGGAAAAGCTACTTCCGCAGGATAGCAGATAACCGCCAGATGTATCTTTTCCTCATATTGCCGCTTATCTGGCTTATCATATTCAAGTACGGACCCATGTACGGCGCGCAGATCGCGTTCAAGCTGTATGTGCCCAAGGAAGGTATATGGGGCTCCAAGTTTGTCGGACTCGCCAATTTCGACCAGTTCTTCAAATCCCTGTACTTTGCCCGCACGGTTGGGAATACGCTGATACTTTCGGCATATTCCATAGCTGTGGGATTTCCCATTCCCATCATTTTCGCGCTGCTGCTCAACTGTGTGCGCAGCAGGAAATGGAAGGGCTGGGTGGAAAACGTGACCTACATGCCGCACTTTATTTCCACCGTGGTCATGGTCGGCATAATGATGCGCGTGTTCGACTTTTACACCGGCGTGGTGCACAACATTCTGGCCGTGTTCGGCATACCGTGGAACCTGCACATGTTCACGGGCGACGCCAACTTCCGCAACCTGTATATCTGGTCCGGTGTATGGCAGGGCACAGGCTGGAGCAGCATCATCTACATGGCGGCACTGAGCGCCGTGGATCCGGAACTGCACGAGGCGGCGATCGTTGACGGTGCGACGAGGATCAGGCGGATCTGGAACATCGACCTCCCCAGTATAATCCCCACCATAACCATAACCCTGATACTCAGGTCCGGCTCCATAATGAACATCGGTTTCGACAAGGTGTTCCTGATGCAGAACGACACCAACATAGCCGCCAGCGAAGTTATAGCCACATATGTTTACAAAGTGGGTCTGACGGCGGAAAAGGGCATGCAGCTGTCGTATTCCACCGCCGTGAACATGTTCAACTCCATCGTGAACCTCATAACCATAAGCCTGGTCAATTACATATCCAACCGCGTGAACGGTTCGGGCATGTGGTAAGGGGGACAGTATGACGACAGTTCAAAAGACAGCCAGAAAAAACAAAATAGGCATAACCCACAGCGAGAAGATATTCTACTTTGTGGTGAATCTCATACTGGGGCTGTTCTTCGCGATGATACTTTTGCCGCTGATAAACATAGTGGCGTCTTCCTTCTCCACTGCCGATGCGGTGGGCAAGGGCAAGGTGCTTCTATGGCCCGTACAGCCCACGTTTGAAGGCTATAAGGCCGTGTTTACCTACAAGGGCATTTGGCGCGCTTACGCCAACACCATTTTCTATACCGTGGTGGGCACGACGCTGGACATGGCCATGACGCTGATGTGCGCGTATCCGCTGGCACGCCGCAATCTGCCGCTTAAAAAGCCCGTTGTCATGCTGTTCATGTTCACCATGCTGTTCTCGGGCGGCATGATCCCCAGCTACATCCTGATGAAGAACCTGGGGCTTCTGAATACCGTGTGGTGTCTGCTGCTCCCCGGCCTTATCAGCGTGTATAACCTGATCGTGTGCCGCACGTTCATGCAGAACATACCTACCGACATAGAGGAAGCGGCGAAGATAGACGGCTGCAGCGACATAAAATACTTTTTCTCCATGGTGCTGCCGCTGTCCACAACGGTCATGGCGGTGCTCTCCCTGTACTACGCGGTAGGCCACTGGAACGAGTATTTCAACCCCTGGCTGTACCTTACAAACCCCAAGCTGTATCCGCTGCAGATGATACTGCGCACCATACTTATCCAGAACTCCTTCGACCCGGAGTCCGTTACCAGCGAAGACGACATACTGGGCAACAAAGCCCTGCAGGACCTGTTAAAGTACTCGCTGATAATCGTGTCCAGCGCCCCGATACTTATGGCGTATCCCTGGGTCAAGCGGTTCTTTATGAAAGGCGTCATGCTGGGCGCCCTGAAAGGCTGATACCTGAGCGCAGAGCGCTTGAAGTATAAAAAGGAGGTTTACCCAATGAAAAAGCTCGCATTGCTGCTCACGCTGGTTCTGCTGTGCTCCTTCTCTCTGGCGGGATTCGCAGAAGACGGCGGCCTGAGCGAACCCGGTGTGCTGCCCATCTGGACAGGCTCCGAGCCGGCGGTCATCCGTGTGCTGACCCCCGACAACGCCAAGGTTATCTGGGAAGATAACGAGTATACCAAGTGGATCGAAGAATCCTGCAACGTAAAACTCGAGTTCGAGTTCCTGCCTGTTGAGAACCCCAAAGACAAGCTGGCCGCCATGGCTGCTGCCGGCGAACTTGAGAAGTTCGACGTAATCAACATTCAGTACTCCCTGACCGAGTGCGCGGCTCTGGACACCCAGTACGGCGCCATCAGAGACGTTTCCGACTTCTTCGAGGAAGGCCTCGCGGTCAACTGCGACGCGGCTGTGGCTGCCCATCCCGAGCAGTACCTGATCTCCGCCATCACTACCGGCGAAGGCAAGATCTACGGCGTGCCGAAGATCCAGATCGCGCCCCAGAACGAGACCAAGTATAAGCTGTGGATCAACCATGGCTGGCTGAACAACCTGGGCATCGAAGCTCCCACCACCACCGAAGAGTTCTATGACATGCTGGTCCGCTTCAAGGAAGAGGATGCCAACGGCAACGGCGATCCGGACGACGAGATCCCCTTCATCACCTCTACCGGTTTCGGCGGCACCGCCAACAAGTTCCTCACCAACGCTTTCGTGTTTGAAGGCGACGGCGACCTGTTCCTGCTGGACGAAGAAGGCCACGTGACCGTTTCCTATCTGCAGGACGGCTGGTATGAAGCCACCGATTACCTGAAGAAGCTGTGCGACGAAGGCCTGCTCTCTCCCGAATCCTTCACCTACAACAACGATGCGCTGAAGGCCGTTGCCTGCGCCGATGAAGATATCGTGGGCGTCGTGACCAACTCCTCCTGCGCGTTCATGGGCCAGAGCGACACTTATCCGCGTCTGCGCTACATCCCCATCGCGCCTTTGACCGGTCCCGAAGGCGTATGCTTCAGCGCTTATGCCGCTTCCTCCACCACCACTTGCTGGATGGTGACTTCCTGGGCGAAGAACCCCGAGCTGTGCTTCCGTGTAGGCGACTTCCAGTTCCAGGAGGAAGGCTATCTGCGCGGCCGTTACGGCATCGAACCCGACAACTGGATGTATGTTGAAGACTACCTGGCTCAGAATCCCGACGTGAAGCTTGAGCTGCTCATCGCCGGCGATCATGAGATGAAGTACGTCATGTACAACGATATCCGCGACCAGACCGTCAACAACCTGTACTGGTATGAGCATATGCCTTACTATGCCGGCGACGTTGACTTTGAGAACTGCTATGTGGCCGACGACGGCAAAGGCACTCTGACCAATTGGGAGAACAACGGCACCGTGCGCCAGAACACCATCACCGGTTACTATCAGGCTGTCAAGCCCGGCCCGGATGTATATGTTCCTACGCTGGCCTACTCCGCCGAAGAGCTGGAAGTGCTGAGCAAGTATCAGGCTGACCTGCGCAAGTACGTGAAAGAGCAGCAGACCAAGTACATCATCGGCGACGAGAGCGATCTTGCCGACAAAGAGGTGTTCCAGTCCAAGCTGTTCAACGAACTGGGCCTGCAGCAGGTGCTGGATATCGCTGATGCCGCGTATCAGCGCCAGTACGCGAAATAAAACCTGATCGGTGTCAAACCGGCACCGAACTGCCGGGGGCGGATATCCGCTCCCGGTTTTCGTTTGCCCTTATATTGCCCGTACAGATTGACTCAGAGACGCGAATTTGATATAATCCGTTTGTACGCAGTGGGTCTATCCTAAAGTTCGGAAAGGTCGGCATATGGTACAGTTCACGCCTGAGAGGCTTGCGTTTTTAAGGGGAAAACTGGCTTTGGACAGCCGTCTTCTGGACGGCCTGCGCAAAGGCTGCGACCGGATCATGGAGGCGGGAGTAAGGATCCCGGATACTGGAGTCGCCACCTGGGGACATTATTTCGCGTGTCCGGACGACGGAAAGCGGCTTAAATTCGATTATACTTCCGACCATGACTTCGTGTGCCCCGTGTGCGGCAGGGTGCTGAACGGGGAACCGTACTTCGGCGGCTGGTGGCGCATAGTCAACAGCGTGAATACGGGCACGGCTTATAACGCTTCGCTGCTGTGGCTGTTCTGCCGGGAAGACAAATACAGAGATCTGGCAGCGCACATACTGCTGGGCTATGCCGAAAACTATCCCAACTACGAGGAACACGGCGATATCCCGTACAACAAGCCGGGCAGGATGAACTCCCAGATACTGGACGAGGCTACCAGCTTCGATTCTCTGGCACGCACATACAATATACTTAAAGATACGCTTTCGGAAGCTCAGAGGGAGTTTATCGAAACGAATCTGCTGCTGCCCGGAGCCGAAATACTCAAAAAAAACCGTACCGACCAGATACACAACCATGAGGTGCTGGTGAACTCGGCGCTGGGCATAATAGGGCTTGCGCTGGACAGGCGCGATTTGTTGGATTTCGCAGTCAACAGCAAATACGGACTGATCTACCAGCTTGAGCATGCTGTGCTGGACGACAATATGTGGTTCGAGAACACGTTCCACTATCACTTCTTCGCGCTCATGGCGTTTATGAGCTACGAAAAGATGGCGCAGGGTACCGAGTACAGCCTGCTTGACCGCCCCGAATACAGGCAGATGTATCTGATGCCGCTAAAGCTGGTGCAGGCGGACTTCAGCCTGCCCCGGCTGGGAGACGGCGGGTCTGTGCCCATGTTCGCGCAGCTTGCGGAACACTATGAGTTCATGTATAAGGTATACGGCGACAGGGAGTTTGCCGCCATGCTTGACAGGATATACGAAAAATATCCAAGGGATGAGCTGGGAGCGCTCTTATACGGGAAAGCAGAGATCGAAAATGCCGAACTCGAACTTAAAGACTATCACGACGATAAGGGTTCGGGGCTGACGGCGCTGCGCAGCGCAGACAAAACGCAGTATCTGCTTTTCCGGCACGGACGTTACGGCGGCGAGCACGACCATTATGACAAGCTCAGCCTGCATTACAGCGTTAGCGGCACGGAAGTGCTGCCGGATTTGGGCACGGTGCCCTACGGTTCTCCCAAGCATTACCGCTATTTCAAGAACACTTTCACTCATAATACGGTTTGCATCAATACTCAGAACCAGCCGCCCTGCAACGGCGAAACGCTCCGCTTTGAGCAAAACGCGGGGGAAACGCTGATAGAGTGCCGGGCAGACTGGACCAAACCTGCCCAAACGCCCGACAGCTACTTTATAAAACAGTGGGACGACGAGGCGTACGCGGGCGTCATGTTTGAGCGCACGGTGCTGTTCACGGACGAGTTTTTCCTGGAAGCCTTCAGGGTGCGCGGCGCCTGCGGGCGGCAGGTGGACTGGATAATCCACCCCAAAGGCCGCTGCGAAGAGGAAAGCGCTGTCAAAACGGCGCTGAAGCTTGCCGGGAGCCCGCCCACGGAGTATTTCAGAAACGCGCGGGGATGGCGCACGGACGGCCCCGTAAGAAGCGGCTGGCTAAGTCAGGCGGGCAGGTTCAGCGTATGCTCGTTCTGTTCCGTATCTTCGCTGGCAATATATGCCGAAGCGCCGGACAATCCGGCGGAGAATGAGCTCACGTATTTCATACGGCGTGTGGAATCCGCCGGTGACGACCTGGTTTTTGCGGCACTGTTCAGGATGGGGACCGAAAAGGACGACTTAACTATAGACAAAGCCGAAATCGACGGCGGCAGGATCCGCATCGGCTTTACGCTGAACGGAAAAGCGTACCGCCGTGAGTATACAGTGGGGGAGCAATAAGATGAATAAGCTGTTTACAGGCATAATGCCGGCGATGATCACGCCCATAGACGCGGCGGGCAGACTGAAAGCCAAAAGCGCCGAAGCGATAATGAAGCTTGAGCTGGATGCGGGAGTAAACGGGTTTTACGTGAACGGCGCTACGGGCGAAGGGCTGTTCCTCAGCGAAGCCACCCGGCGCGAAATGATCGAGACGGCGGTCGCTGTCACCGGTGGCAGGGCGAAGATAATAAACCATGTGGGCGCTGTGGATACCCAGCAGGCGCTCAGGCTCGCGAAGCACTCTGCCGAAGCGGGTTGTGACGCGATCTCGTCACTGGTGCCGAATTACGTGACTTCCTACACAACGGATCAAATACTGGATTATTACAAACGACTGCATGAGGAGAGCGGGCTGCCCGTTCTGGTGTACTGCACCAGCCTGGTGGGCAGTGCGCCTTTCGAGTTCATGAAACGCGCCATAGAGGTGGAAGGGCTGATCGGCTGCAAGTTCACGCTTTCCGACTATTATTCGATGCACCGCATAACCGAATTGAACGGCGGGGATATCAACGTGATAAACGGACCGGACGAGATGCTGATCTGCGGGCTCACCATGGGCGCGGACGGCGGCATCGGCTCGACTTACAACCTTATGCCGGATCGCTTCCTGAACCTTTATAAGGCTTTCGAGGAAGGAAGGTTTGAGGACGCGCGGCAGATACAGTTCGGCATAAACAAGATCATATGCGTGCTGCTGGCCCACGGCTGTATCGCCGCGATCAAGGAAGTGTTCAACCGCATGGGCCTTGACGCGGGCAGCGTGGCTTACCCGGGCAAGGTATTTGACAAAAGTGAAAGCGACGTGCTGTTAAGCGAACTCAGGCAAAACGGCCTGGAGATCTTAAGCGGCGGAAGATGCGGGAGGCGTGTATGAAGATAATTGACAAACGGGTTATATGTTCAAACCCGGACAGCGTATTCAACTATTTCGGCTGGCCGTCTGTCGCACGGCTGCAGGACGGAGCGCTCGCTTTGGCCGCTTCCGGTTTCCGCATGCGCCATATCTGTCCCTTCGGCAAGGGCATCATCTGTTATTCTTTTGACGAAGGCAAAAGCTGGACCCGCCCGGCAGCGGTGATCGATACGCCTCTGGACGACCGCGACAGCGGCATAGTCGCGTTTGGGGACGGCAAGGCGATATTCACGTCGTTCAACAATTCTATAGCCGCACAGACGAACTGGATGGAGAATCTTAAAGAGGAGACTCCTCTCCAACGCGCATCAAAGGAATTCACCCGCGCCTATATAAACCTGATCTCCGCGATCCCCGAAAGCGAAAAGCTGCTGGGCAGCACATATAAACTCAGCTCCGACGGCGGCTATACCTTCGGAGAGACTCGCCTGGCACCTGTTACGGCGCCCCACGGTCCCACACCGCTGAAGGACGGAGGCCTCATGTATGTGGGGCGTAGGTTTACGGCCAACGACTCTCCCGAACAGGGCGAAGAAAAATATATCCAGTGCTGGCGCCTTAACGGCGCAGGGGAGTTTGAGTATGTTTCCTCAATAGAGGACATTCCAAACGACGAGGGCGGGAGGTTCTTAAGCTGCGAGCCTCATGCCATTGAACTCCCCGACGGGAAGATAATTGTGCATATACGTGTCCAGAGAGGCTGTTTTACCACCTACCAGAGCGTATCGACCGACGGTGGCAGGACGTATTCCAAACCCGTGCAGCTGCTGGGCAAATTCGGCGGCGCGCCCGCGCATCTGATCAGGCATTCTTCGGGCAGGCTCGTGAGCGTGTACGGCTACCGTGAATCGCCCTACGGCATACGCTATATGGTGTCTGACGATGAGGGCGAAAACTGGAACACCGACCTCATACTTGACGACAGCGCCGAAACTGCCGACCTGGGCTATCCCGCCAGCGTGGAGCTTAAAGACGGGCGTCTGCTTACGGTGTATTACCAGAACGTGGGCGGAGCGTCGGTTATATTCCAGATCGTCTGGGAACTGTAAGCTTTATCGCAGACTGATCATTCTGTCCCGCGTCTGACGAGCGCGGGAACACGGAGGGAACCATGGCAAGCGTCAGTTTCATGCTTCCGTACGGGCACGGACAGCTGCCTGCGGAGATAGATTCGGGCAGGCTGAAAGCCGTGCTCAGATCTTCCCTGCCCGAAACGCCTCCGGACAGCGCAGAAAACCTCGTTAAAGCGGCGCTTTCCGCCCCGATAGGTTCGCCGGCGCTTACGGAACTGGCAAAGGGGAAGCGGAACGTCGTCATAATAATCAGCGACCATACCCGGCCGGTGCCGAGCCGCGTCATACTGCCGCCCATGCTAAGCATGATAAGGGAGGCCAGCCCGGACGCCTTGGTGACGCTTCTGGTCGCCACGGGCTGCCACCGGAGCACTACGGATGCGGAGCTGCGGGCAAAGCTGGGCGACGAAATGTTCTCAAACGAACGCATCGTTATCCACGACTGCGATGACGAGAAAAATCTCGTGCCACTCGGAACACTGCCTTCGGGACAGACGCTGCGCATCAACCGTATCGCCGCGGAGGCGGACCTGCTGCTTGCAGAAGGCTTCATTGAGCCGCACTTTTTCGCCGGCTTTTCGGGCGGCCCCAAAAGCGTGCTTCCGGGCATAGCGGCCCGTGAGACGGTGGTTGGAAATCACTGCGCGGAGTTTATCGACAGTCCTTACGCCAGGATGGGCGTGCTTGAAAACAATCCCATCCACAGGGACATGGAATGGGCTGCCGAGAGGGCAGGTCTTAAGTTCATAGTCAACGTTATTCTGAACCCTGAAAAACAGGTCGTCGCCGCATTCGCGGGCGATCCGATACAGGCACATTTCGCGGGCTGCCGGACGCTAAAAAAGCTGTGCCGAGTCTCTTCAGAACCGGCGGATATAGTTATAACGACGAACGGCGGCTATCCGCTTGACCAGAATATATACCAGTCCGTAAAGGGCATGACGGCGGCTGAGGCCGCGGTCAAGCCGGGCGGAGTCATAATCATGCTGGCCAGCGCCGCTGACGGCTGCGGCGGCGAAGCGTTTTACAGGCAGATCACCGAGACCGACCCCGAGACCCAGCTGGCCGTTTTCCGCAGCCGATCCCGGGGAGAGACCCAGCCGGACCAGTGGCAAACGCAGATATTCCTGCGCGTACTGTCAAAAGCCCGAATCATATACATCTCGGACTGTCTGGATGAGACTGTGCGGGCGTTAAGGATGTATCCCGCACATGGCGTAAACGAGGCGCTCGCCCTTGCGGAACGGCTGCTCGGCAATAAAGACGCTTCCGTGACGGTGATACCGGACGGAGTGTCGGTAATGCCCGAAACGCGTTGAAGACAGGATCTGGTCATCGCATCATCTGTGCGAATAATGGCAGAAAACAATAATATAATTGCGGAGGTAGGACAGTGGAGCAATACGGATACTTTGACGATGCGGAGCGGGAGTACGTCATAACCCGGCCGGATACACCGTCCCCATGGATAAATTATCTGGGCTGTGAGGCGTTTTTTACCCTGATGTCCAACACCGGGGGCGGCTACAGCTTCTACAAGGACGCGCGCATGCTGCGCATAACCCGCTACCGTTACAACAATGTGCCGACTGACGCGGGCGGCCAGTATTTTTACATAAACGACGGCGGCAGCGTGTGGACGCCGGGCTGGATGCCGGTGCGTGCCAAACTGGACGCTTACGAGTGCCGTCATGGCCTGGGCTACACCCGTATAATGGGTGAAAAGGACGGTCTGCTGGCGCGGCAAGTGTCCATGGTGCCCTTCGGCAGCGATGCGCTGGTGACCAGACTGACCCTGGAGAACAAATCTGCCTTGGCGAAAGACGTATCCGTGTTCAGTTTCGTTGAGTTCTGCCTGTGGAATGCGCAGGACGATTCGACCAACTTCCAGCGCAACTTCTCTACCGGAGAGGTCGAGATAGTGGGTAGCGCGATATATCATAAGACCGAATACCGCGAGCGCCGCAACCATTACGCCGTATACGCCGTAAACGCGCCCGTGCAGGGCTTTGACACGGAAAGAGAAAGCTTCCTGGGCGCGTACAGGGGCTTTGATTCTCCCGCTGCGGTGTTTGAAAACCTGAGCCGGAACAGTGTGGCCAGCGGATGGTCGCCTGTGGGCAGCCACAACTTAAAGTTCACACTGGCTCCCGGCGAAAGCAAAAGCTTTATATTCGTGCTGGGGTACTGCGAAAACCCGCAGGATCAAAAGTTCACGGCGCAGGATGTGATAAACAAGGCGCCTGCCGAAAAGCTGCTTGCCATGTTCAGGACCGACGCCCAGTTCGACAGGGCGTTTGACGACCTGGCCGGGTACTGGGACGGACTTTTGTCCATATACAACGTGTCTTCCGGCGACGAAAAGCTGGACCGCATGGTGAACGTGTGGAACCAGTACCAGTGCATGGTCACATTCAACATGTCCCGTTCCGCCAGTTACTTTGAAAGCGGTATCGGCAGGGGAATGGGCTTCAGGGATTCCTCTCAGGATCTGCTGGGCTTCATGCACCTGATACCTTCCCGGGCGAGGGAACGGCTAATAGACATAGCAGCCACCCAGTTTAAGGACGGAAGCGCATACCACCAGTATCAGCCCCTTACCAAGCGCGGCAACTTCGAGGTGGGCAGCGGCTTCAACGATGACCCGCTGTGGCTCATATTCGGCGTGGCGGCATATGTGAAGGAAACGGGAGACCTGAGCATACTTTCTGAAAGCGTTCCCTTCGACAACGACGAGAGCGTCGCGGAAAGCATGATGGAGCACCTGCGCCGCTCCTACCATTACACGATCGACCACAGAGGCCCCCACGGTCTGCCGCTCATCGGGCGCGCGGACTGGAACGACTGCCTTAACCTTAACTGCTTCTCCGCGACGCCAGGAGAGAGTTTCCAGACCACGGCCAACTTTGAAAGCGGCGTGGCGGAATCCCTGTTCATATCGGGCATGTTCGTAGGCGTGAGCGACGACTATGCCCGCCTGTGCCGTGAGTTCGGATGGCAGGAGGAAGCGGACGCGGTGCCCGGCTTCAAACAGGACATGGAGCAGGCAGTGCTCAAACACGGCTGGGACGGAGAGTGGTTCCTGCGCGCTTACGACGCCTACGGACACAAGGTGGGCAGCAACGAGTGCGACGAGGGCAAGATATACATCGAGCCTCAGGGCTTCCTGGTCATGGCGGGCGTGGGCGTTAAGGAAGGTTACGCGCAAAAGGCGCTGGATTCGGTGCGCAAACATCTGCTCAGCGAACACGGCGTCGCCATACATACGCCGCCTTACACAAGGTACCACCTGGAGCTGGGAGAGATCAGTTCATATCCTCCCGGATACAAGGAGAACGGCGGCATATTCTGTCACAACAATCCCTGGATAGTTTTGGCGGAAGCGGTGCTGGGACACGGAGACAGGGCTTTTGATATTTATCGTCGCACCTGCCCGTCATATATTACCGATCAGAAGCTGCACCATACCGAGCCTTACGTTTACAGCCAGATGGTGGCGGGACCATATGCGCCCAGGTTCGGCCAGGCAAAGAACAGCTGGCTCACGGGCACCGCCGCATGGACATTTTTCGCGGCCAGCCAGGGCATACTGGGGATCAAGCCGGACTTTGACGGGCTTAAGATCGATCCGTGCCTGCCCGCGTTCATGACGGACGTTGCGCTTACCCGCAAATTCAGGGGCAGCACCTACCGTATCCGCATGCAGAACAAGGCGGGCGGAGAAAAGGGCCGAGTGAAAGTGGTCGTAGACGGCTGCGCAGTGGAAGGCGGACTAATTCCCGCCGATATAGCCCCCGCAGAGCACGAAGTCTGCGTCACGATCGAATAAGGCGTCAGCCGGTATTCAAACCAAAACATAAAAAAGGTCCCGTCCGTTTCGGACGAGACCTTTTCGATCTGCGATCAAAAACCTGAGAAGCGGGTGACCTGCTGCCGCGGCATGCAAAGGGAATGACCGGTGCATTATGCGGTATTCCGTCACCGGCATGATCTGCGTTCACTCCCGGGGCGGGGTCATTTTATCCAGCGCTTCCTGCAGGGAGACTATCCCGAACTGCTTTGCCGCCATGGCAAGCCCGCACAAGATGCCCCATTTCTGCACGGCGGCGATAAGATGGCCCTGCTTATGTGTCTTATGATATAGGTCGACGCACAGATCAAGATCTGTCATTACGGCGTTGAACTGCTCCATAAGTATCTGTTCATGAATACGCGTATCCAAATGATCACATCCTTTTCTCGCAGGCTGGAGTTTGGTCTACTGCAGCACTTCGTTCAGGTTCTATCCTGCCCTGTCGAAATCGCCATGCGTGTCATACAGGCGTCGGAGCAGGCAGGCGCTTTCAGTTATGGGGGCTTTCGGCGGATACAGCTCTTTCATCCACGCGCAGTTCGCCCATGAACCGGCATCTTGCAGAAAAGCGGGAAGATGATCCCAGGAGGTGAACATTACGCCGAAAGCACCCAGCGTTTTCACGCTTCCGGACACGCTGCGTACGTTTTCGGGGTCGTCCCAGGGACAGATTATGGTGTCGAACCCTTTTTCCATAAACAGCTTAGAGGTGGGATCAAAGCCGTCGGTGTAGCCGTACTGCCAGTCGGCGATTATGATGCGGCGGTCCAGCATGTTCAGGGCGTCGGCAGTGCCCCGATCGCCGCCGTTGGCTATTATGCTGCCTTCGCCGAAGTCAGAGCAGCGTATGAACTGGTCATGCCAGACTATGGGACGGCGGCCGGAGGCGCATACGTCCTCCGTGAGCCGGTTCAGGTACTCGGCCAGCAGCTCATGGGAGACTCGCCTGCGGCAGCGGTCGCAGGTGGCAAAGGAATAGGCTTCGTCAAAACCCAGATGGAAATAGCTGCCCGGTCCGCAGAGATCCTCGAGCTCATTTCTCATAGCTTGCTGCAGTTTATAGGTATCCGGGTTCGAAAGGCACCAGGTCCAGCCGTCGGGTTCAAACAGGCAGGAAAGGCGCGGGTCCTGATCCAGCACCGTGTGACGGCCGTAGCGGGAGCGGGACTGGGAAGCGTGACCGCAATGGTTGACCATGGGTATGATCTCCATACCGTAGCTGCGCGCAAGTTCCACAAGCGGCGCCAGCTCTTCTTTTGAAAACGAACGGCCGCGCCAGCTGAGGGCGGGCAGGCACTCATACCTGAAGGTGCCCCAGAATTCCAGCACCACGTGGGTGAACTTCAGGAATCCCGCAAGATGGATGGCTTTTTCTATGTTGAACAGGCTTGTGTCCGGGAAAATGCACAGGTGTATCGCGCGAAAGGCGATGGCAGGCGCATCGTGGATCTCGGCGGCGCTTACGTAGAACGCCTCGCTTCCTTCGGTAAGGTCGATGGGGCAGATCAGCTGAACGAGGGTCTTTATGCCGTCCAGCAGTGAGACTGCGTCCTTCGCGGCTACGCAGACGCCGGTTTTGCATGCCTTGATTGCGTAGCTGTCGCCCTGTTGAAGGCGGCAGTCCGCGCTGCCTATCAGCAGCTTGAAACCGTCTGAAGCGGTCACGAGCTCAAGTTCCGAGGCGTCGCAGCTGAAACGGCGCCAAAGGTATTTGGCCCTGGCTGCGTATTCGGGCGGCAGGCTGCCTGTGCGCGCGGTGACGCGGGAACCAAAGGGGAACCGTTCGGATCCATCTTCAGAAAAGCTTTTCGGCACGGGGTAAAGATTGCGCAGATACATTTGGGCTCGCCTCCGATAGATGCTTGAGCAACTTCGGTATCAAATACGCGGACAATGAAAGATGTTTTGCGCGGACGGCGTCAGTTTCCGCGCTTAGCAGGAAGCCGCGCTGACGGGCCGGCAGGGGTATTGCAGAACGTTTTTAACGCAGAGTATCATACCATTTTCCGGAGAAAAGGTCAATCTTGCAAGGGCGGGGAGGCGATACGCGCGCTTGAATATATCCGCGGACAGGGAAGACAGGGAGAATTGCGAAACCCGTAAAAAAGTGATACAATAAGCGCATAGAGTGCGCTCGCAAACATGTTTACTGTCAGCATGAAAGGGGAACGTTATGGCAAGGATACTTACGCTGGACGCAGGCACCAGCTCGGTAAAATGCTCGCTGTTTGACGAGAAAGGGCAGCTTCTGGGCGCGCGCTCGGCAGCGTATCCCACATATCATCCCCAAAACGGCTACTCGGAGCAGAAAGGCGAGGACATCCTTTCAGCCCTAAGCAAGGCGATAAGTGAACTGTCGGCGGAACCGGGAGCGGACAGCGTGGACTGCATCGGCATCACGGGCACCATGAACGGCTGCATCCCTCTGGATGACCGGGGAAACGCGCTGTATCCGAACATGATCCACCTGGATACCCGCGCCGTAAAACAGGTGGGCGATCTGGCAAGGAAAGTCGGCTTTTACGAGTACTATAAAAAAAGCGGCAACCGTCCCGACGTGCATTACGGTCTTCCGAAACTCATGTGGCTGAAGGAAAACGAACCTGACGTCTATGCCGCCACACGGGTGTGCGTCAATACCAAGGACCTCATATACGGCTTCCTTACAGGGGTGTACGGCTTAAGCGATTACTCTGACGCGTCGCTTTTCGGGGCGCTCAACATACACGCAAAAGTCTGGGACGCGGACATCTGCGGGGAGGCGGAAATAGATATGGGCAAACTGCCAATGCTGAGACCCTCGACGGATGTCAGCGGGCGGCTCAGCGCATCCGCGGCGGCGCAGCTTGGACTGAAAAGCGGCATACCTGTGGCTATAGGCTGCGGAGACGGTCCCGCGACCACCCACGGCAGCGGCGTATACGACGAAAGCGGCGCGTATCTTACGGTGGGCTCCAGCGCATGGGTCGCGACGCTCAACCGCACGCCGTGTATAGATGCGTCTGCCCGGGCGTTCAACTTTATCGACATGGACGAGCCTCTGGTGACGGTGTGCGGCACGGTGCAGTGCGCGTCCACGGCGGTCGATTATATGCTTAAGAACGTACTTAATGTAACTGACGAAAACGGTATCGACTATAAAAAGGCGCAGGAGATGTTTTTTGAGTCAGTGCCCGGCGCCAACGGGCTAATGTTCGTGCCCACGCTTATGGGAGAACGCTGCCCGTGGTGGGACCCTGACGCCCGCGGCGCGCTTATCAACCTTAGTCTCGACCACACCCGCGCGGATATGGTGCGCGCGGTGTATGAGGGCGTGGCGCAGGAACTGAACCTGTGCGTGAGAGTGTTGAGGGACAACGGAATAAAGGCGGACGATATCATATTGTCCGGCGGCGGTATGCGCGCAAAAGCTTTCAGGGAAATATTCCCTTCCGTTTTCGGCGCCCGTGCGCGGCTGCACCTGAATCCCCTCGAAGCTACCGGACAGGGCGCCGCCATCGCGGCGGGCGTGGGCGTCGGCATATGGAAAAGCTTCGCCGAAGCGGCCCGAACGGTAAAAACGGGTGAAACGTGTCTGCCTAATGAGGAGATGCGCAAAGCGTATGTCCGTCAGGAAGAGATATTCGGCAGGCTTTACGGTCTGCTGAATGAAGCGAAATGACCTGACGCTGCCTTTATGTGCCTAAATTGACTGACATACGCTGCCGGATCAGATCCCGCGCAGCATGTCCAGCGCCCTTTCGGCTTCCTCGGGGCTTGAGGCCTCGAGGTTTATAATGGTCTTTTTGCCTTTCAGGAATCCGAGGTTATCCTTTACTTCATCCGGCGTCATATCCAGCAGCACCGATCTGCCGGTGAACAGGTCTGCATACTCCCTGTATATTTCCATGGCGGTCGGCTGTTTGGGATCGCCGCTCAGCTGGAATGTGCCTATCTTTTTCATCCGGGCTATCAGCGGTATACAGGCCCTGCCCAGCGAGTGCACGTGCATCATGGCGTAGCTGTAGTTTTCAAGGAGCTTGGACGTATACGGCAGGCCGAAACGCTCGTACATCGCGGGAGAGCACAGGCAGGACGCGTCCTCGGAGAGATGTCCAATGGAGTTGGCGGGCATCCAGGTGGTCATGCCGCTTATATAACCTCCGTTTACCACGGAAGCGAGGGGATACTGATTGCCAAACGTCCACGCCGCAGCTTTTGCGCAGAAATCCACGAACTCGGACGCGGTATCCGGCTCATCGTAAAAATCGTACAGCAAATCGTTGCCGCGCACCGCGTTGGCTATGTCCATGGGTCCGTCTCCGCCCCTTAGCGCGCTGAAGTAGCCGTAGCGCTCGCTGCGCTGCTTAAAATACGCCATGCCGTCGAGCAGCGCGCGGTAATGGGGCACATTCCTGTCGGCGGACAGTGTTTTCCAGCCGTTGATATCGTCTATGGCGGGATGGTGGTAACTGGTATTGCCGCCGTACGATACTTTGCCTCCCAGAAAGCAGCTGTGTTCGGCGATGCCGAGATAGGGCTTGAGCGCGGGTATCCAGTCGTCGTCGAAACGGTCGTGCGCTTCGCGGAAACGCAGGTATCTTTCGATGGCCTGATCGCAGTATTTGTTTATCTCGCGGGGCAGGTCGAACGCCTCCAGCGGATCGGAAACGGGGAGCTCGATCGGCCCGAAACCGGTCACGCGGACAAGTACGCCCTTCATGTCGGGATCGGTAATAAAATCGGCGTTGCGCTTCATGGCGCGTTCGCGGTCGTAAGGCATGGGATATCCTCCGAATTGTGCCGGGTGGTTTCGGCAAAAATGAGAATTCAGCTGAGCTGTTACAGGCTCATCCTGTCCCGCAGAACGCGGGCTTTTTCCAGAAGACGCGTAAGTATGGCGTCTCTTTCACTGTCAGCCGCGTTCAGGCACTGATTGTGCGCTTCCAGAACGCAGTCGCCGGAGTACTTTATCTGCTTAAGCGTATCGGTCAGCGCGTCCCAGTCTATCGTGCCGTCGCCGGGGATCAGATGCTCGTCCCGCGCATCTCCGTGATTATCCTGGATATGCAGCGACGCCGGAGCGACGCAGCATTCCTTCAGCACTTCGGGACGGAAACCCAAACAGTTGGCGTGGCCCGTGTCGTAACACCAGCCGAACCACTGAGAACCTACCCGGCTGACCAGTTCGGCCGTGACGCGGGGATCGCCGGTAGACCCCCAAAGCAGATTTTCGGACAGGATCACTACTTTGCATTCGCGCGCTTTGGCGAGCCACGGGGTTATGGCGCGCACGTTTGTTTCAATAAAAACCTCTGCGTCGTCAAAATGGACTCCGTTTTGGCCGCAGACCGGATGCAGCACCATATACTTCGCGCCCAGTGCGGAGGCGGCTTTAAGCGCCCTTTCGATAATGGGATAGTCTCCTGCCTCGGCGGGGGCGTGGCTGTGGGTGAACGGTAAGCCTGTCTTCTCGGCATGCCTGCGCAGCGCGAATGCCCAATCAAGATAATCGTCGGCTAAAAAAGGGGAACATGGGGCGTCATTCCAGAAATCCAGCGCCATGTCCTGAGCTTCAAAACCCAGCCGTTTAAGTCTCTCTGTGGCTTTCTCGGCGGGATAGCCGGGTTCGAATACCGAAGTGGTGGTGACGATGCGTTTGTTCATGATTTTTGATCCTCCTTGCGGTCCGATGTGTCGATGACCGTGTATTCCATCCCGCGTTTTCCGCGGTCGGACCTGTATAAAGCGATCGTGTGCACGGTCATGGCGACACGGGGTATTTCTAACCCGGCGAGATCGGCATGGTCTGGCAGCCTTGCTTTCCTGACCAGTGTGATGTGAGGCGAGAACGCCTTTCTGTCGAAGGGGATGCCGGCGTCGGAAAGCGAGTGCCTGACCGATTTTGCCGTGTTGTCAAGCGCCTCACAGGGCTGAGTCCGCGCGCACAGAACGTCCGACCCGGGGAATACTGCGAGGTGCGAGAGCGCGATCTTAAAAGGCTTTCTTACATCGGGCAGGATCTCGCTTATGTTTTCCGGCCACTCGCCTATAAAAGCCAGGGTCATGTGCAGGTCGTGTCTGTCGATATAGCGTCCGGACACTCCCGCTTCACGCAGGCGATCCTGCAGCAGACACAGGGCGTTTAGAAACGCTTCAGTCGGCTGTATGCCTACAAAGAGACGCATTCGCAGCCGCCTTTTTCGGGTTCGGGCGAGCCTTTCACATATCCGGCGCTGAAGCGGCGGTTGACTTCGCTGAGCTCGAGCCTGCCGTCGATATAGTCATTGTACATCTCGATGATACCGCAGCTGCATCCGTCGCAGAGACCCTCGATATTGCCGATCGATTCTGCCACTATCCTTTCGCGTTCCTCCCGCGTCGTGTCTGCTATAAGTATGCTTTTCATAAGCTTTCCGCCTGCCCGCTTTTATGACTGTACGTGTTCACAGTATAAGTATACCATAATGACGGAAGGAAGTAAATCCGGGCGGTTTTGCGTTTGGACGCCGGCATAAAGCAAAAAATGGGTTGACATAAGGCCCCGATAAGGTGGATAATGCGTAGTATGGAAGAATTGATAGCTAAAGCAATAGACTACATAAACGAATTGTTCGCGTCAGACCATGGAGGGCACGATGCGGCGCATACTCTGAGAGTATATAAAAACGCGCTCATGATCGCCCGTACGGAGCCTGAATGCGATATGCTGACGGTGTCGCTGGGCGCGCTTTTGCACGATGCGGACGACAGCAAGCTGTTTGATACCGAAAACAACCTAAACGCGAGAAGGTTCCTTTCCCGGAACGGAGTTTCCGGGGAACAGATGGAAAAGATCTGCGAAGTGATCAACTCCGTTTCGTTCAGCAAAAACCGGGGCAGACGGCCATCAACTGCGGAAGGGATGATCGTGCAGGACGCGGACAGGCTTGACGCCATAGGCGCGGTGGGCATAGCCCGTACCTTCGCCTACGGCGGCGCGCACGGGCGTACGCTTGAAGCGTCGGTGCAGCATTTTTACGATAAGCTCCTGCTGCTTCGGGACGAAATGAACACAGAGACGGGCAGGCGGATCGCGGAAGACAGGCATGTGTTCCTTGAGGAGTTTTTAAGGCACTGGCATTCGGAGACCGAATAAACGATAAACCGACAATAACCGGCGGGCAGCATCGCGATAAGGAGATTACAGGAATGAAAACACTAAGCGTAAACGATCTTAAAAACATATACTTTGGCGCGTATTCGTTCAGTGAAATAAAGGACGGATACCTGCAGGCGTTCCAGTACTCGCAGGCGCAAATGGATTATTTCAGGCGCGCCAGCGATTTCTGGTACGACCGGTGCATGGCGTCGACCGCCAAGACCATGGAGTTTATCACCAAGGCGCGGCGCGTCTCGTTTGAGTACAGGATCGTGTGGCAGGGTTCACAGGATTCGTTCGAGGCGGCAGTGGACGGGCTTGTCACCGATATCCGTTACGTGAAAGACCTGCCACCGGAAGGAAAACTGGAGTTTGAGCTTCCCGAAGGGGAAAAGCGGGTGACAATCTACCTTCCCGCGGATGCCACGGTGCTTATCCGAAACTTTGAAACGGATGCTGCCGTGTCACGCCCCGAAAAGAAGGAAAAGGTGCTTTGGCTGGGCGACTCCATAACCCAGGGCTTCGGGCCGCTCAGGTCATCCTGTACTTACGTCAGCGCGGCAAACAGGGTGCTCGATTACGACATTATCAACCAGGGCATCGGCGGCTACGTTTACGACAAGAACTCGCTGATGAGGATGGACGGCTACGAGCCGGACAAGATAATAGTTGCGCTGGGAACCAACCAGTTCGGCACCGGATCCATGAAAGATATCGAGGAATACTATGAAACGCTGATCGGAATATACGGAGACAAAAAGCCGATCCTGTGCGTAACGCCTCTGTGGCGCGGAGACGTTCCGGACGGGCGTCCCGTACTGACGCGCTTCTGCGATAAACTTAAAGCAATCGCGGGGAAATATCCGAATGTGAAGATCGCGGAGGGATTCAAACTTGTCCCGCATCTGCCGGAGTATTTCCTGGACAATCTGCATCCCAACGCTCTGGGCGCGGAGGTGTACGGCAGGAACCTGGCACAAACCATCCGTGAACTCAGTTTCTGAAGCGGGAGCATAACAGATGGCTGAGCCGTGTCTGACCGGCAGAGCAGTTTTATACTGGAGAACTCGATTTGGCAAAGCAGAATATTTATGACGACGAAGTGTTTTTTGAACACTTTAAGAGCCTTCGGGCAGGTGAAATCAACTTTAACGATGTGATCGAAACTCCGATAATCACATCCATGCTGCCTGACCTGAAAGGGGAAAAGGTGCTGGACATCGGCTGCGGCATGGGGCAGCACGCCGGGCAGTATGCCCGAATGGGGGGCGGCATCGGTGCTGGGGACGGACATTTCGGAAATAATGCTTGCCTACGCCGCCAAACACAACGCAGCGGACAATATCAGCTACCGCAGGCTTGCGTTTGAAGACCTGGCACAGCTTAATGAGACGTTTGACGTGGTCACAAGCTCATTGGCATTCGACTATGCGGAGGACTTCGGCACGCTCATGAAACAGATCGCCGGGCTTCTGAACAAAGATGGCGTGCTCGTTTTTTCCATGTCGCATCCGATCGCAACCGCTTATGACGGGGTATATGACCGTTACACAAGGACCGAGACGAAGGAAAGGCTGTATGCCAACCTGCACAATTACGGGATCGAGGGCGTAAGGCACATAAAGTGGGTGGTGAACGACTACGAAGTGTACCATCGGAAGGTCTCGACGCTCATAAACGCCATGACGGCGGCCGGATTTATCATAGAGGAGTGCCAGGAATCCAAACTGCCGGAGGAGATCAGGCTGAAGTATCCGGACAAATTCGGAGGCGTGATCCATCAGCCGGATTTCATCTTTTTCAGGTGCAGCCTCAGGGATCGCTGAAGAGAGCCGACGGACGTTGGCGGGATCGGCTGTCCGGGGCTTGACCGGGTGCTTAAACGCGGCGCCGTGCTTCGGACCCATATGACCGCAAGGACCATGGAAAAGGGCTGCATACCGTTCGGACAGGCGGAGAAAGACAGCATTTCTTAATTTGAAACTGCAGGAAAAGCTCGGCATGACACGGTCGGACGACCTGATCGTACGGATGCGGAGATTATGCGGGCGTCTCTGACATGATGAAAAACCCACGGAAGCAGGATTGGGCGCAGGATATGAATATCTTTTACACAAGCGACAGGAGCGAGTGGCGGAAATATCTTGCCGAAAACTCCGAAACCTTATCGGAAGTCTGGTTCGTGTTCCCGACAAAAGAAGCCGGGGAGGCAAGCCTGTCCTACAATGACGCGGTGGAGGAAGCGCTGTGCTTCTGCTGGATCGACAGCACCAACAAAATACTGGACGACACCCACTGCATCCGCAGGTTCACTCCCAGAAAAAAGGGGAGCCCGTATTCGCAGCCCAATATCGAACGGCTCATATGGCTGGAAGCGCACGGCATGATCGATCCCAAGATCAGAGAAAGCGTATTAAACGTGATCAGCGCACCGTTCGTATTTCCCGAGGATATAATGGAGACGCTAAAGCAGGACGAAACGGTATGGGCAAATTACCTGAAACTCTCGGAACCGTACAAACGGATACGCATCGCCTATATCGATGCGGCGAGAAAACGGCCTGAAGAATTCCAAAAACGGCTTGCCGGCTTTATGGAAAAGACGCGCCGGGGCAGGCTGATAATGGGATACGGCGGGATAGAAAAGTACTATAAGTGACATTTTTGACTGAAAGGCGCATGTATGGAGCTTAGGAAAATGACAGGTCGGGACAGAAAGGCCGTAACGGAACTGTTCAGGGACGTGTTCACGCACGAGCCGTGGAACGACGACTGGAGCAATCAAAACCAGCTGGACGCCTACATAACCGATCTGATCGGGCAGAGTTATTCCCTCACCCTGGGTTATTTTGACGGCGAGCGGCTCGTAGCGCTTTCCATGGGATATGTGAAACACTGGCACAAAGGCACGGAATACATGATCGACGAATTCTGCGTAGACCGCAGCGAACAGGGGAAGGGCGTCGGCAGCGCGTTTCTGAGAGCCATAGAGGCGTACCTTTCGGAAAACGGCATCGACCACATATTCCTGCAGACGGACAGCGATGTGCCGGCGTACGGGTTTTACCTGCGCAACGGTTTTATGGAACTGAAAGGGCACGTATCTTTCGCGAAGCAGATCGGCGAAAACGTTGTATAACGACGGAAAAATGAAAGCGTATTACCATCTTCCGGGCTTGTTCGAGTTCGATAAACTGTACCGTGTATTCCTGCCTCTGTTCCGCGGACACAGGGAGTATTTTTACGACTGGTGCGACATAGGTTCCGTATACGGCGCGCCTGCAGACTGCCTGTGGGGCGGAGGACGCGTGGGTTTCGGAGACGCGAGACCAAACGAAGTGGCGGAGCTGATGCGGGAATACGCCGTGTCCGCCCGCCTCACGTTCAGCAATTCGCTGCTCAGGGAAGAGCACCTTTCCGACAAGAAGTGCAACGCGCTTTGCGCTTTGTTCGAGAAAAGCGGGACGGTGCAAAACGGTGTGATAATAAGCTCGGATCTGCTGCTGGACCATATTGGAAGGACGTATCCGGGCCTGTATTTCGTTTCCTCCACCACAAAAGTGCTGACGGAATTCAGCCAGTTTGAAGGCGAACTAAAGCGGGATGAGTTCAGATACGTTGTCCCGGACTTCAGGCTCAACAAGGAGTTTGACAAACTCGGCGCCCTGCCGGGATCGCTCAAGCAAAAAGTCGAATTCCTGTGCAACGAATGCTGCTGGTTCGGCTGCCCGGACAGGAAAGCGTGCTATGAGAACGTGAGCCGCAAAAATCTGGGAGAAGACTGCCCGGAGCACGTATGCGTTTCGCCTGACGCACATAGGGGATACCGGTTTTCGGACGCCATGAAGAACCCTGGGTTCATAGGCACCGACGATATACTTGATCGCTATCTTCCAAACGGGTTTTCGCATTTCAAAATAGAGGGGCGTAGCCTGGGCAGCGCTGTGATACTGGAGTTTCTGCTGTATTACATGACGAAACCCGAATTTCAGCTTAAGGTCCGTGAGGAAATATACCTGGACAGTTCGCTGGATCTGTTCTGAGTTCGGTAAGGATATTATCAGTCCGGGGCCAAAAACAAAACGGCGGAAGGGTTCAAACCTTCCGCCTTGTGTTTGAATATCGTCTGCTCAGAATTCCATATCCGGGTCGTCCGGGCTGCTCTTGTGTATCCACACCGCGTCGATGGGATAACCTTTCGCCTGCAGCGCGGCGTATATCTTATTCATGTTCGTGGTGGAATTGTCGGTGGTGCCGATGCCCACGCGGTTTTCAAGCCCGCCGTAACCCACGAAATTGATGCCGTATTTGCCGAACAGGTTCTTTACGACATAGTCGTTCAGGTTCTTGAGCTGCCTTTCGGAATACTTGGCTTCGATCACCCAGAAATCGCAGCCGAGGCGCTTTTTCCAGTCTGCCGCCTTAGCCGCGGTGGGGTTCGTCATGAGCAGCACATAAACGCCCGAATCGCCCATGTATATGCCGGCGTAGTATCTGGAGGGATTCCGTTTGCTGCACCACTGGGATATCTTCTGGGAAGCATTGCCGAACCTGATAAGCGTTTCGGAGGGGAGATAATGCTTTTCCCCGCCCGCGTAGTAAGGCGGATAAGAATACGACCACTTGGGGAAAGTGCCCGTGAACACGGGCTTGAATCTGTAGGCGCAGACGGGGCAGGGGCGGCAGTAGTTCTTTTCCGCCGTGGCTACGGAGCACTTTTTAAGCTCCACGCCCTCATGATTATTCAGATTAGATCCGAACGAGCAGGCGGAGTTTTTATGATAGTACGGTTCAGCCCAATACGCGTCGCAGTGGCGCACGTATACATAACTTGACGCATGAGCCGGCAGCGCGCAGGCGAGCAGCGTCAGCGCACACAGCAGCAAAGCCGTTATACGTTTCATGCCATGATCACCGTCTTTATACTTATCGTGATTAAATTATAGCATTTCGTAACAAAAAAACAATACTTGCCGCCAAAATGTAATATAATTGTCATATGCGGCGACCGGTGCGAAAGTGTCTGTTGATTTTGCGATTGCGGAGTGCGCGGAAAGATGGTAAAATATATGCGCGAAAAATTAAAGAACAGGGTGACGGCATGAAAGAGATCGTACTTGAGATCGGAACGAACGGCGGCAGCGAGTTGTCACCTTACGTGTTCGGGCACAATCTGGAACATACGAGAGCCGCGGTGAACGGCGGACTGTCTGCGCAGATGCTCAGAAACCGCAAGTTTGCCGGCAAACCGTCCAGGAACCGCGGCGTGGCGGCGGAATGGATAGGCGTGGGCGAGAAAGCCTTCTTTCAGTTGCTCTGGGAGGAAGCCTATACGTGCCACATAGGCTGCGAAAAAATGTCGAGGCGCAACGAAATGCAGTCCCAAAGCGTGCAGAACGTATACGGCGGGCTTTGCGGCATTGCCCAGGACGGGCTGGTCATATGTGCGGGGAAAAGTTATGAACTCCGCGTGGTGACGAAGTGTTCTTTGCCTGTTACGCTGACGGCGGAACTGACCGACAGGGCGGGGGAAACCGTCTACGCGGCGCATGAGCTTAAGATCTGTCCCGGGAACTGGCAGACCAATGCCTTTGATCTCTCTCCCAAGAAAGAGGACAACGAGGCGACGCTCCGCTTTGTGTTCTCCGAAAAGGCTGAGGTGCTTTTTGGAGCGGTGTCCATGCTGCCGGAGGGGCATTTTCACGGTATGCGCGCGGACGTTGTCAAATGCATAAAAGAGATCGGCCCGACCATCATCCGCTGGCCCGGCGGCAATTTCGCGGGTGAATACCGCTGGAAAGACGGACTGCTGCCCTCTGACATGCGCGCTCCCCTGGAAGCCGCAATGGAGGACGAGACCCAGCCGTACACCCACGGTTACGACTACCACGAGATCTCTACCGACGATTTTGTCACGCTGTGCCGTGAAGTGGGCGCCGAACCCTTACTGACCATCAATCTGGTCTGGAACAGTCAGCGGGACAGCGCGGACTGGGTGGAGTACTGCAACGCCTCGTCAGACACGGAATACGGCCGGAAACGCGCCGAAAACGGGCATCCGGAGCCTTACGGCGTACGATTCTGGTCGCTGGGCAACGAGATGGGCTACGGCCATATGGAAGGCCCACTGCGCCCGGAGGATTACGCGGCGCTGGCGTCGGAGCACATAAGGGAGATGAAGGCCAAAGACGCGGCAATCCGGCTGTTCTCTTCCGGTCCGTACCCGAACGATGAGTGGGCGATGGATTCCGCCGCGGCGCTGGCGGACAGCGTGAAAGACATATCGCTGCACCACTATTCCAACGTGAGGATGGACTATACTTCGCCAGAGAAGACCGCCGAAACGTACAGGGAAATAGTCGCGGAAGCCGACGTCTCCCTGCGCGTAGCAAAAGACATGCGCGCGTGCCTGGACAGAACAGGGAAAAAACTGAACATATCATTTGACGAATGGAATCTCTGGTACGCCTGGAACAGGCCTTCGTGTGTGAGCGAAGGCATATTCGTCGCGAAAATGCTGCACATGCTGCTTAAAGCGTCCGGTGAACTGGATATGCCGGTATGCTGTTATTTCCAGCCTGTGGGCGAAGGCGCCATACTGATAACGCCGACGGACGCAAGCCTTACCGCGAACGGACAGATGTTCTCCGTGATGAAGGCGCATTGCGGGGGCCGCATGTGCCATGTGGCAGGCGATGACGGATCGGCTCTTGCGACTGTCAGGGACGGCGTCATCACCCTGACGCTGATTAACGACAGTTATGACGAGGAGAAGGCGTTCAGATTCGGCGGCTGTTTTGGCGTAAAGGAGGCGTGCCTGTATTCATCGTGCGATGTGGCTCCGTATACCCGTTTTGAGGTATCGCAGCTTGAGGCAAGGGACGATAACGGGCAGGTGAGCTGCGTGCTGCCGCCCCACAGCGCCGCGAAACTCGTGCTGGAATGCCCGGAATGATCCTTGCCGGGCATTATGTGCGCGTTTCTTAGGATTTGGAATTGCTAAAAGCGCGAAAAGATGGTATAGTATCAGTGACAGAATAAAACAAAGGAGAGTTTAAAAATGGCAAGGATAGTTAAGATCGGTATCATCGGCTGCGGCGGCATAGCCAATCAAAAGCATATGCCATCCCTGAGCAAGATCGAAAACGTCCGCATGGTGGCGTTCTGCGACCTGATACCCGAGCGCGCACAGGCGGCAAAAGAGAAATTCGGCACCCCCGACGCGTTCGTGTGCACGGACTACAGGGAACTGCTGGCTATAAAAGACATCGAAGTCGTGCATGTGCTTACGCCTAACCGTGAGCATTCCGAGATCACCGTGGCGGCGCTCAAGGCGGGCAAACACGTTATGTGCGAAAAACCCATGGCCAAAACCGCGGAAGGTGCCCGCAAGATGTGCGAGGCTGCCCGCGAGAGCGGCAAAAAGCTTGCCATCGGGTACCAGCACCGCATGAAACCCCAGGCCAGGTTCGCCAAGGAATACATAGAAAGCGGCGCGCTGGGCGAGATATACTACGCCAACTGCCTCGCCATACGCCGCAGGGGAACACCCAACTGGGGCGTGTTCCTGGATGAGGACGCCCAGGGAGGCGGCCCCATCATCGACATCGCTACCCATTCCCTGGACCTGACGCTGTACCTTATGAACAACTATGAACCCGAAATGGTAGTGGGCAAGACCCACAAAAAGCTGGAGCATCCCGAAGAGGGCAACATATGGGGAGACAAGGGCGTGAGCACCACTCCGCTGGAAGAGGCGGCCTGCGCGTTCATACGCATGAAGAACGGCGCGACCATCCTGCTTGAGACCAGCTGGGCGCTCAACACCGACGAGCCCATCCAGGAAGGCAGCTGCGTGCTGTGCGGCAGCAAGGCGGGGCTTTCCCTCAAGAACAACGAACTCAGGCTCAACAAAGTGGAGCTTGGACGCCAGGTAGTCACGAAGGTGGACTGCTCCGCGGGCGGCGTCGCGTTCTATGACGGAGCTTCGATGAGCCCGGCGGAAGCCGAAGCGCGGGCGTGGATCGACTGCATCGTAAACGACACGGAGCAGGTCGTCAAGCCGGAGCAGGCGATGGTGGTATCCGAGATACTGGAAGCCATCTATACGTCCTCCAAGACCGGAAAACCGGTGTTCTTCGAATGAGGACAGCGGTTTGCGGCGTGTGGCATGTGCACGCGGGGGATTACACGGGCAAAGCCTTGGAATACGGCGAGGTCATAGGGTTTTATGAGCCTGACGACGCGCTGGCGGAACAGTTTGGCAAAGCGTTCGATATCCCCAGGTTCGGCAGCTTTGAGGAGCTGCTTGGCAGCGACGCGGAGGGCGTGATAGTGTGCTCCGCCACCTCGGATCACCGCGACGTGATGGTAAAGATAGCTGATGCGGGAAAAGACATCTTTACGGAGAAGGTGCTTGCACTCACTTCTGAGGACTGCAGGGCGATACAGGAAGCGGTCGAGCGCAACGGCGTCAGGTTCGTGATATCGCTGCCGCAAAAATATAACGCCGCGCAAAAGACCGTAAAAGCGGTGGCACAGAGCGGTGAACTGGGCAGGATAAACTATTTCCGCTACCGCAACTGCCATTCCGGCAGCACCAAAAACTGGCTGCCCGCCCACTTTTACAACGCACGGCAGTGCGGTGGCGGCGCCATGATCGACCTGGGCGCGCACGGCATGTATCTTGCCAACTGGTTCCTGGGAATGCCCGTAAGCGCGTCCTCCGCATTCACCGTATCTCACGACACCGCCTTAAACATCGACGGTGTGGAAGATAACGCGGTGACTGTCATGGCATTTTCCGACGGTGCCATCGCAGTCAACGAGACGGGTTTCGTGTCCGACTATTCGCCGCAGGTCATGGAAGTGTTCGGCGAGAACGGATATGTGAAGATGACGGGCAAAACGGTCGTCAAATGCACTGCGAAAACAGAAGGCAGGGAGATCGAAGTTCCGCTCGCGGAAGCTTCTGACTTGCCGATAGTCCAGTTCCTGACCGGCAGCGTCCTGCCCGGCTGCGGCATCGAGGAAGCCAAGGCGCTGACGAAAATGATGGAGATGGCCTATGTCGGCAGCCAAAAGGCTTGCTGCTGAGCGGTTTCTTCGCAAACGTGAAAGTTTGGTGAGCTCCGGGCGGTTTTGCCCGGGGTTCCTGCTTGTTTTGGAATTGTGAATCCCTGAAAAATATGGTATAATTGCCATAGCATTTACGATACGTCCGGGATGTTTTATAATTCCGCCCGTGCGAGCGTCCGAAAGGAATGGGAGAAGGATAATGATGAAAAGACTGCTGCTCATTGTTTTGATCGTCGTTTTGTGTATGCAGCCGGCGCCGGCTGAAAACGCGGGCAGCCTGATTTTGCGAGCGCAGCAATTCGCGGATGAAGGCGACATGACCCGGGCGCTCGCCTGCCTGGACCTTGCGGCGCTGGCGGAGCCTGACAATGCCCTTGTCGACGCTGCCAAAGCGGAATCTGCCTTAAGACGGGCGACACCGAGGGCGCCGAAGCAAGCATACAGAATGCGCTGGGCAAAGATCCGCTGTCCGCGGACGTGTGGCTGCTGCGCTGCCGCTGCGATATTCTGAAACGGGATGTCGAGGCGCTTGAGCAGGACCTGCTTTACGCCGAGCTCTGCGGCGCAAGGTTCGATAGCGGGTTCGCCCTGGAAGCGGCGGAACTGTATATGAGCGTGTCCCGGTTCGATCAGGCGGCGGCATGGTACGAATGCGCGGGAACAGCCGACATGACGGAAGAGACCCGCGCCGCTTACGCTGAAGCGCTTAAAGCTGCGGGACGCGGGGACGAGGCCGCGGCGCTGGAGCTTGTTCAAAAAGCGCGGCGGGATGAAAAACTGGCGGATTCTTTTGCAAGCGGCAGCCTGCGGATAAAGCACGCGGCGTTCAACTGGTCCGCCTGCCGTATGGTGCGTTTGGACGAGCTCGAACTGCCCGAAGGCGCGGACACAGAAGAGGCTAAGCAGCTGCTGGACGAGTTTGGAGAGAAGCTGCGCCTGGGCGAATGTGCCTTGGTCAGCATGTCTCCGACGGGCGATACGGCACTGGTGGACCTTGGAGGGTATATCGTGGCGCTGCATGACGGCGTGATCCGTCCGATATTTGCCCACTGGCAGCGAGGGCTGGGCTTGGATGAACTCAACCAGCCGTATACAGGGCTGGAAAGATTCAGGACTAAATTCTTGGGCTTTG
This sequence comes from Clostridiales bacterium, assembly GCA_024683475.1. Lineage (GTDB taxonomy): Bacteria > Bacillota > Clostridia > Christensenellales > Aristaeellaceae > RUG14130. Next base: position 58,551 of record JAIKYG010000103.1, on the reverse strand, counting down.
ACGGCGTAGTATGGTCCCACAACGGCAGGTACGCAGTACTGACGAATTACGAGATGGCGTTCATACGCATGTACCCTGTAGAACCGGTACTGCTGGACGTATGGACCGGTGACGAGATAATAATCGAGTCTTCTTCAAAAAGTGCCTTCAAAGGCGACTGGCGCACCATTGCCAACGCCTGCTTCGCTCCCGATGACAGCGCGCTGTTCTATACGCTTTACGGCCAAACGGACGACAGCGGAATGCTTTACTGGCTGACCCGCTGCGACCTTGAAGACTTGAGCCTTACCCGGCTGCAGGGCATGTATCAGAATGCAATGAACGCAGACACTTATTTACCGGGCCTGCACATGCTGAGCGACGGGTCGCTTATCGCTCTGTCCAGACCCGGCACCCAAAGCTTGCCCTGGGGCGTCACCCGTATAGCGACGGACGGGTCCAGGACGCTGTATCCGGTTGGTGAAAACGGAAGCATGGCGACGATCTCCCGCAAACTGATGTACAGCGAGAACAGCGGTTGGGCGCTCATGCGGCTGGATAATACTCAATTCGACGGAAAAATCGGGACCGCACTCGTCTATTTCCGGCCCGAAACGCTGAAACCGGGGGAAGAACTGAAGCCGAAGATAATCCGCATACCGATCGATGAAAACGGCATGCATATTCAGGTTGAGGACTATGATCCGAATGTTTTTGATAAAATGGCCAGTGCGGCGGATGCAGCAAGGTGGATGCAAAGTCTGGTGGTCATAATCGACGTGTGCCTCTCACCGGACGGACATTACGCTTTGGCGGCGGTGCGGGGGAACGGCATCACTCAGGCGCTGCTGGCGAGCGGGCTGGCAGATGAAGCGCCTAACGGGGTGATGACGATGCTGATCGACCTGGAAACCGATGAGGCGAAGCTGATAGGCCTTGACCAAAAGCCGCTGCCGATCCTGCCGGTCGGTATCGTCAAAACTAGTCCGGAGTGGAACGGAGACCTGGTGCTGTGGCCCGGGATCGAAGGGGCGTGGAAGATAGGTCCCGACAGTGATTCGACTTGGGTCATAGGAAGATTTGTAAGAAATGTGGCTGCAGCGATAATGAAGGCGGGCTCGGTCAATGCCCGTTAACGAAAGGAAACGTATTATGGTGAACACTTTAGCATGGGAGGCAGGCAGGAGCCTTGACGGATTTGCCAGGGTAAGTTTGGGCGTGTTTCCTACGCCCATACACAGGCTGGACCGCATAAGCGAGCTGCTTGGCGCCGAAATATATATAAAGCGTGACGACATGACCGGGCTGGGACTGGGAGGCAACAAGACGCGCAAGCTGGAGTTTCTGCTGGCGGAAGCGCTCAAGCAGGGCTGCCAAACAGTATTCACCACCGGCGGCGCTCAGTCCAATCATGCCATGCTCACGGCCGCAGCCTGCAACCGTTTGAGGCTTAAGCCCATACTGGTGCTGAAAAAGAGGGGCGTTACCGAAAACCTGGGCAACCGCTTTCTCGAGACGCTGATGGGAACTGACGTGCGTTATGTCGATACCGACGACTATCAGGACATATACCGGGAGATGGACGAGATCGGCGCGGCTTTGGGTACAAAGTATTACAAGATCCCCTGCGGCGGTTCCAACGCGCTGGGCACGCTGGGATACGTGGACTGCGCGCGGGAGATCGCGTCGCAGGACGGTCATTTCGATCACATAGTGCTGGCGGAAGGCAGCGGCGGCACGATGGCGGGCATGGCTTTGGGAGCGAAGCTGTTTTTGCCGGACACGACGGTGCACGGCATGATGGTTGATACCGATCCCTTTGACGAGATAACGCCCCGCCTTATGAGGGAAGCCGCGGAGCTTATGAAACTGGATATAACTGTAAGCCAAAGCGATTTCACGCTGCGCGATATGTGCGGTCCCGGTTATGCCGTGCCGTCCCGTGAAGGGGACGCCGCGGTGCGGCTTATGGCGGAAAAGGAAGGCATCTTCCTGGATCCCGTTTATACAGGGAAGGCGTTTGCGGGTCTTATGCAAATGGCAAATGAAGGCCGGTTCAAACCGGGCGAAAAAGTGCTGTTCGTACATACGGGGGGCGCGGGCGGACTGTTTGCCGTACGCTGACAGGGCCTGACGATCCGCACACGCGGATATCGCTCCGAATGAGGCGAAAGGATAGGCTGTAACGAGGAAAGCAATCGTATGTGGTATGCCATAATAGGTCTTATGCTCTCGGTGTTCGCGCTGGGGCTCGTATATATCTCTTTCCGTGCGGCGCGCTTCAGGGCTGTGCGCAGTTTTGTCAAGGACAGAAATTGGCTCGCGAGGCTGCTGTGCCTGGGCGTATTTGCTGCGCTGACCGGCTTTTTGTGGCTCATCTGGAACATGATGAACGCGGTGGTATGCATGATCCACCTGATGCTGTTCTGGGCGATCTGTGACCTCGTTTCGCTTATCGTTGCGAAGATCAGGAACAAAAAGTCCGAAAGATATTGGGCAGGCGCGGCGGCTATCCTGCTGTGCGTCAGCTGGCTCATCTGGGGCTGGTTCTCAGCCCATCTTGTGTGGACGACGGTCTATACGATCGAGACGGACAAACTTGATGAAGACTTCAGGATAGTGCAGATCAGCGATTCTCATATCGGCGCAACATTCGACTCTGACGGTTTTCTGTCCTATATAGAGAAAATAAACGCGCTGAAGCCTGACCTGGTCGCGGTGACCGGAGATTTCGTGGACGATGACACCTCGAAGGAGGATATGCTCGCCTCCTGCGACGCCCTGGGCAAACTGGATGCGGCTTACGGCGTGGTATTTGTATACGGGAATCACGATAACGGCTATTACAGCGCCCTGGAACGCGGCTGGACAGGCGCGGAGCTCAGAAGCAGGCTTGAGGAAAACGGGGTTATCATTCTTGAGGATAAGCTGTACGATGCCGGCGGGCGGTTGATCGTTGCGGGCCGGAAAGACCGGTCAAGGCAGCGCCGGCTGACTGCCGGACAGCTGCTTGAAAACGCGGAGAAGGGCAAATACACGGTCGTGCTGGATCATCAGCCAAGCGATTTTGACGCTGAAGCCGCAGCGGGCGCCGACCTGGTGCTGTGCGGACACACCCACGGCGGTCAGTTCATACCGATAAACCATGTGGGTGAATGGATAGGCGAGAACGACCTGCGTTACGGGCACGAAAAGCGCGGGGACACGGACTTCATAGTGTCGTCCGGCATTAGCAACTGGACGTTTAAATTCAAGACCGGATGCTGGTCCGAATACGTGGTGATAGACTTACTGGCAAAATAGCACACAGGCCTGGCAATATGCCGGGCCTGTGCCGCTGAAAAGAAAATCAGATCTCCGCTTCCAATCCGTCGAAACAGAAGACAAAGGGCGGCTCTGCGCGTTTTTCAACTTCTGCCTGGGATTTATGGAGCGTGCGCGCGAGATGCGTCATGAACACAGGAGCATCGGGTCTCAGAATCCCGGTGTTCCTGAGCGTCGAAACCATAATCCTCAGCATGGGCAGGGAATTGTGCTCGAATATCCTGTAGTCACCGTCATGCCCGTCGCCTATGGTGGCGTCGAACACCGCGGCATCCAGTTTGAGGGTGCGGATAAAGTGGTATTCATAATTGAGCAGCCACGCGCCGTCAGTGGCATAGAAAAGGCGTTTTCCGTCTTTTTCAATCAGGTAATGCAAAGTGGTCTCGTACTGACGGGAAGTCGAGTGGTTTGATGGCAGGGGCGTCACGCTGAACCCGTTTGCAGTGACGGTCTCTCCCTCGTGCAGCGGAAGAACGGTAAGTCCGGGGCCTTCGATCTCGCCTGCCCAGCTCTCGTGCGCCCACACGCGGCATGGAGCGAGCGCTCTGAGCGCTTCCGGATCGAAGTGGTCAGGGTGGCTGTGGGTAAAAAACACGTCCGTTACGGCGGAGGGATCTTTGATCGAGGCGAGCGTGGAGCGCGTAACGTCGATCAGCAGCGTGCCGTCCAGCAGCGTGCTGGTCAGCCTGCGGTATTCGCCGTTTTCGTCGGGACCGGACCAGTCCGCCGCGCCTGTGCCTAAAAACATTGCTTTCATTGCCTGACTCCTGAATGCAAAGATTTGGAAGCGGGATCTGCGTCAAGGATTTCCGACTCATATGATAGCGTCTGCCCCGGCTGATTGCAAGCGGTTCGGGGAGGCACGGTCGTTTTTTACATTAGTTGCCCATTGCATCTATACACGGAGTTGGATTTGTGGTATCATTTTAGGTAACGTTTTTTGCGGCTGACTCTGTGGATATAACGCCGCATGGGAAAAAAGGGAGAAGCACAGATGCAGGCACCGAAGAAATGGATCAGAAAATGGCGGCATCAGTTTGCCCGCAACCTGGTGACGTGGGCGACATACCCTTTCACGCGTTTTCTGTACGGCTGCAAGCCCCAAAGGTTTAAGACCGAGAATGACCGGGCTTATCTGATCCTTTTCAACCACCAGACGGTGTTTGACCAGTTCATCATCCAGACTTCCTTTCACAGACCCATATACTTCGTCGGCACGGAAGACCTGTTTTCCATGGGCATCATTTCGCGCATAATCAGGTTTTTCTGCGCCCCGATCCCGTTCAGGAAACAGTGTACCGACATGGTGTCGCTGCGAACGATGCTCAAGGTAGCCCGGGAAGGCGGCACTATCGCCCTTGCGCCGGAAGGCAACATAACCTACAGCGGCAAAACGGAAACGATGCGCTTTTCCATAGCGAAGCTTGTGAAAGCGCTTAAACTGCCCGTGGCGCTGTACAGGATAGACGGCGGCTACGGCGTTCAGCCCCGGTGGAGCAACGCCATACGAAAAGGGACGATCAAAGCCGGCGTTTGCAGGGTGATCGAGCCCGAGGAAGCTGCCGGATATACGGACGAAGAACTGTACCGGCTGATCAAAAACGAGCTTACGGTCAACGAAGCCAGGGATGACGGAAGAAGATACGTTTCCGACCGCAGGGGGGAATACCTGGAGCGCGTGGCATACTGGTGCCCGTGGTGCGGGCTTTCGTCTTTCCGGAGCGAAGGCAACCGGATAAGCTGCAAACGCTGCGGGCGTACGGTCGAGTACGGCGAGGATAAGCGCTTGCGGGGAGTGGACTGCGAGTTTCCGTTCGAGTGGTTCTCCGATTGGTACGACGCGCAGCAGGAGTATATCAGGTCGCTGGACCCGGCACAGTACCGGGACGCGCCGCTGTACAGGGATACTGCAGACCTGCTGGAAGTAGTCGTTTACAGGCATAAGAACTTGCTCAGGAAAAAAGCCGGCATTGCCTTGTACGGCGACAGGATAGTTATAGACGAGGGCACCGAAAAGGCGCTGTCGCTTCCGTTTTCCGAGCTGGCGGCAGCCGCGCTGCAGCTGAGGAACAAACTGAACCTTCAACTGGTCGCGGATAAACTGTACCAGATCCGCGGCGGGCGCAGGTTCAATGCCGTAAAGTATATCAACCTGTTTTACAGATACCAGTACCTGCATGGGGCAAACAGAGATAAACAGTATCTGGGTTTCTGATGCCTGTTCTTTAGACGAATTTCATTCAAACAAAAGCTGACTTCGAGCAAGGGGGATCTGCCTATGTCATGGGCTCTGAGAAAATACACAGCACCTGATTTTACCAAAGACATATTTTTCCGGGCGCCCGAGGCGAAACTTGCAGAAGCGCCCGTGGACCGTGCGGCTCCGCCCGGTTTCCACGCGATGAGCATATTCCCGGAATACTTCAAAATCGGCGGGAAGTGGATCCTCGCGAAGGACAGCCGGATGGACTGCGTGCCGGTTTATGAGGGCGGGGAGATCCTTGTCAAAGAGTTCAGGCTTTTGAAAAAGGGTGAACTTGTCGTCACCGGGCGCACGGAGAACTGCGAAGACGGCATCTATGTGCATTCCGACGGGTTCGACGAGCAGACCGACGGGTTTTCCGACGTGTTCGCCTTCCGACAGAACCGTTCCCGCGAGACGGCGTTTTCCCAGGACTACGACGAGCTTTACAGCCTGCTCAAACATGACAGGGATAACGGCAAGATAGTGTGGGTGATGGGCCCTGCGTTCGCCTTTGACTACGACGCCCGAAACGCGTTTTCCAAGCTCATTGCGGGGGGATACGTACACGCCGTGCTGGCGGGCAACGCGCTGGCTACTCACGACCTGGAAGCCGCGTACATGAAGACGGCGCTGGGCCAGGATATATATACCAAGCGCAACCAGCCAAACGGACATTACAACCATTTGAACACCATAAACCAGGTGCGGCTCAGAGGCGGCATACCCGAGTTCATCAAAGCGGAAGGCATCGACAACGGGATCATTTACAACTGTGAAAAATACCGAGTGCCTTACGTGCTTGCGGGTTCCATAAGGGACGACGGGCCTCTGCCGTCCGTGTACGGCAACGTATACGAGGCGCAGGACAGGATGCGTGACCAGCTCAGAGGCGCGACGACCGTGCTGTGCATGGCTACCATGCTGCATTCCATAGCGGTGGGCAACATGACGCCCTCATACCGCGTCATGCCGGACGGCACGGTAAGGCAGGTATACTTCTACTGCGTGGATGTTTCGGAATTCACGGTCAACAAACTGTGCGACCGCGGAAGCCTGACGACGAGAGGCATCATCACGAATGTACAGGACTTTATCGTAACTCTCAGCAAGGGTCTGGGCTTATAAACCGACACGGGAGGAAGAGTATGCTTACAGTTGAAAAGGCGCAGGAACTGAACGAAACGATGGTCACGGAAGATCATCTTTTGCTGCATGAACTGAACGTATGCTACGCCATGGGCGCTATGGCAAAGCACTTTGGAGCGGACGCGGAACATTGGCAGGCAATAGGCATGCTCCACGATTACGATTATGAGAAATACCCCGAAGAGCATCTTAAGCACACTGCCGAACCCCTTCGCGCCGCGGGGGTCAATGAGGATGATATAAGGGCGATACTAAGCCATGGCTACGGCATCTGCACGGATGTGGAACCTGTGAGCGAAATGGAAAAGAGCCTGTTCACGGTGGACGAACTGACCGGCATCATACAGGCGTGCGCGAGGATGCGCCCCAACGGGATACAGGATCTGGAAGTAAAGAGCTTCATGAAGAAATTCAAGGATAAACGTTTTGCGGCCAAATGCGATAGGGAACTGATACTGAAAGGCTGCGGGATGCTGGGTATGGAGCTAAAGGACGTGGCCGAGATCTGCATCGAAGGCATGAAAGAACATGCGGAGGAACTGCGTTTGACCGGCAGCGAGACGTGACGCTCGGACAGTTGATCGCGCTGTAAAGGCAAATGCGCCGGTCATGGCGGTGCGGAGCAAAAGGTTTCATGGCAGTTATGTAAGAATCGCGTCTCTGCCGATACGGTCAGGGACGGACAAATCAAACGACCCGAACACCCGGAGGTATGAAAGTGAGATATTCGCTAAACGGGGAATGGAGCCTTAAGGGCTTTGAGTATGGGAAAAACGAGCCCGCTTTGGAGCTTACGGCGCAGGTGCCGGGCAACGTGGAACTGGACCTGCACCGCGCGGGCATAGAACCCGAGCCGTTTTTCGGGGCCAACGAGTACCTGTACCAGAAGTATGAAAGCTGGTCATGGCGCTTTGAAAGGGAGATAGACGTTCCCGACGCCCCGGACAAAGACGTGTTTCTGGTGTTTGACGGCCTCAACTGTATCGGCGACGTATATCTGGACGGAGTAAAGCTCGGTCATTCGGAAAACGCGCTGATCCCCTGCCGCCTGCCGCTTAATGGGGCAGCGCCGGGAACGCACAGGCTCAGGGTGGACATTTCGTCTGCGATCATGCGGGCCAGGGACAATGACTATCCGGTCTCGTCGACAGCATGTGAAGGCGCCGAGGAATATGCCGGATTGCGCATACCGCCCCATTCTTTAGGCTGGGATATAATGCCGCGTTTCCCGTCGGTGGGCATGTGGCGGGACGTATACGTCGAGGTACTGCCGAAGATTCGCTTTACGCAGGTGTACTTTGCCACCCGTGCTGCCGACGAGCGCCGTGCAGATGTGGTGTATAAATACCGTTTTGCGACGCTGGATACCGATCTTAAACCCTATCAGGTGCGAGTAAAGCTGGACGGGAAGGAAGTCGCCCGCCAGCAGGTGCGCTTTGTGAGCGGGGGAGACAGTTTTTATGTGGACGCTCCGCGCCTGTGGTGGCCGAGAGGTTACGGCGATGCGAACCTGTATACGGCCGAGATGGAGCTTTTGAGGGACGGCGAGGTGCTGGATGTATACACCTGCCGTCTGGGTCTCAGGGAAGTCAGGATAGACCACAAAATGGCTCCGGGAGACGAGGGCGAGTTCCTGGTCAGGGTCAACGGGAAAAAGGTGTTCCTGCGCGGTTCCAACTGGGTGCCGATGGACGCTTTCCACAGCCGGGATCCCGAAAGGTACGGGCAGGCGGTCGCCCTGTGGCGCGAAAGCAACTGCAACGTGCTGCGCATGTGGGGCGGAAACGTGTACGAGGCGGACGAGGTATACGACCTGTGCGACGAAAGCGGCATACTGGTTTGGCAGGATTTCACAATGGCCTGCGCCGTATATTCCCAGAAAGAGGGATTCGCGCGAGTGATCGCCGAAGAAGCGGAGCAGCTGATCCGCCGGGTGAGGAACCATGCCTGCATACTGCTCTGGAGCGGCGATAACGAAGTGGACGAGACGTACTCGGGCCGGGGCTATTATCCTGACGCGAACCGGGTCAATTCCGTCACCCGTGAAACGCTGCCAAGAGTAGTCAGGGAGAACGACCCATTCCGCATGTTCCTGCCTTCAAGCCCGTTTATTGACGGGGGAGTTGCGCGGTACAGCGTGCCCGAACAGCATCTGTGGGGCCCGCGCGCCTGGTTCAAGGACGATTTTTACAGGCACACCTCCGCGCATTTCGTGAGCGAGTGCGGCTACCACGGCTGCCCCGCGCCGGGATCGCTCAAACGGTTCATACCGGAAAATGAGATGACGGACTTCTTTGGCGAAAGCTGGACTGCGCACTCCAGCGAGTATGCCGTGCTGTACAAGCGCGGTTACAGCCGCAACGGCCTGATGCTGGACCAGGTGAAACTGATGTTCGGACAACTGCCGGACAGCCTGGAGGAGATCAGTTTCTTAAGCCAGTTCACGCAGGCGGAAGCCTTCAAATACTTTATCGAGAGCGCCCGAGCCCGCGCATGGCGGCGTACGGGACTTATCTGGTGGAATATGCTGGACGGCTGGCCGCAGATAAGCGACGCGGTGGTGGACTGGTACTTCACAAAAAAGCGCGCCTTTAACGCCATCAAGCGCTCGCAGGAGCCCGTACTGGTGATGCTGGACGAGCCGCAGGGCTGGCATCAGGACGTGATTATATCCAACTTCACGCTTAAAGACGCCGGCGTAAAACTGCGCCTGTGGGATGCGGACACGAATGAGACGCTGTTTGAAGGTGAGTTTGCCTGTCCCGCCAATTCCAATATTATCGCGGGCAGCATGCGGGTATACTCCAGCTGGCAACGGCTGATACTCATTGAATATGACGCAGGCGAAGGAGCAAAGCGGAACCATTACTTAAGCGGCTTCCCGGTATACTCGCCGGAGGATGCCCGCAGGTGGGCAAAGCTGATAGACTCCGAATAACGGAGGATCTTTGGCTTGCTGTTGAGCCTCTGAACATAACGCGGGGAGCATCATGAACCGATGCTCCCGCGTTTGTATGTCGGCTGCTAACGTACGGAAGAATTGAACGCCAGCGTAATAGACTCCCAGCTTTTGCTGTCCGCTTCCGCGTTTCGGGAGACAGTCAATCCGGTTATATCGCTTTCGGAGCGCAGTAAAGATTCTCCGCCAACGTTGAATACGGTATTGCCCAGAATGGTAAGGGCTTCTATCGAAGTATAGTCGTCTATCACCAGCCAGTTCCAAAGCGTGTTTCCGACGGCGTTTCCGGTGATGTTGATGTTCTGCCCGGACCATGTGCCCATTTCCTGCCCGAGGATGATGCCGAAACCGCTCATGGACGCGGGACCGCCTTCGAAGAGATTGTCGGAGATGCTGAAGTTTATCACCTGCATATCCGAACCATGGCCGTCCATGCGCAGCATGCTGCCGGCTTCGCCTCCGAGGTTTGTACAGAAGTTATCGCGGAATGTGAAATCGTATATCCCTTCACGGAGATTAAAGTACAGCGCTTGATTGTATCCGCTTATGCGGTTGCGCTCTATAACGGTGCGCTCGGTACGGTGCTCCAGAATGATCGCTGTCTCCTCAAAAACCGCTCCGCCGTGTGCTTCCTTGGGAGTCGGGTCTGGGTAAAAGCGGTTGTCGTGGATCCATGTGGCGTACGCGTAATCGGTGCCGCCGAACGCGCCGCAAAGCCCGTCGTTCAGGTCTACGGCGCCTATGATCTCGTTGTCGTATATCTCCATGCCGGAATGATACGCCGACTCGATCGCGAATGCCCAGCTGACTTCGTCCGAGGAAAACGTGGGGGAACCCAGCCTTTCTATCACATTGCCGTGTATCCTGCAGCCCGGCATCCAGCCTGTATAGTACCAGAATTTGACCGGCACGCCGCGGACCCCGCCAATTCCGGTGCGGCAGTCCTCGATTATCGTGTTGCCGTATATCTCAAAATCTTTAAGCCCGCCGCAGAACAGCGCGCCGCGGCCGTATACCGAACCCCAAGCATCGCTTCCGTAAAAGCTGTTGTCCTTCATATAGTTGTTGCAGAAGCGCCCGCCGGTCACATATTCTTCGGGAGGAATGCCGTCGCCCAAGTCGGTGGCGCGCCAGCCCACGCCCACATGGACGAAGTTGACGATCGTGCAGTCGTGTATCGCTACGCAGTTGCGGTTCTGTACTTCTATTGCCTGTGTCGCGATGCCTGCACCGTCGAACCGGATGTTCGAAACGTGCTGGCAGCCATCGGTTTTGGCGCCGCCGCTGCCGGTGTCAGACACAAGCCGGAGAATGGCGTTCCGGCCGGCCATTTCTTCGGTAAGCGAGGAAGAAGTGAGCACGGTCTCGTCGCCTGCGCCCTCAAGGCTTACGCGCGGCGGCAATTCTATCGGAACAGAGATATCATATGTCCCTGCACCGACAAATATCGTGTCGCCCGCAAGGGCATTTGCCGCGGCAAAGTCGGGCGTTTTCCAGGGCGATGCCAAAGTGCCGTCTCCAGCTTCGTCGCTGCCCGAGACGGAGACGTACAGGATCCTGTTCGGGGACTCGCCGTAATCGGGTGCGGCGCTCTCGCTCACGGAGGCCGGGATAAGGTGAGACACGAGAAACGTTACAAACAAAAACGTGAGCATGACGGCGAGTTTGCTTCTCACTTAAGTCGCCTCCCTGAGTCGTTTTTTGGCAGATGCGGGAGAAGTCAGGCCTATATCCCGTAAACCATAAGATCCTTGTATTCGCCTGCCATGGGCGCCAGCTGCCTTAGCCCTATGCAGCCTCCGCCAAGCAGTGGACCGTATTCGCTGCCGTCATCTTCAAAACGCAGGACTTCCAGGTCGTTTACGCTGAAACCGATGCGGCTGCCCTGCTTGATCAATGTGAGACTGTAGAAATCCGCCGCGTCCGCCGCGCCCGGGATCGGGTCTGCACCCTGGGCGACAAGGTGGAAACCGTAGCTTTTCCTGAGATTGCAGGTGTGGAAAGCGCGCTCGTCTGGCTCCTTACGCCTGAAAAACGAAAGGTGGAACGCGTTGATATCCCCGTGATGGTACTGCGGATATTCGCCCGTGCGCGGCGAGAGGCCGGGATCGAACAGGCTTTGTCCATTGCGCCCCGAAGCGGAGAAGAACAGCATGGCCAAGCCCGGCTCGCGTACGGGCCTGAACCGGATCATTAACGCGAAATCTGCCGGGAAGACCCTGTCGCACCAAAGCACGTAGTTGGCTTTCTGACCGAGAACTGCGCTTTGGGCGTTTTCAAGCCGCAGGCAGCCGTTCGGGAAGCTTGTTTTCGCCTGGCCTTCAAGTATGAATGACGCGATATCGTTTTCGCAGGCAAGGGGATTTGAATATATCAGCTGCGCCGGATCAAATGCAATTTCGCTCATATGAAGCCCTCCGCGGTTTTATGACTTTAGTATATCACTATTTGCACCGGCGCGCCAGCATAAATCATTTGCGATTTATCCGGCTTCATGCTATAATCAAACCAAAAGAAAACAGCGGAGGTAATGGTATGCGGGTGAGTTTGCTTGAGAACCGTAAGCCCTGCGGCTGGGCAAGCCTGGGAGGATACTGGCCGAGGGGTGAAGTCAGGAACACCTGTTTCAGTTTGAAGGACGAGACCGGCAGCGATGTCAGGCTGCAAAGCGAAGTCACGGCCAGATGGCCGGACGGATCGGTAAAGTGGAGCCGGCATACTTTTCTTGCGCGGGAACTGGGAAACAGCGGCGAACTGCAAAACATGCCGGGCGAGTCGTTTAAAGGGCTAAGCGTCACCGAAACTCCGGAACGATGGACGGTCGAAAGCGCTTTTATCAGGATCACGGTGCCCAAAAGCGGCGACAAACTGGCGGTGGGATGCGAAGCAAACGGACAAACGGCTTTTGACGCCGTATATCCAGTGCTTTTAATAAACCATACCAAACGCTGCGAGGGCAGCGTATCTTCTCTGACAAAGCCGTTGCCCGCCGTTGTGAAAGCAAGAAAGCTGGAGGCGGAAGGTCCGCTGGAGACGGTGTTCCTGTTTGACGGCGTACACATGGAGGACGGAGAGGAAAAGATGCCGTTCCGCATACGCATGAGTTTGCGGGAAAACGGAGAGATACAGTTCGACCATACGTTCTTTTTCAAAGGCGACCCGCAGACTGACAGATTGGCGGGCTGGGGGCTCAGGCTGGAGACGGCGTTTACGGGGAGACCATATCAGCGCCACATCCGCTACCTTACTGACGAAGCGACTTTCCACGACAATCCCACGCAGCTTTTCTACTGGAGAAAGCATCTGGACCCGGCGCTGCTTAAAATGCAGTGCGCGGGCGAGACCGTGAGCGCGACCGAAGAACTGGACGAAGCTGCCGAAGACCTGCCCAGGTGGGACCACTATATTCTTTCCCAGGATTCGGCTGACAGCTATTCCATACGTAAGAAAGCCTGGGAAGACGGCTGCTGGCTGGACGGACCGAGCGGCAGGCGCGCGCCCGGCTCTATGGCGGTGAGCGACCCGAACAGGACACTGAGCCTGCATATACGGGATTTCTGGGAAAAGCATCCCGCCGCGCTCGAAACGGAGGCGCTGTCGCAGGAAACCACCCGGTGCACTGCCTGGTTCTATTCTCCGATGTGCGAGCCTTTTGATTTCAGCCACTATGACAAACGCTCGTATCCGATGGGAACATATGAGGGCTTCGACTATACCCGCCCGGATCCGAACGGCATTGCCGTGACCTGCAGGCTGGAAGTGCACGCGTCGGCGGGCTATGCCGCGGACGGGGAACTGAAAAGCCGGTCGGATACGGTAAGACGGCCTGCCGTGTACTTTGCGTCGCCGGATTATTATCACAGCAACAAGGTTTTCGGCCCCTGGAGCCTTCCCGTAAGGGACACTGAAGTGTCTGCCTGGGCGGAAGACCAGATCAGCGCTGCGTGCGACTTCTACGCAAACGAAGTCGAGCAGCGGAAATGGTACGGGCTGTTCAACTACGGCGACTTTATGCACACCTACGAAGCTGCGCGCCATCAATGGCGCTGGGACGTGGGCGGTTACGCCTGGGACAACACCGAACTTGCGCCGACGTACTGGCTGTGGCTGCAGTTCATGCGCACGGGCAGTGAAAAGGTGTTCGTTCTGGCCGAGGCGCTGAGCCGCCATGCTTCCGACGTGGACATGTATCATTTCGGATACATGAAAGGGCTGGGTTCCCGCCACAACGTGCGCCACTGGGGCTGCCCGTGCAAGGAGCCCCGTGTGTCCATGGCGGGACATCACAGGCCGCTGTACTACCTGACGGGTGACCGCAGAGTGGGCGACTGCCTGCAGGACAGCGTAAGCGCCGCAGAGTCTTTGTATTCCATGCCCTGGTTCACCCAGCAGGAGGGCGAGATAAACCTGCGCACAGGTCCGGACTGGGCTGCGCTGCTGTCAAACTGGATGTGCGCTTATGAACGCACGCTGGACAGCAAATACCTTAAGCTTATGCAGACCGGCATAGACGACCTGAAAAACACGCCGCTCGGACTCACCAGCGGCCCGACTTTCGGGTTTGAACCCCAAAGCGGGCACCTTATATACAAAGGCGAAAACGTGACGGGAGGCGGCATGCATCTGCAGGCCTGCATGGGAGAGACCGAGATCTGGCTGGAGACCGCGGATATGCTTGAGAGCCGTGAACTGTTTGAAATGACTGCGAACAACGGGCGCTATTTCTACCTGTCCCCCGAAGAAAGGAATAAGCTGAGCGGCGGCATTATTGGTGACCGGGCCTTCGGCGGCGTGATCTATTCCGCCGAAATGCAGGCGCTGGCTGCGAAGTTCACGAGCGACCGCGAGATGGGACGGAAGATATGGAACGGGCTGCTCGCGCTTCTGTACTCGCCCGAACAGCCGGACGGATTCAAACCTGCCGTATACGCAATAGGCGAAGACGGGCGGGAAATAAAAGAGATCCCGTGGATAACCACAAACTTCACCGCCCAGTGGTGCCTGAAATACATAGTATCGAAGGAATTCATACCGGAGGATGCTCCCAAAACGCTTGACGAGCTTGCCAAGGCGCTCAGGGTCGATCCTCCCAAAAGCAGGATGTACGGGGCATAAGGTTCGGCAGCAAAGCTTCGGATTCCTGCGGAAAGGAGTTGCCTGCATGAAGAGATCCGGCATATTAAGGCGCATGATCGCATGCATCGCCGCGCTGATGCTGATTTGCCTGGTGTTTTGCGCGGGGGAAAGTGAAACCGAAGGCATTGCTGAACTGGCTGAAGGCGCGCAAGTCAGAGTGATGTCCTACAATATCATGCATCCGGATTGGAGCAAAGTGCCCGTAAACGGCAGGGATGAAACGGTGGCTGCCGTGCTCCGACATTACATGGCGGATGTGGTCGCGCTTCAGGAAGCGGGCGCCAAGTGGCACAAGGCGTTAATGCCCCTGCTTGCGGATACGGGCGAATATGCGTTCGCCTGCAGGCAGAGCAACGCCGAAGGCTTCACGTACAATACGACCTGCTTTCTGTATAACCCCAAAACCGTCAAACTTGTAGAAGAGTATATACTTGACCTGGATTTCAGGGACGCCACCAGGGTGCTTGCAGTGGCGGTATTTGAAAAACTGTCCGACGGCAGGCGCTTTGTTGTGACCAACACACATCTTGCGCCGCGGGAAGAAGCGAGGAAATATGCAAAAAACATGGCGGATCTTACTTCGTTCGCGGCGGATACGGTAAAAAAGTATGCCGGTCTGCCTGTCATAATGGCAGGTGACTTCAATACCCCGGACGGGTCCGAAATGCTTATGGATCTCATGGAGCAGGCAGGTGTCAGAGACGCCAAGTTCGCGGCGGAGGTGCGCCTTCGCGACTGCGCGACCTATTTTGACAGCCCCGATACGTTCTGCTCGGACAACACCGATTACTGCATCGACCATATTTTCGTAAACGCAGGAGCAGACGTGAAACTGTTCGACATAGTCTCGGATCATGATGTACAGTTTGCGTCCGACCACACTCCGATCTACGCGGACATAAGTTTTAACAACTGATTGGGAGAATGGGCATGAATCAGCAGGAAATGTTCGGAAATGCGAAATGGCTGGGATTTGACGGGATTACAAGGACGCCCGTTGTGCGCGCCTCGTTTGACGCGGCGGATACGGTAAAAGCGGAGATAACGATCTGCGGCCTCGGATATTTTGAACTGTACATTAACGGGAGACGGGTCTCGGAAGACCTGTTCATGCCAGTCACCAGTGATTATTGCCACAGGAATATCACAGTAAACGGGCAGCCGTTTGACGAAGTGTTCCGCCACCGCTGTTACTGTTTAAAATATGACATCCTGCCGTTTTTGAAAGAAGGCAAAAACGAGCTGGGCGCCGCGCTGGGTCCGGGCTTTTTTGCGCAGGAGACCTGGTCGTACGACGGGCATGTAAACTTCGGCGAAGTGCGGCTGTGCTACCGCATCATCCTGACTGACTCAAACGGAGAGACGCGCGAAGTCCTGTCCGGTGAGGATGCCCGCTGGAAACAGGGCGAAGTGTCGGATTGCAATCTGTTCAGGGGCGAAAAGCACGATCTGAACCTGTGCGGGGAGGACTGGATGACCCAGGACGCAGGCGCATGGAACAAAGTGCGGATCCTGCCGGAAATGGAGACCGAATACCAGCTGCAGGACTGCCCGGCGGACCGCGTCATACGTTCAATAGTACCCATAAAGCTTATGGAAGGCCCGAGGGGGACGCTGTACGATCTGGGCGAAAACATCACGGGCTGGGTGACGCTCAAAGACAGATCCGGGCGGAACGGGACCGTCGAGGTGCGCTTCGGAGAAATGCTCGACACGCGCGGACAGCTGGAAAGCCATTACACCCACAATCAGAAATGGCAGGTGGTCAGCGACGGAAACGGGCGTGTGATCCATCCGAGATTCACCTGGCTGGGGTTCAGATACTTTACCGTGCAGGGCGACGCGGATGTGCTGTATGCCTCCGTGATACACACTGACGCAGCTGTCGATTCTTCGTTCCGCAGCGCGAGCCCGGTGCTTAACTGGCTGTATGAAGCGTATGTGCGAACGCAGCTCAACAATCTGCACGGCGGCATACCGTCCGACTGTCCGCACCTGGAACGCAGGGGGTATACCGGAGACGGGCAGCTCGCCTGCGAGGCGGCGATGCTGGCAATCGACTATAAAGACACTGTGCGCAAATGGATGCGGGATATACTCGACTGTCAGGATGAACATACCGGACACGTGCAGAATACCGCCCCTTATACCCGCTGCGGCGGCGGACCCGGAGGCTGGGATATAGCCATTATCACCGTGCCGCTCAACTATTATTATCAATATGGTGACAGTAAGCCGCTTAAAGAGATGTACTCGGGTATGGTCAAGTATCTGGACTATCTGGAACTGCACAGCGAAAACGATCTGGTGGTGAGCGACCGGGCAGGGGAGTGGTGCCTGGGGGACTGGTGCACTCCGGACCCGATCAAACTGCCGCCGCCGTTCGTGAACACGTATTTCAAGATCAAGGCGCTGGACGCTGTGACAGCTATCGACGGCATACTCGGAAAGCCTGAAAACCCGCTGTGGCAGAAACGCAGGAGGGCAGCCTGCGATGCGATCATCCGGAACTATTATGACGTCGCGACACATGACTTTGCCGGCAACGTGCAGGGAGCCAACGCCTTCGCGCTTGACATCGGGCTGGGCGATAATCTCACTTTGGAAAACTTTTTCAATCGATACGACAGACTTGGCAGCTACGACACAGGTATTTTCGGCACGGAAATTGTCACCAGGCTGCTGGGCGAAAAGGGACGTTACGACTTGGAATGCCGTCTGCTGACCAGTGAAAAGCCCAATTCCTTCGGCTCCATGATGCGCACGGGCACCACCACGCTGTGGGAATACTGGTCAGACTGCGAATATCAGCGTTCGCTCGATCATCCCATGTTCGGAGCTGCTTCAAAACAGCTGTTCTACGATGCGCTGGGCATGAAACAGGCAAACGGGTCCGCAGGCTGGCGGGAAGTGCAAATCGAGCCACGTTTCATGCAATGGCTGCCCGAAGCGGAAGGTCATATAACCACTCCGCTAGGAAAGCTGGGAGTGTCTTACCGGAAAACGCTGCTGAATACGGTCATAAGCGTGGAGGTTCCCGAGGACATGAAAGCTGAATTGGTCATGGACGGCAAAACGCTGTCACTGACCGCAGGCCGGAACGACAGCGTGTGGGAAAACTGAGCCGGCGTAAAACTCTATGGGTGACGGTGTTCATATGACAAACGGCGTTGTAGCGAAAAAAGATCTCAAGATCCTCAGGGAACTTGCCCGAAAGTATACCGAGCTTGCCCTTGATGAATACAATCTTGCGATCCCGGAAAGGTACAGGGACCTGAACAGCCTGATCGGCACGGTCAGGCCGCCGGTGCTCGTGTTTGAGGAACCGTGGGGTGAACTTGACTGCGAAGAACTGAGACTCACGTGCGAAGACCCAGGATGCAGGGCAATGGAGCGGAGACTGCGGACCGACATTTTCAAATGCACGCATCACAGAGGGGACTACGCCCTGAAACCGTACGCGGAAGCCAGGATGGCGATCGACGACAGCGGATACGGGTTTAAGGTGACGGATTCACGCACGATACACTCCGTCACGGGCAGCAGCATATCCTCACATCGCTATACGGATCTGCTGGAAGACGAAAAGGCGCTGAAGCAGTTCCACCTGCCGGACGTCAGCCTGAACGAAAAGGAGACCGAGGCAAACGTGGAGCTAGCGTCCGCGGTCTTTGACGGGCTCTTGCCCGTACGCAAGGCAGGCGTAATGCTGTATATGCCGACCTGGGACGACATCGCAATGCTCAGAGGCGCGGAAAACTGCATGATAGACCTGCACGACCGTCCGGAATACATGCACGCGATAGTGGAGCAATTCACCAGGATACAGGAGCACAGGCTGACCAGGTACGAAGAACTGAACGTGCTTGAGACAGATCCGTATTACCTTCACTGCACGCCCGCATGTACCCGGGAACTGCCCGTCAAGGATATGGACCGGGACAAAATCACGGCGAAGGACGTATGGTGCCGCTCCATGGCGCAGGCTTTCAGCATGGTGTCGCCTAAGGTGCGAGACGAGTTCGACCTCAAGTACATACAGCGCCTGTTCGACCGCTGCGGGCTGTCGTATTACGGGTGCTGCGAGCCTTTGCACGACCAGATCCCGAATTTGAGAAAACGCTTCAAAAACCTGCGCCGGATATCGATAACGCCCTGGGCGGACCCGGACGTGGCGGCGGACAATATCGGACGCGATTATGTTTTGTCGTATAAACCCAATCCTGCGTTCGTGAGCCGCGGAGCGCTGGATGAAGAGGCTGCCCGAAAAGAGATACGGCGCGTAATACTTGCCTGCAACCGCAATGGCACGCCGTTTGAGTTCGTGTTGAAAGATATAAGCACCGTCAACGGTCGAAGCGAAGTGCTTTCCGAGTGGGTCGGTATGGTCAATTCGGAGATCGACAGGTATTGGAAGCCGTAAGCAAGCGGTTACGAATGTTTTGACGTTACGGCATGGAGGAGGACAGGAATGGACCGCGCGCATTTGGACAAAAGAGCGTTTATACTCGGCATGGTGACCGCGTTCTGCGAGTGTGTGGCGGGCGGCTGCAAACGCCTTGCGCTGTCTCCGCCGCTGACACAGGCGGATTATGAAACGGTGGCGGAGGAAGCGTGCGCGATCATAGAAAAGCACGGGCTGATACATTATACGGAGGAGAACGCCGATAAGCCGGAAGATATACGCTTCAAATGGATACTGATAGCGGGGAAGCAGCAGACGATAGACCGGTACCTCGACCTGCGCGGGAAAGGTCTCAGCCCCATGAGATCCCTGGAACCGTTCTTCCAACTGCTGAGCTACGATCCCGCAGAAAGCGTGCATACGGGTTATGACGCGTTCAGGGAGTATTTCCCGGACGCGTGATGCCGGGATAAACAACAGCCGCCGCGATTATTTCGCGGCGGCATTTCTGTGGTGAGGAAACGATGGAGCTATTCGCCGATCAGGCAGGCATCGAATACTCTTGTCTTGATGATGCGGACGATCACTTCGTTTACCGTGTTCTCCTGGTCGGGATACAGCTTTTCGAGCAGCTTGCGCCGGGCTTCCAGCCATTCGCCGAATGCGGTGCGGTCTGCAGCGATCACGGGCCTGGTCTCCTCGTCGGCGGCCAGGTAACGGGTGCTGGTCAGAGAGTCAAGCTCAGAAAGCCACATGCGTGTGACCAGCAGCCATGCCTGGGAAAGGTTGTCATCACCCGCGTTTGCGAAAGTCTGTTCCGCTCTCATGTCTACGCCGTAATGCTTCAGGCATTCCTTTTCGGTGAACTTAAGGGCGGCTTTCAGCTGCTTTTCTTCCCTGGAGCACACTTCGGCGGGAACTATGGCTTCAAGCTCCGCTATATCCTTGTTCGTGCGGCTGTCGGCGCGCTGCCTGGGCGCGGTATGCCTTTCGTAACAGATCTCGGTGGTCTTGTTCATAAGGTCGCGAGCGATCTGCTCATACACTATATAGAGCTGATCGGGGTGCTTTGTCTCCAGACACTCGCGCTTAAGCGCCAGCTGTGCGAAGAAGAGCTCCCTTTCCGAGTTGATAAGCTGCTTAAGCTCGTCGTTAGCCCCGGAAAGCATCCTGTCATACTCTTTATTCAGCGCATCTGTCCACAGGATCTCCGCCTTCTTCCAGGCCTGGAGCATGCTCTTTTCGGTCTTTGCGGCGTTTACGAGGGACTTGACCTTCGTCTGGACGCCGTTGTGCTCGTCGCAGTAATCCAGACGGTACTCTTCTATGCCTTCGCCTTTGCCTTTAAGCGTGAGCACGCAGCAGTCTCCGGACGAGGTCTGCTTTTTCGGCGGCCTGTAGGTGGGCGTCTCCAGCTTGTTGCTGTCTTTCTTGGAGATGTTGCCGCGGTTGTCTATAAAATCTGCCGTGGCGGTGTTTACCACCTTTTTGTTGTCGACGTCGTCCTTTGTGACTTTGTAGTCGAACTTGACCGTCGCCGAGCTGAAAGGAGCGAGGTTGACGATCTTGCCTACCAGCGCGTCTTCGTTGCTGCCTTTAAGGGGATCGTAGACATTGATCTCGAAATACGTGGCGGAGGAAGGATTCGTAACGGTGATCTCGTAATGGATCGTCTCGCCTTCCTGATAGCCCTGAGGCAGTTTGGAGGAACCGGCGACGCTCTTTATTACGATCAGAGAGCCCTCTTCGGTGGGAGGCGTCCAGTCGTAGCCTTCGGAGTATACCTTATATTCGAGCTCGACGGATTCGGACCAATGCTCTTCGCCGTCTTCGCTCGCGGCGGATCCGACCCAGGAGAGGGTTATGGAAGGCTTTCCGGCGTCAGACAGAGTGAAAGTATAGGAGTCCTGCATCTCGACGGAGTCGTACGCCGGCAGCACGGATTCCACATAACCTGCCCTTAAGTAACCGTCGGGATCCGAAGCGTCGACTTTGGGTATGTAGAGAATGTCGTCCGGAGTTTCGTTGATCAGGCGCAGGGTGAAGTCCTGAGTTTCTCCCTGGACAAAGTCGGTCTGAGATGTTTTGGGAATGACTTCCAGCCGTATCGCGGGCAGGGATTCCGTATCGCCTTCCAGCACGGTGATGAACGCATAATCATAGTCTGAAACCTCTTTGATTTCAGCGGTTTGAGCGAAGAACCTGACTGTCCTCAGCGTGTTGTCGCCGTTTCCGGTGTCGGCGGCGAAAGCGGCGTCATACTCGTCTATCGTCACGGACAGAGTGGCATTAAAACAATCACCAACTTCGAACAGAGTGTGGTACTCTTCCGGGTAAGTCAATACACCGCAGCCCGGCTGGGCGGGTTCGTCCCTGGGGATGATCTCGTAGTCGGTTATTTTCAGATCTGCGTTGCCGTTGTTGTATACGGCAAGGGGCAGATCAACAGTCTCGCCGAATTCGCCGGCGTAATGATAAGACCAGTCGAACATCACGAATATGGAGGGCTTATCCTTCTGGATCGTGAATGTGAGAGTGCATATCGCTTCGGAAGTCTCTTCAGGGTGCTCCGGGTCATGTGCGGTGGCGGTGACGGTGTAAGTGCCCCAGCCGTCGTTCACGTCATCGTCGGTGACTTTGAGCAGCACCATGAAGGGATTCTTGGATTTGGGAGCGATCGCTGCGGAAGAATGATCCATCCAGGGTTCGGTGGAGATCATATTATCCGCGTTGTCGCAGTCCAGGCTGTCCAGCTGAAGCGCGTTATCGCTCAGGTTGTAAAGGTAGCAGCTCGCAACGACCATCGTGCCCGCAGTGTAAGGAGCGGGGGGAATAAGATCGGCGCCTAAAGCGATAAGGGAGCCGCCGTAACCCGCGTTTGCGGGAAAATCGAGATTTTTCGGGGGATTGCTGAAAGTCTGGATCGGGCCTTTGTTTATGTCATCGGGCACGTTGCCGCTGCTCAGCCACTTTTGCACACCGGGCCAGGCTACGCCGTCGGAGGTGAAGGAGTGGGCAGCTTCCAGACTTTTGACCGCGCTTTCGGTGTTTTGACCGAAAATGCCGTCCGCTTTGCCGCAGTCGAAGCCCGCGTTGTTAAGCGCTTCCTGGAACTTCTTTACGCTGTCGCCTTTGTCGCCCTTGCGCAGAGTGCCCTCGGGATCAAAGTTTTTAGTTTCGGAGGTACCGCAGTTTTTACAGCTGTGGGAACGGGTCCCTGCGGAAAAGTCCGTGGCAGGGGCAATGATCAGCCACTCGCCCCAGCTGTGCGCCAGCTTTTTAAGGGTCTGGGTCTGCTTCGTGCCGCAGACCTTGCATTTGCGGTAGCGGGAACCGGCAGCGGTACAGGTAGCCTTCTTGGTCACCGTCCAGGAACTGTACTGGTGGTCAAGCTTCGCGATCGATTTCGTCTGCTTATACCTGCAGAAATAGCACGTGCGGGTCTTGGTGCCCGCCGCTTTGCAGGTCGCCTGCTTGGTGACTTCCCAATCCAGCCAGTAATGGGTATGGTTGCCGCTTCTGTCGCTGGGACAGTAGGAGTCGGTAGCCGTGCCGGAGGCTGCCAAAGCGGGAACGCTTCCCAGCAGCATCAACACCGTCAGCAGCACCGAGAGCAGTCTTTTGAGCTTCATGATGGTTTGACCTCCTTTTCCGTTCGTATCAAAAATGTTTGTGGTCGCCTGCGCATAAGTTAACGGTAAATAAAGGAAACACCTATCCAAATTTACTCTCCCTTAATATTATACGACTTTTAAACGGCTTTGTCACCCTGAAGATTTGAATATTCTGATAAAAACCAAAATTTCTTTGTTAGAAATCGGCAGGAGCACTTCAAATGCAGTATCAAAAACGGGTGCGCCCGCCAAATGCTCGGATACAGGCACTCTTTTTTATGATATTAATTGTTGAATCTGAAGTAACCGAGACGCGCAGGATACGGAAACAGGCGGGCACCGGTTACAGATCGAATATGCCGCCCTCAAGCGCACTCCTGGCGGCGAGTATGTACCTGCTGGTGTCCAAAGGATCGACATTGCGACGGGGAGCGACCGCACCAAGTTCCAGGGGACACTCACTGTAGCCGTTAAGACGCACGCTCATGCCGCCTTTGCCCGCGGTGGCGACTGCGAGACGGGTGGGGTAGTCCAGGCTCTCCTTGGCGGGCACAAGGGCGGTGACCGCGGCGTAGTCGTCTGCCGAATCCACGTGGATCACTTCGCCGCGCATGGCGTTTATGTCGCTGATGATCCTTCCCGTGCATTCCGTGGGGACGCGCAGACGCAGTTTGAGCACCGGCTCCAAAAGCACGCTGCCGGCGGCGCGAAGCCCGTCCTGTATTCCCCAGGGCGTGGCGACGATGAAGTCCAGCGGATGTGTATGGAAC
Organism: Clostridiales bacterium; assembly: GCA_024683475.1. Lineage (GTDB taxonomy): Bacteria > Bacillota > Clostridia > Christensenellales > Aristaeellaceae > RUG14130. The sequence continues at coordinate 34,973 of JAIKYG010000103.1, read as the reverse complement.
TGGTGATGGCTGCCGCCCGTAAGCGTTATGTCTATATCGGTGACCTGCCACCCAAGCCGCCCTTGTGACAGCGCCAGGGGGATCGCCTGCTCGACCTGGTGCTGGTAGCGGGGCAGTATCTCCCGGGCGGGAACGACGGACCGGAAAGCCACGCCGCTGCCCCTTTTGCCGGGGTGCAGTTCGAACCTGAGTATCGCCCAGCAGGGCTTGGGCATGGTGTAAGCGCAGAAACCCACGGCTTCCCTGGCAATGGTTTCCTTATAGATCACGGTAGGGTCGCCGAAACGCGCTTCCAGACCAAAACGGGTCTTCAGCGCATCTTCAAGTATCTCGAGCTGGATGGCGCCCATGGCATCCAGGTCAAGCTCGCCCGTGGCGCTTACGAAGCGGGCGGAAAGCAGAGGATCCTCGTCAGCAAGAGCGCGGCAGGCGGCTGCGAGGGCAGTCTGCCTGGTCGGGTCGACAGCTTCGACCTTGACCGTGGTCAGCGGAGCGCGCAGGGAGCCGGGCCGCACAGTGCGGGGGAGGTATTCGGCAGAACCGATGATCTGTCCCACTTTCAGCTGGCTTATTCCGTATATGACGCCTATATCCCCGGCAGAAAGGCTTCCGGTGTCGGTGCCGTCCACGCTTCTGATCTGAGTTATCTTGCTTTGCACCCGGGTGATCTCTCCAGTCAGGGGATCGGCTCGCCCTGGAAGGGTGATTTGGTCGCGGCTTTCCAGCCTGCCCCCGAACACCCTGACCCACATGCCTTTGCCCAGCAGTCTGTCGTGCGCCGCAGCGAAGGCGACGCCGGACAATGCTGTTTTTGAGGTATCCGGAGGCGGGAGAAAATCGATTATGCCGTCCAGCACGTTTTCGATGCCAATGCCCTTAAGCGCCGAACCTTCGAGTATGGGGAATACTTCGCCCTTTTTTGCCAGCGCCGAAAGCGTATCTTTTATGTCCGTTTGGTCGGGCGTCTGTCCGTCAAGGTACATTTCCATAAGCCGGTCGTCGCAATCGCACAGGGTCTCCAGCAGCAGCTGCCCGTCGTTTATCTGAACGGCCCTGTCCGAAAGACGCCTGCGGATATGGGACGCAACGCGCCCGGAGTCCGCGGTGTTTCTGTCCATTTTGTTTATGAAAAAGAACACCGGCAGTTCCTGTGAATGCAGCGTTTCAAACAGCAGCTCGGTCTGGGGCTGCACGCCTTCCACTCCGCACACGACTATCACGGCTCCGTCCAACGCCCACATGGAGCGCTCTATCTCGGCGGAGAAATCGGTGTGGCCGGGAGTGTCTATCAGGTTGATGGGTTCGCCCCGCCAGGACAGACGCACGCAGCTGGCCTTTACCGAAATGCCGCGCCTTTGCTCCACGGGCAGACTGTCGGTGTGCGCCGTGCCGCTGTCCACGCTGCCGGCTTTGCGTATGGCGCCGCCCAGCAGCAGAAGCTGCTCGGACAGAGTGGTCTTGCCTGCGTCCACGTGGGCGAATATGCCTATGTTCCGCATGATGGGTGTGTCACCTTCATAAACAAGTATGCCAAGATTATAGCAGATTATCCGCATGATTGCCAAGCGTGCAGCCCAAAAAGAAACAAATATGAGCATCTGTATATTTTTGGAGGGTTTTCCTATTGCCGACTGCAGGACGGATGAAGTATAATGAGGACTATCTTATGTAAAAAACCGCTGTTAAAGAATGGAACGGACCGAAGAGGCGCAAAAGGGGGAAACCGCATGAAGAAAGTCGGACGGCTCGTGAAAACGCTTGAGACTTCGCCTGCCAATCCCAGAAACGGCGAAGGCAGTTTTATCAGGCTGAGCGACGGCGGCGTTATGCTGGCGTATTCCCATTTCGGAGGGGAAGGCGGAGACCATGACTATTCCCGCATAATGGCCGTGATTTCATACGACGAAGGGGAAAGCTGGAACGAACCCAGGGAATTGTTTGACGACGATTACGATTGCCGCAACAATATGGCCTGTACGCTGATAAGGCTGCCCGGAGGAGAGCTCGGAGCCTGCTACCTGCGCAAGAATACCGAGCCTGACGGCACCATATCCTGCATGCCGGTGTTCAGGTATTCATCCGACGAAGGAAAGACCTGGAGCAAACTGACGTTTTGCACCGGCGATATCGGCTATTACTGCGGCACGAACGCCGCCTCGATCGTTACAAAAGCAGGAAGGATAATAACGCCCGCTTCTTTTGCGGGAAACGCGGTGCACAGGTACGACCTTGAGCCGGGTGTCGTGAGGTTCTTCCGCTCGGATGACTGCGGGCGCAGCTGGCATGAGGACATGAGCAGCATTGCTTCTCCTTACGGCGACGCCGCCGGACTGCAGGAACCGGGGCTGCTGGAACTGCCTGACGGCACTTTATGGTGTTATATGCGCACGGTGTACGGCTTTCAGTATCAGTCTTTCTCAAAGGACGTTGGCAGGACGTGGACGGTGCCGGAACCGAACCTACTGTTCCCGTCTCCCGATTCGCCCATGCGCACGGCGGGACTCGGAGACAAGGTCATCGCGGTATTCAATCCGGCAGGGCATTCGCCGTGCTCGGCACATAGTACTCCTTGGGGATCGCCCCAAAGGTCGCCCATCGTGCTGGCTGTATCTGACGATAAAGGACAGTCTTTCGCAAAACCGGCGAAGGAGTTTTCCTGGAAGACGTTCAAAGAGCACACATGCAGATGCTTTCTGATCGAAGACGACCCGGCGGACAGCTATTGCTACCCTGCGATGATAAGAGTAAACGGGGGATACCTGGTAACGTACTATTGCGACGGAGGCTCAGGGAGGGTGCTGAATTGTTCGCATGTGATCAGGATCGCGGACGATGAGATCGAAATCCGGCCACAGACGGGGGAAAACTGACAGAATGAACAAAACCTGGACATGCGAACAGGCCCGTGCCTGGCAGAACACAGCGGGCTGGCTGCGGGGCTGCAATTTCATTGGCAGCGATTGCTGCAGCCGTATAGACATGTGGCAGAGTTACGATAATGCGCGCCATATGCGCACGGCGGAAAGGGAACTGGCGCTGTGCCGGGACATTGGGTTCAATACGGTGCGACTGATAGTCGAATTCGACGTGTGGCTGCAGGAGCGCGCGTCTTTCATGGAGATGCTTGAGGGCTATATAGCCCTGTGCGCGCGATTTGGCCTTAAGGTCATGCCGGTGCTGGCAAACGAAGCGCAGCTGTGTAGGGGCGAAAAATATGCTCCCAAGCCTTTGGGGGAGCAGGCGTACGCGCTGGGGTATCATCAGGGCCGCGCGCCGCTGACTGACGAGCAGAAAGCGCTCACGCCGTACCACGAACTCGAGCGCGCCGAGACCAGGGACAAATACCTGGAGATGGTGGGCGAGATAGTGTCAAGATACCGCGCGGACGAACGCGTGGTGTGCTGGAACGTGTACAACGAACCCGGTATAACCATTGGAACGGAGCGCTGTCTGCCCCTGATCCGGCTCATGTTCGATGCCGTGAGGGAGCTTGACCCGGTGCAGCCGCTGTGTTCGGATGTGTGGTACTGGAAGGACTACGACAATTTAAGACCGAACGACGCGCTGAGCGCGAGTCTTAGCGACGTGATATCGTGGCACAATTACCAGCCGCTCGACAAATTCGTTATAGGGTACGAGCAGCTCCAACGCCTTAACAAACCGATCCTGCTTACGGAGTGGCTTCACAGGATAAACCACCAGAACGTACGGGAACTGTATCCGCTGCTGTACCTTGAACGCATCAATTGCTGGTGCTGGGGATTCGTCGCGGGAAAGACCCAGACCTACGAGCCGTGGGACTCCATGTGGGAACAGTACGAGCAGAAAGAAGGCAGCGTGGATTATGACTTCAAGCTCTGGCAGCACGACCTGTTCCGCCCGAGCCTGCGGCCTTACGATCCCGGCGAGATAGATACGATAAAACGCTTCAACAGTCTGTACGAAACGTCGAACTTGCAAAATGGATGAATAAATAAACACTTAACGGTCAAAAAGTTGACAAATACTTGCATACCAAAGTATAATATGCAATGTATATTCGATTTTATGAGTTGAATCCCGGAATGACCGGGTCCACGGAAAGGAGCAATCAATGAGCAGGGTATATAATTTTTCAGCCGGCCCCGCCGCGCTTCCCGAAGAAGTGCTTAAGATCTGTACGGATGAAATGCTGGAATACGGTTCCTCGGGCATGTCGGTCATGGAAATGAGCCACAGGTCAAAGGATTACGAGGAGATCATCCAGACCGCCGAAGCCGATCTAAGGGAACTGATGGGCATACCCGACAACTACAAGGTGCTGTTTTTGCAGGGGGGCGGGCATACGCAGTTCGCCATGGTACCTATGAACCTGATGGTCAACCGCGTGGCGGATTACATAATCACGGGTCAGTGGGCCAAAAAGGCGGCGAAAGAAGCGGAAATGTACGGCAAGGTGAACGTGATCGCCTCGTCTGCCGACCGCAATTTCACATATATACCTGATTTGAGCGACCTGCCCGTGTCGCCGGACGCGGATTATGTATACATCTGCCAGAATAATACCATATACGGCACCACCATCAAAACGCTGCCCGACACGAAGGGCAAGGATCTGGTGTCCGATATCTCGTCCATGTTCCTGTCAGAACCCATGGATGTGAGCAAATACGGCATCCTCTGGGGCGGCGCGCAGAAAAACGTGGGTCCCGCGGGCGTGACCATAGTCATAATCAGGGAAGACCTGATAAGAGAAGACGTGCTTCCGTTCACGCCGTCCATGCTCAGGTACAAGATCCACGCGGACAACAAGAGCCTGTACAATACGCCGCCCTGCTACAACATTTATGTGTGCGGGCTGGTGTTCAAGTGGCTCAAGAAGCTGGGCGGTCTGGCGGAAATGAAGAAGCGCAACGAAGCCAAGGCCAAGCTGCTGTACGATTTTCTGGACGGTTCCGAACTGTTCAAAGGCACTGTCGAGAAAAAGGACAGGTCGCTTATGAACGTGCCTTTCGTGACCGGAGACGAGGAGATGGATAAAAAGTTTATCGCAGCGGCTTCGAAAGAAGGGTTCAAGAACCTTAAAGGCCACAGGACGGTCGGCGGCATGAGGGCATCCATATACAACGCGATGCCCATGGAAGGCGTGGAAAAGCTGGTGGCGTTCATGCGCGAATTTGAGAGGGAGACGTGCAAGTGATGAAAGACCGTAAGATATACTGCTTAAACAAGATCGCGAAGGTCGGCACCGACCGCTTCCGTGCGGGGTACAGCCTTACCGACAATATGGAAGAAGCCGCGGGCGTGCTGGTCAGGTCGGCGGACATGAAGAGCATGGCGCTGCCCGACGGCCTCAGAGCTATCGCCAGAGCGGGCGCGGGTGTAAACAATATCCCCATCGACAGGTGTTCCGAAGCGGGCATCGTCGTGTTCAACACTCCCGGCGCGAACGCCAATTCCGTGAAGGAGCTGGTGCTGTGCGGCTTGCTGCTTTCGGCACGTGACGTGGTGGGCGGCATCAACTGGGTGAAGTCCAACAGCGCGGACGAAAACATTGCGGCGGATACGGAAAGCGCGAAAAAGCAGTTTTCCGGACATGAGATACAGGGCAAGACCCTGGGCATAATCGGTCTGGGCGCGATAGGCGGCATAGTCGCAAACGCCGCGGTGGCGCTGGGCATGAAAGTGTACGGCTACGACCCGTTCATGTCCGTGCAGGCGGCCTGGAACCTGAGCCCCATGGTGCATCATGCGGAGTCGGAGGCGGAGGTATACGCTGTAAGCGATTATCTTACTATCCACGTGCCCGCCACGGATTCGACAAAGGGCATGATAAACCGCGAGACGATCAAAAATCTGAAGCGCGGCGCGGTGGTGCTGAACTTCGCCAGGGATGTGCTCGTGGATGAAAAAGCGATGACGGAAGCGCTTAAAGAAGGTCAGGTGAGCCGTTATGTGACCGACTTCCCGAACACGGTGAGCGCGAACATGGACAAGGCGATTGTCATACCGCATTTAGGCGCGTCCACCGAAGAAGCGGAGGACAACTGCGCCATAATGGCGGCGGATCAGCTGCAGGACTACCTGGATAACGGCAACATACTGCATTCGGTGAATTTCCCGGAACTCAATATGGGCAGGTGCGAGGCGGCAGCGCGCGTGGCGATACTGCACAGGAACATCCCCAACATGTTAAGCCAGATCACCTCATTCTTCGGCGCCCACGGGCTGAACATAGAGAACCTGGCGAACAAGAGCAGGGGAGACTACGCGTACACACTGCTGGATCTTAACCGCGCGATGCCCCACGACACCGTAGAAAGGCTCAGGGAGATAGACGGCATGCTGCGCATCAGGAAGGTATACGAGAACAAGGAACGGCAGTAACGCCGCGGCGCGTGTGCCATAAAAAAGGATCCGAAGCGAACGCTCCGGATCCCGTAAAAACAGGGGAGAGGCGATCGCCTCTCCCTTTGGTTTAGCCTTCGATGGGGATGTACTTCTTTTCTTCGACGCGCTGGAGCTGTTCGGGCTTGGGCAGGCTGATCTTCAGAATGCCGTCTTCGAACCTGGCCTTGATGTCTTCCTGAGTAAGTTCCTTGCCTACGTAGAAGCTCCTAGAGCAGGTGCCCACATAGCGTTCTCTGCGTACGAAGCGACCTTTTTCGGCGTTTTCGTCTTCGGTCTTGGCGCTGGCGGTGATGGTCAGGTAACCGTCTTTGAGCTCCGCCTGCACGTCGTCCTTCTTGTAGCCGGGCAGTTCGATGTGCAGCTCATATCCGTTTTCCAGCTCCTTGATATCGGTGCTCATAAGCTGGCGGGTATAGCGGGTCTCTCTTGCGGGACGAACGAAGTCGTCAAAGAATCCGTCAAAAATATCGTCATTAAAAAGATTTCTCATCAACATGGTCATTATCCTCCTGTAATCGGTACTTTGTAGCTTTCCGGGGATCGCTCCCCCTTGATTACGTGCACATTATATCACACGTATTAGCACTCGTCAATAGTGAGTGCTAACAATTATTGTTAAAAGTCAGTTAAAGTCAAAATGAACGGGACTGCCTGCAAAAGGCAGTCCCGATATATGGAGTTAAATGATCATCCGCCGATGCTGATCCACATGCAGGGACGCACGCCAACGTTGGAATGGCCGACATCCGTGCCCCAATAGGACATATTGCCGTTGGAACCGTAGATTATCATGGCGTCGACCCGGGTATGCCCGGGGGTGCGCATCCAGTAGACGGGTTCGTTGATGTCGGAACTTCCGCGCCGGGCGGAGACGGTCAGTTTGGTTTTCCTGTCGGCAGCGTTGGGGAGATAGCCTTTCATTTCCAAATAGTTCAGAAAGAATATGTAGTCGTCCGTATCGGGTCCGCCCGCGACTTTGGACTCCGGGTTGTCGGGATTGGCGAGGTGGGTCAGGCAAATGCGCTCGCGCTCCGCCTCGGTAAACGTCTGCTCCAGGAAATCGTGATTCAGATACCAGCGGATATGCATATTGCTTTCGTAGAGATCTTCTTCGCTGCGCCGGGACTTTCTGTCCTCCCAAAGTATGCCGTTTCGCCCTTTGATGGTGATAAGGCGGGAAGGATCCTCGGGCATGCTGCCCCAGTAGTTGGTGGCGAAATCGCTAATGTAAGAATGAGCCCAGAAGGTGTACTTATACTTGATCCACCAGGGATTGAAGTAGGAGCGGTTTTCGAGCACGTATTTGGACATCAGCAGCGCCTTGCCGTTTTCCACAGAGAGGATCATCCATTCGATGGGGTCCGAGGTCTTGACGTTGGCATCCTGCTCGAAAACGCCCAGATACAGCGTGTCTGCAACGCTCATTTCATCGCTCACCAGCGCATCGCCGTTTTTCAAGCGGCATACGCAGACGTACTGTCCTCCTTTGGAAGGGGTGTAGCTGAACACGCTGTCCGAAGACTGGGTCTCGTATACGATTTTGTTTTCGTCCACCAGATACACGAGCCACTGTGAAGCCGTGTCGGCGCCTTCCAGCGTCCAGGTGACGGGAAGACCCACGCAGCCGTTGAAGCGGGTGTCACAGCCTATACCTTCAGCCAGACACGCGCAGCACATAAGCAGGGCAAGGATCAGAGCGATACGTCTCATATGAACCTCTCAACTAAAACTGATTTCTGGGGTCGGGATTCTTGCGCTTTTTGTCGGAATCGTCGATAAAGTCGATCTCCAGCTTGTCGAACTCCACAGACTCGATAAAATGATCCGGGGAAAAGGATGTCTTGCGGAAACGCTCAAATTCGTTTTCGTGCTTTGCGAGCCAGATGGGACATGGCAGATCAGCTTCGCGGCACATCTCATTTAAGCAGCTTTTGACTTCGCTGTACGCGCATTCGGCGGTGAAATGCCTGTCTATCCGGTGGTCTTTTATGATTTTCAGCCAGAGCCGGGTCATGTGTCCTCCCGGGAAATGGAATCTTCCAAAGTATTATAAATCCTTATAAATATACATCATTTTCACGGAAAGGTCAAGGGAAAACTCGCTTCGCTTGCCATATGAGCGGCGGGATGGTATAATCTGCCAAACGGGCCGGCCGCAGGAGGAAAACGGTATCAAAAAAAACGCATCCGGCTGCCCGGGTCTCCGGGAAACTACCGGGCAGCGCCGATTGGTGAATATCGGAATCAACAGAACAGAGAGGAGCAGGCGCTTCGGGCGGGGTATCCCCGCCGGGCTTTGAACAGCATGATACGGAAAGCTGAAGACAGGGACGTTCCATTTATTGAGCGGATATTTGAAGGCGCCCGCGCGCGAATGGCGGCGCAGGGAAACTCCACCCAGTGGGTGAACGGATATCCCGGGCGCGAAGACATACTGCGGGATATCGAAAGCGGGGTCTGCCGCGTGATGCAGGACGAAAACGGGCACATATACGGCGTGTTTTCGGTATTCACGCAGCCGGATCCCACCTATCCGGGTATTTATGACGGACATTGGCTCAATGAAAAGCCGTATGCGACCATCCACCGGATAGCCTCCGATTATTCCCGCAAAGGGGTGCTGAAGGAAGCGGTCGACTGGTGCATCAAGCTGACGGGAGAAGTCAGGATCGACACTCACCGCAACAACCGCCCCATGATAAACGGGCTTGCCCGCCTGGGGTTTACGCTGTGCGGAAAGATACGCCTGTTCCGTGACGGGGACAACGAACGTCTGGCATTCCAGAAAAGCTCCGGAAACGGCTGAAGGTATCAGAACTGTATGCTTGCGAAGTGGGAAAGGAAGCTTTCTCACTTTTTTTGTGTCGGTTTTCAACTTTTTCTGTCTCAAACGCATCTAACGGTATGGAAAGCGGAGGTGAGAGCTTGGACGGCGCTGAATTTACCCGGCGTGTGCTTAAGGCGGAGCGCAAGCTCTACCGAATAGCGTACTCCATACTCTGGAACGATCAGGACTGCTGTGACGCCGCGCAGGAGACCATGGCAAAGGCGTGGCAGTACAAGGACAAACTTTACAGCGAGGCGTACTTTGACACGTGGCTGGTGCGCATACTGATCAACGAGTGCAGAGGCATGCTGAGGAAGCGCAGGGGAGACGTCAGGGAACTTGACGAGGACATACCCGAACCGTCCCGGGACCGGGAACGGGACATGGACCTGGCCGACGCGCTTATGAAGCTGCCTGAAAAACACCGCTTACCTACGCTTTTACACTATCTGGAAGGCTACAGCCTGAAAGAGGTCGCGATGATACTCAGGATTCCGGAACCTAAAGTGAAATCGCGGCTGCATCAGGCAAGGGGCAGGCTCAGAGACCTGCTTGGAGGTGAATACTATGAAGCTTGACAGGGCGTTCAAGCCCACACCCAAAGCTTTCCATGATTCCATACTGATCGGGATACAGAAAGGGGAAAAGAAAGTGAAGCTTTTACATAAGATCAGGATAGCAACCGCCGTAGCCGCGCTGGCCGCGTGCGCGCTGCTGGTGGCGTTCGCCGCGGGGAACACGGGTGCGCCCGCGCCTACCACGCAGACGCTGCTAACGCAGGGCAGTGAAGATAACGCCACGACGGCATATTACACCGAAGTGTATTATACAGAACACGGTAATTTCTATCATTACGATGAACGCTGTTCCGGCATGGAAAACGCAATGATGGCAAGACTGGAGGACGTGGTGGAAGAAGGAAAGCAGCCTTGTCCTATCTGTGTCATGCATGAAATGGATGAGGAAACCTTGCCGGATATCACCCCGAAAACGACAGCCATGGTAATGCCCACTCCCACGCCGCAGCCGAATAAGGCGTCAAACGAACAAATGCCAATCACGCAGTTGGTCTGGTATACCCCCAAAGGTGTCTTTTATCACGAGGACAAGGATTGTATAGGTATGGTTAATGCTGAAATGCATGATGTGACCGAGGTTGTCAACGACGGAAAAAGGCCATGCCCCGTATGCGTGAGCAACGGCAAACACAACTGCGGTGCAAAGTTCGACGAACTGCTTCCGGGTGCAAGAGAATACATAAATGCAAAATATGGTGTCGTTATGGCTTACACCGCCCACGATATTGAGCTTGGGGAAGGAGAAGGCGGACCGCTGTTCGACCAGAATGGATCGAATATGTGGTATGAGAGATACTCAAATGGCGAAGCACTCTCCCTGAGCTTCACCGACGGCAGGGGTGAGGAAATGCTAAACTCCGTTTCTGATAACGGAGAAGACGCGGGCTTTTTATGGGAAATAATAAAGCAGATCAGGCAGCATGTTCTCGGCAAGCTTACAGACGCCGTAAACGCCTACGGAAGGAACGAAGAGCTGCAGGAAAGCGAATACTATTTGAGCCGAGTTATGGTCAAATGGCGGGGTGGCGATATGTACACGGTCGATTTGGAGTTCTCGGCGAATAAAAGCGATTACCGTATGTGTTTCACTCTGGAACCAAGCGAAGACTGGAGACTGATCTCCGCCAGGATATTTGAAGACAGAGGCTGAGAACGGCAGGCTGATGGGGAGGGATTTTTCCTTCCCCGCTTTTATTTTTCTTTCCAAAATGCTATAATCAGTCAAAACATACTTAAGGAGAAGCACGATGGCCGAAAAGCTTTTGAAACGCAGCGAAGTCGCTAAGGAGAACACCTGGAGGCTGGAAGACATATATCCCACCAACGAAGCCTGGGAACAGGAACTCAAAAAGCTGGCGGAGATGGGAAACGAACTGGAAAAGTATAAGGGCAGGCTGGGGAACAGGGATGAAGCGCTCAAGGCGCTTAAACTGTCTGACGACTGCGACCGCATCGCGTCGAGCCTGTATACATATGCCAGGATGCGCAGGGACGAGGACAACGCGAGCACCCTCTACCAGGGCATGGTGTCCAAGATCCAGCAGGCGGCTACGGTTTTGGGCAGCAAGGCGGCGTATATTTCGCCGGAACTGCTGTCCAAAGACGAAAAATATCTGTCCGCGCTCAAAGCCGATCCCGAGTTTTCGGACTTTGACATGATGCTGGACGACCTGATCAGAAACCGCCCCCATACGCTGTCGGAGAGCGAGGAGACGCTGCTTGCCATGAGCAGGGACGTTTCCGCCACCGCCTCCACCGCTTACCACATGCTCACCGACGCCGACATCCGTTTCCCGGAGATCCAAAACGAGAAGGGCGAGACCGTGCGGCTGACCTCGTCCAACTATATCCCGTTCATGATGAATCCGGACAGGAACGTGAGGAAAGCGGCTTTTACTGCGCTTTACGAGACCTATAAAAGCTATTCCGCCACCATTCCCGCCCTGTATGCGGGAAACGTGAACGGGGATATATTCTATGCCAGGGCAAGCAAGCATGCGGGCGCGCTGGAAGCCGCGCTGTTCGGGGACAACATTCCCGTAAGCGTGTATGACAGCCTGATAGAGGCGGTGAATGCACACCTGCCCGCGCTGCAGAGGTTCGTGAACGTGAACGCGGGTCTGCACGGCATAAGCGACATGCACTTTTACGATCTGTATTTGCCTCCGGAGTTCGGTTTCGACATCAAACTGCCTTTTATAGAGGCGTATAAACTGGTCATAGACTGCCTGAAAGTGATGGGAGAGGAATACGGGGAAGTGCTGAAAAAAGCGCTGGAGGAGCGCTGGATAGACCCGTATGAGAACGAAGGCAAGTCCTCGGGCGCGTATTCCTGGGGTACATACGATTCGCATCCCTACGTGCTGACCAACTATAAGGAAGACCTGGATCACCTGCAGACCGTGGCGCACGAGATGGGGCACAGCCTGCATACCTGGTATTCGAGCAAGAATCAGCCCCATGCCAAGAGCGACTACAGCCTTTTCGTGGCGGAAGTAGCCTCTACCGTAAACGAAGTGCTGGTGCTCAGGGAGCTTATGGACCGCTATCCTCAGGATGAGGCGCAGGCGTATCTGCTGTATAACCTGCTGGACTCCTTCAGGGGCACGGTGTTCAGGCAGACCATGTTCGCGGAGTTTGAAAAGAACGCCCATGCAATGGCCGAAAAAGGCGAGCCGCTGACGGCTCAGACACTGAACGAGATGTACGGCGGGCTCAACAAAAAGTATTACGCCAACCTGGAGTATGACGAGCTGATCGCCTGCGAATGGATGCGCATACCGCACTTCTACAGGTGTTTCTACGTGTACAAGTACGCCACGGGCTTCTCCGCCGCCATGGCTATAGCAGGCAAGATCCGCAGGGAAGGGGCAAAAGCCGTTGAAGACTACAAAAAGTTCCTGAGCGCTGGTTCAAGCGTATATCCGATCGATGCGCTCAAACTGGCGGGCGTGAACCTGTCCAAACCCGACACGGTGAACGCCGCGCTTAACGAGTTCGAGGAACTGCTGGACAGATACGAAGAGGTCTGCAAAAGGATATAAGGAGCCAAAAATGCCTGATCTGAGCCGGTTTCTGTTTGAGATAGGGGTGGAAGCACCGTTCAAACTGCTTCTGGCGTCGGATACCCATCTGACCCGGGCGGACGCCAGAGACGACGAAAGAAAGCTGCGTCTTGCCAAAAGGCGCGAAGAAGTGTTTCCGTACGCGGAGAGCGAGCTTGCTGGGCTGGGCGAGATCGCGCAAAAGGAAGGCTGTCCCATAGCTTATGCGGGAGACCTGATCGACTTTGTGTCGGAAGCCAACCTTGACGCGGCAAAACGGTTCTGCGCGGAGAACGACGTGTTCATGGCGGCGGGCAACCATGAGTTCAGCCTGTACGTCGGCGAAGCGTGGGAAGATAAAGCTTACCGCGACAGGAGCCTCGCAAAAGTGCAGGCAGCGTTCCGAAACGACATCCGCATGAGCGCCAGGGTAATAAACGGCGTCAAGCTTATCGCGCTGGACAACGGGTATTACCTGTTTGAAGAGGAACAACTGAGCTTTCTGAAACGGGAAGCGGAAGACGGGCTGCCCATTATACTGCTTATGCATACGCCTTTGTATTCTCCGCTGCTGCACGAGTTTATGCTTGTCGAGCGCGATCAGCCCTGCGGCTATCTGTGCGGCACGCCGGAAAGCGAGATGGGGGGCTATCCGCCGGAAAGAAAGCGCCAGCAGCTTCCCGACAAATGCACGCTCGAGACGCTGGAGTTTATAGAAAACTGCCTGCAGGTAAAACTCATACTGACCGGGCACATACATGTGGGCGTGACCTGCGATTTTGCCCGCAAGATACCCCAGGTATGCACGGGTCTCAACGAAGCCGCGCTGATAACGATAGGTTAAAGTATAATGAGCAGGAATATCAGACAATACGACGGCAAGTGCGTAAGGATCATCGACCGCTGGGGCAGCGTGTTCGACGGCATCTGCATGTTCAACAGCGTGGACTACGACGAGCACGAGTTTGGGCGCCGGGAGGAATCGCTGCAGATACAGAACTACGTCGTCTACAAACGCCAGATAAAGCAGGTGATCGTCCTGGAAGAGAACTCCGGGCCATACAGCCCGTTCCTCGACGCGTACGGCGAACTGGAAGAAGACGCGTTCAAAGAGGGAATGGTAATTATGGAGGATATACTGCTCTCGGAAGAATACGTGCACTCCCTGCGCATGATGAACTGCATAAACGACCATATCGACAAAGGAGAGTTTGATAAACTGCCGCCCGCGGAAGAACTCTTAAAAACGCTGAATGAGCTGGTGAAGTACAGCGAGGACGAAGAGATCAGGCGGGAGTCACGCCGGCTGATCGGAAGGCTGAGCAGCTGCGCAGAAAACTGATATCCAGGCAGAACGCTTTTGCCGCGGGGCCGTCTGCGTGAAAGAATAAAACCACCCCGAAAAGGGTGGTTTCATGTTTTGAAAGGCTCATTCCTTTGTCCAGGCACTGAATTTGGGGCTGAAGGGGCCGGTGCGGTCCAGTTTGTCGACGGTGCGCACGCGGTAGAAATACTGCGTATGGCGCTTAAGCCCCCTGTCCACCCAGCGGCCTACGCAGTATTCCTCGGGATCTACGGTCGCTATAAGGCCGGACTCGTCAGGCGTAAAACCGCTGCTTTCGCTTCTGAACAGCTGATAGCCCTTGAGGTCAGGCCGCCTGACCGCGCCCCAAAGCATATAGAGCATGCCGTCGTCCTCGCCTCGGGCGGCGCGGGGCGTCTGAACAAGACCCGTGTGATCGCTCCCGACGCTTAACTGTGCGGCGCCGCATCCGCTTAGATCGGGCAGCTTTTCGAGATCTATGCCGATGCTGTCCGAAATGATGCGGACGGAGGCAAAACCGCGACAGCCCCGCTCTTCCTTGGGACGCTCGTCTACGGTCTCCCAGGCCATGCGGGCGTTCGGGAAGATAAGCGGATCAAGCGCGGGCAATTTGTCGGTGCTTCCATACAGACGCATAACGAGCCCGCGCCCGTCATATGCCGGTTTAAGGGTGAGCAAACGTGCGTCGGCGCATATGAAGCTCATGCTGTCATCCTTATATACGCCTTCATGCGGCTGCGCGGCGACCGTCAGCGGGGGATTGAGCAGCCTTTCGGCGGTACGGGCAAGGCGCGCCCTGATATGGTCGCCTTCGTAAGACGTAATCGCGTAACGGAAGCGGAAGTTCATGTGGCTGCCGCCCGCCGAATGCATCTGCAGCCAGTCGTTGGCCAGGTAGAAATACAGCTCCGAGCCTTCGCCGGGCAGCCCGAAATCGGTTTTGTCGGGATGGATATGGTCGAACTCGGCCGCTTCGCTGTCCCACTGGACCACGCCTGCGCCGTATTCCCCGTTTTCGGCGCAGACCCATTCATGGGCAGCTATATATACGTCCGTGCCGTGGCCGGTCACGTCTTTTGCGTACTCGGCTTCACACCCGTTAAGGGCGCAGATGCGTTTAGCTCCGGGAATATCAAAGGGGAAAGCGTAATACGCGTACCTGTGATAGCGGTTTGTGTTGTACAGACCGCGCACGTGCTTAAGCTCGTTGTCGATCGTTATAAGCTTTTCGCCGTTGATCAACCTGACCTTCTGGATTAGCTCGGCGCCTGAGGACGGCTCGTTCGCATAGCTGACCACTTCCACATGATCCCGCGCGGTGCGAACCTCAAAGCGCGCCTTGCTGGGCACGGAAAAGCTTTGATGGTTATCCTGTGTCCATACGAAACAGTTGGCGGGGTAGGGGGCGTGCACCTTAAGCAGCTCTTTTCCGAGCGCCTTGTCAAAAATCGACAGTATGCCGCCGTTTTCGCTGAAAACGAGCCTGTAGTGAGCGTTTTCCACGGTGGGCGGATCGTTTGTCGCGGTGACAGAAGGTGAGTCGTCTTCAAACCTGTTCATGGGTACGCGCACATAGCCAAGCGGCGGAATGTCAACAGGCGGGCAGGTCTTTCCGCACAGGCTTAAAACTGTGCTGACTTTGGCGGCAGTGGGATTGAAGGCGATGACCGAAGGTTCGGGTACGGAGATCAGCTTAGCCAGAGCGTCTACCGCTTTTCCGGATTCGGTCCCGGCAGTATCAAGAGCGGTGTTTATCCAGTCGCGGTGCTGTATCCAGGTCTCGTACACCCGTCTGCCCTGATAGCCGCTGGTGCCGTAGGAGTGTTCGTCGTTGCATATAAGCGCTTTCCAGGCCCGGTCGAAACGCCGGGACGGATAAGCGTATCCGGGGCAGAGCAGCGCTGCCAGCGTGCTGAATTTTTCCGCCGTTGGCAGCAGTCGGTCGGCTTCGAACTTGCGGGCAAGGTAATCCGGGGCGGCAAGCGGATGCTGGTACCAGCCTCCGGTGATGTCGCCGCGAAGGGTGGGGATTTTGTCCCCAAAGCGCTGCCTGAGCAGCCTGAACGGTTCGCCCGGGTCACCCAGCGTGCGCAGACAGGGCCAGCGCCAGCTCTCGTTCCAAAGTTTCAGGCAGTCTGTGAGCTTCATGTCGGGTTTCCCGTCGTCGTCATAGCAAGGCATGAGCCAGATGTCGTACGGGACTTCGCTTTCCATTATGGGCAGCATCCTGCCGAAACCCGCTTCCATGCGCCGGGTGGCATAGATGTCCGGATAAGTGTTGTAATTAAAGCCGAACAGAGTGCCGCTTTGGCTGTACATGCCGCCGGACCATACCAAAAGCGGCTTGCCTCCATCCGCTCCCTGCCAGTAGAATACCCTGGGCAGAGCGGAACCGAAACGCATATCCATACGGGATCCGCCGCCGCCCGCTTCTGGATTCAGTTCCTGACCGGGGATCGAATCGTCCATGTGCCAAACGGAAGAACGAATTGGATTCCAGTGGTTGGGGGAGAAGATCACGTTTTCATATCCCGCGTCTGCAAAAGGCTGCACCATGCTCCAGGGCATCCCGTTCATGTCTATCATGGCCAGGGTGCGGCAGTCCACGCCCCACTCGTCTTTAAGCCGCCGCCTTTCATATGCGGCTCTGGCCATTTCCTCAAGACCGAAGGTCTGAACGTGGTTGCCTGCCAGCCCGGTGCATACGCCCATGCGTCCGGTTTTTATGTAATCGCCGACCAGACGGCGGGCGCTTGCTTCTCCCTTTTCCCGGGCGAAGCAGTCGAATACCCAGGTGCCTTCCAGCACATAGCGGTACCGGTCGGACAAAGCGCGCTCTTCGGTGGCGTCGCACAGGCGCATGGCTTCCTCAATTGTGTTGCCGGTGTTGTAACGCTGTATATACGGGGGATTGTGAAGCCCTAAATCCGTGTGGGAAGAGACCATTATAAAACGTCCATTCCCTGGGTTTCTTCCAAAGGGCGGGCAGTGAGATCACGGCATCTCCGCGCTCATCAAGTACCTCCCACAGTACGTTTATATCTTTATCCGGAGCAGGCAGACGCACGAAAGCCGTGCTTTCGCCCGCGCTCATGGCTGCAGGCGCGCTGCAGATGACGCATCCCTCGGCAGGGCAGACTGCGTTTAGCGTAAAGTGCGCAGTGCGGGGCACCCGCACGCCTATCCTTATAAGCTGCCTGCCGGAATGATCCACCATGGAGATGGGTGTTACTGTCAGTTCCATTTATGCCGCTCCCTTTTGATAAACAAGCTGTCTGGATACTATTATACTATGTCCCGGTGGATTTTTCCACACGCTGCTTTATACGACATTTATTTTGGGGAGTGTCCATGCGCTTGACAGGGGGAAGAGATTTATGGTAGAATCAATTGTGAAATAAGGATTATAATATTAACATATGCAAAGAGGTGAGAGGATTGCGGAAGATATACAAACGAAGTTCTCTGCGCTTCCGGCTGAATAATACCTGGGACCTGTATTTTTTCCTGCTGCCGATGCTGGCATACTTTATCATCTTTCATTATGTCCCTCTTTACGGGCTTCAGATCGCGTTTAAAGACTTTAAGATCCGCATGGGCATGTTTGCCTCTCCGTGGATAGGCTTATACGAGTTCAAAAGGCTGTTTTCCACTTCGCTGTTGCTGACCGCCATAGGGAATACGCTGATGCTCAGCATATACTCCCTGGGGTTCGGCTTTCTGCCGCCTATCATACTCGCGCTCATGCTCAACCAGGTGCCGAACTTAAGGTTCAAAAAGTTCGTGCAGACGGTGTCATACGCGCCGCACTTTATCTCCGTGGTGGTCATGGTAAGCCTGCTGTTCTGTCTGTTCTCCACGACGAACGGCATAATCACGCGTATTCTTAAGATATTCGGACTTGGTCCGTATCCGCTGACATCACAGGCAAAATACTTCAGAGGCCTGTATGTGGGCAGCGATATCTGGCAGAATATGGGATTCAGCGCCATAATCTACATCGCCGCCCTGTCGTCCATAAGTCCGGAGCTCCACGAAGCCGCCACCATTGACGGCGCCAACAAATTCCAGCGCATCTGGCACGTGGATATCCCGGGCATACTGCCTACGATAACCATCATGCTCATCCTGCGCAGCGGCTCGATCATGAGCGTGGGCTTTCAGAAGGTCTACCTTATGCAAACCAGCCTGAACTTGACGCGCAGCGAAACGATCTCCACATATGTGTACAAAGTCGGCCTCGAAGGGGGAGACTACAGCTTTTCCACGGCTGTGGGCCTGTTTAACTCCGTGGTCAACTTTATACTAATAATCAGCGTGAACGCGATTACGCGCCGCCTGAGCGAGACCAGCCTTTGGTGAGGAGGGGACAGCATGGCCGCCGTAAAAAAGAGCAAGTTCGACCGGATATTTGACAGTGTCCTTTATATCATCCTCGGTTTTCTGGCGCTAACATATATTTATGTGCTGATCTATGTGGTGAGCGCGTCGTTTTCCGACCCCAACGCGGTGTACTCCGGCAGGGTCGTCCTCTGGCCGGTGGACTTTACGCTGAACGGGTACGAGCGCGTTTTCAAGGAAAAAATGCTGTGGTACGGCTATGGGAACTCACTGTTGTACATGACGGTGGGCTCTGTGGTCAGCACCTCTTTTACGCTTATGGGCGCCTACGCGCTTTCGAGAAAAGAATTGCCCGGCAGGGGGATAATCACCGGCTTTCTGGTGTTCACCATGTTTTTCAGCGGCGGTATAATACCCCTTTACCTGGTGGTGCGGTCCCTTAAGCTTATCGATACCATCTGGGCGCTAGTGCTGCCCGGCGCGGTAAGCATGTCCAACGTGATAATCGCCCGCACATTCTATGTGAACAGCATACCCACGGGTCTGCTGGACGCGGCGAGGATAGACGGATGCAATAACGTAAGGTTTTTCTTCAGGGTGGCTCTGCCGCTCAGCAAAGCCATAATCGCGGTCATCACCCTGTACTATGCCGTCGGGCTGTGGAACGATTATTTCGCCGCCATGATATATATCAAAACACGCGAAAAGTACCCTCTGCAGCTGTTTTTAAGGGAGATACTGATCTCTTCGCAGCAGTCCACCGCCATGACCGGAGACGTATTGGAGCAGGAGATCCTCGCGCAGCTGCAGGAGATCATCAAATATACGCTGATCGTTGTAGGCAGCGTGCCGCTGCTCATGCTGTATCCGTTTTTGCAGAAGTATTTCGTGCAGGGCGTGCTCATAGGTTCGCTGAAGGAGTGATCGCTTAAGGTTTAATTGGAGAGCGGATTCGCTTTTCATATAAAGTAAGGAGGAAAAACCATGAAGAAACTGTTAGCTGTGCTGCTCACGCTGTGCCTCATGCTGAGCGTAGCGGCGGTGGCGGACACGTCGGTGCTGAATACCGAAGCGGCGTATCCCGTTGTAACAGAGCCTCTTACTCTTACACTTGTCGGCCCCAGGGATGCGTCCCAGGGTGAGTGGAAGGATCTTAAGTTCTTCCAGAAGTGGCAGGAGATCACCGGAGTGACTCTGGACATCACCACCTACGCCGAAGACGGCTGGGACGTGAACCTCAACCTCATCATGTCCGAGGAAAAGCTGCCCGACATCATCTACGCCGGCAACATCACCGCGGCGCAGGAAGTTGACTGGGGCGACGATCAGGGCGCGCTGCTGCCCCTTGAAGATCTGATCGAAGAGTATATGCCCAACCTGTCCGCCATATTGGAAGCCAACCCCGTGATCAGGGCTTCCATCACCACGCCCGAAGGCCATATCTACTGCCTGCCGTGGATCAACGATATGCCCCGCGACCTGGTGTACGGCAAATACTGGATCAACAACAGCTGGCTGAAGAGCCTGGGCATTGCGGAGCCCGCTACCGTGGACGAGCTCTACGCGGCGCTCACTGCCTTTAAGGAGAAGGATGCTAACGGAAACGGCGATCCCGACGACGAGATCCCCTACAGCGGCAACAAGACCATCAAAAACTTCTACAGGACCGTAGCCTGGTGGGGCAAAGCCGTCAACGACAATACCCTCATGGGCACCACCGAGGACGGCGAAGTCTACTACGCGCCCCTCACCGAAGAGTGGAAAAAGATGATCACCTTCTGGGCCAATGCCTGGGCTGACGGCCTGGTGGATGAGCAGCTGTTCGAGATGGACGGCGCCGCGCTCAAAGCCAAGGGCCAGGCCGAAGGCGACCAGACCATCGGCATGTTCCAGCAGGCGGGCGCGTTCCTGGTAGTTCCCTCCGAGCAGAACGAGGATTACACCATCGTAGCCTGCCTGGTCGAAAACGAAGGCGACACTCCCGTATGGGCGAAGACCACCGGTCTGTCCCGCGGCGCGCTGGCTATCACCGAGTCCTGCGAATATCCCGAAGTCGTCTGCCGTATGGCCGACTGGGTATACGAGTGGAAAGAGTACGGCGGCGGTATCTACAACATGCGCGGCGAAGCGGGCGTGGACTTCTACTATGTTGACGAAAACGGCGAACAGACCGAGCAGGCCAAGATCGACCGCAAGTTCCTGGTGCTGGAATACACCGGATATGATTCCTTCGAAGTGAAGAGGGCCAAGGCTCTGACCGCCAACTCCGGTTCCACCACGCCCGGTATCGGCGGCGGCACCATGCCCCAGGTCATCTATCCGCTCAACGACTGGATCAACGCCGAGGTAGAGCGTCAGTACGTGCCCTACTGGAGAGTGATCTATCCCGATGTGTACATGTCCAAAGCGGATACCGACAGGGCTGCCGAGCTGAAAGTGCAGCTTGACTATGCCGTTGAGACCTGGACCGCCGACTTCATCACCGGTGCCAAGTCCATAGATGCCGATTACGAAGCGTTCCTCGCCGAGATCACCGGCCTGGGCGAAGAATATCTCGACATCTATACCAGAGCTTACGGCAAATAAAGCCAAAGCCGTTGCCCTTAAGGGAGCTGCCGCACCGCGGCGGCTCCCTTTTTATGCATTATACCGCTGACAACGATCAGAATATGCATATAAACTGTATAAAATCTGTTATACGTGAATATTGTTTGTATAATTTCTGTAAAATATGCATATTTATACTTGACGCGCCCGGCGGCAAGGAGTATACTTTGCTCAACCTCAAGAAAGGACGGTCAAGTCTGATATGAAAAAGATAATTACTGCGGTTCTCGCTCTGGTCATGGTTATGGGCCTTATGCTTTCTTCCGCTTATGCGTGCACCAGCATCTATGTGGGGAGTGCGTTGACGGATGACGGTTCTGCTATCTTCGGACGCAGCGAGGATATGTCGAACAGCATGAACAAGCTGTTCTTCGCGGTCCCCGCAGGCGTTCACAAGGCCGGAGACGAATACGCCGGCTGCTACGGTTTCACCTGGACGTTCACTCATGACAGTTACGCTTACACGGCGTTTTCCGACGACAACCTCGAGGGCGTCGATTATGTGTGCCCCGACTGCGGAGAGACTCACGTACACACTCCGTATCAGGCTGCCGGTACCAATGAGAAAGGCCTGACGGTCACCGCTACCGAATCCCTGGGAGCTTCGGCTGCCATAAAGGGCGTCGATCCCAGCACGGATGAAGGCATCGAGGAAGCTGAACTGACTACGATACTGTTAAGCGAGGCGGGCAGCGCAAAGGAAGCGCTTAACCTGTTCTTCAGCATACTGGACAGCGTGGGCAGCAACTCCGGCTCGGGCATCTTCATCGCCGACGCTTACGAGACCTGGTACGTTGAAAACCTTTCCGGCCACCAGTACATCGCCGTTAAACTGACCGACGATCTAGTGATGGCGCAGCCCAACATGTCCATCATCGGCCTGATCGACCTGGACGACACCAAAAACGTCATTGCCTCTGCGGGTATATTCGATATTGCCAAGCAGGCAGGCACCCTGGTCGGAGACGAGGAAGCCAACGTGATCAACTTCGTGATGTCCTACGTGGGCAGCTCTTCCGCCAACGCCCGTATGGTGAATGCGCTCAACTACCTTGATCCCGCGTTTGCCGGCGCCACCGCCGAGACTATCGATCCCGCCGCTTCCTACCTGATCTCAAACGTGGATGCGGAAGGCAACATCGTTCCCATGTACACCGGCATCTTCCTTGGCAAAGTGTTCACCATAGATGACGTGCAGAACTTCTACCATGTGGATCAGATCGGCAAGGCGGGCAACCTGGAGACTCACGTTTTCCAGACCTACAAGCAGGACGGCCTGACCAACACCATCGAGTGGGTCGCCATGAACGACACCATGTTGAGCGTGTTCGTGCCTTACTATCCCATGCTGACCACCGCGGTGGCGCCCTCCTACGGTGTGAGCACCGTTGAAGCCGAGTTCACCCAGGAAGCTCCCGAAAGCGGCGTCTACTACGCCACCACCAAGCGCATGAGGGTCGACGGTGAAGTTAAGATGATCGAAGGCTTCGTGAAGATCCCCGATGTCTGGGCCGACTCCTTCTACTGGGCCGTAGACGCGCTGAGCAACTCCGTGCTGGCCGGCGGTTTGGCCGAGGATAAGCTTGAGGATGCCAAGACCGCGTTGTACGCCAAGCAGGCGGAAGTGAATGCCGCATTTGCCGAGATGAAAGCCCAGGTGGCTGCCGATCCCGAAAATGCAGCCAAGATCGCTACCGACTGGAGCATGGGCGTTGCAAACGACGTGCAGCAGTTCATAGTGAGCCTGACCAATCAGTACCTCGCCAAATAAGACCGTTCACAAATAACACGAGCAGGCGCCTGCGGGAAATCCCGCAGGCGCCTGCTTTAGCATCAAAGAAATAAAACCAAAGGTTATGCTATGAATCCGCCTGAATCTCCTTGCCTTCGGGGGTAAGGTCGAAAAAGCGAGTGAATTCGCCTTTCCAGCCCAATTCCACAGTGCCCAGAGCACCGTTGCGCTGCTTGGAAATGATGATCTCAGCCTTATCCTTGTTTTCGGGCTTGGGATCGTAGTACTCTTCCCTGTGAATGAACATGACCACGTCAGCGTCCTGCTCGATGGCGCCGGAGTCTCTTATGTCGCTGAGTACGGGGCGGTGGTTGGAACGGCCGGTGGGGGCGCGGGAAAGCTGGCTGAGCGCAAGCACGGGTACGCCAAGTTCGGTGGCGAGCGCCTTGAGCTGGCGGGATATGCCCGCGATCTCCTCCTGGCGGGAACCGAACTTGCCGGTGCCGCTCATGAGCTGAAGGTAGTCTATCATTATCACGTCCAGTCCGTGCTCCATCTGCAGGCGGCGCGCTTTGGAACGCATCTGCGGAACGGTCATGCCTGCCGTGGCGTCTATGAAGATCGCCGCACCGGCGATGTTGGTCATGGCTGAAGAAAGCTTGAACCATTCGTCGTCGTCGATGCGCCCCTTCCTGACGCGCTGCATGTCCACCTGCGCTTCCGTGCACAGCATGCGCAGCACGAGCTGTTCGGCGGGCATTTCAAGGGAGAACACGGCGGCCTTCTTTTTGTCTCTTATGGCGGTGTTTTCGATAATGTTCATGCCGAAGCTGGTCTTGCCCATTGAGGGGCGGGCGGCGATGAGCACCAGTTCTCCGGGATGGAAGCCGGTGGTCATGTCGTCCAGAGCGCGGTAGCCCGAAGGCACGCCTTCTATCCTGCCGTGGTTGTTTACCAGTTTTTCGATGAACTCGAATGTCTTGACAAGTATGGGCTGGATGGGGGTGAGCTGCTCGCCGCCCTTGCGCATGGTGATGTCGTATATGAGCTTTTCGCTCTGCGCCAGGATATCGCTGGTTTCCATTTCGCCGGCGTAGCAGCTTTTGGATATGCTCTGAGCCGCCGAAATAAGCTTCCTGAGAGTGGACTTTTCGTCCACTATCGCCATATACGCGCCTACGTTCGACGCGGCGGGCACGCCGCGGACGAGCTCGACCAGATACGCGGTGCCGCCTATCGCTTCAAGCCTTCCGCGCCTGTCCATTTCCTGAGACAGCGTTACGATGTCAACGGGGCGGGACATGCTTGCCAGGTACATTATCGCACCGAAAAGCTCCCTTAAAGTGGGATCGAAAAAATCGTCCTCCTTAAGGGTCTCCTGCGCCAGCATCACCGCTTCGGGAGACTTGAGCAGCGCGCCTATTACGCTTTTTTCCGCATCAAGCTGATGGGGCAGCTCGTTAAATGCCTGTTCCATTATTTTGCGGTCACCGTCGTGTTCACTATCATCCTGACGTTGATGCCGCTGTAGAGCTTGACGACGACGAAGCTCTGACCCGCGCTTTTGATGGGCTCTTCCTGCTCGATCTTGCGCTTGTCGACCTCGATGCCGTGCTGCGCCTTGAGCGCTTCGGCGATCATGTCGTTGGTGACGGCGCCGTAGAGCTTGCCGTTTTCGCCGCCGCGGGCTGTGATCTGAATGACCTTGCCCTTAAGTTCGCGGCTTTTAATGTCCGCATCCTGGCGCTTAAGCTCCTCACGGTGTGCTTCTGCTGCTTTGGCGCGGTTCACGGAATTGAGCGTTTCGGCAGTGGCTTCACGGGCGAGCTTGCGGGGGATAAGATAGTTCCTGCCGTAGCCTTCGCTGACTTCTACGATATCGTCTTTTTTGCCTGTGCCGCGTACGTCCTGCAAAAGTAATACTTTCATTTCAATCCCTCCGGATCATTCTTCACTGGATTGCCCGCGTCTGGCTATGAAGCCCCTTATGATGCCGCGGGAACCTATCAGCATGCTCAGCCAGCCGTATACGGGTATCAGCTGGAAGAAAAACAGGGTTTCCATAACAAACAGTACTATGCGCATGCCTCTGGGCATGCCCATACGCTGCAGCCTGTCCCACCAGGATGCGACATACTGAATTATACCCATTATCACGGCTGCAGTCAAGGCGGTGTACACTATGACCTGGCCGCGCGCGGGGGAAAGGCGCTGGATGATGAACGCCGTGACCAGAATGGCGATCAGTCCGCCGATAAACGAGGCGGGCAGACGCCACGAACCGATGGCGGGAGCTTCTTCGCCTTCCACGCCTCGCCTGCTCCTGATTACAGAGCTGATGCCCGCGCCGGGCAGTACGTTCAGCGATGCGAACACAAGGAGCATGGCGGGCAGGGTAAGCTTGATAAGCTCGCTCATCTGGCCTACCGCGTAATCGAATATTTCAGCAGCAGTCTTGTCCGCGAGGCGGGAATCGAACATGGAATATATGGCGCGGTAATAGCCCGCGACGGCTTCCCGGCTCTCACCGGAAAGTGATCCAAGGCTGCTTTGCAGGGCGCCGGTAAACAGTTCCGCGGCGTTTTTCCCCGTGTAAAGGGTTATCGCGCCCAGCACGATCACCAGGCACACGAGTTCCGCAGCCAGGCACAGGTACATGCGCCTGAAAAAGCCGCCCGGGTGTTTCGCGCTAATGTATTCGTGCAGCCACAGGGGAGGCAGCACCGCAAGCGCCAGCACGAGCGCGGGCAGCACGCCCCATGAAAAGCAGTCCGCTGCGAAATACACTGCGGAGAAACCGGCCAGCCCCGCTGCGTCGCCGATACCAAAGGCGATGAATCCCGCCAGCAGAGGCAGGAACGTAAGCAGTATGCCGGGCAGGCGTATCACGGGCACGAGCATGCACAGGCCTGACGCGCCGATGCTGAGCAGTGCGCCCCAAAGCGCCCTGAGCGCGGGCGAAGCGCTTTTTCCGGAGCTTATCCGGCTTTCATATCGGTTGTCCTGAAATTCGTTTTCCAAAGCGGATCCTTTCCCAACGGGCGGATATAAATATACGGCGAGGCTTAGGCCCCGCCGCTTAACGTATGGATTACTTGTCCAGCTTGATGATCAGCTCGCTGGTGCAGTGAGGGCAGCGGGTGGCTTCCTTGTGGACTTCCTGGAAGCAGTAGGGGCACAGACGCGGGGGCTCCTTGGGAGCTTCTTCCTTTTTCTTGAGGTTCATCATCTTGTTGATGGATTTGACCACAAGGAACAGGCACAGGGCGGTGAACAGGAACACGAAGATCGCCTGCAGGAACATGCCGTAGGGGATCTCGGTCACGTGGTCGACGACCTGCTCGGTGCCGTCTTCAAGATAAGTCACGGCGGAACCGGTCTTGATTGTCCACTTCATGGCGTTGAAGTCCACCTTGCCGGTGATGAGGGAGAGCAGGGGCATGAACACGCTGTTGACCAGCGCGTTGACTATCGCGGTGAACGCGGCGCCGATGATCATACCTACTGCCAGGTCGAGCACGTTGCCTTTGAACGCGAAGGCCTTAAACTCGTTCCACAGCTTTTTCATAGCAAGTAACACCTCCGAAAAAAACTGTTCATATTATAGCACATAATATGTCGCCGATAGTCATCTTAACCGCTTTTTAACATGTTTATATTTTTGGAAATACTGTTAAGAGAAATAAACTCACTTGAATTTGCATTGGCACTTTGTTATAATAAAAGCGCGTTTGGAACGCAGATTATATTTGGAGGGAATCTAAACTATGAAGAAGATTCTTGCTATCCTGCTTGCGGCTCTGTTGGCTCTGACCTGCTTTGCCATGGCGGAAGAAAAGATCGCCCTGGTGACCGACATCGGCGGCATCGACGACGAATCCTTCAACCAGGCCTGCTGGGAAGGCGTTGTGGAATTCGCTACCGCGAACAACATTGAGTATCAGTATTATAAGCCCGATGAGGACTCGCATGACTCCCGTATGATCAAGATCGATACCGCTGTCGCCGAAGGCGCCACCGTTATCGTACTGCCCGGCTATCTGTTCGGTACTGCCGTGGTAGAAGCTCAGGACGAGTATCCTGATGTGAAGTTCATCGCTGTTGACGTCGGCTCCGGCGACCTGACCTTCGACTATGTAACTTATTACGAAGCTGCTGAAAACGTAGTGTGCGTTACCTTTGCTGAGGAGCAGGCGGGCTTCCTGGCCGGCTATGCCGCGGTAAAGGACGGCTACACCAAGCTGGGCTTTCTGGGCGGCATGGCGGTTCCCGCCGTTGTACGCTACGGCTACGGCTTTGTGCAGGGCGCTGACTACGCTGCCAAGGAAATGGGCGTAAACATCGAGATCAAATACACCTACGGCGGCCAGTTCTTCGGCGATCCCACCATCACTGCCAAGATGGAGGGCTGGTATCAGTCCGGCACTCAGGTAGTGTTCGCCTGCGGCGGCGGCATCTACACTTCCGCTCTTGAAGCTGCCAAGCTGAACGACGGCAAAGTCATCGGCGTAGACGTTGACCAGGGCGTTATCGACGAGCTGATCATCACCTCCGCCATGAAGGGCCTTAAGAACGTCACCGAGACCCTGCTGGGCGAGTACTTCGCCGGCAACTGGGCGAACGTAGGCGGCCAGTTCAAGGTATACAGCCTTAACGAGGGCGATTACGTAGGTCTGCCCACCAATGAAGCCACCTGGAGGCTCACCACCTTCACCGTTGAGGATCTGGCTGCGGTCAAGGCGCTGATCATGGACGGCACCATCGCTATCGACAATTCCTTCGATACCGATGTTACTCCAGCTGTGAGCGAGTTCACCGCTGTGGACTACATTGCGTAATAAATGACCTGAAAAGACCTGCGGCATCTGCCGCGGGTCTTTGTTTTTTACACAATATGACCATCAAAAAAGTCCCGGAAAAGGTTGTGTTTTTTTCGAAAAGCCTGTATAATTGACATAAACTGATATGTGGGGAGAGATGACGCTTGGACGATTACGTAATCGAGATGTTGCACATCACCAAGACATTTCCGGGCATAAAGGCGAATGATGATATCACGCTGCGTTTGAAACGCGGCGAGATCCATGCTCTGCTTGGTGAAAACGGCGCGGGAAAGAGCACGCTCATGAGCGTGCTGTTCGGGTTATATCAGCCGGATGAAGGTGAAATCCGCAAGAATGGACAGGTCGTTAAGATAAATGACCCCAACGACGCCAACGCGCTCAATATAGGCATGGTGCACCAGCATTTTAAGTTGGTCGAAGTTTTCAGCGTGCTTGACAATATCATACTGGGCGCGGAAGATACCAAGTACGGTTTTCTCAAGAAGGACGATGCGCGCAAAAAGGTCATGGAATTGAGCCATCGCTACGGCCTTGCCATCGATCCGGACGCATTGGTGGAGGATATTTCCGTGGGCATGCAGCAAAGAGTGGAAATACTCAAGATGCTGTACCGGGACAACGAGATCCTCATATTTGACGAACCTACCGCCGTGCTGACGCCCCAGGAGATCGACGAATTGATGGAGATAATGCGCGGGTTTGCCAAAGAAGGCAAAAGCATACTGTTCATCACTCACAAGCTCAACGAGATCATGGCAGTCGCCGACAGGTGCACGGTGCTCAGAAAAGGCAAATACATGGGCACTGTGGACATAAAGGACACTACCAAAGAAGAGCTGAGCCGCATGATGGTAGGCAGGGATGTGGAATTCACCGTGCAGAAGCTGCCGTCCAATCCCGGCAAAACGGTGCTTGAAGTCAAAAATGTAACTGTGCCCAGCAAGCTCCATAAAAACAACGCAGTCAAAAACGTGAGCTTCACGGTACGCAGCGGTGAGATAGTCTGTCTTGCCGGCATCGAGGGCAACGGCCAGACCGAATTTGTGCAGGCGCTTACCGGACTTGAAAAAATGTCATCGGGCACGGTCATCCTCTGCGGGCAGGACATAACGCACGCGTCGATCCGCACACGTGCATTGGGAGGCCTGAGCCACATTCCGGAAGACAGGCATAAACACGGCCTGGTGCTGGACTATTCCCTCGAGGACAACCTGGAGCTTCAGCGCTATTTTGAACCCGAGTTCCAGAAAGCCGGTTTCATCAAGAAAAAAGCCGTGAGGCAGTATGCCAACCGCCTGATAAAGGAATTCGATATCCGCTCGGGTCAGGGACCGGTGACCATTGCCAGGTCCATGTCCGGAGGCAACCAGCAAAAGGCGATAGTGGGCCGCGAGATCGACAGACATACTGAACTGCTGGTCTCCGTGCAGCCTACAAGGGGACTGGACGTCGGCGCGATTGAGTATATACACAAGCAGCTGATCGCAGCCAGAGACAGAGGCGCCGCGGTATTGCTGGTCAGCCTGGAGCTTGATGAAGTCATGAATGTATCCGACCGCATATTGGTCATGTACGAAGGGGAAATAGTGGGCGAGTTTGAACCCGACAAGACCACCGTACAGGAACTTGGCCTTTACATGGCCGGCGCTGCGAAAGACAATAAGGGCGCAAAGGAGGCGGCGGCAGATGAATAATTCCGGACGGTTTCAAAAGGCCTTGTATACGGTGATGGCTGCACTCGTATGCATATTCATAGGTCTGCTTATCGGTTTTGTGATCCTTGTGGTGCTGTCATGGAGCGCATTTGCGGCAAAAGGCGCGCCGTATTCTTTCGGAGACGTTATATCCCAGGCCTGGAACAAGGGCTTTTACAGGATATTCCAGGGCGGCTTCTACCTGCTTAACTGGTCAAGAGACAGGTCTCTTGGAAGAATAAGGGGCGAGATCGCCCAGGCGGCTCCGCTGCTTATGTGCGGTCTGTCCGTGGGCTTCGCGTTTAAAACGGGCCTGTTCAACATAGGCGCTGCCGGCCAGTATACAGTGGGCGCCTTCGGCGGTCTGCTGTTCGCGCTGGTGCTGAAATGCCCCTGGTGGGTATGCCTGCTCGCATCCGAGCTGTTCGGCGCGGTGTGGGGCGCGATACCGGGCTTCTTCAAAGCGTTTTTCAACATAAACGAAGTTATTACATCGATCATGTTCAACTGGATCGGCTTATACGGCGTTAATACGCTGTTATATGCCAACGGCAAGGGGCCCATGTATAATGCCTATACGACCAAGACCGTGGAGATCAGATCCGTGAACCCTTCGGGCGTGATCCCGGACCTGACTTCGCTGGGCTCCAAACTGTTCAAGAATCCGGCCACCATTTCGGTCTTCATAGCGATCATAATAGCCATAGTGTTTTATGTTATACTGAATAAAACCGTCTTTGGCTATGAACTTAAGGCGTGCGGTTATTCCAAGACTGCGGCAAAATACGCCGGCATAAACGATAAGCGCAACATCATTCTCTCCATGGCTATTGCGGGAGCGCTTGCCGGTTTAGGCGCGGGGCTTTACTATCTGACGGATACCCTGCAGTGGAACCCGCTTACATCCACCTCGCTGCCTGCGACGGGCTTTGACGGTATCGCCGTTGCGCTTCTGGCGTCCTCGAACCCGCTGGGCATCATCTTCTCTGCTGCTTTCAAAGCTCATCTGGCTGTTGGCGGCGGCAACATGGACACGAGCCTGTTCCCGAAGGAGATAGCGGATATTATGAGCGGCGTTATCATCTACCTGTGCGCGTTCATGATGCTGTTCTCCGGTAAGATCGCCGCGTTGTTCGGCCGTAAATCACGCAGGAAGGAGCTGGATAAGTAATGGTACTGCTCACTAAATACACGCTTCTGTACGGCACAGTACTGATGCTGGTGGCTCTGGGAGGAATGTTTTCCGAGCGCAGCGGTATTATAAACATCGCGCTTGAAGGCATCATGGTCATAGGCGGTCTGGCGGGCGTTCTGGTGACGAGCGCCGTGGGTCCTGCGTCTCCCGTAATGCAGGTGATACTGTCTATACTGACGGCGGCGCTTGCCGGTATGATATACTCGCTGCTGCTGGCTTTTGCCTCTATTAACCTGAAAGCGGACCAGACCATAGGCGGCACGGCGCTTAATATTCTTGCCACGGCCATAGCAATGGTCATAGCAAAGCGCGTCAACGGCAGCGAAGCCGCCAGGATCAAGTATGTGAATTCCGCGTTCATGTTCAACATCGGCCAGGTGACCATAAACTGGTTCTTTGTGCTTGGCATCGTGATCCTGGTGATCAGCTTCCTGATCCTGTACAAGACAAAGCTGGGTCTGCGCTTAAGGGCTTGCGGCGAGCATCCCCAGGCGGCGGACAGCGTTGGCATCAACGTATATAAAATGCGTTACATCGGCGTGCTGTTCTCCGGCGCGCTGGGCGGAATAGGCGGTTTTGCCTATATCGTTCCCGCAGTATCGGACTGGGACTTTGCAAACGGAGTTACCGGTATGGGCTTCCTTGCGCTGGCGGTCATGATCTTCGGCCAGTGGCAGCCTATCAGGATATTCCTGGCGGCGCTCTTCTTCTCGGTATTCAAGTCGCTGGCGAATATCGCCGATTCCACGTTCCTGGCGGCATTGAAGTGGCCCAAAGAGATCTACAACATGATGCCGTTCATAGCGTCCACGATCGTGCTTGCGCTCACCAGCGGCAAATCCAGAGCACCCAAGGCAGAAGGCATACCCTACGACAAGGGGCAGCGTTAGTTTAAGTCAGCCGCCCCAAACGGGCGGCTTAATTCGTATCGGCGTTTCATTGACAGGGAGGGTAATATGAAACAGAACAGATTCTTCCCGGAAATCCGGGGCAATTTCGGCTTTGGCTGCATGCGGCTGCCCATGATCGGCGATCAGGTGGACATTCCCCAGACCTGCCGCATGGCGGACGCTTTCATAGCGGCGGGCTTCAACTACTTTGATACCGCCCACGGCTACATCAACGGACAGAGCGAGAAGGCGATAGGAGCTTGCGTTTCCGCCCGCCACGACAGGAGCGAGTTTTTGCTGGCGGACAAGCTGTCTGACAGCTATTTCCACAGCGAGGAGGATATCCGTCCCTTTGTGGAAGAACAGCTTAAGATCTGCGGCGTTGAGTATTTCGACTTCTATCTCATGCATGCCCAGAACCGCAGGAATTACGAGAAGTATAAAGTCTGCAACGCCTATGAGGTCGCTTACCAGCTGAAGCAGGAAGGCAAGCTGCGCCACGTGGGTCTGTCATTCCACGACAAAGCGGACGTGCTGGACATGATCCTTACCGAGAAACCGTTTGTCGAGTTTGTGCAGATACAGCTGAACTACGTGGACTACGAAGACCCCGCAGTGGAGGCGCACAAGGTCTACGACGTGTGCGTCAAGCATGGAAAGCCCTGCGTGATAATGGAGCCTGTAAAGGGCGGCAGTCTGGTGAATCTGCCCGAAGAAGCGGATGAGGTGCTCAGGGAGACTGGACCTTATTCAAACGCGGGCTATGCCGTCAGGTTCGCCGCCAGCTTTGATAACGTGTTCATGGTGCTTTCCGGCATGAGCACTATCGAGCAGATGCAGGACAATATCGGCACCATGAAGGACTTTGTTCCGCTTACCGAACACGAACAGAATGCCATAGCCAGGGTGTGCGGAATATTCAAGAACCTGGGGCTGATCCCCTGCACGGGCTGCCGCTACTGCGTGGAGCAGAACCACTGCCCCAAAAACATACTCATACCCGATATGTTCGCCGCGCTCAATAAGTTCGAGGCGTTCCATGACTGGATCACACGTGCGCATTACAGCCGCGTGCTTACGGCGGACGGGCATTCGCCGGCAAGCGAGTGCCTGAAGTGCGGCAAGTGTGAAAGAGTCTGCCCGCAGCATCTTGAGATCCGCAAACTGCTGGAAAAAGTTGCGGACACCTTCGAGCAGAAATAACAGCGGTATAACAACAGACCCGCCGGCAAGCGCCGGCGGGTCTTTGCTTATGGACCGTTTATTCTTTCATCGCCTTTTCTATGGCGGCGATCCGCTGAGACATGGGGGGATGAGAGTATTCCAGTTTGACTATTATCGGGGAAGGCGAAAGATTCGCGAAATTGTTGCGGGACAGTTTCTTAAGCGCGCTGATCTGTGCCGCACCGTAGCCTTCCTTTACTGCGTGCAGGTCGGCTTTGTACTCATGCCTGCGGCTGATCCACGAAGACAGTATGCCGAACAGCGGCATCACAACGCCCATTTCTATGCCGACCAGTATCATGGCGAAGCCGTAGTTGATATCTGTAAACCCAAAGGCGGTATACAGTTCCTTGCAGCTTACGGTAAGATAAGCAAGACACGCTATGATCAGCATCTCCAGCACGGTGACAGCCTGACCCTTTGTGGTATCCTTGTTTAGACCATGCCCCAGTTCATGGGCAAATACGGCCACGATCTCGTCCGTAGTCATGCTTGCGACCAGGGTGTCGTAAAGCACGATGGTCTTCATCTTGCCAAACCCGGTAAAGTAGGCGTTGGATTTGCTGGACCGCCGGGAGGCGTCCATCACCTGTATGGCTCTGACTTTATAGCCGTTTTTGGTCAGCAGCTGAGTGAGCTTGTCCTTAAGCTCGCCGTCTTCAAGAGGCGTGAACTTGTTGAAGATCTTGCTGAAAACAGGGAAGAGGAATGTGATGAAAAGCACAACCGCGAACAGCACAACGGCGAAAACCAGCGGCAGCCATGCGCCCAGCCAGCCGTGAAAAGCTGCCAGCATGCAGGCAAGACCGCAGGCGATAATGCAGCTGATGATAAGCTGCTTGATCTGGTCGGTGACGAAAGTCTTTGATGAGGAACGGTTGAAACCATACGTTTCTTCGATCTTCATGGTGTCGTGCCAGCCGAAGGGTATGTCGATCAGCCAGGACGCCAGCGTGTCGAACAGCGTGACGCTCAGCAGGGCGGGATATACGCCTTTGCCCAGCACGCCGTCCACCGCGCTGTATGTGTTGAGCAGCAAAAGCAGAAAGCTCAGCACGAAACCCGCCAGTGTGTGGAAAAACTCCAGCGCGCTCTTTTCGCGGCTGTACTTTTTCCAGCGCAGATAAGTCTCTCTGTCATACACATCCGTCACATTGTCGGGTATCGGATTGTCAAAGGATCTGCGCTCGAGCCACAGCTCCCAAAGCTTGTAAAGATTGATGAGACACAGCACTGTCAGCACCAAAGTTTTATAATTCATACTGCCCTCCTAAATGTAGCCGTACAGGCCTCTTACGCTTACTTCGCCGGAGCGAACGCTCACAGAGCCCTGGGCGGTCCTGATCAGCAGGGAGCCGTCGTCAAGCAGCTTTTCGGCGGTGCCCCGTATTTCCGTTCCCGCGTATATGGCGCGCACCTCGCGCCCCAGTGTCGCGGATATGGGCGCGATCAGTCCGGTCAGTTTTCCGAGGCCATCATTATACAGCATCTCAGTATACCTGTCAAATCTGGCAAGCGTATCCATAGCTGCCTGACGGCTGTCGTATGTGAGTCCGGTTTCAAGGCGCAGGCTCGTTGCGTAGGGGAGTTCCGGTGGAAAGCTTTCGGCGTTAAGGTTGATGCCTATGCCGCACACCGTCCACTTGAGCTTGTCGCCGTCAAAGCCGCTTTCGCAGAGTATGCCGCAGAGCTTTTTGCCGTTCAGGATCAGGTCGTTGGGCCACTTGATGAGTATCTCCTTGCCGGATAGCTCCCTTAGCGCGTCCGCGGCGGCAAGGGCACAGCAGAACACGAGCCCTTCGGCGTTCAGGCTCGTCAGGCGGTTGTCTTTTACCAATACGGAAAAACATGCCCCGTCACCCGGGCGGCTTAACCAGTTCCGGCCCAGTCTGCCGCGTCCCGCCGTCTGGCAGTCCGCGATCACAGCGGTGCCGTTTGGCACGGTATCGGCGAGCTGCTTGAGTTTCAGATTTGTGGAATCCACGCTTTCATAATATATGATGCGGCGCATTTTATCACCTGTTACAAAGAATTAGCTTGACAAATCATAGCGTTTGGGATATATTGACAAAGCTTTGCGCGGGTATGGCGGAATTGGCAGACGCGAAGGATTTAGGTTCCTTTACCCTCAAGGCGTGCAGGTTCAAGTCCTGTTACCCGCATCGCTCTGTTCACTGAATGGGGCTTTTTCTTTTTCTGTGGCGCTGGCGAAGGTGAGCACGGTGACGCTCTCGCAGCCGGCGGTTAAAAGCGCCCTCGCGCATTCGGAGGCTGTGGAACCTG
>JAIKYG010000100.1:0-8446 GCA_024683475.1 Clostridiales bacterium | reverse complement strand
TCTGATTCCGATTTCGCCCCTCAGATACTGTTCAACTAACTGTACCTTTAGGACTGAATCAATCTTACTCTTTCTGGACATAGAAATACCCCCAAGTAGGTTTTATTTTTCATTGTCCTACTTGGGGGTAGCATATCAATGATCGGGAGCCGTTTTTTTATGCTTTAGTGGATGATGAGGCTTTCGCCCGTCATCTGCGCGGGTTTATCCACGCCCATCAGGTCCAGCAGGGTGGGGCACAGGTCGCACAGGCGGCCGCCGTCACGCAGCTGTTTCTTCGGGTCGGCGGGATCTACCACTATCACCGGCACCGGATTGGTGGTGTGGGCGGTGAAGGGCTCGCCGCTTGCGGGGTCGATCATCATGTCGGCGTTGCCGTGGTCGGCGGTGATGATGAGCTTGCCGCCGCCCTCGATTATCGCACGGGCGACTTTGCCTACGCACTCGTCCACGGTCTTGACCGCCTTCATGGTGGCGGGGATGATGCCCGTATGGCCTACCATGTCGCAGTTGGCGAAGTTCAGTATGATCACGTCGTACTTGTCCTCTTTGATCACGGGCAGCACCGCGTCGGTCACCTCGTAGGCGCTCATCTCCGGCTTAAGGTCGAAGGTGGGAACTTCCTTGGCGTCGGGGGAAGGCACCAGTATCCTGTCTTCGCCGGGGAACACGCGCTCCTCGCCGCCGTTGAAGAAGAAGGTGACGTGGGCGTATTTCTGGGTCTCGGCGATCCTCAGCTGGGTCTTGCCCAGCTTGGACAGATACTCGCCCATGGTCATGTCCAGGCTCTCCGGGGGATACGCGATCTCCACGTTGGGCATGGTGGCGTCGTACTGGGTCATGCAGATGTACTTAAGCGGGAAGAAGCCCTTTTTGCGGGTGAAGCCCGTAAACTCGGGATCCACGAACGCGCGGGTGATCTCCCTGGCCCTGTCGGGGCGGAAGTTGAAGAACACCACGGAATCGTTGGCCTTTACGGTGCCTTCGGGGTCGATCACGGTGGGGAGCATGAACTCATCGGTCAGGTGCTTGCCCTTTTCGTCTATGACCTCGTAGGAATCCAGTATGGCCTGCACAGGATCGCTGCCGGTGTTGCCTTCGGCGCACACCATGGCGTTATAGGCTTTCTCAACGCGCTCCCAGGCGAAGTCCCTGTCCATGGCGTAAAGGCGGCCCATGATGGTGGCTACCTTGCCCACGCCGATCTCGGCCATCTTCTCCACCAGTTCCTTCACGTACTCGTGAGCGCTGGCGGGAGGAGTGTCGCGGCCGTCCAGCAGGCAGTGCACATACACCTTTTCGATGCCGTTCATCTTCGCCATTTTCAGCAGGCCGTACAGATGGTCGGTGTGGCTGTGCACGCCGCCGGGGGAGACCAGGCCGATTAGGTGCAGCGCGGAAGCGTTTTCCTTCACGTTTTTGACCGCGTCCAGCAGGGCAGGGTTGTTGAAGAACACGCCTTCGCGGATGTCCTTGGTGATCTTGACCAGCATCTGGTACACCACGCGGCCCGCGCCGATGTTGGTGTGGCCGACTTCGCTGTTGCCCATCTGGCCGTCGGGAAGACCCACGTCTTCGCCGCTGGCGCCGATCTGGGTCACCGAATAGGCGGCTTTCAGGGCGTCCAGATTGGGCGTGCCCTGGGCAAGTATCGCATTGGTTTTGGGATCGGCCGGGCCGTTTCCGAACCCGTCCATTATAACAAGCGCGTAAGTGGCCATCAGTAGTTCACCACCTGGGCGAAGTCCTCAGCTTTCAGGGACGCGCCGCCGATCAGGCCGCCGTCGATCTCGGGCTGAGCCATGAGACCCTTGACGTTGGAGGGCTTCATGCTGCCGCCGTACTGGATGCGCACTTTCTGGGCGGTACGCTTGCCGTACTTGCCCGCGATAGCGGCGCGGATGACGCCGATGGTCTCGTTGGCCTGCTCGTCGGTGGCGGTGAGGCCTGTGCCGATGGCCCATACGGGCTCGTAGGCGATGACCACGCCCTCGACCTCTTCGTTGGTGAGGCCGGTGAGCGCCATCAGGGTCTGATAGGACACGAGGGCGTCGGTGTAGCCCGCTTCGCGCTCTTCCTTGTTTTCGCCCACGCAAACGATGGGCTTAAGGCCGGCTTTGACTGCCGCGACGGTGCGCAGGTTGACGCTCTTGTCGGTCTCGCCGAAGTACTGGCGGCGCTCGGAGTGGCCGATGATGACGTATTCGACGCCGCAGGCTTTGAGCATGTCGCAGGAGAGCTCGCCGGTGTACGCGCCTTTTTCGGCGAAGTGCACGTTCTGGGCGCCCAGTTTGATCTTGGTCCCGCGCTTGAGCAGGGGCTTAACGGCGGAGAAGCACACGGCGGGCACGCACACGACCACGTCGCACTTGGCGTCTTTTACCAGGGGCTTCAGGGCTTCGACCAGCTGAGCGGCCTCGGCGGGGGTTTTGTTCATTTTCCAGTTTCCGGCAATAATGGGTTTACGCATTATGATGTCCTCCAATTATTCTACTTTACAAGGCAACTGATTCGCCGGGTCATCGAGGGGCGGTCGCGGCGGGGGAAAAAACTTCCCCCGTCATAACGGTTTATTTGTTGTTCAGGCAGGCTACGCCGGGCAGCTCCTTGCCCTCAAGGAACTCAAGGGACGCGCCGCCGCCGGTGGAGATGTGGCTCATCTTGTCGCCCAGACCCATCTGGTTGACCGCCGCCGCGCTGTCGCCGCCGCCGATTATGGTGATGGCGTCAGACTCCGCCATGGCAGTAGCCACAGCCAGAGTGCCCTTGGCGAAATCGGGATTCTCGAACACGCCCATGGGGCCGTTCCACACGATGGTCTTGGCGCTCTTGATGGCTTCGGAGAACAGTTTGATGGATTCGGGACCGATGTCCAGGCCCTGCCAGCCGTCCGGTACCTGGCCGGCCTTGCAGGTCTTGATCTCGGTGTAGCCCTCGAACGCGTCGGCGATCAGGGTGTCCACGGGCAGAAGCAGCTTGACGCCCTTCTCCTCAGCCTTCTTCATGAAGCCCAGCACCTGCTCGAGCCTCTCGTCGTCTACCAGGCTGTCGCCGATCTTGCCGCCCTGCGCCTTCATGAAGGTGTAGGCCATGCCGCCGCCGATGATCAGGGTGTCTACCTTCTCCAGCAGGTTGCCGATGACGCCCAGCTTGTCCTTGACCTTGGCGCCGCCCAGGATGGCCAGGAAGGGACGGGCAGGATTCTCGACCGCGTTGCCCAGGAAGTCCAGCTCCTTGCCGATAAGGAAGCCGGCCACTGCGGGCAGGTAAGCGGCTACGCCTGCGGTGGAAGCGTGAGCGCGGTGTACGGTGCCGAACGCGTCGGACACGTAGATCTCGGCCAGGGAAGCGAGCTTCTTGGCGAACTCGGGATCATTGGCCTCTTCTTCGGCGTGGAAGCGCAGGTTCTCAAGCAGGATAGCCTTGCCGCAGGGCAGTTCCTTGGCCATCTTCTCGACTTCTTCGCCTACGCAGTCGGGAGCCAGCTTGACTTCGAAGCCCAGCTTCTCGGTGAGCGCCGCGGCTACGGGAGCCAGGGAGTACTTGGCGTTCACGACGCCCTTGGGCTTGCCCAGGTGGGAGCACAGGATCACGGCAGCGCCGTTGTCCAGCAGGTACTTGATGGTGGGCAGCGCCGCGTCGATGCGGGTGTAGTCGGTGATGTTCTTGTCAGCGTCCAGCGGTACGTTGAAGTCGCAGCGGACAAGGATCTTCTTGCCCTTTACGTCGATGTCCTTCACGGTGAGCTTGTTCATGATGTTTCTCCTTTTATAATGATTTTGAAAGGGAACGCTGTGTTACAGGGCCTTCTCGGCGCGGATCAGCTCCATGATGCGGGTCGCGGCGCCTTCGTCTGTCACCAGGCAGGCGTGATGGTGATGCCGGGTGACTGCCAGGATCGCTTCCGCCTTGCGGCTGCCCGCGGCTACGGCGATCACGGTGGGGATGCGGTTAAAGCTGTCTTCGGGCAGGCCCAGTCCCGAAGCGGAGGCCAGCAGATGACCGTTTATGTCCAGACAGTGGCCCAGCACTTCCGCTACCGCGCCTTTTTTGACCAGCTCGTCTATGGAGCTTTCGCTCATAAGGCGGTTCCTGGCCATCTCGTCCGCCCGGGCGATGCCGTACAGGAGCACGTCGGCGCGCTGGATCTCCTCCAGCGGCTCTCTTATCTCATCCAGTTTGATAAGCTCTTTTAACGCGCTCTGGGGCAGGTTGTCGGGCAGGTACAAAGGGCGGTGCTTGCCGCCCAGGCGCAGGGCGATCATCTCCGCCAGGTTGGAGGCCTGGGTCTCCTGCGTGCGGCCGAGACCGCCCCTTGCGGGCAGCACGGTCACGTTTATGTCGGAGCCCCGGGGGATGTGGGTGGCCACCGCGTGCACGCTGGTGCCGCCGTTGACCGCCAGTATCATGCCGGAAGACAGGGTCTTTCTGAGACGCTCGCCCGCCACGCGGCCCACTTCGTCCAGCACGTCGGGATTCAGGTCCGCGTCACCGGGCACTATGCGCACTCTGCCCACGTTGAGCAGGCGCATAAGCTGCACTTCCAGGCTGGCCAGTCCCGTGCGGCTGCGCACGAGTTCACGCACGAAATCCAGTATCTCGTACGCCCGCTTGGTCAGGAACATGCCGGCAGCGGACACGTCAATAAGCCCGTCGGCGCGCAGGGTGTCGGTGAGCATCCTGGCTTCCCTTTCGGGCATACCCATGCGCTGGGCGAGGGCTCTGCGGCCCACGGGTCCCAGTATGCTTATGCGTTCCAGCACCATCGCCCGGGAGGCGAGCGCCTCCATAAGGTCGGGCGCCAGTTTCTGTATCAGCGTAAGCGTCGTTTCGTCCACTGAAAGGCTCCTGTCGGCGGGACGTTTTAAGTCCCGCAAGGTGAAATCTGACCTACCTCAAGTATACAACAAAAGGAAGGGCGTTTCAAATGATATTTGTGTTAAATTGGGCCAAAAATGGGGTAAAACATGTAAATATGTGCGGATTTCAACGAATTTCGGGATAAAACTCCGATTGGCTTCCAAGGTTGACCCTGCGGCGGCGGGCGCGGTATAATGGACGGCGGACACGCTGCATGCGGCGGCGCTTCGGCAATCGTCATTGCAGGGAAACGGACGGAGGTCTGACGGACAGATGACCGACACGGATATAGTGAGGATCGCGCTTGAACAGTCCGCCCGCGACATCGGCTGCTCGGCGGAGGACTTTCTTAAAACGGAGAACGTGATAGTGCCTCTGCGCGTGGGCGAGGGAGCCAGGAAATACTATGAACCGCCCATCGCGGCGGACCTGGTCTCATACGGCAGCAATGTGGTGGCTGCGGTCACCGGCAGTGTCAGCGAAACGGTGACGGAATACGTGAACAGGTTCGGGTTCTATCACCTGTTCGAGACTCCGAACCTGAACTGGCTGAGTGACAGGCTGTCGGAGGCGGGATACCGGGTGTGCTTTATGGCGGAATACTTGCTGCCGGACCTGCGCCGCCTTAGGGAACGGTCCTGCGGGTATGAAACAAGGCTGCTCGAGCCAAAGGACTTCGCAGGATTGTACCTGCCCCGGTGGAGCAATGCCCTGTGCGAGGCACGCAGGGAACTGGATGTGCTGTGCGCAGGCGCTTTTGACAAAGGAAAGCTTGCGGGCTTGGCGGGCTGCTCTGCGGACTGCGGCACCATGTGGCAGATAGGAGTGGACGTGCTGCCGGAATACCGCCAAAGGGGCATAGCTTCCGCGCTGGTCAGCCGTCTGGCCGCAGAAACGATAAAGCGGGGCAAGGTGCCTTTTTACTGCGCAGCCTGGTCAAACATCCGCTCGGCGAGAACGGCGATAAGCAGTGGCTTTTATCCCGCCTGGGCTGAAATGACCATCAAGCCCAAAGCGGCGGCGGACAGGTACAACGAACAGGCTCTGTTTCGCGGGAACGATTGACCGGGAGGCGGCGCCTGCGTTATAATACTGCGCGGAACGATACTCTGGAGGGATGATATAAATGAGAATGGGCGTAAAAGGCGACACCGTGCGGCTGGGCATAATCGGCTTCGGCGGCAGGGGCATGGGGCAGACGGAGACGCTGCTGCAGATGGAAGACGTGCAGGTAACGGCGGTGTGCGACGTGTACGAGGACCGGGTGCTCAGGGCGCAGGAACTGGTCAAAAAGTACCGCGGCACGGCACCTGCGGGATACAGCGACTGGCACGACGCCATAGACGACAAAAACGTGGACGCAGTGTGCGTGTTCTCCAGCTGGGAGACCCACATCCCCATGTGCATTTACGCGATGAAGGCGGGCAAGCGGGTAGCCAGCGAAGTGGGCGGCGCTACCAGCCTGGACGAATGCTGGGAACTGGTCAAGACCAGCGAAGCCACGGGCGTTCAGTGCATGCTGCTGGAGAACTGCTGCTACGGCAAGGAAGAACTGACCGTGCTCAATATGGTGCGCAAGGGCTTTTTCGGCACGCTCACCCACTGCGAGGGCGGCTATCTGCACGACTTGAGGGACGAAGTGGGCAACGGCGACATCAACCGCCACTACCGTCAGAGGCATTTCCTGCACAGGAACGGGGAGCTCTATCCCACCCACGAGCTGGGGCCCATCGCCAACTATCTGGACCTGAACCGGGGCAACCGCATGACCATGCTGGTGTCCATGGCCAGCAAGGCCGCGGGCCTTCACGAGTGGCTGAAGGAACACCGCCCGGACACGGACTTGAGCCGCGCTCAGGTGAACGAAGGCGACATAGTGACTACCCTGATCAAGTGCGCCAATGGCGAGACGATCACCCTCAAGCACGACTGCACGCTGCCCAGGCCTTATTCCCGCGGCGGCCTCGTGCAGGGCACGAAGGGCCTGTGGATGGAAGACAACCGTTCCATTTATGTGGAGGGCATGAGCCCGGGCGACAACGGCCACTGGACCCACCGCTGGGAAAAAGACGAAAGATACATGGAAGAATACAAGCATCCCCTGTGGCAGGAATACGAAAAGTTCGGCCTGAGGGGCGGCCACGGCGGCATGGACTATCTGGTGCTGAAGTCGTTCATAGAGAGCATACAGGACGACACGGTGCCGCCCATCGACGTGTATGACATGGCCGCATGGATGTCCATAACCGCCCTGAGCGAGGAGAGCATCGCGATGGGCAGCCTGCCCGTGCCCATACCGGACTTCACTTCCGGCAAGTGGCTGGACAGGAAAAACACGTTCTGCCTGTAAGGCGGGTACGGCTGCGGATAAGAGCATATGTTCGACACTTTATACAAAGAATCCCTGTCCCGGGCGGCGCACAGGGTCTGGATACTTTCGGACCTGCAGCAGAGCCTGCCCGAAAACACCCGCCGCTGCCTGAACGCGGGCATAACGGACTTTGAGGAGCTGGGCCGCCCCGCGGAGCAGATCTGGTATCTGGGGGACGCGGTGGAGGGAGCGGACGCGGAAAGGCTCATAGCCATGTGCCGCCTGCAGGAGGACGCATTTGCGTCCCTTGACATCCCGCTGTTCTACGCCACCGGCAATCACGATTACGACTATTGCCGCCACCACAAAGACGAGCCCGCATGGATGCCGTTTTACCAAATGGTGAAGGACCATCCTGGCTGGCACACTGCGGCGGACTGCGAAGACTTTTACTTTCGCGGGCAGATAGGGGAATACCCCGTGTATTTCCTGTGCGACCACATCGCGAAAGACAACGGCTGGAGCGTGACCCACTCTCACGTGCGCTGGGGCGAGGAATGTTATCCATACACGGACGAACACGCACAGGCGCTCAGGCGGAAGATGGCGGCGGAGACGCAGCCCATGATCACCTGCGGGCATTACGGCTTTTCGGGCTGCAACCGGGACCATGACCAGATGGACAGACTGCTGCCCCTGCCCCCGAATGAGCGCATCCACTTTTACGGACATTCCCATATCGGCGACTGGCGCTGGGGCAAAAAGGATACCTGGCGGCGCATCTGCTGGGTGGACTGGCACGACGTGCCCCAGATCGACGTGTCAAGTTTCGAGAACATAAGGGGCGAACACTGCAGAAGCGTGCTTCTGCACATATACGCAGACGGCAACATGGGCGTGTTCTTCAGGGACCACGACCGCCATATATTTACCGAGGCATACTTCCCGGCGCCGGACAACGGACCCGCGGGCTGGGACGACAAACGCCTTGAGTTCGGCGTTCCCAAACCGTGACGGGAAACGCGAAGGGGCAATTCCTGCCAGATGGCACAGAGATGACAAGCCCCAATATTTCAGCCACAGAAATAAGGATGATCTTAAAGCGATAAATCTTGCTAATGTTTGTCAAGCTGATTTTTGAAGATTTTGAGCACTTTGAGAACAGAAAAAGAGTAACCTTAACAGGACCTGCTATTGCAGGCCAATTAAAAACGGCTATAATGAAAGCAGACGGATTTACTTGTACAACTCCATTGCACGAGCGTAGTAGATCCG
>JAIKYG010000026.1:0-2421 GCA_024683475.1 Clostridiales bacterium | reverse complement strand
TGCTTAGCGATCTCCGCGTTGAGCGGAGCCATCTGGGCTTTCGCTTCGGCGAGGCGGGCGGAGTACTTGGCAAGATACCCTTCCGTCGCCACCATTTTATTGTTGGCTTCCGAAAGGTGCGCTGCGTACTGTTTTACGGCTGCGCTCTGCAGCACCTGCGTTTGCATGAGCATTTCCGCTTTGGCCATCTGCCCGCCCAGGCTCGATTCGAACTTGGCCACGCCCGCGCCCGCGAGCCTGAAACTGCTTTCCGCTTCCTTGATAGACGCGTTGATAGCGCGCATGTTTCGGGTAAACTCGCCCGCGTCTAGGGACAGCGAAACCACAAGGTCGCGTACTACGTCTGCCATATTATTTCCTCAAATCTGATTATAATAATCGCCCGACAAGGCATATACTGTGTCGGGCATGTAACTCGTTTGAATCGTTGTTATTTCTGGAGCTACTTTGCGCAAAAAGCCTGAATCGCTGCATTGGTGAAAGCGGCGGCTCCTTCTCCTCCATAACGGTCAATGTTCTCTGTCATCTCGCCGCCAGCTGCGTACATCTGACCGAGACCAGCCAAAACCTGATTGGAGCAAGTGTAGAAATGCTCCGTGATGAAATCACGCAGGCGCTTTATGAGGGATTGAGCTTTCTCTGATGTCGGGCCTTCATTCTTCACAGCACCGATCTCCGCAAAGATCTGCATCATCTGCTCATTCAGCTGCATATTATCTGCCTGTGTTCGGCCCTTGGCTTTCTGCTCAAACTCTTTGTACTCAGGTGTCGATCCCCAAGACGCCTTCGCTTGCTTGGCATAATCTTCAAGTTTTTTTGTGTCAAAAGCTGAAAAGTCCATATTTGGCTTTCCTCCTGTCGCTCTGATTTCACGTGCGAGAACGATAAGATTATCCAGGTGTTCTTTCTTCAGCTGCAGCAGCTCGATTTGCTGATCGAGCGCTTTCTTCCGGTCAAAGTCGGGACTCTGAATGATCCGTTTGATATCTTTCAGGGAGAATTCCAGTTCGCGGAATAGCAGGATCTGTTGTAAAATCTCCAGTGCCGCGTCATCATACAGCCGATAGCCTGCCCGCGTGTATTCCGCGGGAGGCAGGAGACCGATTTGATCGTAGTACTGGAGCGTGCGTATACTCACACCTGTCAGTTTGCTGACCTCGTGCACTGTCAACATGATGGTTGCTCTCCTCGCTCGTGATAAATGTATTATAAACTATAACGTAACGTAAGAGTCAACCCCTTTATGGAACTTTTTCTGGTTTTATTTTATCCACACTTCTGTCTGCAAAGGTGAAGAATAATTATCCTTGTATCTTCCAGAAAAAAATGAATATACAGTAACCAGGAAACATCATGTTATCATAGTTTCTAAGGCTTCAGCCCCGGCCACACGTTGTCTATCGTGTTCGGCCTGGGCGCATTCTTTTCTTTTTCCCGGCGGGCGTTCCAGGCACGGAGCCGTATATAGCCCACCATGTCCATTTCGTCTATATCT
Organism: Clostridiales bacterium; assembly: GCA_024683475.1. GTDB lineage: Bacteria > Bacillota > Clostridia > Christensenellales > Aristaeellaceae > RUG14130. Next base: position 926 of record JAIKYG010000026.1, on the reverse strand, counting down.
TTCATCCGCCAGCCGTTTTCCAGCATGGCATTGTATGTGCTGTAAATATAATCCGGCAGCGTCAGTCGATCTTCGTCTCCTACACTGTCGGCTTCGTAGGGAATTCAGACAGAGCCTCGGTTGTCGCGGTCTGCACCGCCATCAGCGCGACCGGGATGTCCACCATCAGCCGGTCGGCGGGATAGTGATCGTACACCTCATCCGGTGTAAACTGGTTCCCGAAAAGAACGCAGAACCATTTGACCAGCACGTCCAGCGCATTGGGCACGCTGATCTTTTCCTCTTCGCTGATTTCCTCGCCGTCCACGGCCTGCTTTGCCATACGCTGTATACGGGCATACATTTTGGTCGCGGGCTCGATTTCCCTTAAGGCCCGCCCGCTTATAAAGTCTACGGTATATTTCTTTTCTCCGAGTGTACAAGTTATCATACGATTCTCCTGATCATCATAGAATTGGGGACGCAGGCTTAATAACCGTGCGTCCCCTTGGATGGATTATGGTGCCTTACGGCGTGAAGCTGGGTTCGTAGACGGAGGTCAGAAACGTTGCCGCTTGTTCTGCGGTAAAGCCGTTCTCGCCCTCGTCCGCAACCGCCTGGTAGTGTCCGTCGTGGGTACGTTTAATGGCGGTGAACTCCACTTCGGGCGTCTGGCGGTTGATCGTCTTGCCTTCCTTCGTGGCGAAGTTCTCCGTGAGGGGCTTGGCCCTGACCTTATACAGCCAGACAAAGCGGTATTTCCCATCGCTTTTTTCGCTCTTGAAACCGGTAGCGAAATAGGGCGGCTTGTCCTGCGCGGTGCGGATCAGTACACCGTTGTCGTCGATCACGTTGGCAAAGATCATCTCCTGGATGGCAAGGGGGATATCCGCCATTTTGAGTTTGAAGCTCACTTCGGGATCGGCGTACAGGGTATCGAACTCGGC
>JAIKYG010000019.1:0-152313 GCA_024683475.1 Clostridiales bacterium | reverse complement strand
TAAAACGAACTGACCATCCGCACGCTTAACGCCAAGCCTCTGAGCATGGCTGTCACGACCGTTACGGGAGGAGCCCATTCCCTTTTTATGCGCGAACAGCTGAAGATCCATTCTAAACATGTTTCTACCTCCGTTCAGTGATTGTCACACGAACGTTATTTCTGTAACGTTCGTCCTGGGAAAGCTCGGTCAATGTTTCGTACAGAGTTTCAATAAGGATCTGGCATTTTGAAACAACTTCCGAGGATTGTCCCTCTTCAATCATTATCTCAAAATAACCGTTCCGGTCAAGCTTGTAATCGGCTTTCGCGCCCACGACATTCAAAATGCCTTTGGCGCAGCTCTGTGTCAGAGCGCTCACCGCCGCGCACACTATATCGCTTCCCTGCTCGGAAAACCCTGAGTGCCCTTTGGCGGAGTATCCCAGAAACGTTCCCTTTGAATCCATAAGAAAACTGACCCTCGTCATCTTTAAGCGTTAATGGCCGTAATCTCAACCTTGGTGTAAGGCTGGCGATGTCCCTGCTTTTTACGCTCGTTCTTCTTGGACTTATACTTGTAGACAATGATCTTCGCGCTTTTTACCTGAGATAACACTTTACCTTCGACATTGGCGCCCTCTACGACGGGAGTACCAATCCTGGTTTCGTTGTCATTTCCGATAAGCAGAGCGTCGAAGCTGACCGTTTCGTCCGCCTGAGCATTGAGCTTTTCTACAAAGATCACGTCGCCCTGCTGGACGCGGTACTGCTTGCCACCTGTCTTAATGACTGCGTACACGCGTTGCACCTCCTATACTCTAATCTCGCCCGGCTGAGGCAGTGTTTGCACACATTTACAGCCACTCCGGAGCGGCTTACCGAATAATTATAATATATATCGGATCGTATGTCACGTTAATATTTCAATAATTTTTCATAATAAAACCGTCGGCTGCCCTTTTCAGCCGACGGTGCTTGTGCTCTATGCTTCAGGTCCCCTCCCCTGACGGATGTCAGGAGAGGGGCTAAAAGGTGTTACATCAGGAATTCTTATAGTTGTCGTAGTAGTCGATGAAGTACTGTACGTACTCTTCATAGCCGAGGCCCTTGAGGGTAGCAAAGTACTCGTCCAGGTTCTCCTGGCTCAGTTCCTTCTCGCCGGAAATGAACGCCACATACTGCTCGTTGACGTACTGGTTGATCTCGGTACGCAGCTCGCCGATACGGGTGTTGGTGTCCGCATCAAAGAAACGGATGGACGGATAAACGTCTACCAGGTAGGGCAGTACGTTGGTATCTTCCTTGTGGGTGTACTTGGCAGGATTGACTTCCCTGGTGAGTTCGCCGAACAGGTCGACCTTCAGGCCCAGATACTGGTTGTCGATGATGCCCTGTACCCTGCGGTTCTGATAGTCACCGAAGCTGGTGTAGTCGCCGTCGATAACTTCCTGAGAAGTCAGCACCCAGCGATCCTCATCGTTCTTGGTGGCAATGTAGCCGCTCTTCAGGCCATAGAGGTACTCGGTTTCGGTCTCAGCAGAGGGCCCCCAGTGGCTCATGTAGTAGTTGTTCACGTCATACAGCCAGTCTACCCAGGTCATCAGTCTTTCGATCTTGGCAGGATCGCAGGACTTGCCGATGGCGAAGGAAGCGCAGTTGATGGCGTTGTAGGTCCTGGCAATGGCGGGCGCATCGTTCCACTCGCTGGTCAGCGGGATGGCGGCAGTCCACTCATTGGGGTCGATGGCGTTGGAGGTGTTCTGGTCGAAACCGGTCAGGTCCTCAGCTTTCTGCTGAGCGGTCTGGTTGCCGGCATACTGATCGTCAAACACGTCGGCGGAGAAGTAGCCCTTCTCGATGTATTCCTTCATGACAGCCATGAAAGCGGGGAATCTCTCTTCATCAGCATAGATGAAGCAGGGAGTGCCGTCAACATCGTCAAGAGCGACAGCGGTGAGGTATCCGGCGGAGTCAGTGATCCAGCCGAAAGCATTGGCGATGAAGCGGGGCTGGTTGCCCAGGTCACCGGTCAGAGGAACGATGGTCTTGCCTTCGTTCTCGGGCAGTTCTTCACGGGCTTTGAAAGCAGCCATGACTTCGGTGAACTCATCCAGAGTGGTGGGAACGTCGAGTCCGGCGTCGTCCAGCCAGCGCTGGTTGATGTAGAAGGTCATCAGAGCAGCAGAGCCGTTGCCGATGCCGCCCAGGCTGTAGATGTGGCCGTCACCTGCGGTGATGGTCGCCCTATACTGAGGATAAGCCTCGTACAGACGATACAGGTTAGGCATGATCTCGGGAGTGATGTACTCGTCCAGCGCGATCAGGTTGTGGTTCACAGTGCCCTGCTCGACCAGAGTGCTGGTGTCAAGGAACAGCTGATAGAACACATCAGGCATGTCGCCGGAGGCGAAAGCGGTGGACTTGTAGGTACCGGTCTCAGTCAGCTGAGTTACGGTAAAGTTGATTCCGAAATACTCGCGGCAGAAATCCCACCACCAGATATTCTCGGCATCGCCCTGGCTGGAGCGCTGATACACGGCGATGGTGGCATCGATGGTATCAGTGTATCCGCCGTAGTAGGTCTTCTCACCCTCGGCAAGGCCGGACGCGAGGCCCAGCACCATGACCAGAGCCAGAAGGACGCAAAGCAGTTTCTTCATGTGAAGATTCTCCTTTCAAATATTTGGGGATTAACCCTTAACCGATCCGATCATAACGCCCTTTACGAAATACTTCTGAACAAAGGGATAGAGCACAAGCATTGGTAAACAGGCGATGAATATGATGGCGTATTTCACAGTCGTCATCAGGAAGGCCTGATGCTGCATTTCTGCGATATCTTCCTGAGTCATCATCTGAATATCAAGAGACTGCGTGGAATCCAGGATCAGTATCTGCCTGAGTCGAAGCTGCAAAGGCCACTTCGTCTGATCGGTGATGTATATGAACGCGGTATACCAGCTGCCCCAGGTTCCGACAGCGGCATACAGCGCCATAACCGCAACTATGGCGCCCGATAGCGGAACGGCAATGCGGATGAACGTCTGCCATTCCGTGGCACCGTCAATGTAGGCGGATTCGTAGACCTCCGAAGGTATGCTTGTCTGATAATATGTTCGCGTTATGACAAGGTTCGAATACCCTACGCCCATACCCACTATCATTATCCAGCGGGTGTTTATAAGGCCCAAGTCTTTGTTGAGCATGTAGGAAGGGATCAGACCGCCGGAAATAAACATGGTCGCGAAGAAATACCAGGTAATCGCCACGCGTCCCGGCATGTTCTTTTTGCTCAGGGCGTATGCTGCCGGTATCGTCAACGCAAGCACGTAAAGGGTGTGCGCAATTGTGTAGATGATCGTGTTTCCGTAACCTATCCAGATCTTCTTTTCCGCAAACACCTTCTGGTACGCTTCAAAAGTGAAGGATTTGGGCCAGAAATACAGCTGTCCGCGAACCGCTTCTTCGGGCGATGCGAAAGAAACGATAAGCACGTACCACATCGGGTAGATCATGATCAGCGTGATCAGAACGATGATCGCGATATTGACCACGTCAAATACAACGTCTCCCGTGGAACGCTTGATGCGGTTATTGGGTCTCAAAGCAGGCGCGCTCGTCATATCACACACCTCCTTACCACAGCGTCACGTCTGAGACGCGGCGCGCGAAAGTATTCGTCATGATGATCAGTATCAGGTTGACGACGGAGTTGAACAGACCGATAGCCGAAGAAGTATCCCAGTATATCGTGCTGCCGCCGGCGCCGAGCGTAAGCTCGTAGACGTATGTCGAGATAACGCGTGACACGCTTATGTTGCGCTGGGTCTGCAGCAGGAAGACCTTCTCGAAGCCGACGCCCAGTATACCGCCGACACGGAGTATCAGCAGGATGACTATGGTCGGCAGGATAGTCGGGATATTGACATGGACGACTATGTTCCACCTTGTCGCGCCGTCTATCCTCGCAGCTTCGATAAGGTCCGGGGAAACATTGGCGAGGTTGGCAAGGTATATGATCGTGCCCCAGCCAAGGCCCTGCCATACGCCGGACCAGATGTACAGATGGTCGAATGTGTCGGTGCGGTACAGGAACTCTATCGCTTCACCGCCAAGAGCGACTATGGCTTTGTTCACTATGCCCGTGGAAGCGTTAAAGAACATGTGCACCATGGAGCACACAACGACTGTGGAGATGAAGTGAGGCATGTAGCTTATCATCTGCACGGTCTTTTTGAATTTCTTGCTGGTCAGCTCGTTGATCATCAAAGCGAAGATGATCGAGCACGGGAACGTGGCAAAGGAGTACAGACTTATTCTTATCGTGTTCCACAATATGTCCCAGAAAGACGGGCGTTCAAAGAACCACCTGAAATGGTACAAGCCGTACCAGGGGCTGTGCAGAATGCCGAGGTTGGAATCAAAGTCCTTGAACGCTATAAGTACGCCGTAAAGCGGTATATAGTGCCAGATAAATGTGGTAACGATTGGAGGCAATACCATCAGATAGAGCTGCCAGTAGCGCCCCATCAAACGGAACTTGTTCCTTGCCTTCTGCTTAAACGTTTCTTTGTGAGAAAAGCCTGCGGAAAGCGCGCCTGTCACGTTCTTTCATCCCCTTCCGTATACCTCAGCAGATATGAAGAAATGTTTCCATATCCCACTGGAATAACCGTCTATAGAACCCTATTAAATCATGTTTGTTATTATATCACACACAATTCGTTAAGTCTATATTTTTGTTCAAAAAAATTATACGTATTTTTTACAATTCATACTGTTTGTTATATTGAATAAATGAAAGCATCCGAACCCGTTTCAGGGTTCGGATGCTTCCGTGTCTCTGTTTGTTATAATCTCTTCAGGCTGTCCACAAATGCTTTCGGATCCTCTGCCTTAAAAAATGCAGATCCGGCAACAAGCATATTTGCTCCCGCTTCCACAGCAGCTCCTGCGGTTTGAGCGTTTATCCCCCCGTCGACTTCGATAATGGGGCTTACTCCTCTCTTTTCGCACATTTCCCTGATCTGCCTGACTTTATCCAAAGTAAACGGGATGAGTTTTTGCCCGCCTTTTCCGGGTTCGACAGTCATTATAAGTATAAGATCAACGATGTCGAGCACTTCTTCTATGGCGTAGACGCTCGTGAACGGTTTAACGGATATACCTGCCAGACAGCCGCATTCTTTTATGAGCTTAAGCGTATCGACCGTAGCGAATCCGGTGGCTTCCTGGTGCACGGTAATGTATCTCGCGCCGGCATCCGCGAACTCCTTTATATGCTTTTCCGGATGGACAATCATAAGATGAACGTCCATGTCTATCGGTTTTTTGGAAAGAAATCCGAGCAGCCCCTGTCCGAAAGTGATGGCGGGAACGAACTCCCCGTCCATAACATCGTAGTGCAGCGCGTCTGCGCCGGAGACGATCACCTTGTCGGCGGCATCCCCGAAATTCAGGTAATTTGAGGCTAAAAGGCTGGGCGATACTCTAATCATATCTTCTGTTCCACCTTTCTTTTAATTCGCTTAGAAGCATGATGTATCTTTCGTAGCGTTCTTCCGAGATCTCACCGTTAAACAGTTTCTGTTTCACGGCGCAGTCAGGTTCACTGGCGTGAAAGCATGGTGAAAACCGGCACTCCTTGCCGCCGGTCTCAAATTCCGGATAATACGAAGCCAGTTTTTCCGGTTCCATAAGATCAAGTTCAAGCAGGCTGAAGCCGGGCGTGTCAAGCGCCGCGCCGCCTCCCTCAAGCGGAATAAGCCTGCAAAAACGGGTGGTGTTTTTGCCTCTGCTGATCTTTTCCGATATATCCCCTGTTTCCTGCGTTTCGCCGTACAGCGCGTTTATGAGCGAACTCTTTCCCACACCAGACTGCCCCGCTAAAGCAAACGTCATACCTTTAAGGGCTGTTTTAAGCGTTTCCAGGCCCTGGCCGGTCCTGGCGCTCACCGGGTAAACATCGACGCCCGATTTGGCGTATTGTTCGATCATGACTTTGGGGAAATCCGAGTCTTCGTCCGTTTTATTGACCGCTATCATCGGCACGATATCGTTCTTTCTCGCAAAAACGATCAGTCTATCGCACAAAAGCAGATCTGCCTGGGGATCGGACGCGGATAGCGTGATGACGAGCGTATCAAGGTTTGCCACTGGCGGCCTGACCAGCACGTTTTTGCGGGGCAGCAGTTCCAGTATCCAGCCTTCTTCTTTTCCCTTGCCTGGTTCGAATACAATATTATCGCCGACAAGTGGCTTTTGCTGTCCCCTCCTGAGCTTTCCCTGAGCCCTCAGTGTGTATTCCCTGCTTTCGTCGTCGATCGCGTAATAAAACCCGCCGACGCCTTTTATGATCCTGCCCTTGTAGCTCATCTGAAATCGATTTCCTCTGTGAAACGCTGCTTTCCGTCATAGTATATATCGATCTGATGGGCGCCTTCTTCGTCGCTTTCAAGTTCGAGATATATGACTTCGTCCATTTCACAGTCGCGGTTGAAAATCTCTTTTTCGACTCCGGAGGGAGTTCTGAGCACAAGGTTCACGTTCATGCTGAGCGGGATCCTTATACTGTAAACGGCAGTATACTTGACCGGATTCTGCATGGAAACATACAGTTTCACGGTCGAACCCTTGCTGACGAGCGTACCCGCGCTGGGCGACTGCAAAAGCACGGTATCCGGCGTTCCGTCCGTTGAATAGGCATATACGAATTCATAATTAAGCCCGCGCGACTCGAGGATCTCGATCGCCGCCGTCCTTGACCTGCCGGTAAGCGGCGGCACCTGCTGCAGAAGGGCGTTTATCGTGAGCGTGATCGTCTCCCCCGGTTTTGCCATGCTGTCGTTGGGAGACTGATCGAGCACTATATTGTTTTTCTGCTCCGCGTCGTACGTATACTGGGCAAGCACCGTCGGGAATCCGTGATCGGACAGCAGTTTTAACGCGTCCGAGCTGTTCATACCTATCGTATCGGGAAGCTCTACCGGTTCTGCTCCCAGGCTCACAGTTATGGAAACGGACCTGTTCTGCCTTGTCCTGCCCGTCTGCGGAGACTGGGCCATGACTATGCCCTGATCCACGGTATAGGAATACTTATATTCCGCCGATGCGTAGAGCTGCGCGCTTTTGATCTGTTCTACCGCTTCTTCTTCCGTAAGCCCTATGACCTCCGGCACGTCCACGCCGTAGAGTATATCGCTCACGTTTACAAAACCGTATACTACAAGAGAAACTATCGTTATCACGCTGAGCGCTATCAGAAGCGAGTTTAAGCCGTTCCTGAACAGGAATGCGCCGATAGCTGAGCGGTTCACGAAACCGCCCTTGGGATATCTGAGTGAGCGCTTTAAGTCTTTGCTCAGATTCGCGGCGGTCTGATAACGCATTTCCGGCTTTTTCTGAAGCGCTTTCAGTACGACCTCGTCAAGCCCCTTGGAAATGTTTTTGTTTATAAGCCGCATCGAAGCCGGCAGGGTCTTTATGTGCTGCAGCGCGATGGCTACCGGCGTATCTCCGTCAAATGGCACGGTGCCCGTAAGCATCTCGTACAGCACGATGCCCATGGAATATATGTCGCTCCGGGCGTCCGCTTCGTTGTACTGCGCCTGCTCGGGAGACACGTAATGCACGGAGCCCACCACGATATTGCTGTTCGTGGTGACCGAGCCTTCTTTATTGCCCGCCATTCGGGCGATACCGAAATCCGCGACCTTTACGTTGTCGTCTTCATCGATGAGTATATTGTCCGGCTTGATATCCCGGTGGATTATTCCCTTTTTGTGAGCGTGGCTAAGCGCGTCCAGTATCTTTACCGCGTATCTTACGCATCTGGTCTCCGAAAGCGGACCTTCCGTGTGTATGATATCGCTCAGGGTACGCCCGTTTACATACTCCATGGTGATGTACTGGGTGTCCTGGTCGCTTCCCACCGTGTAAAGCTTGACTATATTCGGATGGGACAGGCTCTGCGCGGCAGTGGCTTCATGCCGGAAGCGCTTAATGAAGTCCGCATCCTTGCGGTATTCGTCTTTCAGTATCTTGAGGGCGACTATACGCCCCGTTTTTTCGTCTTTGGCTTTATAAACTACGCTCATTCCGCCCGTGCCTATGGTGGAAATGATGCTGTATCGCCCGGAAATCAGCTTATTCACCATCGCCGCCTCCTGTAATGAAAGCAGCAACGGTTATATTATCCCTTCCGCCGCCTAATATCGCTTTATCCCTGAGCTCGGTTATCCTGTCATGCAGCGGCACGCCGGATTTGGCAAGCACGACGGCGATCCCCGAATCGTCTACGTAGTTGGTAAGTCCGTCGGAGCACAAAAGCCATATGTCGCCGTTCTCATACGGCAGGATATCGACCTGGGGTTCTATCTTTTCATCCGCGCCTATGCAGCGGGTGATTATGTTGCGCTTCGGGTGGTTTCTGGCCTGTTCGCGGGTTATCGTTCCCGCGTCGACAAGCTCCTCCACGAAAGAGTGATCCTTGGAGACACGTAATAGCTCGTTGTTCCTGAACAGATATATCCTGCTGTCGCCCACATGACCGATGCACACAAGACCGTCGGAAAACCAGGCGCACGACAGAGTGGTACCCATATCGTTCATGTCCTGTCCGATGCTCGACTGTTTATTTACTGTATCGTTCGCCAGCAGGAATGCCTCGGTCATCGTTTCTTTTCCGAATACGGCGTTTTTCCGCCGAAGCACGCTTACAGAGGAATTTACAGCCAAAAAACTGGCCGTTTCCCCTGCGTTCAGCCCGCCGACACCGTCGGCGACACAGATCAGGGGCAAACCGTCTTTTGACAGATAATAGTAATCTTCGTTTATTTTGCGCGTCAGGCCTATATCGGTAAGACCGACCGGCTTCATTTATGCTGTTCCTCCTCAATGTGACTGCGTCTTAGCTGACCGCACGCACCCTGTATGTCATCTCCCATTTCCCTGCGCCTGGTCACGGATATATGCTCGTTTTTCAAAGCCTCGATAAACTTATTTGTGGTGGACTCCGCGGGAGTGTTAAGATTTCTTTCCTTCACACTGTTAAGGGGGATAACGTTGACATGGCACTGCATTCCTCTGAGCAGCGACGCGAGTTCGACCGCATTGTCGGTGCTGCAGTTAACGTTATCCACGAGCGCGTACTCAAATATCACCCTGCGTCCGGTCTTCCTGATATAATTCCTGCAGGCCTTTACGATCTCATTTATGCTGTAGGCCTTCGCAATCGGCATTATCTGTCTTCTGATATCGTCGTTCGGCGCATGCAGGGAGACGCATAACGTGACGGGGAGCCCTTCTTCGGCCAAAGCGTACATTTTGGGGACGATCCCGCATGTGGACAGGGAGATATTCCTTTCGGAGATATTGAGCCCGTCCTTTTGATTGACCAAACGGAGAAATCGTATCACTTCATCGTAATTGTCCAGCGGCTCTCCGCTTCCCATGAGCACTATATTGTGCACCCTGTCTTCCGCGTCCTGCTCCGACAGCCTTTTATTGGCAGCTAACACCTGACCAAGCATTTCCCCCGCCGCCAGGTTCCTTACGCAGCCCTCAAGCGTCGAAGCGCAGAAACTGCAGCCCATACGGCAGCCCACCTGCGTGCTTACGCATAAAGTGCTCCCGTATTTGTATCTCATCAGGACGCCTTCGATCAGGTTTCCGTCGTAAAGCGAGTAAAGGTACTTTTCGGTCCCGTCAAGCGCGCTGACATAGGAATTGGTGATCTTTACTCCGCTGGTGATATACTCTTCGGCAAGCAAAGCCCTTAAGCTCCCGGGCAGGTAATGCATTTCATCGGGCTCCCAGCCTTTGTTGACTGCCTGCTGGACCTGCTTGGCCCTGAAAGGTTTTTCACCGTAACGTTGTATAACTTCGGCGATCTCGTTGGAAAACAATCCCGCCAGCAGCTTTTTCCCGTTGATTTCCATTACGCCATCCTGACCATGCGGGCAATAAAGAAGCCTTCGATGCCGTCTCTGTTCGGAAGGAACTGCACCGTCCCGTTATCCGCGCGGGAGCGCAGCTGTTCGGGCAGATAAGACACGTCACTGTCCAGTTTGAAATTCGGATGAGAATCAAGGAAGCGCTTTATCTGTTCCCTGTTTTCCTGAGGCAGGATCGTACAGGTGGAGTAAACCAGCGCGCCTCCGACTTTTACATATTCGCAGCAGCAATCCATCAGCTTTTGCTGGGTCTCTGTTATCTCGCTAAGTCGGGCTTTGGTCAGGTGGTATTTTATGTCCGGCTTGTCTGCCATTACGCCGAGACCGGAGCACGGCGCGTCTATAATGACCGCTTCGACGCTTCCCAGCATCTCATTTTTGACGACTGTGGCGTCTTTGACCGAACAGCGGATGTTGTCGAGCTTCAGGCGTTTCGCACCGGTCTTAATCAGCTCGACCCTGTGCTCGTGCAGGTCCCAGGCATACACCCGTCCCGTACCCTGCATCACTTCCCCAAGCATGAACGCTTTCCCTCCGGGCGCGGCGCAGGTGTCCAGCACGTTCATTCCCCTGCGCGCTTTGGCAGCCATGGCAGCGAGCACAGCGCTTTCGCCCTGTATGGAGTATAAGCCTTCGCTGAACTGTTTGGTTTTGGAAAGATTGCCCGCTTTGTATACCCTGTAACAGTGCGGCACAATGGATCTCTGCCACTCGAAGCCTTTTTCGTTTAAAAACGCTTCCGTCTCCGCGTCGCTTGAGCGCAGGGTATTTGTCCTTATGGTCTCGAACCTGTTTTCCGGCCTGTAAGCAAGTATCTGCTCCGCTTCGTCTGCTCCGTATGCATCTGCAAGCAGCTGAACGGTGTCGCGTGACGCGGAGTATTCCGTCTCAAGGTAATTCATCAGGTCGCTCCTGTCGGGTTCGCGAAGCTTGCCTGCCTCTTTATCCCTGAGGAGCTGCCTGAGCACTCCGTTGACAAAGCCGGAGGCTTCCTGCTTTTTATAGAGCTTAGTCTGATTGACCGCTTCGTTCACAGCGGCATGGTCGGGTATCCTGTCAAGGTAAAGCAGCTGTGCGACAGCCACGTGCAGGATGCATATGACGATATTGTCCGGAGCGGACTCGATATAAGCTCCGAGTATATAATCCGTCTTGCTTTTGTGTTCTATGGCCTGATAGAAAATGTTGGTCGCAAGCCGCCTGTCCTCTTCGCTTAAGCGCGTCTCACGCAGCTGCTTATCCAGGGCAAGGTTGGAATAAGCGTTATTGAAGTACACCTCATACAATGCCCTGAGCGCAGCCAGACGGCTCTGGCTCGGAGCCGCGTCAGCGAAAGACTTGGGCGCGCTTGAGGATGAAGGCCTGCCTGCGTTTCTTCTGTTTTTACTGTCAAAGTTTCCCATTTATTCCCCCAGATGAGTGCCTGTCTCTATTTTCTTTCCGGAAAGATACGCTTTGGTGGGCATCTGTTTACCGCCCGGCGCCTGAAGCAGCGTGATTTCTACCGCACCTCCGCCGCAGGAAACGACCAGCCCGCCGCGCGGCGAGGATACGATCACCGTACCCGGTTCGGATGCATCATCCGTCTTAAAGACCTTTGCTCCCCATATCTTTAAAACATCGCCGTTCAGATATGTGAACGCTCCTGGCCAGGGATTTGTGCCCCTCACGAGGTCGTATATCTCTTTGGGAGATCTGCTCCAATCCACAAGGCCGGCGCTTTTGTCCATCATCGGCTCGTATGTGGCCAGGGATTCGTCCTGCTTTGTCGGATTGAGGGTGCCCTTTTCCAATTCAGCTATGGTTTCGATAAGCAGCTTTGCGCCCATGACGGCAAGCCTCTGGGTCAGTTCGCCCGCAGTCTCGTCGGGCAGGATGCGCGTCTCGGTCTTAAGCAACATGTCGCCCGTATCCAGCCCCACGTCTGTAAACATGGTGGTGACGCCCGTGATCTCGTCCCCCATCATTATCGCCTGATTGATGGGAGCCGCGCCCCTGTGCCTGGGAAGCAGGGAGGCGTGGACGTTGATCGTTCCGAACTTTGGCACCTCAAGGATCGTTTTTGAAAGTATCTGTCCGAATGCCGCCGTAACGCAAAGCTCGGGCTCCAGCGCGCGCAGCGCGTCGAGCCCTTCCTGCCTGCGTATCTTTTCAAACTGGAAGACCTTGATGCCGTTAGCCAGCGCGTATTTCTTGACCGGCGTTTCCTCAACGCGGTTGCCGCGCCCCTTCGGCCTGTCGGGCTGTGTGAACACGCCGACCACATCGTGCCCGGCCTCGAACAGCGCTTTCAGCGACTCAACGGCAAAATCGGGCGTGCCCATAAAGACGATCTTCATTATTATTTGTCCTCTTTGTCGGTGACGTCCTCGATCATTTTATCGGTATACAGGATGCCGTCGAGATGATCCAGTTCATGGCACAATGCGACTGCCATCAGCCCTTCGCCGATTACCTGTATGGGCTTGCCCTTGCGGTTCAAAGCCTGGACTATGACTTTTGCCGGCCTTTCCACGGTGCCGCGTCGACCCGGAATGCTGAGACAACCTTCCGTATCGATCTTCGAGCCCTCGGTATAGACTATCTCCGGGTTGATCAGTTCCAGCAACCCTTCCCCGATGTCTATCACGACTATACGCCTTAATATGCCCACCTGAGGCGCGGCAAGACCCACGCCTTCGTTTTTGTACATGGTCTCCGCCATGTCGTCCAAAAGGATCCTAGTGCGTTTGTCGATCTCGTTTACGGGTCTGCTGATTTTTCTTAAAATTTCGTCTCCGTCTGTCAGTATCCTGCGCGTCGCCATCCTGCGCCTCCGCTAAAACATATTATTTGGGTTTATTTCGAGTTCTATCCTTACGGTTTCGTTTGTTTCCTGCTCGATCCGCCTTAACAGCGCCTCGGTCTGTTCAACTTCCCCGCCCGTATACAGCTTCGCGACAAGCTGGAACCGGTATTCGTCCTTTATCTTTTTTATCGGCGCTTCGGTCACGCTTGCGGATAACACGCTGGCGTCCAGGCCGTCCGTCCGAATGAGTTCGTCAAATTTGATCTTCGCCGCGTTTGCCGCGGACTCGCAGGTGGCGCTGTCCTTTGAGGAAAACACAAGCCGTGCGATGACCGTGAACGGCGGGTACATCGAGCGCTTTCTGTACACCACTTCGGAGTGGTAAAACGCCCTGTAGTCCTGCTTAAGCGCACACTGTATGGCGTAGTGGTCAGGCGTATACGTCTGGACTATCACCTTGCCGGGCAGTTTGTCTCTGCCCGCTCTTCCCGCGACCTGCGTAAGCAGCTGGAAGGTCCTTTCGGCGCTGCGGTAGTCCGGCAGGTTCAGCGTGGTATCCGCAGCCACCGCGCCGACCAGCGTAAGGTTCGGAAAGTCGAGTCCCTTTGCTATCATCTGCGTCCCGACCAGCACATCCGCCTCATGTTTGGCGAAGGCGTCGAGCAGCTTTGCATGGGCATCTTTCATAGACGTGGTATCGGCGTCCATGCGTATGACACGTGCGTCCGGCAACAGCCTGTTGACTTCCTGCTCTATCTTCTGTGTGCCCGCGCCAAAGAACTTGATAAAGCGGCTGCCGCATTGGGGACACTTTTCGGGCAGCGGGATCCGGTCCAGGCAGTAGTGGCATTTGAGCGCGTCATCGTTTAAATGGTATGTCATCGCAACGTCGCACTTTTGGCATTTTACCACGTATCCGCATTTCCTGCAGCTCACAAAGCTGGAATGGCCCCTGCGGTTTATGAACAGCATCGCCTGCTGTCCCGCGCTTAAGCAATGCCTGAGTTCCCTGACCAGCGCGCCCGAAAAAATGCTTTTATTGCCTGCTTCCAGTTCCTCACGCATGTCGACGAGCTGCGTCTTTGGCATCGGCCTGTCGTATACCCGTTTATCCAATTCAAGCAGGTTTATACGGTTTTCCGGCCTGACTTTCGGGGACGTCCTCATGAAGCTCTGTATGCTCGGCGTAGCGCTGCCGAGAACCAGCACGCACGTGTTTTTTCGGATACGCCATGCTGCTATTTCCCTGGCGTCATATCTCGGACTGCGCTCGGAAATGTACGCGGCTTCATGCTCTTCGTCTATGATGACGGCTCCCAGATCCTGCACGGGAGCAAACACCGCGCTTCGCGCGCCTATTACCACGCGCGCTTCGCCTTTGCGTATGCGCTGCCATTCGTCAAAGCGTTCGCCCGCGGACAGCCCGGAGTGGATAACGGCGGATAAGTCTCCGAATCTGGCATGGAACCAGCCTACGGTCTGGGGCGTAAGCGATATTTCGGGAACGAGTATGATCGCGCTTCTGCGCTGCTTAAGGACTTCCCTGATCAGGCGGATATATACTTCCGTTTTGCCGCTGCCGGTCACTCCGTACAGCAAAAACGTCTGTCCCGATCGCATCCCGCCTATAAGGCTGTCCGCCACACGCTGCTGATCCTCAGTCAGTACGGGATCGGTATTGCTCCTGCCGCTTTCGTTGACCAGAGGTTCGCGCCTGACTGCCTGCTCCGAAAAGGCGATTATGCCTTTTTCTGCCATGGCGGACAGAACCGACGCGGAGATATCCAGCTTCGCGCAGAGTTCGGTTGCGGGCATATCTCCTTTATTGAGTTCGTCAACGACCTTTCTTTGCGCTGGCGCCCGTTTTGTGTGCTCGACAGCTTCGGCGTAATCCTGTTTAAGCGATACAAGGCGCACCGTCTTTTCCCTGACGCGTCCGCCTCTCAGCTGCGACGGGATCATCGATCTAAGTGCGTCCGCCTTCGTGCAAGAATACTTACGGCGCATGAATTCGGCAAGTTCAAGCAGTTCCGGCAGGATTACGCTGTGTTCGAACAGTTTTTTCCTGATGGGCTTCAGCTTTTCGGGAGGCACATCGGTCGAATCCGTTATCGCAGTGATGAAGCCCTCGATATTCTTTCTGCCGAAAGGGACCTGCACCATATCTCCCGGCACCGCATCGATCTCGTCCGGAACGATATACGTGAATTCTCTGTCGACCGCCTGAAGACTGAGGTCAACGATTACGCTGGCGTATTTCATTTCTTGCCGGACTTGATCGCAATCACCGCGTCAAGTATCGCGTCGGCAGCGTCGCGCTTCGACATGAGCGGATACTCGCGGCAGAAACCTTCGCCTATGACAGTGATTATATTCGTATCTCCCGCGAAGCCCGCTCCGGGCTTCGTCACATCATTTAACACTATAAGATCCGCGTTCTTTTTTCTGCGCTTCTCGTCTGCCTTTTCGGGGCTTGCGTCCGTTTCGGCGGCGAATGCCACGAATATCTGACCTTCGCGTTTCCTTTCGCCTATGTACTTTGCAACATCGGGCGTAGACGTGAGCTCCAGCGTCATGCCCTTCCCGTTCTTTTTAATCTTGGACTCGGAAAAGGCTTTCGGAGTAAAATCGGCAGGCGCGGCAGCCTGTATCACCACATCGCAGGATTCGTAGATCGACGTTACCGTTTCAAACAGATCCTGCGTGGAGACTATGTCATGCACGTTTGCCCCTGCGGGCGCTTTAAGCGAGACCGGACCCGACACGAGCTCCACATCCGCTCCGCGGCTGACTGCCGCCTCGCATATGGCGTATCCCATCTTGCCGCTGGACCTGTTCGTCAGAAAGCGCACGGGGTCCAGCATCTCCCGCGTGGGGCCGGCTGTGACAAGCACCTTAAGGCCTGCCAGATCTTTCTTCGCGCAGAGGATGCGCTGCGTTGCTTCGTAAATGGCAACAGGTTCGCTCATCCTGCCCGCATCCGTGTCTCCGCAGGCAAGCTGGCCCGATTCCGGACCGACAAAATGTATCCCGCGCTGTCTGAGCGTCGCGACATTTGCCTGCGTTGCGGCGTTTAACCACATGTTTGTGTTCATTGCCGGCGCAAACAGCACCGGACAGCTCATGGCAAGCAGCGTAGTCGATACGAGATCGTCGGCAATTCCGGAGCAGAATTTCGCAATTATATTGGCGGTGGCAGGGGCAATAACGCAGACGTCCGCGAACTTCGCAAGGGAAATGTGGTTTATCTCCCACGTCCGCTCGAACATGTCGGTATAGACCTGGCTGCCCGTCAGCGTCTCAAACGTCTTGGGGTTTATGAACTGGCAGGCGTGTTTCGTCATCGCAACGCGCACTTTGGCGCCGTTTTTTACGTACAGACGCACGAGTTCGCAAGCTTTATACGCCGCGATACCGCCTGTTACGCACAGCACAATGTTCTTTCCTTCAAGCATCGCTACCTCCCCAAGATACAGCTAACAACCGGAGCGCATACGCTTCGGCTTTTTTGTGTCGATATTGTTTTAATCCTGCTGTCTCGCGGGCTTGTCGTAAGTTATAAGTCCGCGGTTGATCTCCTCGATCGCCACGGAAAGAGGCTTGGCCTGCTGGCCTTCCTTTTCCTTGACTTCGTACAGAGGCTGATCGCCCTGTATCAGCTGCCTGGCGCGCTTCGCCGCTTCCACCGCCAGGGTGTAGCGGTTCTCGGTCTTTTTAAGCAGGTCATTGATCGGCGGATAAGTCATCATACGGTTTAATTCTCCTTATTCCACGTTCTGAAGCTGTTCCCTGAGCTTTTCGATGGTGTTTTTGCCCTTGAGGGCGATCTGTGTAAGTGTGAGGTCCTGGGACTTTGACGCTATAGTATTTACTTCCCTGTTCATTTCCTGGACCAGGAAATCCAGACTCCTTCCGGAGGGTTCTGGCTGTGCGCAAAGCTGTCTTGCGTGATCCACATGCGCTTTCAGGCGCACTATCTCTTCGTCTATGGCGGTCTTGTCCGCCAATATCGCGATCTCCTGAGCTATCCTCTCTTCGCTTATGCCCTCGGAGATCAACTGCGACAGGCGTTTGCGCAGACGGGATACGCACTCTTCCATGGCTTCGGGATACCGATTTTCCGCCTGCAGGGCGAGCTCTTCGATATCGTCGATATGCTTGTTAAGCGCCTTCTCCATCTGCTCGCCCTCCGTGTTTCGCATAGAGCAAAGAGCGTCGAGCGCCTGCGTCAATGCGGTGAGCACGAGAGAGGTTATGGCTTCTTCGTCTTGCGGAGCGTCCTGTACGGACAGCACGTCCGGCATCGCGGCAATGCCTTCAAAGCCCGCATCAGATCGGTTGCCTATGATCGCATTCAGCTTTTCTAGCGTTTCGGAATACTTTTTCGCGAGGGATTCGTTCAGAAGCACATCCCTGCTGTCTGCACGTTCGTTCCTGTAAAACAGGTTCACTTCGATCCGTCCGCGGGAAAGGCGGCTTTCTATCACTTTCCTTACGGAGTTTTCGACAAATCCGAGCTGGCGCGGCAAGTTGACGTTGATATCGAGAAAACGGTGATTGACGCTTTTCAGCTCGACAATCACTGTTCTGCCGTCTGAAGCGGCACTCGCCTTGCCGTAACCGGTCATCGAACGCATTGAGCACCTCCACCCATTTTGATATTATAGCACACTTTTGTCACATTGCGCTACAATGTATTTATTATTTTTTCAAATTCCTCTTCGTTTATTATCCTTATGCCGAGTTTCTGCGCTTTATCCAGCTTGCTGCCCGCGTTTTCACCCGCCAATACCAGGCTTGTCTTGGCAGATACGCTTGACGCCGCCTTCCCGCCGTGCCTGCGTATCGTTTCTTCCGCCTGCTGGCGTGAATAGTTGACCAGTGTCCCCGTAACAACAACGGTCATGCCGCTCAGAGCGGAACCCACCCTGTCGTTTTCCCACACGGGTTTTACGCCCTTTTCCAGCAGCCTTGTCACAAGCCCGCTGCCTTCGTCGGAAGCAAAAAAGTCTATTATCGAATCGGCAACTATATCGCCGATATCGCCTATGGAAGTCAGTTCAAGCGGCGTGGCGGCTTTAAGATTCTCTATGTTTTCAAACGTCTCCGCCAGATCCCTTGCGGTCTTCGTGCCCACGTTCGGTATTCCGAGCGCGTAGATGAACCGGTCAAGACGTATGCTCTTGCTTTTATCCAGCTCTTCCAGCAGCTTTTGGGCTTTCTTTTCCCCGAACCTGTCAAGCGCGACCAGTTTTTCGAAAGATAGATCATAGAGCTCGTCGCAGTCCTTGATGTCGAACTCGCTGCAGAACTGACGCGCGGTCTTCTCGGAAAACGCCTCTATATCCATGGCGTCGCGGGACGCAAAGTGACTTAGGCGCATCACGATCTGGTCGGTGCAATTCCTTGTGTTGGGGCAGAATATGAACGCGCCTTTTTCCACGAGCGTATGTCCGCAACAGGGGCATACTTCGGGTCTTTCTATTTCCTTTTCGTCCGGATAATACTCGTCTACCCTGCCCGTGATCTCCGGTATCACCTCGTTAGAGCGGCGGAGCCATACCCTCGCGTTCAGCTTAAGGCGTTTTCTGATTATATCCCCGTAATTGTTGAGCGTCGCCCTCTGTATCGTTGCGCCCGCGAGTTCCACGGGTTCCACGTGCGCCAAGGGAGTGAGCTTCCCCGTTCTGCCCACTTCCCATGTCACTTCGTTCAGCTTTGTCGTTACTTCTTCCGCTTCGAATTTGTATGCGACGGCCCATCTCGGGAACTTTTCGGTGTTTCCCATATAAGCGCGGGTGGCGTAATCGCTTATCTTTACCACCGCGCCGTCTATCAGATAATCGAGTTCGCCCCTGGTCTCCTCGATCTCGTCGATAGCAGCTTTAATGTCCTTAAGGCTTGAGCAGTACAGTTCCGTGCTGCTCACGCTGAAACCGTTCTCTTTAAGGAAAGCCAGCATTTCCGCCTGGTTGCTGAAGCTTTTCCCCTCGATATAGTTGACGTCGTAGAATATCGCGTCAAGATGCCTGGACGCTGTGACCTGAGGGTCAAGGTTTCTAAGGGCGCCCGCCGCGGCGTTGCGCGCGTTCTTAAGCGGTTCGCTGGCGGTATTATTGTACTTTTCGAGCACGCTTAGTCGCATGTAGCATTCGCCGTGCACTTCCATAACGCCCTTGTAAGGGATCGTGAGCGGTATCGAACGCACGGTTTTTGCCTGCGCGAGTATGCCTTCACCCGTTACGCCGTTTCCTCTCGTCGCAGCCTGTACGAGCAGACCCTCTTTGTAGGTCAGGCAAAGCGTCAGCCCGTCAAACTTATGTTCCACCACAAAACTCAGCGGAGGCAGCGAAAGACCCGAAGCCGCGCCGTCCGCCCTGAGCTTTTCCGCTCGTTGATACCACTCGCTCACTTCGTCAAGGCTCTGCGCCTTGTCCATGCTGAGCAGCCGGTTAAGGTGCGTATGCGGTTCGAATCTGTCAAGAGGCTGACCGCCCACCCTGTGAGTCGGCGAATCCGGCAGCACGATGCCTGTGCTCTTTTCGAGTTTTACAAGCTCGTCGTACAGTTTATCGTATTCCTTGTCGGATACGGTCGGGGCGTCGAGGTCATAGTATTCGTGGGCAAAACGATTGAGTTTATCCACGAGCTGACGCATGTATTCGTTCATGGTGCCTTACTCCACTTTTCTTAATACGGGCAAATGACAATCCAGATCCTTTATTCCGTAGGGCGAACCGAAATCCACCCTCGCGATGCCGTTTTTCGAGCTGTACGCCAACACGGTGCCAAAGCCGAACACCCTGTGCATGACTTTGTCGCCGGGAGCGAAGTTCGTAAGCGCGCTGCCGAAAGCGGAACCCGCTGCGCCGGAAGACATCGCCTCGGAAGCCGTGCCTCCGAATTGGGAAAGCCTCTGGTTGGGGCTTGAAGGCGACAGTATCGACGGCTTTGACGCGTGCCTCGCGTCTTCAAGCAGCGATGAGGGTATCTCTCCCACGAACCTGCTCACGGGATTGCTCTGACGCTGGTTGAACAGCAGCCGGTTCCTGGCGCAGCTTAAATACAGATACTTCTTCGCCCTTGTGATACCCACATACATGAGCCTGCGCTCTTCTTCCAGCTCCGTTTCCTCCATCATCGCCCTCGATATCGGGAAAATCCCTTCTTCGAGCCCGGTCAGGAATACCGCGCCGAATTCCAGGCCTTTTGCGGAATGCAGGGTCATAAGCGTCACCGCCTGAGTCTTCTCATCCAGGCGGTCGGTATCCGTTACCAGCGCCACGTTTTCAAGAAAACCGAGTATCCCCTCTTCGGGATTCTGCCTTTCGTATTCCCCGACGGCACTCACGAGTTCCTTAAGGTTTTCGACTCTGGATACGTCTTCCGGGTCGTTTGAGTTCTCATACTGCTTCATCAGCCCGGTCTTCTCAAGAAGGATCTCCATGAATTCCGCGGGAGAAGTCTGGAACAGGAGCGTCAAAAGCTCCGTTATCAATTCCGAAAAGCCTTTTACCGCGCCAAGCGCTCTTGCGCTGATGCCGGCGTCTTCGGCTTTCAGCACGGCGTTAAGCAGCGTCTGTCCGTTAGATGCTGCGTAAGACGCAAGCGTGTCCACGGTCGAATCGCCTATCTGGCGTTTGGGTTCGTTGATTATGCGCCTAAGTGACACGTCGTCTGCCGGATTCACAAGCAGCCTCAGGTATGCCGTGGCGTCCTTTATTTCCTTGCGGTCATAGAACTTAAGACCGCCGTAAACGCCGTATTTTATCCCGCGTCTCACCAATGCTTCTTCGATCACACGGCTCTGGGCGTTGGTCCTGTACAAAACCGCGATATCGCCTTCGGGCATTCCGCTTTTCGCCAGGCGGATTATGCTGTCCGCCACGAAAGCCGCTTCTTCCCTCTCGTCCAGCGCCCTGAAATACCGGATCTTTTCGCCTTTGTCCGCGCTCGACCACAGCTCCTTGCTCTTGCGGGCGGAGTTGTTTGCTATGACCTTGTTTGCCGCTGAAAGTATATTCCCCGTGGATCTGTAGTTTTCCTCAAGTTTTATTACCGTGCAGCCTGGGAAATCCTGCTCGAACGACAGTATGTTGCGTATATCCGCGCCGCGCCAGGAATAGATCGACTGGTCGTCGTCGCCTACCACGCACAGGTTTTTGCGTTCTCCCGCCAGCAGCCTTACCAGCTGGTACTGCGCGACGTTGGTGTCCTGATACTCGTCCACCATGATGTACCTGAACTTGTTCTGATAGCTTTCGAGAACGGGTGGATGGGCGGCCAAAAGTTCCAGGGTCTTTACGAGCAGGTCGTCAAAATCCAGCGCGTTATTGCTCTTTAACGTGTTTTCATATTCCGCGTAGACCTTGTAGATCGGCTTGCTGCGGGCGTCAGGGTTTTCACTTAGCCACTCCTGGGGCGTGAGCATCCTGTTTTTCGCGTCGGAGATCACTGCCTTTATCATACGGGGTGGATACAGTTTGTCGTTTATGTTCAGCTGTTTGCATATACGTTTTATTACGACCGTTTTGTCATCCTCGTCGTATATGGAGAACTCCCGCTTGTATCCCAGCTTCTCTATGTCCCGCCTCAGGATCCTTGCGCAGCAGGCATGGAAAGTCATTATCCACGCGTCGTCGGCTTTTCCGCCGCACAGCCTGTCCACTCTTTCGCGCATCTCCCTGGCCGCCTTGTTCGTGAACGTTATCATCAGGATCTGCCAGGCGGGGATGCCTTCGTCCAGCATGTGAGCCATGCGGTATGTAAGGGCGCGCGTCTTCCCGCTCCCCGCTCCCGCAAGTATGAGCACCGCGCCGTCTATGGTCTGCGCGGCTTTTCTCTGTTCCGGATTAAGCTGAGTTAAGTCTGTCATTTTACTCCTTGCCCAGCACGAGTTTGTTTATCGTGAGTCCCACGCCGCCCAGCATATTAAACGGCGCTATGTATTCCGCTATCTGTTTCACTTCGTTTACACCGTTCTGCATCGCAACGGGGTGACCGCAGGCTTTCAGCATGGACGTGTCGTTGGTGTAGTCGCCGAACGCCATTATGTCGCATATCGGTATGCCGTAATACGACGACAGGAACCTTATCGCGCTGCCCTTGTCCACGTTTCGCGCCATGACCTCAACGCTGGTCGAGCCGCTGGCGGAATGCACGATGCCCCTTTTGTCGCACTCGCGCCTGAGCGCTTCGATCTTTGTAAGGTCCGGGCAGAACGCCACGAATTTGTATATGCCCTGAGTGGGCGCCGCGTCTATGGTAGTAATATGCTTGGCTTCGAGAATCTGCCTGTTGAGCAGGTAGCGTTCCAGGGACCTTCTGCGGCTTTCCGGTATATCTTCTCTAGAAAAGGCGTAATTTATGTTTTCCGTATATATCTCGTAATAGGTCTCGCTTTCCCACATTACGCGGTTTACCATACGGGCGTATTCTTCGTCAAACAAGCCTTCGAATATGCATTTGCCGCCCACTTTATCGTCGATCCTCGCTCCGTTCGCGGACACGATTATGACGTCTTCGCTTATCTCCGCCGCCTTGGTCATGAGGAAACGGAAATTCCTGCCGCTGACGAGCGCGACTTTTATTCCCCGGGAAATGCACTCCCGCAGCGCGGATATGTTGTTCTCCGGGATCTCTTCCCAGCGTCCGAACAGAGTCCCGTCCATATCCATGCAAATCAGTTTTACATCTCTGCAGTCAGCCATTTGATCTTCTCCCTGGGGCACATGAACGATTTCCCCGCGTAGATTCCCAAAGCCGCGTCGGTCCCAAAGCGTATTTCGCGGCTCGCCAGGCACAATTCCTTCGCGCCAAGCGTCCTGTTCGTGCCATAATTTCCGTATTTGTCGTCTCCGATGATCGGATGCCCGATTTTGAACAGCTGGGAGCGGATCTGATGCGTGCGCCCGGTCTCTATGGTTACTTCAAGCAGCGTCAGCTTTAGACCGCTTTGGGTCAGTTCATTTATGACCTTATAGTTTGACTTCGCCTCAAGTCCGTTTTCGGTCCGGGTGCTTGAAACGCTCACTCGCGAAGACGAACTGTCTTTGCTGATATACGAAACGATGCTGCCGGAGGCTTTGGAAAACCGTCCTTCGCACAGCGCGTAATAGGTCTTTTTGAGCAAATGCTGCTTAAAAGCGTTTACGAGCAACAGCTCGGTATCTTCATCGTACGCCGACAGCATAACCCCCGAGGTCTGCGCGTCCAGCCTGTGTACGAGCCTTGCGCAGGGATTTAAGAGCTTCAGCCTGCTTAAAACCGTATCTGCGCCGATCCCGAGATTGTCGACGTCGACCGGCAGCCCCACAGGTTTTATGAACACGGCCATCTTCCCGTCGTCGAATATGATATCCAGGGAACTGTCGCAACTGAAATCCGCGTAAAGCACGACTTCGTCGCCGCCCTTCACGCCTGCTTCGGGCTGCGCCTTTCCGCCGTTTATTCTGAACTGTCTTGCGTTTAACAGCCTTACGATCCTGCCGCCGCCCATCAAAGGATACGCCCGCCTTAGGTATTCTCTTACGGGCATTTCCTTTACGGCGTCGGGAACGACAGATGAAAGCTTAGTGACCATATTTCTATTCTTCCCAGGCCATCGGGTCTATTTCGGTCTTTTCAACGGACACCTTGCCGTCAAGGCTCTGTATCAGACCCGATACGAACGCGTCGGAATCCTGCTGTTTGATTATAAGAGACAGCCTGACCGAGGCGCCGAAATCCTTTTCGATATCCCTTACGGGCTGCGTCTTAAGAAAATACTCGAGCCGGCCCAAATTTGAGTACGACACGTCGATCTCCACCATTTCGCTGGGGAACACCGTGCCTACCCCGCACGCGTCTATGGCTTTTGCGCAGCCGCCCGAATATGCCCTGACCAGTCCGCCCGCGCCCAAAAGTATCCCGCCGAAATATCTCGTTATGACGACGCAGCAGTTGGTCACTTTTCTGGTTTTTATGACTTCCATCATCGGAAGCCCCGCGGTGCCCGCAGGTTCGCCGTCGTCCGAGTATCTCATTATGCCCATGTTTTCGCCGATAGCGTAGGCATAGCAGTTGTGCGACGCGTCGGAATACTCGCTGCGTTTCTCTTTTATAAACTGAACAGCCTCCTCCTCTGTCCGGCAGGGTCTGCCGTGACAGAGGAAGCGGCTTTTGTTTATCACAAGCGTGTCAGTCGCCTGTTCGAGAAGCGTGTTGTAGGGTTTGCTCTGCATCTTTTACTTGAGGATAAGCCTGTGATATGCCTTCTTGCCGCGGCGGATAAGCAGGCCGTCTCCCTTCAGCATTTCGGCGGTGATGCGGAAATCCTCGTCCGTGACCTTGTCGTTTCCGATGTACAGGCCGCCCTGCTGGATCGCCTTTCTGGCTTCGCCGTTGCTTTTGAACAGGCCCACCTTGCTGGCCCAGGCGAGCAGCCTGTTTTCCGCAGCAAGCTCTTCTTCGGTCACTTCGGTGGTCGGGGTGGATCCCGCCGCGCCGCTTCCGCTGAACAGCGCCTCCGCCGCCGCTTTGGCTTTGTTGGCTTCTTCCTCGCCGTGGATGAGCTTGGTCACTTCATAAGCCAGCGTTACCTTAGCTTCGTTGATGCGGCTGTCTTTCAGCGCGCCCAGGCGCTTAACTTCTTCCATGGGCAGGAAGGTCAGCAGAGCCAGGCACTTTTCCACATCTGCGTCGTCCACGTTTCTCCAGTACTGGTAGAAATCGTAGGGGCTGGTCTTGGCGGGGTCGAGCCAAAGCGCACCCTTCTCGGTCTTGCCCATCTTCCTGCCGTCATGAGTGAGCAGCAGTTTGAACGTAAGCGCGAAAGCGGGTTTTTCCAGCTTCCTGCGGATCAGGTCCGCGCCGGAAAGCATGTTGCTCCACTGGTCGTCGCCGCCCGTCTGCAGGCAGCAGCCGTATTTCTCGAACAGCTGCAGAAAATCGTAGGACTGCATGAGCATGTAGTTGAACTCAAGGAAAGTCAGACCCTTTTCAAGCCTCTGCTTGTAGCATTCCGCGGTGAGCATGCGGTTTACGGAGAACAGGGCGCCGACGTCTCTTAAGAAGCTTATGTAGTTCAGGTTTCTGAGCCAGTCGGCATTGTTGACGATAATCGCGGAATTTGGCTTGGATTCGTCAAAGTCCAGGAAATGCTCCATCTGCTTTTTGATATGCGCCACGTTGTCGTCTATGGTCTCGACGGTCATCA
Organism: Clostridiales bacterium; assembly: GCA_024683475.1. Taxonomy (GTDB): domain Bacteria; phylum Bacillota; class Clostridia; order Christensenellales; family Aristaeellaceae; genus RUG14130. The sequence continues at coordinate 127,395 of JAIKYG010000019.1, read as the reverse complement.
TCTTGCGCATGTCGGTCTTGCCGGAGGGATCGCCTATCATGGCGGTGCCGCCGCCCATAAGGGCGATGGGCTTGTGACCGGCTCTCTGCAGGTGCGCCATAGCCATTATCGGGATGTAGTGACCGATGTGCAGACTGTCGGCGGTGGGATCAAAGCCGGTGTAGAACGTAACCATGCCGTCTTCAAAAGTCTTGTTTAACTCGTCCTCAAAAGTGGTCTGGGCGATAAACCCGCGTTCTCTTAAAACATCCAGTGCGTTTTTCATGTTCGTTTCTCCTGTCAGTTATTCTTTATTACCTGTGAAAGCTTTTCCATGCCCTCGCGTATTTTTTCCGCCGGACTGTTGGAAAAGTTGAGTCTCAGAGTATCCAAATGTCCGCCTTCGGCGTAGAAGTGCGTGCCGGGCACGTACGCCACGTTGTTTTTTACCGCCGGGTCGAGCAGGCTTACGGCATCTTTGTTCCCGGGGAGTCTGGCCCACACGAACAGCCCGCCCTCCGGCTTGATATATCGCGTGCCCTCCGGGAAAAGTTTAAAGCCCTCGAGCATCGCTTCCAGCTGCGTTTTGTAGCCGGCCCTAATCCTCACAAGATGCTCACCCAGGAGCCCTTTCCTGAGATATGCGTCCACGATAGCCTGCGTGAGCAGCGGGCAGTGCAGGTCGCTGGACTGCTTGCCTATCACGCACTTGCGCATCAGCTTGGGGATGCTTATTACCATTGCGCCCACGCGCATGCCGGGCGATATTATCTTGGAAAAGCTGGCCAGGTACACTATCCAGCCTTCCTTGTCAAAGCTCTTGATGGTGGGCAGGGATTCGCCTTCGTATCTTAAGTCGTGATACGGATCGTCTTCCGCCACGATAACGCCGTACTTCGCCGCGATGTCCGCAATGCTTTTGCGCCTGTCCGCGGGCAGCGTCGTGCCGGTAGGATTCTGGAACGTGGGAATGATGTATACCAGCTTGGGCTTATGCTTTATTATCGCTGCTTCGAGCGCGTCGGGCAGTATGCCGCATTCGTCGCTTTGAACGCCCACCGGAACGCCGTGATACGTCCTTATCGCCTGCAGGGCTCCCAGGAACGTGGGGTCTTCCACCAGCACCACGTCGCCAGGGTCCACCAATGCCTTGAGCAGCAGATCGAAGCCCTGGGTGGAGCCTTCCGTGGGCAGCACTTCATTTTCCTCACAGGGCACACCCGAATCCAGCAGATATTTGCGCGTGGACTCCCTTAGCGGTGCCCAGCCTTCGGACGCTCCGTACTGCAGTATCGAAGGACCCGCTTTTTCTATGACTTCCTTTGCTATCGGAGCGATGACCTCCGGCTCCAGCGCGGCGTTAGAAGGGTTGCCGCCCGCAAAGGATATCATGCCGGGTTTGCAAAGGAGCTTGAATATGTCCCTTATGGCGCTGCCGGTGATGGGGCTCATATGTTTTGCGAAATAACTCTCTGTGAATTCCATATCTGCCTCCAATAAAAAACGCCTCCCCGCCGGGAAGGCGTCTGAACGCTGTACCACTTCCGTTCGTTCGCTGCCGCGAACCTCTAAAGCTGTAACGGGCAGACCCGAAACGGGCTACTGTCGTTCACCCGCTTTGCTCGGGAGCGTATTCGCGCCTTTCTTCCTTCCGTCTCGCACCTACCGACGTATCTCTTTAGGATTCCGGGCGTTACTCTTTCCCTCATCGCGAATCAATTATACCATAAATAACATGGCTTAACAAAGCATAACATGTTAAATTTTCAGATTTGGACGAAACATTCCCGTCCGAAAACTACTCTTGTTTCGTCATGGTGACATCCGTTTCGTACAGCCAGTCCAAAGATCTTAAGCTCTCTCCGCCGAGACCCGCATCCCTCGCAGCGGGTCGTTCGTTCTGTTTTATGACGCCTGCGATCATAAAGGCGCCGGTCGCGAACTCCATTTCATATTCGCCCGCTTCGTAGTCAAACGCGTGGATGTTGAACGCTTTTACGCCTTTGGCTTTCAACGCGTTTGATATAAGCGGAGAATAACCGCCCCTGTCATCCGCGTGCGTGTCGGTCTCGAGGCTGGGCGGAGCGAGCCACTCCACGCCCCTGTCGTTCACGTATCCGATCAGCAGCCTTACGGGTTCCCGGAATCCGAGTTTTAGCTTTATTCCCTCCACTATCGCCGAATGCACCGAAAAGCGTATGCCCTTCAGCCCCTGCAGCTCGCTTGCCATAAGCTCTATGGGCGAAGCCTTAGCCGTGAATACGTTTTCGCCTTCGGTCAGCGTAAACGCTTCCCCGCCTACAAACGTATACTCTGCCTGCCGGAAGACCGGATGATCGCCGGTATCGGGCGGCGCGGGATAAAACCCACGCTTCAGGGATCCAAGGTTTTGCCGGAATGCCTCCAGCTCTTTTTCGTATTCCTTCAGGCAGTCAGCGGGGCGCGCGTATATCCCCCCGTTCGGGAACGGTATCTTGCGCTGGGGCGTCTGCATGCTGTTGTGGAAAAGGTAGGTCTGTTCCGACAAAAGCGAATACTCGCGGTATATCTCCAGCGACTTTTCGAAAGGCGTCAGCGCACTGCCGAGCAGCCCAACGTCGCCCCGGCACAGTTTGTCGCAGGAATGCTTATACTGCAGTATCCGGATCGCTGCTGTGACTTTATAGCACATGCAGCGCGTGAACAGACTGATCAGCCTGAAGTCTTTCACATATCCCGCTACAGCTTCATCCGCTGCCGTGATCCGATCGATAATGCCGTCGATCCGGTTCGCGGCTTCGCTTAGCGTTTTGACCGCACTAAGCGGGGTTTCGCCGCAGCAGGCTGTTTTGTTCGTTTCGGAAAGCGCGTATGTCTCCAAGGTTTCACCCGGTCTGGCAACCGAATTGTACAGTTCGTTGTTTGGACGGTATCTTTCCGCGTTGGTCAGTTGGCTCATCGTCATGCCCAGAGTCAGGGTCTGACGGTTGCCTTCGGTGATGCCGAAGCGCTGCAAAAGTTTCATCAGACAGAAACCCGCAAGTTCGCCCGCAGCAAGCAGTTTTTCGGCCTGACCAAAGTCGGCGCCATAGAGTAATGAGATCCTTTTCGCCCAGTATAACCTTTCCGCAGTCTCGTCATGAACATCGCTCCAGGCGTACCTGAGCCACGCTTCGAACCACAGCCTGTCCCTGTTAAGCTGATTGAGCCTTGGATCGGCTTTGTCGGGAGAATACGGCCAGTCCCAGTAGAACAGCGGGTATAAATGCAGGCCCGTCCCGCCCAGCAGGTTTTTGGAAGCCTGTATGCACTGACGGATGTACATCAGAGACAGGAATCTGAACGGCTCAAGGTTGGAAAGGATGTGGACGTTGATTATGTGTCCGTGGCCGAGCTTGCTCATCGCAAGATGATTTTTGCGCCATTTGCCTCTGGGAAGCCGGGTTGTAAGCCCTTCGCCGTTGTACTTCCACATGGTGTAGATGTTGGTATACCCGCCCTTGACCCTTGCCAAAGCCTTATCCGGGTCACAGTCATGTCCCCGCAGGATAATGGGCGGTTCCTGTTTGAGCCCCGCAAGGCGAGCGCCTTCCTTTACCGCGGGCACTATGGTATCGGCGAACCAGGCAGCCTTGTTGTCGGCGCCCCTCAGCGCTTCTCCCAGGCATACCATGAGCCCCACGTTCGGATACTCCCGCACGAATTCCTTTATGGCTTCGTATGTGTAATCTCTGACGAGTGGATTAATTGTATCTTGAATGAGCGAAAGCCCGTGCTTCTCGGCAAATGTCAGGGGTATGTGTATGTTGTAGAACTTGAGCACCAGCCATATGCCGCGCCTGTCGCACTCTTTGGCGAGGAACAGAAACATTTCCCGGTTCAGTTCGTATTCTTCTTCGCTGACTTCCAGCGCTTCGGGATACTTTTCGAGCTTCTGCAGCGATGAAAACGGATGCCCGCTCCATAGATACAGCACGTTCGCGCGGTTTTCCAGCATGAAATCGAGCAGCCTGAGCCAGTTTTCCCTGTCGTAGAACCACTTGAACCGCGATGGAGTTATGGGGTATTCGTACGTCCTGCGGGGCGGCTCCAGCGTAGTCTTCTGAAGGCCGACGCAGATGCCCCTTAGCGTCATTTCAGGTCTGTCGTAATGCAGAAGCTCTATCGGCACTGCGTTTTCGTCAGATATGCGCCGCGCCAGTTCCATGCAGCCGTACAGCGCCCCGTTGTAAGAGCCGCCTATCACGCATATGCCGCCGCCCGCACTCGTCTCCAGCTGGAACGCTTCGCCTTCGGGCGCTTCGACCTGGTACATGATGCGTTCCGTCGTTTCGAGTTCGGACAGAGCCAGGCTTTCGTTCCTTACGCATACCAGTATCTCGTCCGGGTCCGGGCACGCATCGTTTACCACTGTCTCAGACGGTATGCCAAGTTTTGCAAGCGCTTCTTCTATTTTCTTTGCCCCGAAGCTCAAGCGGACATTGTCTTCCGCCAGAAGGATCCTCACCTGAAGCTGCCCTCCACATTCTGCCAGTTTTTATGCGCGTAATCCAGCAGTTTTTCTGCTGTCGCCATGTCCATCGTCGGGAAATGGATGAACAGTGCATTTGAGCCGTACCGCCTGATCAGCACGTCGAGCCGTTTTATCCAGTCGTCTATCTTGCCGTCATAGGCCTGCACCCACAGGCCTTTTTTCGCTTTGACCACCTGATCGTAAATGCCAAACCACATCTCGTTGCTGCCGTCGGGGTTATACGAGCCGCTCGTCCACTGCAGCGCGTCTATGCCTTCCACTTCCATCAGCGCGGGCAGGTGTTTTATGGCGTCGGGACCGTCCAGATGGTAAAGCACATTGTCAGCGCCCGCGCACTGCCCGACAAGCGCGGGCTGTATAAAGCGCCTGAACTGCTTAGGGTTCATCATCGCTGAAAAATCGCACTGGAGTTTCAGCGTTTTGCCCCTGCCCCAGATCTGGAACACCGTGTAGCATGAAGACTTTACGCCGTTTTCTTCCTTCGCGCAGATATCGTAAAAGCTGTCATAGTATTTATAATACAGCTTCTGTACCTGGGAAATGCGCTGCTCGACCTCCTCGGGCTCATCCATCATGTCGAATATCGTGTCCTGCGCGCCCCTGAGCGAAGCCAGCACGTCGATATTCTCCATTATGTCCGGGATGCCGATATAATAATCGTCCCCGGCCAGTTCCTTCACGTCCCTGAAAAGCTGTACATGTTCTTTATACCAGGGGCTTTCGGGGTCGAAGCTCAATTCCGGGCGGCCGTCCCATTCATCCACGCAGGGTTTGAACCACACCGTGCCGGGTTTGAACTCTATGTCGCTGCCCAGGTACGCCGCCATGGAGCCGGGTCCGAAGTCAAGGCTCACATTGGGAAAACTGTCGGCAAGGAATTCATGGGTCTGAGCCCAGTAACGGTACCTTTCGGCGATACGCTTTGCGTCACGGTACTTGTCGAACATGTTTTTGCTTTTCAGCTCGGCCTGTATCGCCGGATCTGCTTTGCCCGGCTTTTCGGCCACTACGCACATAAGCGGCATGCCCTGCACGCTGCGCTTCCAGTACATGTCCCAGCGGGTCTTTGTTTCTTCCCAGTTAGCTTTGGAAAGCATCAGAACAGTCCTCCATCATCTTCGGTAAAACAGGTATATCCGACTAAACATCCGGTCTCGTCCGTAAGCATCCTGTTTTCCTCGTTCCAGGTATAGTTTTTAAGGCTGTATTCGCCCTTTTCATATCCGTACCCGTCCATTGCGTCGGTGTAAAGGCAGCCTTCGCCGTCACAGCCGTCAAAGACGACCAATGCGGGAGCATCTTTAAGCGCCTCCCGGACAGACAGTCCGCCCTTCGATACGGGAAGCACGCTGCCCTGCTGGACGAACACAGGCATGGTCATAAGATCGCAGGCGACCTCGTGATACTTTCCGCCTTCGTAAAGCTTTTTCGTTTCGAGCCCGTACCAGTTGCCTTCCGGCAGGTATACTTTTATGCTTTCGGCCTTGTACTGCGTCACGGGGCACACGATGATGCTGTCGCCGAGCATGAACTGATCTTCGGCCGCAATTGCGTTTTTGTCCTCGGGATAATTGAACGCGAGAGGCTTGATCATTATGCCGCCATTAAGCGCGCACAGCCCCGCCAGCGTATAGATGTAGGGCATTAGCCTGTAACGCAGGCGGTTGAATTTCAGTATACTCTTTTTCTCCCTGCCGCAAAACTGCGTGAGCTCCCTTCTAATGTCGGTGCCGTGCCCGCGGAACATGGGCAGGAACGCCGCGTACTGATACCATCTTACGAACAGTTCCCTGTACTCAGGGTCTTCAAGCCCTTTTTCGAACTCGCCGTCCCAGTACCAAGCTTCGCCCTTTTTCACGAAGAAGCCGCCTATGTCGTCTGTCCAGTACGGCATCCCGCTTGCGGCGAAGCCCGTACCCTGGGAGATCTGATTGCGCAGTATTTTCCAGCTTGCGAAAATGTCTCCCGACCACATCACCGTTCCGAGCCGCTGCTGGCCGGTCCACGCGCTTCGGGTAAGATTTACCACGCGCTTTTTGTCGGTAACGGACCTTTGTCCTTCGTACAGCGTCGTCGCGTGATGAAAGGAAAACCCCATCGCGTTGTCCGCGCCCACCGCGTCGGAAGCCACCTGGAAAGTGTCCCTGAACGTGTCTTCCCACAGGGGCATCTCCTTGTGCTCCCATTCGCTGGTCCACGGCTCGGTGGAATCGCACCACCAGGCGTCTATGCCTTTGCTGAAAAGTCCTCTGTTCGCCTGTTCCCAGTAAAGCTGCCTTGCTTCGGGATCGAACGCGTCGTACAATTCGCCTCCGGGCAGCAGCCAGCCTTTATCCTTGAATTCCTGATTATTCGGAGCTTTACGGTTCATGTTCGGCCATATGGAGATCATGAAATGCACATCCATATCTCTGAGCCTGTCCGTCATGCCCTGCGGATCCGGAAAACGTTCCGGGTCAAAACTCTTCTGTCCCCACTGCTTATCGGGCCAGGAGCACCAGTCAAGCACGATGCAGTCCAGGCCGATTTTATCGTCCTTATAGCTTTTGGCGACCCTCAGTATCTCTTCCTGCGTCTCATATCTTTCCTGGGACTGGACGTAACCGAACGCCCAGGCAGGCAGCAGCGAAGGCTTGCCGGTCAGATAATGGTATTTCCGTATAACTTCATCTGGCCTGCCGGGAATTACGTAATAATCCAGCTCATCGACAGCTTCCAGATATATCCCACTTTCGTCGGCGGAGTCATCGAACACAAACGGGCACGCGCAGTTTATCAGCACGCCGTATCCCTTGGAGGAAACAAAATACGGAAGCGCGATCTGCCTGTTGCTGTGGCACATATACAGCTTGCGTCCCCTGAGATCGCCGCCCCTTTCGTCTATCTGACCCAGCCCGAAGATAGCTTCATCCTCCGAGAACTTGAGCGGCAGCATTGCCCTGTACAGTTTTTTGTATTCCACCCGCGAGGCGGCCCTGACAAGCGTCTTGACCCCGTCCGCCGTGGCGATCTGTTCGGTCTGCGCGGCTGAGCTGCGGTCTATCATCCTCGCAGTGAACTCTTCAAGGCTGGCTGAAGCATCCTGCCCGAACAGCCGGACATCTCCTTTTCTGACGGATATGCAGCCTGTATCCTTCCGGATAAGCACTTCCGTGCCGCCATGGCGGCAAACGTACTCGCTCGCCCTCTCTTCCGGCGTAAGGCAGCCCTCAGGCTTCCTGTCGATAAAATACGGGCTTACGGCATCGCTGAATCCGTCCCGTCTGGTAACGGTCACGCGCAGGATGCCGTTTTCGTAGCATAAAAGCCGCGTACGGCAGTATTCGCTCTGAAACACGAGCGCTCCGTCAGCGGCATCGGCTCTGAAAATGCTTTTTGTGGGTCTGTGCGGCGCAACAAGCATCTTTCCTACCTCGCTGTCAGCATGATCGCCATATACTGGCGTTTGGGCAGTTCTACACGGAATTCGCCCTTATGGCTGCCTCTGTATTCCTGTGTCATGTTCCAGGTGTCCAATACATAAACATCAAATACCGTAGTGTCATCGATGTGCATAAGACGGCTGCCCGGGCGCATGAAACTGTAGTAGAACAGGAAGAGCTTTCCCTTGTACGCCCTGTCTGAAGGAACGGCTCTGAGCTCGTCCGTGCGCATGAAATCATCAAGCCTTAGCCCGTTGCCCGGCACCTTTTCAAGGATCTGTTTCAGGAAGGCTATGCGCGCCGGGCTTTCCCCGTAAAGCTTTCCGCCATGGCTCCACCACAGTATGTCATTATGCCCAGTCATGGTCTCCCCGTGCCCCGGATAGCCGCCTCTTAAAGCGGTCTCCCAGAACCTGCGGGTCATTTCTTCTCCGGTGATATTCCCCCAGCCGAACTCTATGTCGCCCTCATAGCAGATCTCATCCAGCACCACGGGCTTTTTGTATCTTGCCCGCCATTTGTCCGTGTTCTCAACGGTAGTGTACGTTTCGTTGCGCTGTATGGAGCAATGGGTGCACCAGGGTCTGTTGAAATCGTATATGCTTTTGCAGTTGTGGATGGAGCGCATATGCCTGTACACATCTTTTTGGCAGATCTCGTCGGCTATTGCGCTCCACTGCTTATCGGATTTGCGCATAAGGTCGTATTCGTTCGCCAGCGACCACCAGACGTTGGAATAGGCGGAGAATCTTGCGATCACATAATCGATATAGAACAGATCCTCTTCCTCGGTCATAAAGGAAAAACCCCAGCGGTCATAGGGATGGAACAGGATCAGATCCGCCTGTATCTCCATATCCCTTAAACGCTCGATGCACTTTTCAATATGCCTGAAATGCTCCGGGTTGAACCTGGAAAAATCCCAGGAGTTGCCCTCCGCTTTCCCAGCGTATTGATTAAAATTCTGTTTTGTCAGCACCGACGAATCCATCGGGGTCCCAACATACGGGTACGAACGGGGCTCGTGCAGATTGTACACGTAGTGTTTCGGGAAAATGCAGAAACGTATCTTGTTGAACGGGCCGTTTTTAAGCGACTCAAATGTCTGCTCGATCAATTCGTCATTCTGCAGTTCCCAAACGTAACAGGTAGTGCCAAGGGATATATGCCTCGTACCGTCATCGTGCGCGAGCGCAAAGGTATTCGCGCATCTCACCGGTCCGTGGTTACTTTCCCTTGCCGGAAGCACGCCGAACCGGCCCTTTACTTCATCCGTCAGGAAACTGGCGGTGATTTTGTATTCATACTCACCTTCGAAAGAAGGCATAAAGCGTACGATATACCTGCCGTCGCCGTCATAGAAGCCGTCCGTCTCGCAGGACTCGTTGCGGCTGCTTACACAAAGCTTTATCCATTCGTCTTTGAATGGATTGCCCGCGCTCGGTCCCGCTAAAGCGCACTCCCACACGTCATACCTGTTAACGTTTTCCATATCTGCCTCCGCTCAGCTGTGGCGGTAAACCTGCCAGCCCATATAGTTGCCCAGCGCTTCTTCGAGCACGTCTGCGCACTTTGCCTGGCACAGCGCCACGTGGTGCTCGTAGCCTTCCTTAGCCACATAGTGCATCAGGTCGTTAAGCCTCGGCACACGGCACACGGCTACGCCGCCGAAAGTGGGCAGCGGATCGTCCGTGAACTCGCCCTCGCCCAGATAGCAGCGAATAACGCCGTTCACGTCGTCGGTGGAGACCTTGAGGAAGGTCATATCGCTGGGACGCACGCGCCCTTTCAATGCGCCGAAGCTCACGTCTCTGCCAAGAGTAGTGGCAAGTATATCCAGTTCGCCTATCTCGGGCTTGTCCTTGAACGCGCAGGCAGGATAGTTGGAACAATGGACGTTTATGCACTTTTCGGGCTCGTTCTTGTAATTGTTGTTCCAGTCCTGATAAATAGGCGGGATACCGGAAGCGTTAAGCAGCGCCAGCATGCTCACCGCTCCCATTATATCGGTCTCGCAAGCGCTGGGTCTGCCCTTTTCGCCCATCATGCTCATAACGAGGCACATGGCGCAGCCGTAGTTGGCTTCCACGCTGTCCCAGCACTGTATGGCGCTGGCGTCACAGTGATGCGCGTCCATCCAGTTCTCGATCGCGATAACAAGCTTGGCCTGTTTTTCAAGCTTTTCTTTCGAAATTCCTTCAAGGACGTTTCCGTATTCTTTGATCTCCCGCACTTTTGCGTCGATCAAGGCCTGATCCTTTATCTCGGCTATATCAGCCATGATCTCGCTGAAATCCTCGGTCTCGATGGTGATGCCGCTTCTCTGCAGGAGCTTCTCGGAATAACGCACGGTCCTGAAGGGCATCACTCGGGCGCCAATCTGGGCGATGCGGGCGTTCCTTAAAGCCTTTACGACCGCGCAGACTTTGGCGAAATACTCCACATCCTTTTTGAATTCATCGCCGTCCACCGGGCAGGTATGGCGGGAGGTCAGCGTGTATTTTATGCCCTGCTGCCTCAAGTTATTGCACAGGGAAAGCTTGCCGCAAAAGGCGTCCCTGCGGTTCTCAAGCTGCAGTTTATCAAAATCGTCGTCACAGGCCTGGATCAGTATCGGGCAGTCCAGTCCACTCTTTTTGATCGCGTCCGCCACGCCCGTCTCCTCGCCGAAGTTCGGCAGGCACACTATTATGCCGTCGATCTCTGAAGCGTGTTTCCTGAACAGCTCGGCGCACTTGAGCGCCTCGTCATAGGTCATGGTCTCTCCCATGAACGTATCGTCGGGAGACAGCGTGATATATGAATGTCCCCAGGCTTCAAGGCATTCCAGCAGTTTTTTGCGGGTGGTAAGCACTAAATGGTCGGGGAAAAAGCTGCGGTTGGAAACGATAACTCCGAATGTAGCCATAAATACACCTCTCTTATATAGTCAGTATTCTTGATACAGCATTGCGCCATTTTTCCATCTTCACGTTTCTTTCGTCTGCGGACAGGTTGGGCTTGTATGTTCTGACTTTATGCCATTCAAGCTCTCCGATGTCGAACACGCCCAGCTTATCGCCCGCCATCAGCGCGCAGCCGAGGGCGCTCAATTCCGTTTCGTCCGACACGGCGACTTCTATCCCGCTCAGGTCCGCCTGCAGCTGCATCAGCATTTCGTTGCGGCTGCCGCCTCCGTCCGCGCACAGTCTGCCCAGCGCTTTTCCGTAAGCTTTGGACATATAATCCAGCACGTCCGCGTTTTGATAAGCCATGCTTTCTATAGCCGCGCGCGCCAGGTGCGCTTTGGTCGTACCGCGGTTCATGCCTATAAACGCAGCCTGTGCGTCCTCGTCAAAATAAGGTGCGCCCATGCCCGAAAACGCCGGTATCAGGAACACTCCGCCCGCATCGTCAACGCTGCGCGCGAGTTTTTCCGCTTCAGCCGGACTTTCGGCAAGCCCCGCTTCCCTGCACAGCCACGTGATAGTGTCTCCGGAATGGGTGATGTTGCCTTCCAAAGCGTAATACACTTTGTTTTTGCGTCCGAAAGCCACGCTTGTGCTCAATCCCCTGGGACTTGAGCACATTTTGTCACCGGTATTCAGCATGACCGAGCTTCCGGTCCCGTAAGATGTTTTTACCTGTCCTTCCGTAACGCAGCCTTGACCGAACAGCGATGCGTGGCTGTCTCCCATGACGCCGCAGACCTTTATGCCCTCGGAGATTCCGGCACAGGCGGTCTCTCCGAAGCACTCGTCCGAAAGCTTGACCTCCGGCAGGCATACATACGGTATGGAAAAGATCCCGCACAGTTCCCTGTCGAACGAAAGCGTATTCAGGTTGAACAATTGCGTTCTGGAGGCGTTGCTGACGTCCGTAGCGAAGCACTTGCAGCCCGTCAGGCGGTATACGAGATAGCTGTCGATGGTGGATATGCATATCTCTCCGTTTTCGGCGCGTCTTTTAAGCTCTTTATCCTCGCTAAGCGCGTGAGCGGCTTTCGCGGCGGAATAATACGGGCTCAGATCAAGCCCTGTGAGCGCTTTGACCTTTCCGGCGTGATCCTTCAGTCCCTCGCAGAGCTGCTTTGCCCTTACATCCTGCCAGACGATGGCTTTTCTGACGGGCTTTCCGCTGCTTCTGTCGTAGAACGCAGTCGTCTCGCGCTGGTTGGAAATGCTTATGGCGGCGATCTCGTCAGAAGGTATCCCCTCAGTAACGTTGTTTATGCCTTCGATGACATTTTCGAAGATATCGTCCGCATCGTGCTCCGACAGTCCGGTCTTCGGATAATACTGGGCGTGCTTTTTAGAAAACCGTCTTACGATCGTGCCCTTAGCGTCGATCAGGAAAACCTTGCTGGCGGAGGTGGACTGGTCGATGGAAACTATATACTGCGCCATCTTTTCAGTCCCTCCACTGCGCGGTCATGGATCCCGTCACAGGTAAGCCCGTAATGGCTCATGACCTCCGCGCTGGTGCCCGGATAGGTCTTTTCGTCCGGCAGCCCCATGATAGTCATCGGTACGGGTCTGTTCTGCGCAAGCACTTCGCTGACCGCTCCGCCCAGTCCTCCGTATATCGAGTGTTCTTCCGCAGTTATAATAAACCCGGTCTTGGCCGCCTCAAGGATCGCTTCGGTATCCAGAGGTTTGATGCTGAACATATCGTAAACGCTGAAAGACAAGCCCTCGTTTTGCAGTTTTTCGGCGGCCTGAAGCGCGGGATAGACCATCTCGCCGCAGGCGATGATCGCTCCGTCGCTGCCTTCCTTAAGCTTGACCGCTTTGCCCGGCACGAACCTGGCGTTTTCGTCGTAAAACACCGGCACCGGTCCCCTGCCGACCCTGACGTACGCCGCGGAATCGCTGGCGGCGAGATAATCGGTCAGCGCGGTCATCTGTACCGCGTCGGAAGGGATATACACTTCTATTCCGGGGATCGCGCGCATAAGCGCTATATCCTGCGTGGAGTGGTGGGTGGAACCCAGCGCGCCGTAACTCACGCCGCCCGACACGCCGATTATCTTTACGTTCGTATGGCTGTACGCTACGTCGACTTTGACCTGTTCCGCGCTCCGCATAGAGAAGAAACAGGCAGGTCCGCACACGAAAGGCCTTAATCCGGCGTTGGCAAGCCCCGCGGCGATGCCTACCGCATCCTGTTCCGCGATGCCGCACTCGACGAACTGCCCGGGAATGTGTTTGGCGAAATCGGATAGAGTCACGCTGCCCCTGCTGTCGGTTGCGAGCGTGAAGATCGTTTTATCGTTAAGAGCGAGTTTTTCGATCTCCTGTGTGAAAGCTCCGCGCAGATGCTTCATCTCCATCAGAAACGCACCTCCTTTACTCCCAGTGCTTCGTATGCTTCTTTAAGCTGTTCTTCGGTGGGCACCTTGTGATGCCACTCCGCTTTATTCTCGGCAAAAGGCAGGCCCTTGCCCTTGACCGTGCGGGCGATAAGCATGTGCGGTTTGCCCTGCGGCCTTTCGGAATGGAAGTATTCCTTAAGCGCGTTGACGTCGTTGCCGTCGAGCTCTGTCACGTCCCAGCCGAAAGCGGCATATTTCTCCGACAGCCTGTCCAAAGCCATCACGTCTTCGGTTGAGCCGCTTATCTGCAGTCCGTTTCTATCTACTACGGCCCACAGGTTGTCCAGGCGGTAATTTGCTGCCGCCATGGCGGCTTCCCATACGCTGCCCTCAGCCTGCTCGCCGTCGCCCATCACGACAAATGTTTTATAGTTTCTGCCCGTTCTTTTCGCGCCTATCGCCGCGCCTACGCCAACGGGCAGCCCGTGTCCCAGCGCGCCGGTGCAGACTTCCACGCCGTTCACCGAATTGTTGGGATGTCCGATTATGGGAGAGCCCGCTTTTGAGAAGGAGGCAAGCTCGCTTTTCGGGAAAAATCCCCTGTCTCCGAGTATGGCATAATACGGTTCGCAGGAGTGGCCCTTGCTCAGGAAAAACCTGTCCCGGTCCGGGGAATCCGCGTTTTCGGGGCTGAGATCCATTACATCGTAGAACAGCACAGTGAGTATGTCACTCACGCTCATGGCGCCGCCGGTGTGCCCCGTCTTGGCATTGCAGATCATGGTAACTGCATATGCTCTGATCTCGTTTGCCTTTTCAGAAAGCTGCTGTGTAGTCAAAGCTGACCTCCTTATGTCTCAATAGTGACGCTTTTGCTGTACTTTATGGTTATATGTCCGTCGCCGTCAAATTCCAGCGGCAGCAGGATGTGCGAACACATAAGGAAATTCGAGGTGTTGTGCCTTTCGCAAAGCAGGTAAAGTCTGCCGCCTATCTCCGTGACCTGAGTGGGCTGTGAGTTGAAAGTGGTCTCTCTGCCTTCGCCCACGCACGGGTTCCCCATGCATTTCCAGTCTTCCGCAGGATGGGAAGACATATAGTACGCCGCTTCGTTGTATTCCCAGCCGGTCAGACCGCTGGTGATCATATAATAAATGCCGTTTCGCCTGAACATACACGGAGCTTCCCGGGCGTCGCAGGCGTCGAGCCTCGCCCACTCATCCGTCGCATCAAGGTAATCGTCTGTCAGCTTTACGGCATGCAGGCAGCGCTCAAACGGCTTAAGCACGGGATTGAACGCAGTGGACACCTGCCTGTCATATATAAAGTACGCGCTTTGGTCATCATCCACAAACAGCGAGCAGTCTCTTACGTAACCCAGGCGGTCTATGGGCCTGAATATCTTTTCGACCCTGTATTCGCCGCTCACGTTTTCGCATGACGCAACCTGCGCTTCGGCGGAACCGTCCGTAAAACCGTGATCGCCGGGACAGGCAACAAAGTGGCACCACAGCACGTACCTGCCCGTATTTCTGTTGTAAATGATCTTAGGACGCTCGAATCTGAGCGGCGGCTTTAAGTATGTATCGTTCACCGACCCGACAGGCAGGATGACTCCTTCGTATTCCCAGCGCGTCATGTCTTTTGACTTGTACATGACTACGCCTATGTCGCTCACCTGTCCGCCGCTTCCGTTTTTCCCGAAAGGCAGCGGGCGCAGCGCCAGACCGTACCAGTGATACCAGCCGTCAGCAAATATGATACCGCCGTCGCTGACGTTCAGTATGTTTCCGTCAGTGTCGCAGATCGGCGGAAACTCGTTCAGGCCGCCGTTATTGAACACTGCCATTACAGATCGTCTCCGCTGATCGCGAGCATATTGACATACTCCGAAGGCAGCCTTTCGGGGAGCCTGACCAGAAGGGTGTTAAGCTCATGCACGAACGGCACGTCTCCGCAGCCGCTAAGCGTCACACTCCTTACGCGCCCCCGGTCAAAAGCCCTGAGCACGGCGGTCTCTCCCGGGTTTGCTTTCATAAGGAACGCATAGACCTTTCCGGCTTTTGACGTATAGCGAACATCTCCGCTCTTCCACTCGGCCCGCTCCTCACCGCCGGATTTTATGCGGGTCTCGCCTTCCTGGCAGCATCTCCACGGACGGGTGGAGTATATGCCCTCCGAGAACAGTTTCATCCATGAACCGATCTCTTTAAGTATAAACCGGCTTTCATCGTCGATGGTACCGTCCGGCTTTTGGGGGACGTTCAGCATAAGGCATCCGTTTTTGGACACTATATCCACCAGCATCTCGATTATGTGCGCCGGCTTTTTGTAAGGATAATCGGCATGATAGAACCAGTTGCCGATGCAGGTGTCCGTGTTCCAGACATCTTCGGAAGGAGTGTCCAGCACGCTTCTTTCGCAGTCAAGGACTCCGATCTTATATATCTCTGGTCCCTTGTTTTTCTGCAGATACAGCGCGCGGTTCTCGCCGTATCGGGCTATCGACGTATTGTAAAGGCGGCTGACCGCCTTAAGACCGTAATCGTACGCGGGATCGTCTTCGCACTTTTGCGGTTTGTTTGCCCAGTGCCTCCCAAACGGCAGCGACCCGTCGGAGTACAGAAAATCCGGCTGAAAACGGTCTATCATCTCGGTGACCGCTTTTAGCCAGTATTCGTGAAAGCCCACATCCTCCGTATACCAAGGTATGTTCACCTTGGGATCGTCGGTAACATGGCAGTAATTGTCGTGATAGAAATCCCTATAGGCGGGATCGTTGCCGTCATACGGGACGCCTTTATAAGGACCGTATTTGTCGGCGCCTTTGTTGAAGCGCCACCAGCTGAAAGACGCCGCCAGATGCTCGGTTATGCCGAAAGGCAGCCCTCTGTCCCTCGCGGCGCGTTCCCACATCGCGCAGATGTCCTTGTGCGGGCCGACGTTCACGCTGTTCATGGGATTGACGGCGGAATCATAGTTGAAGAAGTTATCGTGATGCGTGCTCTGGGCGGCGAAAAACCTGGCTCCGCAGCTGACAAAAAGGTCCATCAGCTCGTCAGGATCGAACTTTTCGGCTTTCCACAGCGCGCAAATGTCTTTATATCCGAACTTTGACGGATGCCCGTACATGCGCAGGTGATGCTCGTAGGCAGGTGAACCTTCGATGTACATGTTCCTGGCGTACCAGTCTCCGAACATGGGCACGCTCTGCGGACCCCAGTGGCTCCAGATGCCGAATTTGGCGTCTTTGTACCATTCGGGCGCGGAAAAATCGTAAAGCGACTCGAAACTCGCGTCAAAATGCTTCAACTTTCTACTCCTCTGCCGAAACGGCTTTTACGCTCTCCCTTTCCACCACGCTCACGCCCATACGTATCCTTATGGGCGTCTTTTCGTTGTATTTCATCATTTCCCACAGGCGGTCTACGGCTATCCTGCCCAGCCGGGTCTTGTCGACCCTTATGGTGCTGAGCGCCGGCTCGATGACCTGGCACATGGGCATATCGTCCATACCGATTATCGAGATATCTTCGGGCAGCTTGTATCCCTGACCCTTGAGCGCCCTTATCGCGCCCATCGCCATTATGTCGTTGCCGGCAAAAATAGCGGACGGCAGGCTGCCGGCGTGGTTCTCGATGTAACGGTACATATCTATATACGCGCCTTCCACGGTAGGTTCGACCTGTATGCTCACGGGGAGCCCAAAGCCTGCCGCATCAAGTGCGTACACGAACCCGCGGTACCTGTCCTCCATGTTGTTGAAACCGAGGGAGGAACCCAGGAACCCGAATGTTTTGTGCCCTTTGCCGATAAGGTATCTGGCCGCAAGGTAGCCCGCCTCCTGGTTGTCGATCGACACGCTGGAGTAATCCTCAAAACGGAAGTCGCTGTCCAGCAGCAGGATCGGGTGGGCCGTCTTTTCAAACGGGACAAGATCTTCCCCGTTCATTTCGGTCGCAAGCAGGAGTATCGGCCTGTCCAGCAAATCGGTGATGTCGTCTTCGCCGGTGCACTTGTTTATCAGCAGGTCGCAGCCCAGCCGGTGGCATTCGTCCTGTATGCCTTCGATCAGCTGGCTGAAAAACGCGGTGTCCATTACGACCTTGCCGTGCTTCCTGTAAATAACAAAGCGCATGCTCCGCCTGTCGGTCTCGGTTTGCGTCTTGTAGCCCATCTGGGCGGCAAGGCGTCGGATGGATTCCGCTTTGTCGGTGTTGATCCCGGTTTTGTAGTTCAGCGCGTTCGAGACGCTCGCGGTCGATACGCCGGCCGCCTTTGCGATATCTGAAAGTCTTAGCTTGCTCATACACCCTCCACAGTCTATGTGTATTATAAACGCATGTTTCCAAAATCACAAGTATGTGCTAAATTTTAACACAATATTTTAGTCATTAAGTCGCAGATGTTCTAAATGCGGAAAGATATGCGTCAAAAATTCATCTTCGTCTGCATAATTTCGCGTTCCGTGATATTATTTGGCATCGATATTTGACATATTTAATAAAACTTTTCAAAAATCTTCAGAAAATACAGCTGTCACGTATAGACAATCCGTGTTTACTTTGTTATAATTGAATCGGGTAGGATGCATTTTCTACATCGCTTATTCTGAGAAGGGGGATACCGATGACCTTTCGCGAACGCGGAAAATCCATAATAGTGCGCTTGCTGAAATATCGCTGGCTTTACCTTCTGGGTCTGCCGGGGATGGCTATCATCCTGCTGTTTAATTATCTTCCCATGGGCAGCCTGCTGATGGCGTTTGAAGACTATGATCCATGGATGGGTCTTGCCGGCAGCCCCTTTGTGGGTATCAAGCACTTCGCCAAACTTTTCAACGATTCCAAATTCTATGTGATGCTGCGCAACACGCTGACTATCAGCACGCTCAGCCTTTTGACTTTCCCCGCGCCCATAATCCTTGCGCTGCTGCTGAACGAAGTCCGCTCGGCACCGTTCAAAAAGACCATACAGACGACCATTTACCTTCCCCACTTCCTTTCCTGGACGATAGTCGTCAGTCTTACTTTCTTCCTGCTGAGCAGTGAGCAGGGCCTTATCAATAAGATCATCGTTTCCGGCGGCGGCACGGCGCACGCCTTCCTGTTCGACAAAAGCATCATATATATCATAATCGTCATCCAGTCCGTCTGGAGAGGCGTCGGCTGGGGTTCGATCGTCTACCTCGCCGCAATCGCCGGCATCAACCAGGGGCTTTACGAAGCCGCCAAGATAGACGGTGCGAACAAGTTCCAGTCCATCATCCACATCACGCTGCCCTGTATCCTGCCGACCGTCGCGGTCATGCTTATCCTCAAAATGGGCTCCATCATCTCCGTCGACTTCGAGCAGGTGCTGCTTATGACCAACGCCCTTGTAAAGGATAAGCTGGAAGTATTTGAAGTCTACATCTACAACAACGGCGTAAAAAGCGGTTCGACCCAGTTCAGCTACACAACTGCCATCGGCATGTTCAAATCCGTGGTCAGCACAGTCCTTGTTATCGTAACGAACCGCATCGTGTCGTCCAACGGCATGAAGGGCATAATATAAAGGAGGCGGAACATGACACGGGACATCGCAAAAACTCCGTATAATGACAAGCGGTACCACCGCCTCGGTATGCGCACCAGCGAGAACATTTACCAGCTTGTGATAGGCATCATCCTCGCCCTGCTGGCGTCCACCATGGTGCTGCCATTCCTGTACGTTATAGTCATCTCGTTTACCGATTCCACAGTGTATTCCTCCGGCACATTCTACCTGTGGCCGAAAAAATGGTCCCTTGAGGCGTACAGTCTCATACTGAGCGGCAAGGGCTTCCTTAACGCGCTCAAGGCTTCCCTGTTCATCACATTTGTCGGAACGCCCATAAACGTGTGCGCCAACGCTGGTCTTGCCTACATGCTCTCTAAAGACGAGCTGGTCGGCAGGAAACTTATCAACCGCTTGGTCATGTTCACCATGCTGTTCGGCGCCGGCATGATCCCCAACTTCATCAACATCAAAAATCTTGGGCTCATAAACAGCTGGTTTGCCAACATTCTGCCTTCTGCCTGCGGCGCCTGGACAGTTATGGTCATGAAGAGCTTTTTCCAGGAACTGCCAAGAGACCTGGAAGAAGCGGCGGAGATCGACGGCTGCGGCACGATCAAAATGTTTTTCAGGATCATCCTGCCTTTGTCTCTCGCCATGCTGGCGACATTCACTCTGTTTGCCTTCGTCAGCT
Source organism: Clostridiales bacterium (assembly GCA_024683475.1). GTDB lineage: Bacteria > Bacillota > Clostridia > Christensenellales > Aristaeellaceae > RUG14130. Next base: position 107,956 of record JAIKYG010000019.1, on the reverse strand, counting down.
ACTGGAACTGCTATTTCTCCGCCATACTGTACCTGACTTCTTCCAGCAAGCAGCCCCTTCAGGTCTACCTGCAGAAACTGGTGCTTTCCACCGATATCAGCGAAGTCGTGGATGTGGCGGACGACCTGGCCAAAAAGGTCCCGCAGGAAGTTATGCGCATGGCTTCCCTCGTGGTCGTCGTCTCCCCCATACTCTGCATCTATCCCTTCATGCAGAAGTATTTCGCCAAGGGCGTCATGGTCGGCGCCGTGAAGGGCTAAACACCGGATTACACGCTTACGCGTTTGTAATTAATAAATTGGAGGTATTTCCTGTATGAAGAAAGTGCTTTCCCTCGTGCTCGTCTTCGCGCTCGCTCTGACCATGGGTCTCGTGGCCTTTGCGGAAACCGAAGACAGAGTGACCATCTCCGTCATGGGCGTCGACTGGGGCTACGGTCCTTCTGCCGACAGCGCCATGGAGCGTTACTGGGAAGATCTGTTCGACGTCAACATGGATATCGAATGGGTCAACTATAACGACTACAACGAGAAGGTAAACGCCATGATCATCGCCGGCTCCCAGCCCGACGTTATCCAGGTCAACAAGAACGACGGCGCTTACTACTATCCCGTGTTCACCCAGGCCATCGACAACGGCCAGTTCCTGGACCTGACTCCCTATCTGTATGGTGAAGACGGCCTTATCGCCGGCAACGCCGTGTTCCAGGGCTGGAGCCAGAGCATGTGGGATCAGGCCACCTACAAGGGCGGCATCTACATCCTGCCCCGTTCCAAGGCCGAGATCGCTCAGCAGAGCGGCATCACCGTGCGCCGTGACCTCATGAAGAAGTACGGCTTCGAAGATGAGCCCGAAACCATGGAAGAGCTCAAGGATTGGCTCATCGCCCTGTCCAACGCCGCGACCGAAGGTGAAGGCGAGAAGATCTACGCCCTCGACTTCTACGGCGACATCATCAACAACGCCCGCACCACCGCCTTCGCGGTAGCTTTCACCGGCCAGATGGACTGGGGCTACGATGAGGACGGCAACTTCGAATACATCTGCTTCGACAAGAACTACATCAACTTCCTCAACTGGATGAAGGACCTGTATGACGCCGGCGTGCTCGATCCCGAGTTCGCTCTGTCCAACTCCGACACTTCCAAGTGGAAGGGCGGCCGCTCCGTGGCTTACCTGACCGCGTGGTATAACTGGAACCAGTCCGCTGACCTGGTGACCAACCGCATCTTCGACAAGGTCTGCCCCGACACCTACGAAGCCTGGTGCCTCATGCCTGTTGAAGGCGACAACGGCATCGTTATCTCCGCCAACTCTTCCGATATCGACAGCTGCATAGCGATCTCCGCCAGGGTTGCCGAAGACGAAGCCAAGCTCGCCAAGATCTTCCAGGTGTTCTGCGCCACCGAAGAAGAGTATCCCGGATACAACCTGGTCATGTCCGACGGCGTCGAAGGCATCCACTACGCAGTGCTTGAGGACGGCTCCCTGGACAAGAAGGGTCCCGACAACGTGTACGGCCAGGCCAGGACCGAAGGCTATGTTGGCGCTTGGAACCAGATCTTCCTGAAGACCGACGCCGACCAGATCACCTCCAAGTTCATGCGTTCCGGCGCTCAGAGAGCTTCTGACGAGAACATCCAGAGGGCCAGAGACATCCGCGCGGTGCTCGCCGCCTACCTGGACGAGACCGGCCTCGGCTTCTCCAACCAGAACAAGTTCTCCGCGACCTACAACGAATCCTGGACCAACATCGTGTCCGACACCAACGCCAACATCACCAAGTACATCATGGGCGAGATCAGCGCCGATGAGTGGAACGCGTTTGTTGAAAGCGTTGTGAACGGCGCCGATTACCAGGCCATCATCGCCGAGTACGCTGCCAACTAACACACGCACGTTTTAAGGCGGGGGTACTCCCCCGCCTTTTCCATAGGAGGACAGTATGCCTGTAAAACTGCCGAAGGAACTGACCGGAGCCGAGCTTCAGTCGATGCTCAAAAGCAATGTGAATTTCAAAAGCCTGGGCGGAATGAGAGTTGAAGGTCTTAAGCTTGGCAAATCGGACCTGAAATGGTGGCGCGACGCCAAGATCGGCATGTTCATCCACTGGGGTCTGTATTCCGTGCTTGGCAGAGGCGAATGGGCGCGTTTCAACGAAAAGATCCCCTATTCCATATACGAATCGCTTGCGGAAGAATTCGATCCCCAGTCTTTTTCCACGGACGAATGGATGGACATAGCGCGGACGCTGGGCGCCAACTACTGCGTCATGGTGACGCGTCACCACGACGGTTTCTCGTTATGGGACAGCCCTGCCGGTTATAACGGTTTTACGTCCGCCAATTCCGCAGCAAAAAGGGACTTTGTAAGAGAGTACACGGAATCCTGCCGCAAGTACGGCATGCGATGCGGTTACTACTACTCTCCGATGGACTGGCGTTTTCCCGGCTATTTCGATCCCGTCAATCTCCGCGAAAACGCTGAAAAAATGAAACGCCAATGCTACAGACAGGTCGAGGAGCTCGTTACCAGATACGGCGCTCCCGATATACTCTGGTACGACGGCGGCTGGCTGGCTCACAAAGGCTCCGACACCTCCAGCGCCTGGTTTTGGGAACCCGACAAACTGAATAAAATGGTCCGTGAGCACGCTCCCAAAGCCGTGATAAACCCGCGTTCGGGCTGGGAAGGCGACTTCTACTGCGACGAGGGCTCCAATCCCATATCGGGCGGCATAATCACCGTGCCGTGGGAAAAAGGGATTTGCCTGTGCTCCGGTGTCAGCTGGGGCTGGATGGAGGAAGATCCGGTGCAGGAACTTGACTGGCTTGTAAGGATGCTGGTCAATGTTATCGGCAGGGACGGCAATATCCTTTGGAATATCGCTCCGGACAGAAACGGCAAACTGTCCAAAAAGATCCTGAGCCGCATCGAAGAGTTCGGTTCATGGATAAAGCAGCACTCCGAAGCGATCTATTCCACGAGAGGCGGCCCGCTCGAGCCTGTCGACGAAGTCTTTGTATCCACCTTCAAAGACAACAACGTCTATCTGTTTATTCTGGATAAGCAGCGTTTTTCTCAGTTGCCCATCTCCGGCTTGCCCGGGAATGTGTTTTCGGTCTCGAAGCTTGACGGCACCCCGCTGCCTTGGCTTGACACCGAAGGCATCAGGATCGAGCTTTCAAGCCTGTCCGAAGAGCCGGTGCCTGTCATACGCATTTCGCTCGACAGAAAGATAAAGCCGGTTTCCTCGGAAGTCTATTTCACCGGCAGGCAATAAAAAAAGCGCCGTCATCATGACGGCGCTTTTTCTGACCCTTAGAACCTTTCGGGACGGTTGGCGTTGAAGCAGTCACGGCAGTATACCGGACGGTCGCCTCTGGGCTGGAAAGGCACCTGGGTGGGACGGCCGCAGCCGTCACAGATCACGTCGTACATCTGGCGCTCACCGCGGGGAGCGGCATTGTTGGCCTTGCGGGCAGCGCGGCACGCAGGGCACCTGCCGGGCTCGTTCTGGAAGCCCTTATCGGCGTAAAACTGCTGCTCACTGGCGGAGAACAGGAATTCCTTGCCGCACTCACGGCAAACCAGAGTCTTGTCTTCGAACATTGTATATTCCTCCTTCGATTGGCCCGATGTTGTGTATACCATGTCATCTCGCTGCTTGCATCGGGTATTCCAATGGGAGGCACACGCCGTGTACAGTATTCATCAATCCGGGTGACGTTATTATAGCACCATTTGGGGCGATTTTCATTATTTCGTCGTTTTTTAACATAAATTGAATCTATTCGGACGTCAGACTATCAATCCCAGCTGCGCAAGCACAAACGTGAAAGCGAATATCGTAAACAGCGATATTACCGTGCTTGTGAAAACGATCTGACCGGCAAGCTCCCCGTCGCCTCCCATGTTTACTGCCATCGGATAGGAAGCTACTGCTACAGGCGTTCCGAAAACCACCAGCATCATGTAAAGTTCTGCCTGCCTGAGTCCGAACGCGTACCCTATCGCAAGCATGATGAACGGAATGAGTATGAGCCTTAACGCGTTCACACTCAGGATCGCGTTTCTGTTTTTGCCAAAGGCTTTAAACTTAAGCGTTCCGCCCAGCGTGATCATGCTGATAGGCGTGACCAGGTTGCCGAGCGCGTTTACGGGAGTCTCCAGAAATTTTGGCAGTCTTATTCCGATGGCAAAAAAGAGGAGTCCTGCCACACAGCCCTGCATGAGCGGGTTTTTGACGAGGTTCAGAAGGATCCTGCCGATCCTTATTCCCTCGCCCTGCTCGTTGTAGCTTTCAAGGATTATGACCGCCGCTATATTGAACAGGCTGACAACGATCAGCGTCATAAAGCCCGTGATCGCCGCCCGTTCCTCGCCGAAAACATGTGTCACCAGCGGAATACCGTATAGTATAAAATTGCCTCTGAACAGCGCCTGGATAATCACGCCGCGTCTGGGGTTTTCCTTCGACAGTCTGGGAACGATAAGCAGCAGAAGCAGGATAAGCCCGATGATTCCCGCCAGGGTGATTATTATCAGCGTAACCGAAGGAATGCTGTCCACTGTCGCCGTATACACATTTTTGAACATCAGCACGGAGAACAGCAGCTTAAAAACGAAGCGGTTCAGTTTTTCCATGAACGCTTCGTCGGTAAGTTTTGCCCTTACCGCGAAATAGCCGATACCAAGATATATCACAAACGGAAACACCGCGTTGAAAGCCACGGAAAAGCTTTGAAGCATGATATCCTCCAAACGGTTCAATTGGCAGCAGTTATGAGATGATTATACTTTATTTCAGGCTTTATAACGATTGAATTTGGGTTAAATATGAACCTGCGATAAAGAAAAAGCCCCGGCCTGTACGGGCCGGGGCTTTCGTATGTATGATTTAGTCGTTATACACCTTGCGGGCAGTATAGTGTGTGTGCAGCAGCTCGTGAGCCTTGTGGCTGTTGGGCTTGCCGAAGTACTCGTCATACAGCTTGTTGATGGCGGGAAGCTCGTGGGACTTGCGGATGGGCTTCGCGGCATCCTCGTCGTAGAGGGCCTTGGCGCGCAGAGCCTTGACATCGATCTCCATGCGCTTCTCGGGAGAGACCAGAGGCTGGCCGCCGCCGTTGATGCAGCCGCCCGGGCAGCCCATGACTTCGATGAAGGTGTAGCTCTTTTCGCCGCTCTTCACAGCGTCAAGCAGCTTGGCCGCAGCGCCGGTGGAGTGAGCCACAGCCACCTTGACTTCGAGGCCGTTCAGGTTGTAGCTGGCTTCCTTCACGCCTTCGAAGCCGCGCACGTCGACGAATTCCAGCTTCTGCAGCTTCTCGCCGGTGATGACTTCGTAAGCGGTCCTGAGGGCAGCTTCCATAACGCCGCCGGTCACGCCGAAGATAACGGCCGCACCGGTGGACTCGCCCAGCATGTCGTCAAAGTCCTCATCGGCCAGCTTCTCGAAGCGGATGCCGCAGACTTTGATCATCCTGGCCAGCTCACGGGTGGTGATCACGATATCAACATCGGACATGCCGTCGTGGCCCAGTTCGGGACGCTTGCACTCGTACTTCTTCGCGGTACAGGGCATTACGCTGACGACCACGATCTTGTGAGGATCGATGCCTTCCTTCTCGGCGAAGTAGGACTTGATCACGGCGCCTTCCATCTCGTGAGGAGATTTGCAGGAAGACAGGTTCGGGATGAACTCGGGATAGTAAGTCTCGCAGAACTTGATCCAGCCGGGAGAGCAGGAAGTGATCATGGGCAGCACGCCGCCTTCCTTGACCCTGGCGACCAGCTCGTTGGCCTCTTCCATGATGGTGAGGTCAGCAGCGTAGTCGGTGTCGAACACCTTGTTAAAGCCCATGCGGCGCAGCGCAGCGGCCATCTTTCCGGTTACGGAAGTTCCCATGGGAATGCCGAACTCCTCGCCCAGAGCGGCTCTTACCGCGGGAGCAGTCTGCACGACCACGTACTTGTCGGGATCGGCCAAAGCGGCGAACACTTCCTTGGTGTCGTCCTTTTCGGTAAGGGCGGCGGTGGGACACACGTTGATGCACTGACCGCAGTTGATACAGCCGGTCTCGGCAAGGCCCATGTTCCAGGCAGGAAGTATCTGGGTTTTGAAGCCGCGCATGGTGGGGCCGATAACGCCCACATGCTGCACCTTTTCGCACACGGCTTCGCACCTGCGGCACAGCACGCACTTGGCGTTGTTGCGCACGATGGACAGGGAAGAATTGTCGACCTTGGTTTCGGTCATGGCGCCGGCGAAACGATTCTCGTCTTCAACGCCGTACTCACGGCACAGCGCCTGGAGTTCGCAGTTGGTGCTTCTTACGCAGCTCAAGCAGCTCTTGTCGTGGTTGGAGAGCAGCAGCTCCAGGTTGACCCTGCGCGCCCTGCGGATAGCGGGAGTGTTGGTCTTGACTTCCGCGTACTCGCCGGTCTCACGGTTCCTGGGCAGGGAATCAACGGGGTATACGCACGCAGCCTGCAGGGCTCTGCCGCCCGCTTCGACCACGCACATACGGCAAGCGCCGATCTCGTTGATGTCCTTCATGTAGCACAGGGTGGGAATACGAATGCCCGCCTGCCTGGCCGCTTCAAGGATCGTAGTCCCCGCCGGCACGGTCACCGGAACGCCATCTATCTTAAAAGAAATCATATTCATTGGGCTTCCTCCCCTAACTTACTTTTTGGAGATCGCGCCGAACTTGCACTTCTCCATGCAAGTGCCGCACTTGATGCACTTGGACTGATCGATCGTGTGAGGCTGTTTTACGGTGCCGCTTATGCAGCTTGCGGGGCAGTTGCGGGCACACATGGTGCAGCCTTTGCACTTTTCGGGATCGATGACATAGCGCATAAGGTTCTTGCAGACGCCTGCGGGGCAGCGCTTCTCGTAGATGTGCGCTTCGTATTCGTTCCTGAACTGCTTGATCGTGGAAAGCACGGGGTTCGGAGCAGTCTGGCCAAGGCCGCACAGCGCGCTGGCCTTGATGCTCTGAGCCAGGTCTTCGAGGCGCTCGATGTCGCCGTCTTCACCCTTGCCGTCGCAGATGCGGTTCAAAATATCAAGCATCCTGCGGGTACCAACGCGGCAGGGAGTGCACTTGCCGCAGCTCTCGTCCACGGTGAAGTCGAGGAAGAAGCGTGCGATGTCGACCATGCAGTTGTCTTCGTCCATGACGATCATACCGCCGGAACCCATCATGCTGCCGGCAGCGATCAGGGTGTCGTAGTCGATGGGAGTATCCAGCATGGAAGCGGGCAGACATCCGCCGGAAGGACCGCCGGTCTGCACGGCCTTGAAGGCCTTGCCGTTGGGGCAGCCGCCGCCGATGTCGTAGATGATCTCCCTGAGGGTGGTGCCCATGGGGATCTCCACCAGACCGGAGTTGTTGATCTTGCCGCCCAGAGCGAAGATCTTGGTGCCGGTGCTCTTCTCGGTGCCCATGGACTTGAACCAATCGGCGCCCTTCAGAATGATCTGGGCGATGTTGGCGTAAGTCTCAACGTTGTTGAGGATGGAGGGCTTCTGGAACAGACCCTTTACCGCCGGGAACGGAGGACGGGGCCTGGGCTCGCCGCGCATACCCTCGATGGAGTTCATAAGGGCGGTCTCTTCGCCGCAAACGAACGCGCCGGCGCCGAGGCGGATGTGAATGTCAAAGTTGAAATCGGTGCCGAAGATGTGCTCGCCCAGCAGGCCGTATTCCCTGGCCTGGGCAATGGCGATCTCAAGGCGCTTTACGGCGATAGGATACTCTGCGCGGACATAGATGTAACCTTCGTCGGAGCCGATGCAGTAGCCGGCTATAGCCATGGCTTCGAGCACGGCGTGGGGATCGCCTTCCAGAACGCTTCTGTCCATGAACGCGCCGGGGTCGCCCTCGTCAGCGTTGCAGCAGACATACTTCTTGCCGGTGGAGCCCATGGCGAACTTCCATTTCAGTCCGGTGGGGAATCCGGCGCCGCCTCTGCCCCTCAGTCCGGAAGCGAGGATCTCCTGCTGGACCTGCTCGCGGGTCATCTCGGTCAGCACCTTAGCCAGCGCTTTGTAGCCGTCAAAGGCGATATACTCGTCGATGTTCTCGGGATCGATAACGCCGCAGTTCCTTAACACCACGCGCTTCTGCTTCTGATAGAAGTTGATCTCGTCCAGGGGCTTGAGTTCCTGGGATTTCTCCTCGTCCTTGTAGAGCAGGCGGGTGACCACGCGGCCCTTGATCAGATGCTCGGCCACGATCTCGTCGATGTCTTCCAGCTTAACATGGCTGTAGAACGCACCTTCGGGATAGATGATGACGACGGGGCCGGCGGCGCACAGGCCGAAGCAGCCCGTTCTGACCAGCTTGACCTCTTTTTCAAGTCCGTTAGAGGCAAGCAGCTCCTCGAAACGCTCGTAAAGCTTCATAGAGCCGGAGGACGAACAGCCAGTGCCCCCGCAAACCAGTATAGTGGAACGGAAAAGCTCCATATTGCTTACCTCCTGTTATTCTGCGTTGGAAATGGTATATTCTACCACAGGATTGCCGTTGACCACATGGTCATTCACGATCCTGGGGACCATCTCGGGCTTTACGTGTACGTAGGTCACCTTTTCCTTGCCGGGAGCCATGATCTCAACGATGGGCTCGTAGCGGCACATGCCGATGCATCCGGTCTGGGCTACGGTGACGTCGAGTAGATTCCTCTTGGCAACTTCGTCCACAAAGGCGTTCATTACGGGACGCGCGCCGGCGGCGATACCGCAGGTGGCCATGCCCACAACGATGCGGGTGCCTTCGCTCTCTCTGCGGAGATTGACCTTGCTCAGCGTGGCCTGACGGATCTTTTCAAGATCTGCTATGGATTTCATATATTTCCTCCTGTTAAGGCTGATTATGGCTTACTTCGTCTATTCCTTCGTTTATGTAGTCCCCTATCCAGCTGAGTACCTCCGGCGTGCTGAGCGGCACGTCGCTCCCCAGCGTTTCCTTGATCTGGCGCGTATCGAATTCGAACTCATTATCGTCCCTGACGTATCTGAGCACGTAATCCGTTTCCTCCGATGCCGCAGTGATAAGGCTTACCATGGTCCCGCTCAGGTCTCCCATCGGCGGCAGATCCATGTGGGATGCGGTAAAGCTGAGCTTAAGCAGAGTGCCTTTGCTGGGAGCGCTTTCTATAAAGAATTCCCCTCCCGTCATTTCGCACTGCTGCTTAATCATCGGAAGCCCCAACCCGACTTTCCGCGTGGTGCGGGTAGTCGTGAACGGGCTCGTGACGCGGCTTAAAAGCTCGGCGTCCATCCCGCAGCCGTCGTCCCTGATCTCTATGACGAGCAGATCTTTGGCGGTGTCGAATCTGATAGTGATCTCAACCAGCTTCGCGCCTGCCCGTATTGAGTTCTGGACCAGATCGAGTATATAGAGGGACAGCTCGTTCATTATGCCTGGCGGTACTTATTGAGTATCGCGGGGATCTCGGCGGGCGTAAGACGGCCGTACACGTCGTCATTGATCATCATAACGGGAGCAAGGCCGCACGCGCCTAGGCAGCGGGTATCACGGATGGTGAAGAGCCCGTCTTTGCTGGTCTTTCCAACGGGAGTGTCAAGTTCCTTGCAAACCCTCTCAAGTACGTTCTTGGAGCCCTTGACATAGCACGCAGTGCCCAGGCAAACGCCGATGATGTATTCACCCCTGGGTTCCAGAGCGAACTGAGAATAGAATGTAGCAACGCCGTAAACGTCGCTTAAGGTAGTGCCTAACCCCTCCGCAATGCGGATCTGCACATCTTTTGGAACGTGACCAAATATGTCCTGCGCCGCCTGTAAGGTACGCATGACAGCGCCGCTCTGACCTTTGTTCGCGGCGATGACCTCGTCCAGTCTGTCGTATTTGTCCTGACTGATAGACATAGACAATCCTCCCTAAAGTTGTAGCGCGCGACAAGAAACAAGCCGCGCAACTCGTCTTTTTTATTATACCACGATATTCTCTCTAAGCTATGATTGTAACAAATATTTTACATATATAAATGTAAAGAAAAAGGCGGTCAATCCGCCTTTTTCATAAGTTTCCGCCACTGTTCGTCTTTGGTCAGGCACGAATAGTCTGGTCTGGGCAAAACGCGTTTTTGTATGAACGTGCCGTTTCGTTTTGACGCCGCGTATCCGGCGGCTCCGCCGGTTATCAGGAGCTTTTCACCGTTAAAACAGAGCTCTGTCCTGCCTTCTGTTTCCGCATATCCTTCGATCTCTATTTCGCTCGGCACTTCACAGGCGCCGGCAAGTTCGTATGCTTCTTCGTTCGCTTCGTTCGCAAGCAGCAGGTCCACTATCTTTGTCGTAAGCTGTACGTCTTCGTTCGCGACCAGGTAGTCGCAGGTCTTGCTCATTTCCATTTCCATCGGAAACCGCTTTGCCCTCTGCTGGATGCTCTCCTCGGAGTCGCCCCTGCCGCGCATTCTCTCAAGCAGGGTATTCACGTCATCCACGCACAGGAAAAGGCTCATTATCTTGGTGATCCCGCCGAGTTCCCGTTTGTAGGTCTCAGCGCCCAGCACGTCTATGTCTTTGATCAGGATCTTGCCGGTTTCCAGATGTTTTTTAAGCACCTGTTTGCTGCCGCCGTAATAGGATCCGTCGTGTATCTGCTGATACTCGTATATCTCGCCTTTTTCAAGCAGGGCCTCAAACTGCTCCCGGGTTACGAAGTGGTACGGATCGCCTTCTTTTTCGCCCTCGCGCATTTTCCTCGTGGTGAGCGTGGGAAAGATCCCGTACTTATCCGGATACTGCTTTATAAGTTCTCTTATAATTGTATTCTTGCCTACACCCGCGCAACCGACAAAAGCACACAGCATACACTCATCTCCGGCGTTTTTTTATATTATAATTGAAAACAGTCCTTACCGTTGGTTATTTTGTTGTAAAATAACGGGTCATGCAGGGCCTTTTGTGTTACAATATCCAAAACAAGTTTGATACGGAGGTCTATGATGGCAAACATTCCTACTCCTCACATCACGGCCAAAGCCGGAGATTTCGCCAGGACCGTGCTCATGCCCGGAGATCCCCTGCGCAGCAAATTCATCGCCGAGACTTTCCTGACCGACGCCGAGCTCGTAAATAACGTCCGCGGCGTGCAGGGCTACACCGGATATTATAACGGCAAGCGCGTAAGCGTCATGGCCAGCGGCATGGGCATGCCTTCCATCGGCATCTATTCATACGAGCTGTTCAATTTCTACGACGTAGAGAACATTATCCGGATCGGCAGCGCCGGCATGCTGTCCCCAAAGCTCAAGGTCCGCGACGTTGTGGCAGGCATGAGCGCTTATACCAATTCCGCTTTCGGAAAGCAGTTCGGCTTTGACGGAATGGTCTGCCCCTGCTGCGATTACGGTCTGCTCAAAAACGCCATGGACGCCGCCGAAAAGCTGGGCGTGAACATGGTCCCCGGCCCGCTCTATTCTTCCGATACTTTCTATGACGAGAGCAAGCCCCTCGGCAAGCTGCAGAACCTGGGAGTCCTGGCTGTGGAGATGGAAGCTTACGCGCTGTACGTGAACGCCGCCAGAGCCGGCAAAAAAGCGCTCGCCATCTGCACCATCAGCGACAATCCCTTTACAGGTGAAGGCTTAAGTGCGGAAGAGCGCCAGCTCAGCTTTACCGACATGATGAAGATCGCCCTCGAAATAGCGTGACGATTTTTCTTATCTCCCTTCCGTATTTGCGGAAGGGAGTTTTTTCTGTATTAATAATATGGAAAACAATTGTCAAATACTTAGAAATTTTACTCTTTAGGTGTTGCTTTTGCGCCCGCCGTTTGATATAATATGTCGCGCTATGTGTTTAAGCCGCTTTATATGCGGCATTTCAAGGAGGAATAACATGTCCATATTAATCAGCATTATTCTTATCCTTGCTTCCCTGGTGCTTATTGTGTCCGTGCTTATGCAGGAAGGCAACAAGCAGGGTCTGGGAGCCATCGGCGGCGCAGCCGAGACCTTCCTTGGCAAGAATAAGGCAAAGAGCTACGAAGGTAAGCTGCTTAAGATCACCCGTATCGTAGCCGTGGTGTTCGTAGTGCTCGCGCTGCTCGCCACCTTCTTAAGCTCCCGTACCTTCAGCGTAAGATATTATTCTGAAGATGGAAAAGAGTATTTCCCCTACCTTGCTTCCTATTATTCTCTGCAGGGTGTGGATTACGATACCGCTTATGCCAACGAGCTTTCCCAGTCCGGCGTCAGTGAAAAAGATCTTCAGGATTCTCTGAGGAGCAGGACCACCTACAAAAAGGGTGAGAACGTGCTCGCGTATCCCACTCCCGCCAAGGAAGGCTATACCGGTTCCTGGGTGCTGGCCAAGCTGGTCAAGCAGACAGTGACCGATGAAAACGGCAATGCCACCACCGTAGAAGTGCCCGAGAAGATCGAAGGCGAAGTGCCTGCCACCATGGGTTCTTCCAATCTGGTGCTCATGCCCGAATACACCATCAACGCCTACACCGTGACTATCGTCAACGACGGCATTCCCGCCGAGGCCGAGCCCGAAGCCGAAGCTGAACCCGCAGCCGAAACCGAGACTGCCGAAACCGAAGCTTCTGCCGAGACCGCCGAAGAACCCGCCGAGGAAGAGCATCAGCACAATGTGATCTTCACCGTCACCGCCAACTACGGTGAGGCGATCGATTACGCCGGCGCTGACAAGCTTCCCGAAGAAGAAGGCTATCTGACTTTCTTCGCCACCAGCGAAGATGCCGTTGCCCAGGGCGCTGTTTACAACAATCCCCTGCCCGAGACCATTCCCGCTCAGGACGTGACTTACTATGTGAGCTACGCCAAGGGCAACTACGTGACCTACTGGGTAGAGACCAACGAGACCGAAGAAGTCGATGAGCCCGTGCTTGACGCTGACGGTAACGAGACCAAGGATGACGAAGGCAACGTTATTACCCAGAAGGTGACCAAGCCCGTGCTCGACGCCGAAGGCAACAACGTCACCAAGCTCACCGAGTGGTTCCCCAAGCTCTCCAGCGAACTGGCCAACGAGCTCACCACCCAGTGGCAGCAGGCCTATTCCGAGCAGATGGGCGACGATGTAAGCGCCTACCTCGAAAGCTACCTGAACGCCATTTCCGACGGCGGCGAGATCTCCGAAGCCGTGGCTTACTACTATGCCGCCAACGTGCAGATGTACACCGAGGAAAACAGGCTCGACGTCATACGCATGTTCGTTAAGGAAGGCGAAGCGCTGCCCAGCATCGGCACTCCCGCCAGGGACGGCATGATCGGCGTTTGGGAGCCAGAGTTTGCTGTTATGGGCACCGATCAGATCGACCTCACCGCCAAGTATTATCTCGAAGCCACTCTGACCATCTACGATGACGGTCTGAACGGCGAAAAGGTCAATGCTCCCGCTGAGGAAGCTGCTGCCGAAGAAACTCCCGCCGAAGAGCCTGCCGCGGAAAACACCGAAGCTCCCGCTGAGGAAGCCAAGGAAGAATCCGCTGAAGAGCCCAAAGCCGAAACTGCCGAAGCAGTCAAGCACAACGTGATCTTCACCTTCTCCGGCGAAGGCAGGACCATCAATTACGGCGCTCTCGAGCTTCCCGAAGCTCCCGAAGGCTACACCGTCAAGTGGAGCGTGGACGAGCTTCCCGCGACCGTTCCCGCCGGCAACACCGAGATCTTCGTGGTTTATGAAGAGGCCGCTGCCGAAGCGACCGCTTCTGAAGCGACCGAGGCCGCCGGCGAAACCGCTCCCGAAAACAAATAATCTATCGATATTAAACGGCATGCAGGGTTTTCTGCATGCCGTTTTATCAAATAAAGGATCTCCATATGCTTGCTGATATCATTACGAAGACGCTGAAAGACGCCCCCAGACCGCTGACCTTCAGTCAGTTAAAACAAAAGACAGGCGCTGACAGTTCCGACCTGCGTGCGGAGCTCGCCGCTTTGACCGAGAGTGGAACTGTCTACGCTCATAACTCTTCAAGGTTCTCTCTGCCTTCAAAGTCCGGGCTGCTTTTATGCAGAGTGCGACTTGCGTCATACAATTCCCCCGCATTTGCCGTTCCTTCCAAGGAAGGCAGCGACATATATCTCGACATGCCAGAAGAGCAGGCTTTCGACGGAGACCTCGTGTTTGTCAGGCTCAGCAAGAAAGGCGAAAAACCCCGCGGTACTCTCGTGCAGATCGTCAGGCGTGCGCATTCCATCGTCACCGGAACGCTGTTTATCGACAAAAACGATACGTCGGGATTCCGCCGTCACGCGCGCAAAAGGGGCAGGCTCCGCCCCCAGCCGCAGAAGCGTTATATCGCCCTGCTTCCCGACAAAAAGTTTCCGCGGGAAGCGGACGTGATCCAGATAAACGACCCTTCCGCTAAGCCCGGAGATCTGTGCGTATTCAGGATAATCTCATATCCTCATTCATCCGGCAATCTCCAGCTTTCGCTTACGGAAGCGCTCGGTTCTTCCGGAGATATCGATGCCAGGCTGTCAGCCATATGCGTTGAAAACTCTATCATACAGGACTTTTCGCCCGAAGCGCTGGATCTGGCGGAGAGTTTCGGCAAGGATCCCGACCCGCGCGATTATTCTGGAAGACTGGATCTCAGAAACGATATGATATTCACCATCGACGGAGACGACGCGCAGGATTTCGACGACGCCGTTTCCATTGAGACCGTTGGCAGCAACACGGTGCTCGGAGTGCATATAGCCGATGTGAGCAATTACGTGCGGCAAGGGTCGGTTCTCGACGACTGCGCGCGGCAAAGAGGCACTTCGGTCTATCTGCCCGGGCGCACAATTCCCATGCTGCCCGAAAACCTCTGCAACTGCCTGTGTTCCCTGAAGCCTGACCGCGACAGACTTACGTTCAGCTGTATAATGCGGTACACGGGTATCAAACTCGATTCCTACGAGATCCGCACTTCCGTCATCCGTTCCAAAGCGCGCCTGACTTACAGCGAGGTCAATAAAGCGCTTGCCGGCAAAGCTTCAAAAGTGCCTCGCGACCTGCATGAAACGCTTGACAAAATGAACCGGTTCGCCAAGTCTCTCAGAAATGCGCGTATCAGCAACGGCAGCATCGAGCTTGACATACCCGAGCCGTATTTCAGGCTCAACGCCTCCGGTGCGCCCGTAGAGATCCTGACAAGGGATCGGGGCGACGCCGAAATACTGATTGAAGAATTCATGCTTGCCGCCAACAGGTGCGTTGCACATTTCGCGCAGAAAAACGAGCTGCCCTTCCCCTACCGTGTTCACGAAAAGCCGGATTCCGAAAAGCTTTCAGAGCTCGACGAACTTCTGATCGCGCTAGATCACCCGTTTAAAGTGGGTCAGTCTCCTTCCCAGCAGCGCCTTAACGAAGTGCTTGCCGCTTTTGAAGGAGACAGCAGGCATTTGATCGTCGCCCAGCACCTGCTGCGCGCCATGGCAAAGGCACGATACAGTGAAAAGAACCTCGGTCACTACGCCCTCGCGTTCAGGGATTACTGCCATTTCACTTCGCCCATTCGAAGGTATCCCGACCTGCTGGCGCACCGAATGCTCAAACGCTTCCTTGATAGACCGTTTACAGAGGACGAGACGCTGCTTTTGACCGGCAGCATGCATACGCTTACCGAAGAATCAAGTCTGTGCGAGCAGAACGCCGCCCAGGCGGAACGCGACGCGGACAAGCTTATGGCGGCTGTATATATGAGCGATCACAAACGCGATACGTTTGAATTAACCGTGACCCGCTTGCTCAAAAACTACGCCGTAGTCACCATGGACAACAGCGTTGAAGGCGTGTTGCCTTACCGAAACATGAAAGGCGATTACTCCCCTGACAGCGAAAGGACCGTGCTCATCAGCAGCCGCACCGGCAAAGCCGTCTATCTTGGCGATAAGCTTACGCTTCGTCCCTGCTATACGGAGGCAGCCCAGGGTTATATAGAGTTCGAAATGGCTTAAACATGTTTGTATTCTGCACAAAACAACGGGAGACGCATAGCGCCTCCCGCTTGTTTATTCTTTGTATGCTGTCGTCTAATCCGCTGTTTTCTCAAATACACAGTCGCGGCAGTAATCGTTTTCCGCTCCGTTCCACTTAAGCTTTGTCCCGCTTAAGGTGAAATATCCCGACGCCGAATCATATACGGTTATCAGCCTCTCCGTGCCGTCTTCCAGCGTTGTGATGCTGCAGCATACGCCGTCGTCATATGTAAGCTTGTCGCCTTCCTGTGAAAGCGTCATGGTCCAGAGATAGTACTCCGAGGCGGAATCCGCCCAGTGTATCTTTATCAAGCACTCCCCGTTTTCCATGCTCACTTCGGCCCAGGCTCTTTGCGAAAAGGAATCCTCATATTCCCCGGTCAGCGCCGATATTTCGTTTTCGGCTGCGGACGCAGAACCCGCGTAGCCCGTAAGGTCCTGCATTTCCCAGGAGATCAGCCTGAACGTCTCCCGGTCCATGATCCCGTCGGGGTCTTCCATATACAGCGTATACTGGTTTACACCGCTTTTCCATCTTGACAGCATGAAGCCGTCGCCGTAGTAAAACTCGCATTCGCTTGCGGCTTCGTTTCCGAACACGCTCTTTCCGTTTACATACACTCCCGAAATATCGTCCGCCAGCTTTGAGCCTCTGAATGTGTAGCCAAACCCGGCCACGGTGAACTTGTACTGCGCTATAACGCCCTCATTGGTCGTTATCACGGAAAAGCTTTCTTCGTTGACTCCCATCGCCGCGGGATGGATAAGATCTGTCCCCGCTACGGAATTGATCTCGTCAAGAAAAGCGTATTCGGTTATAGGATTCGGCATCCCCGTTTCGGCAAAAGCGGCCATCACCGCCAATAAGATAATCGTGATCAGTATTTTCTTCATATATCGTACCTCCTGATATATACGTTAGACAGCTTATCGGCCGCATTTGTTCAATCAAGATCCACAAATTCGGTAGTCGCTCCGCGCAGAGTTTTCGTCACTCGCAGCTGCTTGGGTATCCTTTCCCTGAGTTCCGGCATATGGCTGATAATGCCGATAAGCCGCCTGCCCATCGCCAGTTCGCCCAACAGTCGCATCGCGTTTTGCAGCGCGTTCTCGTCCAGTGTGCCGAAACCTTCGTCGATAAACAGCGCGTCCAGCCGTATCCCGCCGCTTAACGCCTGTACCGTATCGCTCAGCCCCAGCGCAAGCGCCAGCGAAGCCTGGAACGATTCGCCGCCCGAAAGGGTGTTTACGTCGCGCCACTGGCCCGTGTTGCCGTCAAGCACCTCCAGGTCAAGTCCGCTCTGGCTGACGAGATTTGTGCCGAACTGCTTTACTCTTAGCTTATACAGTCCGCTTGTCAGCTGGTCCAGCCGTTCGTTTGCGGCGGATACGACGCGTTCAAAGTAATACCGCTGTACATATGCCTCGAGCGTAAGTTTCGTGGCCTGTTTTTTCTGACCCGAAACGGTCGCGTACATATCTTCCAGCATGGCTCTGTACTTTACGCGCTCTTCCCTGAGCGGCAGAAGCCGTTTAAGGTTTTTCAGCACGTCCGAATTGGCGCCAAATGCCGCCGTAAGCTCGCTCAGTTCTTTTCTGAGAAGCGTTTCCCTGGCTTTGGAATCGTCCTGCGCTTTCCTTAAACCGTCGATATCCCTGCGCGTTTCCCCGCCAATCGTGTTTTGCAGTTCGCTGACCGATGCGTTAAGCGCGGTAACTCCGTGTTCATATTCGTCGATCTCAGAAGACACGGCCTGCATTTTGTCATCGGGCATCAGCGCGCTCAGCATATCGTTTACCGAGCCGAATCCCTGTTTGCTAAGTTCGGAATCAAACTCCGATTCAAGTGCGGTCTGCCTGGCCGAAGCAGTGCTTTCCGCGGCTTCTATTTCTTCTATCCTTCCCTTGCACGCGGAGATATCTTTTTCCAGTTCCTGCAGTTTCCTGCCTGCCTTCTCCCGGTCAACCCTCAGTTTTTCCGCTTTGTCATAAGCTTCCTGCGCGGCCTGCTTGAGCTTTTCTTCATCCAGGTCTTCACCGGCATCCGAACTGTTCAGCCGCTCAATCAGCTGCATAAGCCTGCCCTTTTGCTGGGATAATTCCGCCTCTTTCGCATGCAGCTTCTCGGACGCGCACTTGCTCTCCTTTTCCGCAGCATCCATGTCTTTCCTGCTGACGTTTTCGCCTTGGATGAGCGCCGGTTTCGGGTGATCGACAGATCCGCATACCGGGCACGGCACGCCTTCCCGCAATTCGGACGCGAGAAGCGCTGCCTGGTTGGTATAAAACGCCTCCTTGACAGACAGATACTTTCTGTCGGCAAGGATGGATGCTTTGGAAAGCTTGCCAATTTCGCTTTCAGACAGCTTTACCTGCGATTCGAGCTGGGCTTTGGCTTTTGCCTCACTGCTCAAAGGCTTCAAAAGTTCGTTTCTTGCCCTGTATCTTTCTTCGTCTATGCGGGTAGCAAGCTGGGCGTCATACGCTTTTTGCGTTTCCGGAAGCGCTTCAAGCGCCGAGTTAAGCTTCTCATTTGCCTGCTTGAGATTCTGCTTCGCTGCGGAAATCATTTCGGCGTTCGCCTGTAAAGTCTTATACTTTTCGTTAGCCTTAGCGGCGCGCTTCGCACAAAGCAGTTTCTCCTTAAGCGCTTTGATCTCCGGCAGCCTTTTATCCAACGCGTTAAGTTGTTCCTTCTTTTTTGACAGATCGTCTATACACCTGTTTATCACCTGCGCATGCGCGATGCTGTCGCCGAGCTCAAGTATCTTTTGCGCCGTTTCTTCCGCGGCTTTTTCCTTTTCTTCCAGCCGGGTCTTTTGCGAGCGCACCTGTTTTTCAAGCAGTTCGGAAAGTTTTGCCGATGAATACTGTTTATCCTTAAGATCGTTAATTTCTTCATCATCGGACACTATCATCCCGGCATTGAACAGGATCTCACTGTCCAGTTTTTTCTGCGCCTCCGCCTCCCTGCGGCATAGATCCTTAAGGTTTTGCTGAACATCCGCGTATACACGGGTGTCGAAGAGTTTCTGGAACAACGCTCTGCGTTCATCGCTGGACGAGTTCAGGATCTTAAGAAAATCGCCCTGAGCTATCATTGTCGTGCGCGTAAACTGATCCTGCGTCAGCCCGATCAGCTCAACTATTTTCGCGTTGACCTGACTTACGCCGTCCACGGTTTCTCCCGTGGCAATGTTGGACAGCGTCGCTTTGGCAAGCTGCTGGGTCTCGCCCGTTCCCACCAGCTTGGGACGCTTATACTCGGGAGAACGTTTTACCAGCCACTCTTCGCCTCTGTGCTCAAACTGGAGCAAAACAAACGTTTCCTGCGCAGGCAAGGCGTAATCCGAGCGAAAGCTTTTGCCAGTGCGCCTTTCCTTACCCCCGGAAGCCTCTCCGTAAAGCGCGAAGGTGACGGCATCGAATATGGTGGTTTTGCCGGCTCCCGTGTCGCCCGAGATCAGATAGACGCCCTGAAGGCCTATCTTCTGAAAGTCTATGACTTCTATATCGGCATACGGACCGAACGCGGATACTGTAAGTTTAAGCGGTCTCATTTGACTGCGCCTCTTTATATATTCGTTTGAACAGCTCTACCTGCTCGCCTGTCGGCTGCTTTCCGTTGTTCTGGCTGACATAAAACTCCGTGAACAGTTCCTGCGGGTCGAGCGCCGCCCTGAACTCGTTTGCCTCGGGAAGATCCCGCAGCATGCTCGTCTTTGTGTTTACCACATCGTGTCTGACCATGTTCGGAAAGATCTCCTGCGCCTGCCTGTACCAGTCCTTGGGCGGCATCTCGTCGCTGATTGTAAGCCAGATATAGTCGTCTGATCTTTCCGCGCCTGCCAGATGTTCCATGGTCGTGTTGATGTGCCTGACTTCGCGCAGCGGTACTATCGGAAGTTTCGTGACGGTGACATGCCCTTTTTCTTTCAGTTCCACCAGCGCAACGCTCTTCTTCTGATCGCACTCGCTGAAAGAATACTTGAGCGGGCTGCCCGCGTATCTGATATGTTCGCTGCTTATCTTCTGAGCGCCGTGTACATGTCCCAGCGCCGCATAATCGAATTTCCCGAAGACTTCAGCGTCAACATTGTCCAGCGTACCAAGCGACAGATCCTCGCTTCCTGACAGCTCTCCGCCGGTTATATACTGATGCAACAGGATGATATTCCTCTGGGAATAATCGATCTCGGTCGCCTGTATAAGCGTTTCAACGGCGTCTGTGTAGCTTTTAATATCTTTATCCGGGTGCAGCGCCCGCACATGATGCGGACGCACAAACGGCATGAGATATACGTTCACGATGCCGAGATCATCCTTCAGCTCAACGCGCTTTAGCGTCTTTTCGGGTTTGCCCGCGGGGAAAACTCCGCTCTTTTCTATCAGCCTGCCGAAATAATCTATTCTTTGACCAGAGTCGTGATTCCCGCTTATCACGAACACCTTGCAGCCGGATAGGCGCACATCGTTCAGGAAGGCATCAAATACCTCCATGGCTTCCGCCTGCGGCGAGGCTTTCTGATATACGTCTCCGGAGATCAAAAGCGCGTCGGCTGCATAATCGCGGACATGATCCGCGATCTGCTTAAGCGCGTGCTTCTGGTCTTCCAGCAAGCTCAGGTCGCCTAAAGTCCTGCCCAGATGCAGGTCTGCGGTATGTATAAACTTCATTTCAGTTTTCCAGTTCCTCAAGTATCTCGCTGGCACTTACCAGAAGCTCCAGCGCCCTGTTCAGTTCCTTGCTCACGGAAGGTTCGTCTTCTGCCAGTTCCTCTATCTCATCCGCCAGTTCGAGCAGTTCTTCGTTTATGCGTCCTATTTCTTTCTTGAGCATAATATCTCCTAAACAGAACGGACACGCCTGAAAGACGTGTCCGTTCATAAACACTTTTTAGCCTCTTACCGAGCGGATAACAACTGCCAGGGTGTTGGCAACGGTGGACATGGTCTTGATGAAGATGTCCAGCGCGACGCCGACGACGTCCTTGCGGGTATCGCCTACGGTATCGCCGGTAACGGCAGCCTTGTGCGCCGCGGTGCCCTTGCCGTGGCCTTCGATGGCGCCGGACTCGATGTACTTCTTGGCGTTGTCAAACGCGCCGCCGGAGTTGCCCATAAAGATAGCTCTGGGGATCGCCACGACAGTTGCGCCGACCAGCAGACCGCCCACGAACTTGACGCCGAATATAAAGCCCGCCACTACGGGAATGACCACCGCGAGCACGGAAGGCACCAGCATTTTCTTGAGCGCCTGCTTTGCGGCGAGCTGCACGCACATGTTGTAATCCGGCTTCACCTGGCCGTCCAGAACACCGGGCTTGGAAAGCTCGGCGTCGCCGACGTCAGCCATTACTCTGGCGGATTCGATCGTGTTGTCGGTCAGCATGGCGGAGAAATACTCGACCAGCGCGCCGCCGATGATGCCGCCCGCGACTACTATATAGTCGGCGAAGTCCAGGGTGATCTTGGCGAATTCGCCGAAGTAGCAGTTTTCTACGTAAGCCACGATCAGGGATACGGTGGCGAATGCGGCGGAACCGATGGCAAAGCCCTTGCCTATAGCGGCAGTGGTGTTGCCCACGGCATCCAGCTTATCCGTGATCACACGCACGTCGGGATCCAGATGGCAGGCTTCCGCGATACCGCCCGCGTTGTCGGCGATGGGTCCGAAAGCGTCGATGGAGACCGTTGCGCCAACGAAGGACAGCATGCCCAGCGCGGCGGTCGCGATCCCGTACACGCCGCAGATGGCGCCGGAAGCGAACAGGGAAATGCCGATAAGCAGTATGGGCAGCAGGCAGCTTCTGGAGCCCACCGCGTCGCCCTTGGTGATAACGAACGCTTCGCCTTCAGTGGCAATCTCAGCCAGTTTCTGAGTAGGTTTGTAATCCGTGGAAGTGTAATACTCGGTGATGATGCCGATAAGCACGCCGCTTATGATGCCCAGCACCGCGCAGATCCAGGGAGATATAAAGCCCAGTTTGAAGCCCACGAGTTTGAGCATTGCGACGGAACCCTGGCCCGCGAACATTATGGCCGCGGCGCCCAGACCGAACAGAACGGTGAAGCCCGCGCTTATCCAGGTGGCGAGGTCCAGTTCGCGGCTGGGGTTGTCGCTCATCTTCTTGAACTGAGCGTATCCCAGACCCAGCAGGCAGCCCAGCAAACCGAGGCCAGCGAGCAGTATCGGGAACAGATGCATCCTGGTGAGCAGGTTTTCCAGTTTAACGGATACATCGGCAAAATCCGCCGCATTTTCAACGCCCATCGCCGTGCCTACTTCGCTTAACTTGGCCGCGGATTCGGCGAGTTTCTGGGCAGTTTCTTCGCCGTGGAATACGATCACGTCCTTGATGCCGTTGAACAGGCTGACGGCGATCATTATGGAAGCGGAGATCGTAGCCACAAAGCTTTCGAGCAGGTCGGAGCAGTTGCCCGCGATATCGTTGACGTTATCGCCGATAAAGTCCGCGATGACGTTGGGAACACGTGAATCGTCCTCAGGCATATCGTGACGGATCTTCGCCAGGATGTCGCTGGAGATATCAGCAGCCTTGGTGTAGTTGCCGCCCGCCACACGGTTGAACATGGCGACCAGCGAGCAGCCCAGAGAATAGGTGCTTATGCGCATCAGCGAAGCGCTCACGTTGGGAATGGAAGTGATGAAACCTCCGCCGGTGGAATCGTGCTCCACGCCCCAGACCATCAGTATGATGAGCATGCCCAGCATGCCGAACGCCTGCACGCCGAGACCGGAAATGCTGCCGCCCGTGAGCGCGACCTTTACGGTCTCGCCGATGGACTTGGTTTCCCTCGCCTTGTTGGCGGTGCGCACGTTGGCGTAAGTCGCGGAGCGCATACCCATAACGCACACGAAACTGGACATGATCGCGCCGACTATAAAGGTTATGCCCGCCGTTTTCTCGATAAACAGGCTCAACACCGCCGCCAGGACGATAACCACCATACCCACAGTAAGAAACTCGGTTTTGACAAAAGTTCTCGCGCCGCTGCGGATCGTGGCGGCGAGCTCTATCATCTCTTCCGTGCCTTCGTTAAGCTTTTTGATGTTGATGTAATTCCAGCATACATAAGCTATGGCGCACAGTACGATGAAGA
Source organism: Clostridiales bacterium (assembly GCA_024683475.1). GTDB lineage: Bacteria > Bacillota > Clostridia > Christensenellales > Aristaeellaceae > RUG14130. The sequence goes on along the minus strand of JAIKYG010000019.1, from coordinate 84,844 downwards.
GCATTGGACTCCATACCCACCAGGACATTTTTGCTCCTCCTTGTATAATGCTCGTGTTTTTTCCGGATCGATCGAGTTGATTATATCACAGATAGCGCGCCCTGTTCAAGCCGTTATCCGTTTTGCAAATGCGTTTAAATACTATTTCTCGTTGCCTTCCCTGTCGAACAGAGGCAGTTTCTGCAGGTAGATTATGTCTTTGCGGCCAATGGCGTCGCCCTCAGCCAGTATGGCCATGCGTCCGACGATGTTGCCGCCCGCTTTGTTTACCAGCTTTTCCAGCGCCTTTAAGCTTTCGCCCGTGGAAATGACGTCGTCGACTATCAGCACGTCCTTGCCCTTCATATATTCGGCGTCGGCTCCGTCAATGTAAAGATGCTGCCTGTGGTCGGTCGTAATGGAATCCACCTCCACGCCGAACACGTTTTTCATGTACAGTTTGGTCGCTTTGCGTGCCAGCAGATAACGGTTTTCGCCCGCCTGGCGCGCCATCTCGTGAGCAAGCGGTATGCCCTTGCTTTCCGCGGTAATGATGACATCGTGTTTGGGCGCCTTTTTGAGCAGGTCCCTCGCGCAGGCTACGGTGAGCTCCGCATCGCCGAAGATCACGAAACCCGCGATGCAGGTCGTGTCACTTATGGGGCAGATAGGCAGATCCCGCTCAAGGCCGGCGACCTGTATTGTATAATACTCCTTCATGACCATATCTCCTTTTTTATCTGTTCGCCTTTTCGGCGTAATCAGTACACTGTCAGATCGGCGGGCACCGCGTCACAGGCGCGGATGAGATCCTGCGGTTTGAGCCTCACCTGAACTCCCCTTTTTCCGCCGCTTACCGCTATAAAATCTATAAGCAGCGCAGTCTCGTCTATGTAAGTCGGCAGTTTCTTTTTCATGCCTATCGGGCTGCAGCCCCCGCGTTCATATCCGGTCAGAGGCTTAAGCTCCTTAACGTGTATCATCTCCACCGACCGGTTCTGACTGGCCCGCGCGCATTTTTTAAGGTCGAGTTCCTCCGCTACGGGGATAATGAACACATTCAAGCCGTTTTTATCCCCTCTTGCCACCAGGGTCTTGAACACGGTCTCGGGTTCCAGACCCATGACCTGCGCAGCGTGCACTCCGCTCAAGTCGTCTTCGCTCCACTCGTATTCAAGGGAAGAAAACGGTATTTTTTCGTTTTCCAGTATACGCATCACGTTGGTGGTAAGCATATATCCTCCGGGTAATCCACCCGCATCAGCGTTAGCCCCTGCGGCGGCGCGGTAACGCCCAGGCACAGCCTGTCTCCGGTAGTAAGCGCGCGCTTAAAGCAGCCCTGTTCGATTTTGCCGCTGCCCACACCTATCAGTGTGCCCGCTATGATCCTGACCATGTTGTACAGAAAGCCCGTGCCGTATATCCGCATTTCCAAAAACGGAGATCTTTCTTCCAGGCTGACCCATTTTATCTCCCTGACAGTGTCTTTCGCTTCGCTGCCGCTGGCGGCGAACGCCGCGAAATCGTGCCTGCCCGAAAGCGTTTCGGCTTCCCTGCGCATGGCATCGGCGTCCATGGGATATATGACGTGCGCGCTCAGGTTCCTGTACAGCGCACTGGCGTGGGGATGTGCATAGAACAGATACCTGTATTCCTTGCCGATCGCGGAAAACCTGGCATGGAATTCGTTGCTCACATGGCTTGACGCCCTGACCCTGATATCGTCAGGCAGCATCGTGTTCAGTGCAAAACTGAATTTGTCGGCAGGAATGCGCGAAACCGTATCAAAATGCACGTTCTGCCCCAGCGCGTGCACGCCTGCGTCCGTGCGGCTCGCGCCGGTAACGGTAAGCGCCTCTTCGCCTGTAAGCTTTCTTATGGCTTCTTCCAGCACCTGCTGCACGCTGACGGCATTTGACTGCCTTTGCCAGCCGCTGTATCCGGTGCCGTCGTATTCGACCAAAAGCCGTACCCGCCGCATCATATCACACCGATGCCGCTTCTGTTGGTCAGGACTATCAGCCCGATAAGCGCGATAAGGCATATAAACGCCTGCAGATCCCTTAGTGCATACTTTAGCGGATGCATTTTCGTGCGCCCTTTTCCGCCTCTGTAGCAGCGCGCCTCCATTGCCATAGCCAGTTCGTCCGCACGGCGGAACGCGCTCACGAACAGCGGCACGAGCAGCGGAAGCAGCGCTTTCGCCCTTTTTATAAGGCTGCCGCTCTCAAAGTCAGCGCCCCTGGCTTTCTGCGCCCGGGTTATCTTCTGCGTTTCTTCTATCAGGGTGGGTATGAAGCGCAGCGCGATGGACATCATCATCGCAAGCTCATGCGCCGGAAAACCTATCTTTGCCAGCGGCGAAAACAGGCTCTCAAGCCCGTCTGTCAGCCTTATGGGCGATGTGGTCAGCGTGAGCAGCTGCGTGCCCGTGACAAGCAGTATCAGCCTGAACGCCATGAACAGCGCATTTTTGATGCCCTGCACGCTTATGGACAGTATGCCCCACTTCCACAGCGGGTCTTCCCCCGGGCTCATGAACAGGTTGAGCAGAAAGGTGATCACCACTATCACGGCGATGGGTTTCAGCCCCCTGAACATGAACTTGAGCTGTATATGCGCGACCTTTGCGCACACAAAAATGTACGCGACTATGAGCCCAAAGCCCAAAAAGCCCTTGGACAGGAACACACACACCAGGAAAACTATCGTCAGCAGTATCTTTGTGCGGGGATCCAGTCTGTGAATGAAACTGTCGCCCGGGAAATACTGCCCTAAGGTTATATTGTTAAACACCTTTTTCTATACCGCCAAGCTTGTTCTTTAACTCTTCTATCAATCCGGCCAAAGTGTATATGCCGTCGCTTATGGCTATGCCGCGTTCCCTCAGTCGTTTTGAGAGCAGCGCTGCGGAGGGCGGCTTAAGCCCCATGTTCTCCAGTTCCTCGACGCGCGAGAATACGTCCTGCGGCGTGCCGTCCATCACTTTCCGGCCCTTTTCCATCACGATTATCCTGTCGCACAGCCGCGCCACGTCATCCATCGAATGTGACACCATTATTACGGTCGTACCCTGGGCGTGGATGCGCTTGATTATATCCAGTATTTCTTTCCTGCCCGAGGGGTCGAGCCCCGCGGCGGGTTCGTCAAGGATCAGCACTTCCGGTTTCATGGCGAGCACGCCCGACAGCGCCGCCCTGCGCTGCTGACCTCCGCTGAGTTCGAAAGGCGACTTCTCCCAGTTTTCCTCCGGAAGACCCACGAGGTTGAGCGCGTCTTTTGCCGCCTGTACGCTTTCGGCTTCGCTTTTGCCCATGTTCCCGGGACCGAAGCTGGCATCCTTTAGCACGGTCTCCTCAAACAGCTGGTATTCCGGATACTGGAACACGAGACCTACTCGCCGCCTGAGCGCCGACCTGTTCTTTGAAGCGTTTATGTCTTCCCCGTCTACGAAGACGCTGCCGGAGGTGGGCTCTATAAGCGCGTTAAGATGCTGTATGAGCGTGGACTTGCCGCTGCCCGTATGCCCGATTATCCCGACAAATTCGCCGTCTTTAATTTCAAGGCTCACATCGTCCACGGCCCTGGTCTCGAAAGGAGTGCCCGGGTTGTATACATATGTCAGGTTTTTGACATCAAGCCCCACAGCTTAGCCTCCATTTCGTCCATCGTGAGTATGTCCGTGGAAATATCCGCGCCTGCTTTTTTGAGTTCCCAGGCCAGATATGTCATATCCGGGACTTCGAGCCCCAGAGATTTTACCATTTTTACGTCAGAAAACACCTCTCTGGGCGTGCCCTCCAGAGCGATCCTGCCGTCGTCTATGATAACAAGGCGCCGGCAGCGGGCAGCTTCTTCCATGAAGTGCGTTATCCAGATCACCGTGACGCCCTGACTGTTCAGCCTGAGCGCCAGCTCGAATATATCTTCCCTTCCGGAGGGATCCAGCATACTCGTGCTTTCATCGAATACAATGATATCGGGATGCATGGCTACGACGCCCGCTATCGCGATGCGCTGCTGCTGACCGCCGGACAGCATGTGCGGGGCACTATTTGCGTACTGCTCCATGCCGACTATCTTCAGCGCTTCGGCTACGCGGCTTTGTATCTCTTCCGGCGGCAGCCCCAGGTTCTCGCAGCCGAAGGCTACGTCTTCCTCGACGATCGTCGCGACCATCTGGTTGTCAGGATCCTGGAACACCATGCCGCAGCGCTTGCGCGTTTCATACGCGTCATCATCGTTTTCAAGCGTTTTGCCAAACACGGATACCGTGCCTTCCGTCGCCCGGAACAGCCCGTTCAGGAGTTTGCCAAGAGTGCTCTTGCCGGAACCGTTCCTTCCCAGCAGGGCAAGCATCTCGCCTCTGTTTACACTCAGGCTTATATCCTTCAGCGCATATCTGTCCGCGCCGTCATATTTATAACTCGCGTTTTCGATCTTGATCGCAACAGTATTATCAGGCATCAGTTTCCTCCCGGCAAACACAGTAATTATACCATAACCGCGCGATTAAATAAACCCTTTGCTACATTAATTATATTGAAAATCTAATTGAAGCCGGGATACGCTTCGTTTCGCTTTTTCATGTATATAAACAGCATACATCCGTTAATCTGCCGCAGCGCGAATCGCATCCCGGCAGGTTCATAAAACGCAGATAAGCGCATTCAATAAATATTTATCGTATTACGATAATTTTTTGTTGACATACGTGTGTGCAGGTGATATAATGCAGGCATAAGGAGGCGAAGAAAATGGAACATCGGAGAATATCATGCATGCTGCTGACCGCAGGTGTGATCGCTTTGCTTGGCGGCGCGGCTCTTTTCCTGGTTTATGCGCCCGTAGCGGCAAACGAATGCTGTCTGGCTTATCCCGATCTGTCTTTCCTGTTTTGGCCCGGGCTGATCTATCTTTGGATAATCGGTCTGTTATACTGTATGGCAATGTTCGAGTATTTCAGGATCACCCTGCGCATAAGGCAGGACCGGTCCTTCTGCCGCCCGAACGCCGTTGGTCTTAACCATATCGCGCTGTTCATGAACACGGCAGGTCTTCTGTGGGCACTGCTTCCCTTTTTGCTCGCATTGGTTTACGGTATCAGCATGGGGCCATCCGCTTTAGTGTTCCTGCTTGCCGCAATGGCGAGTTTTGCTATGGGGATTTTGGCATGGGCTCTTGGCAAACTGCTCGCCCGAGCCGTCAAGCTGAAGGAAGAAAACGATCTGACAGTGTGAGGTGCGTATATGATCCGTATAGATCTTGATGTTATGCTGGCGCGCCGCAAGATGAGCGTTACCGAGCTCAGTCAGAAAGTCGGCATCACCATGGCGAATCTTTCCATACTGAAAAACGGCAAGGCAAAAGCCGTGCGCTTTTCTACCCTTGACGAGATCTGCAAGGCGCTGTCCTGCCAGCCGGGAGATATACTTGTATACGAGGAAGGAGTGCAGCAAGATGGAGAATGACTCTGCCCTTGACCTTAACAGCATCGATTGGGAAAAGGAGAACAACTGTGCCCTTGTTCCAAAGTTTGCCCTGCACAGACCGGACTTGTGTATCCTTTCTGCGGCCATTTTGGCCGCAGGGTGCTATTTTTTTGCCCATTTTCCGTATATTTCCACTTCGAGGCATCATCTTCCGGGCATAGGGCTTACGGTCTCCCACCTGTTTGTCGTCTGCATGTTCCTTTTAGCTGCCCGGCAGAAGGGCCTCCTGCGGCTTAAGCACAACAGAGGCGGAGCGTTTTTGCTTGCAGCTTCGGTATGCATAGGCGCCTGTTATGCCATATTCGCCAACGACGCCCTCAGGCTTATGAACCTGCCGGTCCTGGTATGTACGACCGCCTTCGCCATGTTCTCTTTAACGGGCGTAACTCCTTTCCCCGCATTGACTTCACAGTCACTGTCCCTGGGACTTAAAAAGCTTATCCCGTCATGCTTCCGGCACTTCCTGCTGCCGTATAAAGCGGCGAGATATGCGACAGCCGGAAAGAACAGACAGTTTTTCAGGCACCTTTTTACCGGTTTGGCGATAGGTCTTCCAATAGTGTTGCTGGCGCTTTGCCTGCTTTCCAGCGCCGACGCCGTGTTCGACTCGTTTGTATTCAAAGGTCTGAAATCTCTGGGAGATCCGGATATCGGTTTCATCCTGCGCTTGCTCCTTACTCTCTTGGCGGCATCGTGCCTGTTTTCATTCATGTATGCTTCCATGGCAGATATCCCCTTCGCATCTGCTCAGAAGAAGCGGTTCAAAGCATCCCACGTCACCCTGATGACCATACTCGTCATGCTGGGCGCGATATATGCGCTGTTCGTGTATATACAGTTCACTTATCTGTTTTTCGGTGCCCGGACAGCGATACAAAACACCGGATATGCCGATTACGCGAGAAACGGTTTTTTCCAGCTGGTGGCGCTTTCGGTGCTGACGCTGTGCCTCATCATTCCATTTCTTTCCCTTTGCGAAGGGAATAAAGCGGTGCGTGCGCTGTGCGCGGTCATATCCGTGCTAACCTGCGTTATAGATTATTCGGCTTTTTTCCGCATGAGGCTTTATATCGCCGCATACGGTATGAGCGTGCTCAGGCTTATAACGCTTTGGGGCATGCTGATGATACTCTGCGCTCTGGTCGCATGCATGATAAAATGCTGTGCGCCAAAGATCCGTATCTGCCCCTGCCTGACCGTTATAGCGCTGTTGACCTGGATAGCCCTAAATTTCTCAAACGTCGATAAGCAGGTGACCGTTTATCAAGTAAGCGCATTCAACAAAGGCTCCGTAAGCCGGCTGGACACCGACTACCTGTCAGGTCTCTCTCCCGATGTGCTGCCCGTACTTGCGAGGATCGAAGACCCTTTGGTCCGGGATAAAGCTGTCGACGCCGTTACATCGCATTGGTCGGACAAATATCCCGTGTGGTATGACTGGAGCCTAAGCTGGGTAAAGTATAAGGATCGGTATGCAGACAGCCCCGATCACGCAGGCGAAGCTGCTCACTCGTCAATCATGAAAAGATAAAAGAAGAAGCGATCCGAATATCGGATCGCTTCCGTAAAGTCTGGGTGGAGAGATTTGAACTCTCGGCCTCTTGAACCCCATTCAAGCACGCTACCAAGCTGCGCTACACCCAGTCAAATGATTTCTCACAAGCAGGGGTTATTATAACTCTGATCATACCCTTTGTCAAGCGCTTCATATTCATTTTACAAACGCCTATACATTTAACCTTAATTTTTCTTGCGTTCAATCGCCCCGGGTGATATAATAATTCTGTTCGCAAGGGGCATTAGCACAGTTGGTAGCGCGCAACGTTCGCATCGTTGAGGTCAGGGGTTCGAATCCCCTATGCTCCATAACAAAAGCACGCATAAGCGTGCTTTTCTTTTTTCATTGCTGCTTATTGATCCGCATCTCGCTTTTCCGGTCCGCCCTGCATGTCAAATATCGTTTTGAAGAGTTCCCCCGCAAACAGCCAGTGCATCTGCTCGTTCGGATGGTTCACGTGGTTTGCCAGCAGCCGCGTCACATCCGCGCCGCAGGAGTACAGTTTTTTCCACATGGAGTAACAGTCGCAGAACGGTACGTTTTCCTGTGCGCAGAGCCCGGCAAGCGCAGTCATGTACATATCCATGGTGCCGTTGTTCTGATACTTTATTATTGATTCAAGTATGCCCCTGATAAACGGATCGGTGTCTTCTTCAAGCAGCCGCGTGCCTATCATATTGGGAGACATACAGATCATTTCAATGTCTTCTTCCTTAAGTCTCCTGAAAATGCTTCTCATGTGCCCTATATATTCTTCCAGCTTTTCGGGACCGCCGCATACATCGTTAAGCCCGAAGCATATTACAGCCAAGTCCGGATTAAACGAAATAACGTCCCTTTCCAGCCGTTTCAATCCTCCGCCCGCGTTATCCCCGCTCACTCCGGAATCTATGATGTTTACCGGGCACGCGGGAAACACGTTTTCGATCATCTGCTTAAGCAGGTGGTGATATGCCCTGGCAGTTCGGTATTCCGTTTCGATGCTTTCCGGCCCGGTTTTGTACAGTTCAAAACAGCCGTGCGTCACACTGTCGCCCAGAAACACCATTGTGACAGAACGGTTGCCAAATTGATTTACGCTTTTTTCTGCGATCCTCTGCGCGATCCTCATATGCCGATCCTCACGTTTTCCGATATTTGCAAATGGATTATAGCAAAAAGATCCGCCTATATCAAGCTTTGGCAGGATTTAGGGTCATGTCCGCAGAAATTAGTAAAAACACATTAAGACAAGACAGTCTTTTGCAAGGAAGGAGTTTGCGCCATGAATCCGGAATACAGGATAATACCCGCCGGGGGCCCGAACGACGGCATCCTATTCGTCGATCACAGCATAAATCAGCGCAGCGGTCACCTTAGCCACGCGATGACCGAGTACAGCAAAGGCTGCGTATTTGCCCTGTGGTCCAACTGCTCAGGTACACGCAACAAAAGGGGTCCGGGTCACAACGGGTTCGGCTGGCTCGAATACTCGACCTCCCGGGATATGGGCGATACCTGGTCCGAAAAGCGCATCCTTCAATACTCCATGGACTGCCTGCTCAACGAGCCTTTTACCGTATCCTGTGAAAAAGCCGTCTCCCCCAGGGAAAACCGCATAGTGCTTTTGTGTATCCGCAACGAAAATCCCAACGGCTGGGAACCGTATCTGACTCCCGTAGTGCTTATCAGTGACGACGCGGGTCAGACCTGGAGCGGCGCCAAGGAGTTCTGCGGAGAAAAGGGCAGGATATACGACGTGCTAACAGACGAAGGCGATATTTACGTGCTAATGCTGGCAAACGACGATTTCGCCTGTTCAAAGCCGGAGCACAGGTATCACATATACAAAAGCAGTGATGCCGGGGAAAGCTTTTCTCTGATAGGCGAACTGCCGGGAGATTACCTTAGACACGCATACGGCGCCATGACCGTACTGCCCGACGGGCGTTTCGCGTGTTACAGCTACAACGAGAAGGACGAATTCAATCTCGATTACTGGGTCAGCGACGACAAGGGAGTTAGGTGGACTTACGCCGGCAAAAGCTACTGCGCCCGGCGTATCAGAAACCCCCAGATAGCCAGAATAAACGGCGGCTATATACTCCACGGCCGTTCCGGCTGTCTCGACGACAGTCTGCCCGTCAACTTCGTTCTTTACACCGGCACCGACGGCGTACACTGGGACGGCGGCACCGTCCTGTGCGACAGGCACGGTCCGGGCGCGTACTATTCAAACAACCTTGTGATGCAGCGGGATGACGGCACTCAAAGAGCGCTTATCCAGTCGTCTATCCCTTACGACAGGTGCAGGGTCAATATCGCCCACTGGATACTCGAAGTCGGAAAGTAAAGTCAGCCGCAGCTGCCTGTGGCGATCAGGAACAGCGCCAGATAGTATGCGCCCATAAGCAGCCAGCTGTACGCCCTGCCCGACAGCTTCCCGAACATCCTGAGGAACAAAACCGTATCGGAAAAGGCGAACAGCAGTCCGCCCAGCGCCAGCCAGGGTCCGCCGTCTATACTCATCGCGGTCATAAGCGCCAGCAAAAAAGCGTAAAGCACAAAACCCCACAGGGGCGCCTGTTGGGGCTTATCTTCTTTGGATATTACAAACAGCAGGCAAAGCAGCGTAAACACCAATACAAAACATACCGCGCATGCGATCCCGTGGCTGCGGGCTAAAACATGATAGAGTATAAAGCATACATGCGCCGCGCCGAACAGTGCCGCGCCAGGTATCAAAGCATGCTCCAGCACCGCGTCCGCAAACACGCATAAAGCGAGCCCGGATACCGCAAGATATTTACCGGCATCCGCGTTTCCCTTGATTGCCAGATAAACTGCCAAAATGCAGGCGCAGGCAGTCGGCACGCATTTATATACGGTTTTCAGAAACCCCTTTTCGCGGCTCGTCATGTACAGCACGAAGAACAGCGCAGCTATCAGCATCAGTATTACCGTCAAAACGCCACTTCCTTTTTGAGCAATAGTCCCGGATCCATTGTTTCCCCGCAAGTATTCTACCACACTTAAGGCGATAATAACAACCTCATGATCCCAAGCTTCCGATCGTTTTGTAGACTTTGCAAATCGCAAGTGTTATAATCGCCCCGTAGATTCTTTATAGCAAACTCTTCATACAGGAGGTCTAATCATGCATCCGTTCGGCAGCGACCTGATCGATCTCAAGTATAACGGCATACCTCTGCGCTCATTGGATATCGAAAAGACCGTTAGCGCCTCCGAAAACGGCGAAGAAGTGATCCGCCGGACTTTTGACGGCCTGGAAATCACGACTTTTTTCAGGCACATCGCCGAGTTCGATGCATTCGAATGGCGGAACACGCTGGAAAACAAATCTTCCGATACCGGCCGGCTAATCTCTGAACTGTGGGACTGTGCGGTGTCGCTGCCGCTCCCCCATGACGACGACCGACACGTCACCGCCTATCTTCCGCGCGAGGAAGAGTGCGCCATGCTGTATTCCCCGAGCGGCTCGATCTGGTCCGAGAAGGAGTTTTTCGACGAACCCGAACTGACCACAGCCGACCACACCGGCGGAATGCTGTTTCCAGGCTGGAAAAAGCGGTTTACCGCTTACGGCGGGCGCTCATCCGACGGCAAGGCACCCTTCTTCAATATTCACAAGGGCGATAAAGGATATATCATAGCCGTCGGCTGGAGCGGACAGTGGGCATTCGAATGCGAACGCACAAACGACGGCATAATACTGAAAAGCGGCATAGACGGCCTTGGTTTCCGCATGAACGGCGGAGAAAAACTTTCCACAAGCTCGGTCGTAATAATGGCTTACAGCGGCAGCTTCCTGGACGGTCAGAACAAATGGCGGCGGCTCGTAAGGAAGCATTTCTCGTTGACAGGCAGACCCGGTCGGCTTGAGCACGGTCCCCTCTGCGCCGGGATATGGGGCGGCATGCCCACCCGCAGCGTTCTGGAAAGGCTGGAGGTCATTGACAGGCATAAGCTCCCGTTCGAGTATATCTGGATGGACGCCGGTTGGTACGGGGACGGAACGCAGCCTTCTCCCGACGAATTCGAAGGCGACTGGGGCCAGCACACGGGCGATTGGCGCGTGAACCTGAACTACCATCCTGACGGGCTTAAGGATGTCAGCAGAAAAGTGCACGAAACCGGACGCAAATTTCTTTTGTGGTTTGAACCCGAGCGCGTTATAGACGGCACTCCGATAACGCTTAGCCACCCTGAATACTTTCTGAAAAAAGAAGGCAATAACAACCTGCTGCTGGATCTCGGAAACGAAAACGCGTGGAATTACTGCTTCGACACATTAAGCGGTATGATCAGCGAGTTGGATATAGACTTCTACCGTCACGATTTCAATATGCAGCCTCTCGACTACTGGAGCGAAAATGACGCTCCGGATCGCAGCGGTATCACTCAGATAAGGCATATAAACGGCTTGTACCGCCTTTGGGACAGTCTTTTACAGCGTTTCCCCCACCTTATGATAGACAACTGCGCCAGCGGCGGCAGGCGCATAGACATAGAGACGTTAAGACGTTCCGTGCCTCTGTGGCGCAGCGACGCCATGTGCCCCGCAGATTTCAGGCCCGAGACCGCCCAATGCCATTCACTCACCTTCCCTATGTGGCTGCCCTACTCCGGCACTGGCGCGGGCAGACAGTACGACACGTACCGCATACGCAGCTGTTACAGCAGCTGTCTGACCGTCAATTACGCCTTTTCCCAGCGCGACGCGTTCGGCGACAGCCCCGAAAAGCTCGACTGGATCTCAAAAATGCTCGGTGAGTATCTGAAAGTCAGGCCTTATCTGGTCGGCGACTTCTATCCGCTCACCTGCTTTTCGATCTACGACGACGCCTGGACAGTGCTGCAGTACGACTGTCCCGAAAAGAAAGCCGGGATAATACTCTCTTTCAGGCGTCCCAAATCGTGCTTTGACCGCGGACGCTTCGAAATACGCGGAGGCGTCGGAGCCGAAGAATACACCTTCACCGACGCCGACACTCAGGCAAGCTTTATTTCGCACGGCAGGGAGATAGAAATAGAGCTTCCCGAAAAGAGAAGCTCAAAACTGCTGTTTTATAAGTATAGCTGAGATCATCCGAATAGCTTGGGGTTTTCCAGCACCATAGCCGCAAGCAGGGAACTCGACCAGCCGTAATCCCTGATCACCTGATAGCGCACCCGTGTGTCATACGGTTCTATAGGTGTGCCCTTTCGCGGTATGCAGCGCGGGCTGATCATACCGTCCGGATCGTACATCTCGTATATTACGCCGTCGGTATGATAAAAACGGCTGATCTCATTTACCGTAGCGAGTATTATGGCTTCCGCCTGTTCGGTATAACCGTATCGCTTGAGCCCTGAAGCGATCATGTAGTTATAGTTGACCCACACGGCGCCGCGCCACATGTCAAGGCTGAAGCTTTCGTCGTTCCTCGCCACGCTGGGCACGGGCAGGTATGTGTTGAATGTGGATCTGTCTTTGAGCTTTTCGGACAGTACGCGCGCAGTATCCTCGGTGCACGCTCCCACGAACAGCGGCAGGAACGACGCGGCGGACTTGACCTTGTGGAACGCCCCGCCTGCCGGCAGGCGGTCGTAATAAAAACCGTCTTCCGCATCCCAAAGATACTCGTTTATGCGCTTTTTCAGATCGTTTGCGGCTTCACGCCACAGTTTTTCGTCACCGTTATTCAGCACCGCGCAGATCCTGGACATGGAATCCGCTTCGTTCAGCATAAAACAGCTGAAATCCAGGCAGTCCATGCTTGATACATCGTCAAAGCGTGGCGAATTATCCATGCCGCTCTCGTCAGCCCGGCAGTTTTCGGACTTGGTGTTCACGTGCCAGCAGTACAGACCCGTAGCGGGGTCAAGCCGGTTCAAGGTGTTCCAATTCAGGTATTTTTCCAGTCCCGGAAATGCCGTTTTTAGGAACGCCTCGTCTTTTTCCCGTTCATAATACTTCAGCGCTCCCCAGGCCAGCAGCGGCGGCTGGGTCACGTCGGAAGTGAAATTCGGGCGGGCAAGGTGCGCCATAAAACCGTCGTCACGCTGCGCATCCAGCACGCTTAAAAGAGAGTCCCTTGCCAAAGTGGCATCCAGCACGAAGTTTCCCAGACTGTGAAATACGCTGTCCCACAGCCACAGCCAGCGGTGCGGCAGACGGTTGGGCGTGGTCCAGCGCTGGCGGAACTGCCCGTCCGCCGTATATACCTGTGATTTCATCACCGAAATGCTTTTCAAAAACGTGCGCTTTAAGCGTTCGTCTTTCGGCGCAAGCGGTTCAAACCCTTCCAGATACTTTATCCTTTTGTCAGCCAGCTCTCCGACCTGATCTCTCGTGACCGGCACGAACCCTCCCAGCGAGAACGAGAAGACCGTAACGGCGCCCAGATCCTGTTTCCAGAAATGGAATGAAGAAACTCCGCTTTTAAATACCGAACCGTGCTCCGTGCGCGTTTCGTTTATCGCTCTTAGGGATCTGAGCTGTACGCGTCCCCGACCGCAGAAGCCGACGATCGTCTGCTGGTCCATGAACGTGAACACTGCGGGAGACTCTTCGCCCTGGGCGTCTTTCAGCCTGGCGCTTATCACGTCGGAAGCCACGACATCGTAGTATATGTCTTTTATGCCGTCAAGCACGACGTACAGGTCAAAGAGTTCCTGAGCATGTATCCTCACGCCCAGCAGATCTCCCAGCAGGGAAGCATTCAGGCAGCTGTAGACCCTGCATTCCCCTTCGAGTCCCGAAAACGCAAACAGCGCTCCGCGTCCCCACACATTCGGAAGCTTCATTTCAAGTTTCCTCCGTTACAGTAAATCCTTTATAAAAACCATTTTCGTGTCTATATTCCAAGGATCGTCTTTTTTTATGTCGAACATCCTGCCTCCACGCAGGCGTTCCCTGTCTCCGCCCGGGTCGTTGTCGCGGCAGCCGTAAGCGTGATAGCCCGCGCTGCCGTCGTAGCCCATGCGGATGCCGCAGTATGTGCCGTCGAAGGTATTGATGTGATCGTGTCCCGCAAATATGGCCTTTACGTCGCCTCTCTGCAGTGCAGCGGCGAATAGGCCTGAGTTTATCTCGGACGCGCTGACGCGCTCGTTGTACTCTCCCGTCGTCTGCGTCCGGTTCGAATTCAGCAAAAGCGCGTTGTATTCAGACAGCGGAATGTGGATCGCCATGAGCGAAGGAAGCTTGCGCCCCAGCAGCTTTTCTAGCTTTACGGAACTGTTCCAGTACCACATGATCTGCTCAAAGCGCACAAATTCCCAGTCCGAACCCGTGCCCAGCCTGCCCGGCATCAGCAGGTCCCAGTACAGGTCGCCGGCGTATCCGAAGTCTGCAGAAGGCGTTTTGAAGTCCTGGTGCGAGTCCAGCGCCCAGATGCCGAATACTGGGGCATCGTCGCCGTCCAGCACGGGCAGGAAGTAATTTCCGACTCCGGGCAGCGCTTTGGGACCCGCTTTGCTCACGCAGAACGGGTATTCCTCATATATTTTCTGCTGGTATTCTTTTGAGACCTTCGGTGATATGTCATGGTTGCCGAAAATGTGAGCCCACGGTATATGCCTGTCTTCCATCGGGCGGGCGATATCTTCAAGCAGGACTTTGAATTCTTTTTTGGTGGCTTTGCCTGTCGTATTGTCGCCGCCCAAAAGCACAAGGTCCGGCTGCTGCGAATCGATGAGCAATTCGATAGCTTTAACGGTACGCTCGTCCCTGTCGGGCGCGTAGTGCATATCGCTCATCATCAGTATCCTGAAACTGCCGTCCTTTTGGAACCTCAGCGGCAGTTTGCTTTTGTACATATCTGGCAGGTTCATGGATATCCTCCGCGCCTCGTGCTTACTTAGAGGTTATTATCGCGTCTTTCGCAATTGCAGCTTTCTGCTGGGTGGGGCCGTAGTTCGCCGCGCCCGCGTAAACTACGTCTTCGGGCTTTGGCAGCACCTTGTGTTGTTTCAGATCTCGCTGGAACAGGCGCAGATGCTCGCCGTGAGGCAGTATGTCAATCACGTCGCATCCTCTCCACAGCACCTTGTATTCCCTTCCGGCGCAGAACTCTTTTTTAAGCGCGGAGCGTATCGGATGGCTCAGAATGACCTTTTGCCCCGCCTTTACTTTCCCGACCGAGATCAGGCCGTCACGCATCTCAAGATCCGTCTCTTTGCCGTCAATAGTTACTTTAAAAGTACCCTTCATGAACGGGTATACCCGGAAGCAGACCCGGGCATCCCGTTTTACCGTGATCGCCAGTTGCCCTTTCTCGGGATAAGCGCTTTCGAGCATATAGTCATCTGTCTGCTTGTCCAGAGGGATGTTTACGCAGAAAGTCCCGTCTTTTTCGGTGACCGCCCTGTCCCATACCATGGCAAGACCCACGGGGGCTATGCCCGCGCAGCAGCCCGCTATGGAACGGAATTTGGACAGGGAGATGCTGTTTGGCAGACTGCCTCCGGTATAGCCGCCGATCATGCGGGAAGATATGTTTTTGTAAGTTATCCCGTTTCCGTCGGCGCGGGAATTGTCGTCCGTTACATATCCGGAATAGGATATCTGGTTTTCCGCAAGCTGGTTCCTGGAAAACAGCACCACATCCGCCCAATACTCTTCGAAGCCGCAGTCTATGAGCTCAAAGGCGCACTCGATCATGTCCTTTATGCAGCAGGTCTCGCAGTGCTCCTCGTCCATAGGATGCCATCTGGCAAATTCGGGCACCCAGCCAAAGGAAGAAGATATGGACCTTACATACGCGTAAATGCCCCGCGCTTTCTGGATATACTCGTCCCGTCCGATAACTCTGCCCAGCCTGACGAGCCCGCTGGCAAACCACATCGAGGAATGAACGTGGCCGAAAAAGTTCATGTCCCAGGAAAAGTACCTGGACGGACCCAGGACGTAGTTGGCGATGCCGCAGGCAAGGTCCAGCGCCGTTTCGTCTTTCCTGAGCTCATATCTTCTTACCAGTGAATGCAGCATTATTGAATTGCGGATCGCCTGTTCTCCCCTGCCGGTATGCCGCGTAAGGTCAAAGCCGCCGTCCTGAAGATATACGTCGTTGGGAAACTCGTATATGGGTTCCGGTTCGTTCATGTCTCCGCTCCAAAACGTGCGCACTTTACGCTCTATCACAAGAGACCTCAGTCCCTTTATCAGTCCGGATATGCGCGCTTCTATCTCTTCATCGTCGGGATACTTTTCGCTCAGCCGGTTAAGTGCGGGAAGTATATAGCCCATTTCATGGAAAGACGAGTGCATCGTGTGCGTCCACGGATATTTATTGTGGAAGCGAAGTCCGTGCTCTCCCCAGCTCGACATCAGGAACCGCTTAAAGCTGTCCAGCACGTCAGAGCCCTCCCGTGTGTTCAGCACGCGCATGGAGCTGTCCAGTCCTTCATACCAGGAGCCCACAAGCTCGGCGTCGTCCACCCGGCAGTGGGCGGCTTCCGCGGGCTTCTTATTCGGAAGGATCAGCCAGTACGGCAGATGGTCATTGTTCTCATCCACCATGCCCGTCAGATAATTCAGGCTTCGGCGCGCCATGGCAACGGGATCGAACTTCTGATAGCGCATTTATATGCCTCCCAGTTTATTCTGTTTTTATTATACACTGTTTGTTAAATAATGCGTATACATCCATTAAAATAATAACATACATTTAACCATCAAATACTTGGCGAATTGTCCGCTTTGATATATGATATATATTGTTATTGTGTAGTCAATCTTACTGCTTCAGACATATTTCCACGTATAATGGCAGGTGAAAGCGGTTGTCGGTTCAAGCAAGGACAGTTTTAAATCCGCGCATGCGGAGCTTTCTAACCCGTGTCAGGCAGCATAAGCTGCATCTGGTAATGATTCTGCCTGTGCTGGCCCAGTTCATCATATTCAAATATCTGCCTTTGTACGGCGTGACCCTGGCTTTCAAGGATTACCACATCCTTGAAGGCATTTCTTCCAGCCCGTGGGTCGGTCTGTTCAATTTCCAGAGGCTGTTCAGTTCTTTGGATTTTCTCAGGGTATTCAAAAACACCATCGTGCTGGCTTTGCTGAACTTCGTGTTCGGTTTCCCGGCGCCTATAATCCTCGCGCTTATGATAAACGAACTGCGCGGCAAGGTGTTTAAGCGGGTCACCCAGACGATCTCCTATCTGCCTCATTTCGTTTCCTGGGTCATCCTGGCGGGCATTTTCATGGAAGTGCTCTCCCCTTCCCGCGGTCCCATAAACGCAGTTATCAAAGCGCTTGGGTTCAGCCCGATATTCTTCCTTGGCAATCCGGACTGGTTCAGACCCACGCTGGTCATTACCAATATATGGAAGGGTCTCGGCTGGGGCTCTATCGTATACCTTGCCGCGCTGGGCGGGATAAACGAGGAGCTTTACGATGCCGCGCGCGTTGACGGCTGCGGACGTTTCCAGCGCATACTGCACGTAACGCTGCCCGGCATCCTTCCTGTCGTCATCATCATGCTCATCCTGGCTTCGGGCAACCTCGTCAGCGACAACTTCGACCAGGTCTTCAACCTTCAAAACGACGGCGTTATAAACAACGTCGGCGATGTGCTCGGCACATACATTTACCGCACCGGTCTGAAGAGCCTGGATTACAGCTTCTCCACTACCCTTGAGCTGTTCAGGAACGTCATTTCCCTTGCGCTTGTGATGTCCACCAACAAGATCAGTAAACTGGTGGGCGAATACGGGCTTTGGTAGAAGGAGGCAGGCGCATGAACGCAAGCAACGTGAAAGACGGATATATAAAAAAGAAAATGCGTCCTTCCCACGTATACGAAGGCCGCGGCGAGTGGCTGTTCCAGGGCACGCTCATCTTTATCATGGTCGTGCTGTCGATCACTTTCCTTTACCCTTACTGGCACGTGCTGGTAACTTCGCTCACTTCTCCCGACGCCGCGGAAGGTTCCGGCTTCAAGCTCTGGCCCAAAGTGTTTTCCTTCGACTCATATATACAGATGTTCAACACAAAAACGCTGTGGACGGGTTATAAAAACACTTTGATAGTCGTAGTGATGGGCTGGGCTGTGTCCATATCCCTGAACATCCTCGGAGCTTACGCCTTGAGCAAAAAGACGCTGCCCTTAAGAGGCACGTTTACCGGCATCATAATCCTCACCATGTTCGCTCAGGGCGGCATGATCCCAACTTACCTTGTGGTCACCAAGACCCTGGGCATGAAAAACACCTACTGGGCGGTCATACTTCCCCAGTGCGTGTCGGTCAGCCATCTGGTCATCATGCGCAACTACTTCATGAATCTGCCGCAGGAACTTGAGGAAGCGTCGATAATCGACGGAGCCAATTCGTTCCAGGTGCTGATAAAAGTGATACTCCCCCTGTCCATGCCGATGATCGCCACGATCAGCCTGTGGGTCATAGTCAGCAACTGGAACGCCTACTTCAACTGCCTGCTGTACATTACGGACGCTTCAAAATACGTGCTGCAGATCATCATGCGCCGTATCATACAGACCGATTCCAAGGAAATGACCTATGCCGGCGAGATCGCCGACCGTCTGGAAACGGATACAGTCACGCTCAGAGCGGCTTCCATAATGCTTGCAACAATACCGATCATCTGCGTCTATCCGTTTTTGCAGAAATACTTCGTTAAGGGCGTGCTTATCGGCTCCCTTAAAGGCTAAATTGAATTCTATACGCTTTGCGTGAGAATTATAAAACAAGGAGGTCCTATCATGAAAAAGCTTCTGTCCCTGGCATTGGCGCTTGTGATGCTCATGAGCTTTGCCGTGTTCGGCGCTCAGGCGGAAGAAGAGCCCATGGTAATCGAGTGGCTGGGCGGACACGACACCGACGCCATCTCCGAGAACGACACCGTGCTGGCTTGGCTCGAAGAGAAATTCGATGTCAAGATCAACCCGTGGTTCATCGAGCGCAGCAATGCAGCCGAGCTTCTCGCCGCCCGCTGGGCTGCCGACGAGGTCCCGGATATTTTCTGGCTTGAGACCACTGACCTGTTCGTCAGCGCTGTCAACCAGAATCTGTGCCTTGAACTCACCGAGGAGATGATCGAGGAGCTCATGCCCAACAGCCTTAAGTGGCTGAAGGAATTTGACCCCGACTGCTTCGACATGGTTTCCGTAAACGGTAAGATCTACGGTCTGCCCCGCGTGAACCTGGACAGCAAGTTCCCCTATGCCCCCTTCTGGCGCGCCAGCTGGCTCGAGAAGATGGGCTATGAGAAGGGCGACTATCCCAAGACCATCGACGAGTTCGAAGAAGCGTTCTACTTCTTCGCGAAGAACGATCCCGACGGAAACGGCATCGATGACACCTACGCCATTTCCAACACCGGCTTCCTGCCCATCTTCGGCGCTTTCGGCGCTCTGCCGGATCGCTGGATCGTCAATGAAGAAGGCAACCTGGAGTACGGCGCCGTGTACGCCGGCATGAAGGATGCCCTTGAGCTGCTGGCCAAATGGTATGCCGACGGTCTGGTAGACCCCGAGTTCGTCACTGGTGAAAACCAGGGCGGCCACTGGTCTCTCTCCATCCCCTTTGAGTCCGGCATCCTCGGCTTCAGCTCCTCCGGCGCGTTCTATCAGCTCGAGCCTGACTTCGACGGCCCCAAGAATGAGGAGACCGGCGAAGGCGGATCCTTCCAGCTGGGCAAGACCATGAGGAACCTGACCTTCCCCTATGAAGACGTGCTCATCGGCTACAACCCCGTCGGACCCGACGGCAAGAGCGGCGGCGTACAGTGGACGCTGACCACCGCCGAAGCCGTATGCTTCAGCTACAAACTCGCCGACCAGCCCGAGAAGCTTGCCAAGATCTTCGAGATCGTCGACACCATCGGCAGCGACTACGAGACCTGGACCCGCATCTGGAACTGGGATCTCAACGACGCCGCTTACACCTATGACGACCTGTTCGGCTTCACGACCGAGGTTGGCTACACCCGCGCGGACGACAACACCCACACCAACATGTTCAACACCCTTCAGAATCCCTACTTCAAGATGAAGGCTGATCCTGCCCGTTACAATTGGGTGCAGTCCATGCCCATGTTCAACGTATCCGGCTACACCGATCAGCTCAAGACCGTCACCGCCTCCAACCCGCAGTACTGGTCCGGACTTGAGAGCTATCGTCAGGGCACTTACGTGCAGTTCATCCGCGGCGAGAAGCCCCTGGATGAGTGGGACGATTTCGTAGCTCAGTGGTATTCCATGGGCGGCCAGGTCATCACCGACGAAGCCAACGAGTGGTATCACAACAAGTAATTGCCTTAAGGCCATGCTTGAACAAGCGAAGGGAGAGCGCCCGCTCTCCCTTTCGTTTTGTTTTTTCTATTTTGGAGTGTTTCAAAAGCAGAAGTATTGACCGCCGTCCCCCGGTGGTATAAAATATACGGTGTCACTGCACATAATCGTACATCTATCGTCAAAGGAGTCGTACCATGGCATTTGCATTTGACCGTCCAAATCTTTATGATTACGACATTTATCCCAAAGTCATTCCCGCAGGAAAAGAAACGCTTATCACTGTGCGGCCTTTAGGCGCGCGCAGGCAGTTCCAGCCCGGACAAAGCTATACTGCCGTTGTCAAAGCCATGACGGGCGGCAAACCCGAATATTTCCCTTCCACTTCCGAGTATGTGAGCGTGGAAGCGAAATGCAACACTGACGGCACGCTTAGCCTTACCCACACGTTCACCAAAGAGCAGGAATACTTTATCGATATCCAGTATGTCAACCACAGGGGTGTCAACGCAGTGGAGCGCTTCAGTGTCTACTGCGTGGAAGGCGACCTTGTAGGCGCATATCCTTTTATCGGCGACCTGCACATGCACAGCTGCTGTTCTGACGGCAATCAGGAGCCTGAGACCGTATGCGCGAATTACCGCCGCTGGGGCTACGATTTCATCGTCATGACAGACCACAGGAGGTATTATCCTTCCCTGCGCGCGCTGCGTTACTATGAAAAGCTCCCCACCGAGCTTACCGTGCTGCCCGGAGAGGAAGTGCACCTCCCCAAAGCGTTTGACCAGTTTATCGACCCGCATATGATCAACGCGGGCGGTGAGTATTCAATCAACGCCATGATCGAGAGGACAGACGTTCCTGACGCGTCGCTGGAACCCACGGAACGTTCCCTGAACGGCGACTGCCCTGACGTAATGAACCAGGAACAGTACGAAAACGCGATCAGGGAAACGATGGACTCCATCGACATCCCCGAAGGTCTGGACAAGGTGCCGGCTGCGGGAGTCAAATGGGCATTTGACGAGATCCGCAAAGCGGGCGGGCTTGCGATCTGGCCGCATCCCACCTGGATACACGACACGTTCCACAATCCGGACTTGTTCCAGGACTTCCTGGTAAACAACCGGCTCTTTGACGCCTTCGAAGTGCTGGGCGGCGAAAACTATTTCGAGCAGAACGGTTACCAGACCGTGCGTTATTACGAGGATAAGGCACGCGGTTACCGTTACCCCGTCGTGGGCAGCACCGACAGTCACAGTTCAAACGTGACCAACCGAAACGGCTTCATCTGCTCCACCATAGTATTTTCTCCCGCAAATGAGCGCAAGGCCATACTGGACTCCATACGGGCGTTCAGGAGCGTCGCCGTGGATACGATAAGCAAGGAATTCCGGCTCGTCGGCGAAATGCGCTATGTGCGCTACGGTTGCTTCCTGCTTAAGAATTACTTCCCGATACATGACGAAGTCTGCAGCGAGGAAGGCAGGCTGCTTAAGCAATACCTCTGCGGCAGCGAAGAAGAAAAGGCTGATGCGCTTAAAACGCTGGAAACGATGTATGGACGCGTCGGCAAGCTGCTCAAAAAGTATTTCGCGTTCTGATCCGCATACAAAGCAAACGGCCGATCCTTTCGGATCGGCCTTATTTGTTATTCTGTCGAAGTTACTTCGTATCCCGCGTCCTCTACCGCTTTTTTCAGCATCTCTTTGGTCACCATTTCCGGCGCGGTCACGGTAGCTGTTCCGCTGCTTAAGTCGACCACGGCGCTCACTCCGCTTATCGCGTCCAGCGCTTTCTGGACTCTGGCCTGGCAATGCTGGCACATCATGCCTTCGATCTTGATAGTCATACAGTTTCCCTCCTTAGTCTTTTGAACGATCATCTCTTTTGGAGCTTCATCCGGAACTTCATTCGGAACCTCATCGGCAGCAGCCTGCGTCGGAATAAAGCTGTAGCGCCTGAGCCTCAGCGCGTTCGTGACCACGAAAATGCTGCTCAGGCTCATCGCAGCCGAAGCGATCATGGGGCTTAAGTTTATACCGATGCCGCTTAACGCGCCTGCCGCTATGGGCATCATTATCACATTGTAGAAAAACGCCCAGAACAGGTTCTGCTTAATGTTTCTGATAACCGCTCTGCTTAAACCGACAGCGTTTGCGGCGTCCATCGGGTCGGAATTCATGAGTATGACGTCAGCGCTTTCGATCGCCACGTCTGTGCCCGCGCCTATAGCCATTCCTATATCCGCGGTCTTAAGCGCAGGCGCGTCGTTTATGCCGTCGCCCAGCATGACCACCACTTCGCCGCTTTGCTTAAGCCTGTCTACTTCTTTCGCTTTTCCGTCGGGAAGCACGCCCGAAACCACATTTGAGATCCCCAGTCTGCCGGCAATGGCTTTAGCGGTGATCTCGTTGTCTCCGGTAAGCATGACCGTGTCTATACCCATCGTCTTAAGCTGCTTTACAGCCGAAACACTGCTATTCTTGACTTCGTCCGCGCAGCTTATCACGCCCGCGAAATGCTCATCAAGCGCGCACAAAAGAGGCGTTTCTCCGTTCTTGGCAAGACGCGTGAGCAGGTCCGCTATATCCGGTATCTGCACCCCGTTTTCAGTCAGGAGCTTCCTTGATCCTGCGAGCACCCGTTTTCCGTCCGCTTCTGCCTTGATGCCTTTTCCGGGCACATTCTCGAAACGCTCCGCGTCGGGAAGCGCGATACCGCTGATTTCGGCTTTTGAAACTATCGCTTTAGCCAAAGGATGTTCGCTTTGCTTTTCCGCAGCCGCGCAATACCTGAGCAGCTCGGTTTCGCTTACTCCGAAAGGATATATGCCCGTCACCGCCGGTTCGCCCCGGGTCAGCGTTCCGGTCTTGTCTGCGACCAGCAGCTTCGCCCTTCCGGCAAGTTCCAGCGCTTCGCCGTCTCGAAAAAGGATACCCTTCTCGGCTCCGCGCCCCGTGCCGACCATTACCGCAACAGGCGTTGCCAGCCCCAGCGCGCAGGGGCACGACACCACCAGCACCGATATAGCCTTTGTGAGCGAATCCGCAAAAGACGCCCCTAAGCACAGCCAGACCGTAAGCACCGCCGCGCTTATGAGCATCACAACGGGCACAAATATGCCCGCTATCTTATCCGCAAGGCGGCTTATGGGCGGTTTGGACGCGCTCGCTTCTTCAACCATACTTACGATGCGGCTGAATGAAGTGTCGTCGCCTGTTTTCGTTACCCGCATGCGAAAAAAGCTGTCCGTGGCTACCGTCGCGGTGGACACGTTTTCGCCCACAGACCTGTATACGGGTATGCTTTCACCCGTGAGCATGCTTTCGTCCATTGACGCGCCGCCTTCGATTATCACGCCGTCCGCAGGCACGCGCCCGCCCGGCTTGACCTGCACGACGTCGCCCACCGTCAGTTCCGAAGCGGGTATCTCTGCCGTTTGATCGTTTCTTTCAACAACGGCGGTCTGAGGCGCAAGCTCGCTCAGCCTTTTAAGTGCGTCGCCTGTCCTGTTTTTCGAGACCGCTTCCATGTATTTTCCCACATCCACAAGCGCGAGTATCATCACGGAAGACTCAAAATACAGGTTATGCGCGTACGGCATAGCCGCCATGACGCCTTCTTGCACTATGGCTTCGTTCATGAGGAACAGGGAAAACACGCCATATATAAGCGAGAACGCAGACCCCGTCGCGATGAGCGAGTCCATGTTCGGCGCTTTTTTGAACAGCGCGCGGAAGCCTCTTGCATAGTATCCGTAATTAATCAGCGCTACGGGTATGCACAGCACGAGCTGAAGCAGCGCGAAATTCGCGGGATTCCCGTCGTGGCTGACAGCGCGAGGCATGGGCAGCCCTATCATATGCCCCATGCTTACATACATTAGAGGAATTAGCAGCGCGACGGACCAGATAAGCACCGTCCGTTTGCGTTTAAGCTCCTCTTGCCGCACGTCAGCTTTTGAAGGGGAAGCGTGTTTCGCTTCCCCTCCCTTTACGTACGCTCCGTAGCCCGCATCCTTTACGGCGCAGATCACGGCTTCGTCGCTCAACCTTTCGGTTTCAAGCGTCATCGTGCCGGTCAGCAGGTTGACGTTGACGTTTTCGGCACCTTCAAGCGCTTTTACGCTTTTTTCCACCCTCGCCGCACAGGCGGCGCAGCTCATGCCGGTTACTGTGAATGTCTTCCTCATTGTTACGCTTTAAGTGCAAACTCCCTGTAGGCTTTGTATCCTTCGAACAGATCGGCCTTTGAAATGACCTCCCACGGCGCGTGCATGGACAGCACCGCTATGCCGGAGTCGATCACGTTCATGCCGTAGAGCGCGCAGATGTAGGCGATGGTTCCGCCGCCGCCCTGGTTTACCTTGCCCAGCTCGGCAGTCTGGAACTTGACTTCGCCCTCATCCATGATCTTGCGGCACTTGGCCATGAACTCAGCGTTGGCGTCGTTGGAGCCGCCCTTGCCCCTGGAGCCGGTGAACTTATTGAAGCACACGCCACGGCCCAGGAATGCGGCGTTCTTTTTTTCAAACGCCCCGGCGAATGCGGGATCGAAGCCCGCGGATACGTCGCAGGACAGCATGCTCGATGCGCTTAAGCATCTTCTGAGCTTAAGGTCGCCGTCTTCACCGTTCAGATGCATGAGTTCCGCGATGGCGTTTTCAAAATACCTGGCCCTCATGCCTGTCGCGCCTACGGAACCGATCTCTTCCTTGTCGGTAAGTATGCAGCATACGGTCTTCTCGGGCACGGTATCTATGGAGAACATGGCCTCCAGCTGAGCATAGGCGCACACGCGGTCATCGTGACCGTATCCCAGTATCATGCTCCTGTCAAAGCCCAAGTCCCTGGCTTTTCCGGCGGGCACGACTTCCAGTTCAGCGCTCAGCAGGTCTTCTTCCTCAAAATCATATTTATCCTTGAGCAGCTTAAGCACGTTGGCCTTCGCGGCTTCCTTTTCTTCGCCCTTAAGCGGCTGGTGGCCGATCATGATGTCCAGCGCCTCGCCGTCTATAACGTCACCGGCGCTGCGCTTGGCCTGATCCTGACCAAGATGCGGCAGTATGTCGCTGATGCAGAACACGGGATCGTCGTCGCTTTCGCCCACGTTCACCGTAACGGTGGTGCCGTCCTTCTTGACTACCACGCCGTGCAGCGCCAGAGGCAGCGCTACCCACTGGAAGCTCTTTATACCGCCGTAGTAGTGGGTGTCCATGTAGACCAGCCCGTCGCTCTCATAAACGGGATTCTGCTTCACGTCAAGCCTGGGAGAATCGATATGGGCGCCGATTATGTTCATGCCCTTTTCAAACGGTTCTTTGCCGATTATGAAAAGGACTATGCACTTGCCCATATAATTCAGATACAGCTTGTCTCCGGCAGAAAGCGGTTTGCCTTCCGCGACCGCCTTATACATGCAGCTGTAGCCGTTCGCCTTGGCAAGCTTGACTGCTTCGGTCACGCACTCGCGCTCGGTCTTGCCGGTGCTTAAGTACGCCTTATATCTTTCAGCCAGCGCCATAACTTCGCTCAGCGTCTCTTCGGTGTAACTGTTCCACGCGATCTCACGTTCCATAACATGCCCTCCCTTGTTTTGGTTGCGTTTAGTGTACGCGCCGAACTTCTATATGTCAAGCGCCGCTGGATTAAGTTTGAGCACCGCGCCGCCCATAAACTCCGCTTCTTCCGCGTCGTGTGTGACGATTATAAGCGTTTTCCCGTCGGTTTGCCGCTTTATAACGTTCATCACCTGACGTTTGGTGTCTCTGTCCAGACCTTTGAATGGTTCGTCCATTATATAAACGTCGCCTCCGGCATACAGACACCTGGCTATCGCCACCCGCCGCGCCATTCCGCCCGAAAGCTTTTTGACCTGCATATCCATGCTGCCGGACAAACCGAAGTCCAGAAGCAGCTTCCTGATCTGTTCGTCTTTGCTTTTTGAGCTTACGAGCCTGCAGTTGCCAATGGCGCTGAAATGGCTGATGAGCCTGTCCTCCTGGAACACTGCCGAGAGTTTGAGCCCTTCGGGGATCATGACCTCGCCCGCATCCGGCGTCTCCAGACCCATTATTATCCTCAGCAGCGTAGTCTTGCCGCAGCCGCTTTCGCCCATGATACAAGTGGTCTCTTCAAGCGGGAATGCGCAGCTGAAATTTGACAGCACGAGCCTGTCGCCAAAGGATTTGCATATGTTTTTTACGCTTATCTCCTTCATTCCCCGGCACCCCATTTCTCTACCGCCCGCTTAAGTATAAAGCGTATTACCCAGCTGAACAGGGCGCTTAAAAGGACTATCGTCACCGTCCACGCCAGCATATCCGCGGATCTCAGGTTTATCTTCGCGTCGTACAGCCTGCGACCTATCGAAGCCGCCGGTATAGCTATATACTCTGCCGCGACTCCGCTTTTCCAAGCCAGCCCCACCGCCACTTCGCACGCGCTCAGCAAATGACCCAGCAGCACCGGCAGATAGATCGCATACAGCCGTCTGAACAGTCCGAGTTTATAAAACCGGGCCATTTCGATCAGCTTTTCGTCGGCTGCCGCCAGACCCGCCACCGTATTTGAATAGAACACCGGGAAGCAGATGATAAAAGTTATAAAGCTGCTCAGCACGTCTCCGGTGAGCATGTAAAGCGCGAGTATTATGAAGCTCACCACGGGGATCGCCCGTATGAACGCAATGAACGGACCCAGGAAATCCTTAAACCAGCGTTTAAAATGGGCAAACGTACCCAGCACGATGCCCAGCAGCATGCCCGCTAGCATACCGCCCATCACTCTCAAGCATGAATAAGCTACGCGTTTCCAGTAATCCGCCTGCCTGACCAGCTCAAACAAACGCAAAACCACCTGCCAGGGAGAAGCCAGTATGATCTCCTCGCCCAGCAGGCTGCTTATGGCGAACCAGATGCCTATCCATATGGCTACCGCCCAGAGCTTGAGCCCCGGGCGGCGAACGGTCTTACCCGACAAAGTAGAAATCTTCACCCGGCAGCGTTCCTCCGGTATACTCGGTATTTTCATCGAACAGCACTTTCAGATATCCGCCCAGCAGCGTCACCATGTCTTCGCCGCGGACGCATACTATATTGCAGTAAGGCAGCGCTTTTACAGCCACGTTTTCGGCTACGATGCCATAGCCGCCGATGAGTTTCGCGGCCTCTTCGGTGTTCTGGTTTACATAATCGACGCTCTGGCTGTATGCTTCAAGGAAAGCCTTGACCGCATCGGGGTTCTCTTCAGTAAACGCTTTTCTGGCGATCACGACGCCCGTGACCATTCCGCTTTCGTTGCCCAGTTTATCCCACTCCTCGGTAAGATCCAGGGCGATGCGGATGTCATCTTTCTTGGTCTGAGCCACCGTCACGAAGGGCTGGGGCAGCATTGCCAAAGCGGTGTCGTCCTGGGTCAGGGCGACAAGGCATTCTGCGTGCTCGCTCTTCCACTGGATATCCACGTCGGTTTCCGGATTGAGCCCGTTCATCTTAAGCAGGTAGTTCAGCGCCACTTCGGGAGTTGAGCCTTTGCCCGCGGAATAAATGGTCCTGCCCTTCAGGTCCTCAAAAGAGTTAACGGTTTCGCCTCTTTCGACGATATAAAGCACGCCCAGAGTGTTTACAGCCAGCACCACGATCTTGCCTCCGGTGCGGTTGTACAGCACGCTGGCCAGGTTAGCGGGAACGCACGCGATATCCAGTTCGCCCTTTATAAGCGAAGGGGTTATCATGTCCGGCGCTCCTGCCAGAGTGAACTCATATTTATCCTTGCCTTCTTCGTCATTCATGAGCTTTACCATGCCCATGCCGGTCGGGCCGTTCAGCGCGGCGACCTTTACGGTTTCGCCCAGGGCGAAAGCTGACAAAAGCATCAGCGCGCAAAGCACAAGAGAAACAATCTTTTTCATTCAGCCGCCTCCAGTTGACATTTCGGTTCAATAAACGGTATTACGTCTTGTGTTAAGTCAAAGCCGCCGCTTACAGGGAATGCTTGACCCTGTCCTTCTCCTCTGCGCGCTTCGCGTTGTTGAAGCGGTCCAGCGTGCCCACCAGATAGCCGGTAATGCGGCGGATGCGCTCAAAGGGGAGCTTCGCGGTGTAGTAATGGATGTCGGCGAACTCTCCGTCCAGTTTGACTTCCACCTTCTCCAGCGCGCGGCCGTACTTTTCGACGCCGCGGTCTATGTAAGCCTGCTTCTCCTCAGCGGAGATCTCCTGATTGCATACAAAATCTACGTTAGCCATGTCCTAATCCTCCTTTTGTCGGTATAATTATAGTCCTGTTGCCGTATAAAATCCGTTGCTTCTGCAACGGATCTTAATCATTATGTGTTAAGATTCTGACGACGTTTTTATTGAAATCTATAAGCCCTTCATCCCGCATTTTGCTCATCTCGCGGCTGACTGCCGTGCGGTTGGCGCCAAGATACGCAGCCAGGCTTTCCCTGTCGAACGGGAGCGTGATCTCGTCTCCCTGGCTGATGCTGAGCAGCGAGAAAAGTGCGGAAAGCTTATCCCTCAGCGTCAGCTTGCTCAAAACCTGTATCCTGTCGTTCATGGACAGCGTTTTCCGGCTCAGCATGTCCAGGAATCTGAAGCATGGCGACGAGCGCAGGCGCTGCGCGCTCATCCACAGGATGGTGCTGGGCTGCAGCGCCTGAGCATACACGGGCGATTCTTTGGTGTTCTGTATGCACAGCGACTCCGCGAAGCTCTGACCCGGCTCTATCGTCGCCATGATCATGTGGTGCCCGTTTATGTCGTCGGTCATCACCTGCACGCTGCCGCTGACGAGCAGCGCGAAACGGGTAACGGGACTGCCGAGACTGAGTACAGTCTCGCCTTTTGCGTAATCCTGCCTTTTGGCGTCGTAGCTCTTAAGCTCGCTTTCGGCTTCGGCGTCGCTCATGCCCATAAACAGCGGATTTTGCCTGATAACATTCAGACACGCACTGTCAGTCATTTTAACCGCCTCATTTCAAGATAAAACCGCTTTTCGTCGGCTGTGCCCATGGAGAAAGCTTTCCTTGGAAGAACGCCCTGCGCTTTTATGGTGTCAAACAGTTTTGACTTGTCCAGAACTCCTATCTTTATGCCGACCGCGCCTTTCCCTCCGGACAGCCTGCGCAGTTCCTTTTCGTCGTGGATATAATCGACTCTGCACTCGGCGTGCGCTTTGACGTACTCGTCCAGCCAGTTCTGTATGACGCTGACGGTGATAAAGCCGCTGCCTTCTATGACAAAACTCTTTTCCGAGTCTTCGCTGACGAATCCGATCTCGTTTCCTTCCGTCAGACGCATGCCGTTTTGCATGAGCCACCCGTCGAAAGCAGAGATCATTCCCGCCATCTCTCCGCCGAAAACGATCCTGTGGATCGGATGGAAAACCAGCGCGTCGGAATGTGGGCTGACTATCTCAACCAGCGCATACCGCATCGGATGACAGCGTTTTTCATCCGCGCCCAGCTTTGGTTTCAATTCTTCCCAGCAGCTTTTTGCCGCCGCCAGCGAATGGTTGCCGTCGCCCACTGCGCACAGGAAACCGTCTTTTTCGCCGTACATGCGGTCCATCAGTTCCGAGACCGCTCTTAAGCATTCCGTTTCGTCAAGCGCATAGCCAGTTATCGATCCGCCGTTTTGCATGAGTTCAAAGTCGTACAGCAGCTTTTCGGGCTTTGCGTATTTGGCAAGGCGTTTTATACTGTCTTCGCCGTCGTTCAGAAGCAGCATGACGTGAGGGCACTCGAGCGATGCGCCTCTTCTTATGTGCGTTCTTGCGGGGATACGCTCCGGAACCGTTTTTTCGCTCGCTCTTACGGGCAGGCGCGTGTCGGGAGCAAAATCGTATTTCTCCAGGTCGACTTTTGCCATAAGTCCCCACCTGTCGCCCGAAGGGATGCGGCGCCTGCACAGGATAAAGCCGTTTTCGACCTTCGCGTTCACAGTGCCGTCCGACAGATACCGCCGCATGACCGCGTGAATGCCGCTTACCCTGCCTTCAGCGCCTTCAAGGTCTATCTCCGGCTGGATAAGATGGTACGTGCTGGGTACGCCTTCGGTATACTTTTTTACGCTGTCCCAGTATTCCCTGTTTGACGTATACTGGTCGCAGGCGATGACCGACCATCTCCGCATATCAGTATCATCATTCGGCAGAAGAATTTGGGCCGGCTCTATTCCAAGGTTAAATGAGATCTTCGAGCAGTTTTCGGAATTGTCCATAGCTGTCTTTCTGGCGATCAAAGCCTTAATCTTCTTCCCTTCGGCTACGAACATGCGCTCATGCTCACTTACAAAATTTTCATGTTCAAAGCCGGCGTGCATATCTTCCGTTTGCTCCGTGATCACAAAGCCGGCCTTAGGGAAATACTGTGTGGATGCGCGGAACAGTTCATCATCGTCTGTCTTGAACCAGATCTCTCCGTTTTCGGCAAGGAACGTCCTGTAATCGTTCAGGCGCAGCGGATGCGTGAGCCTGTGTTTCTGCTGTTTGTGGCGCTTGGTCCAGGGATTCGGAAACGAGATTATGATGCGTTCGGCGTCATCGTTTTGGTCGAGAATCCGCCTGATGTTTTCTATTTCGTACAGGGTATATCTGAGATTGTCGATTTTGCGTTTTCCCGCAAAAGCATTCTGGGCGTTACGCCTTGCCACGCCCAGCACGCTTAAATTGATATCGATGCCCAGATAGTTTATTTCGGGATGATTCAGCGCAGCCTGGCAGGTGGAAACGCCCTTTCCGCAGCCCAGCTCCACAAACAGAGGCTGTTCGGGCCTTTCGAACAGCTCTTTCCATCTGCCGATATGGTTTTCTGGGTCATCGATAAAAATATCGCTGGCTTCAAGTTCGCCTTTGGCCCACTTTTTTACCCGCATCCGCATAGATCGCGCCTCAGTAAATCAAATATATTTCGGGGTCTGCCCCGACGCGCACGGGATATTTGCTCCAGCCGATGCCCCTTGACACCACCGCAAGCGTCCTGCCGAAGGTCTTTGTCCCTGCAAGCAAGGCAAAATCGAACCGCGGCTCATAGCGCAGAAAACCGTAGCATGTAAACCCCAGCACATTTATCTGCCCCCCATGGGTGTGCCCGCTGAGCAAAAGATCCGGCTGCTCAGCCAGCAGAGCCCTGTGGGGAGCGTGTGTGAGCAGCACGCTGTAGCAGCCGCGGTCTATCAGACCGGAGACGTCCGGCTCGTGAGAATACCCGTCTTCGGTGCCGACTATGCAGACCCTCTGTTTCGGCGTTTCAACGAACCTTGCTTCGTTCAGCAGATATTCGCACCCGTATTCGGCGTAAAGTTCGGCTTGCGCCTGCCTGTCGCCGTCAAGGCGCAGATCGTCGTTGTTGCCGGGCACGGCGAACACAGGCTGTTTCGGAAAGGCGCGCCTCAGTTCTTCCAGCGCGATCTTCAGGCCTTCGTCGTACTCTGCCATATCGCCGCCGAGACAGATGATATCCGGTTTTGAGTCAGCCGCCGCTTCAAAGCAAATTCGCGCCATTTCACTGTGTGAAGGGCACAAATGCAGGTCAGAAACGAACAATATCCGTAAGGGGGCTTTCGCTTCGGTCAGGCGCAGTTTGGGTCTTACGTAAAGCCGCTTTCTAAACCTTATCCCGCCTTTCGGCGTTGCGAAAAACGGTGTCATTCCTTGCCCCTTAGCTTAAGTACCGTGCGCGGAAGCGCGTCCTTGCTGTTGCCCCAGGGCTTGTCTGCGTTTTTATGGTCAAACTTTAGCGTGAACCACTCTATCTCCTGCTCTATACGGGCAAGGTTCTTCATTTCCACTTCGTTTAACTGTGAAGTGAATCTTTCAAGCTCCTGTCCGCTCAGCTGCTCGGGAGCAGCGTTCAAAAGGCTGGTATAGTGCTTAAGGCAGAATCCCTTGCCGTTTTTCATCTGGCTCTGGAACGAAGGATCCTTTTTCCACAGGTAGACGGTGGTATATAAATACCTTTCCATCGAATTGTTGAGCCTGTCGCACAGAATGCACGTGTCCGTTATAGCAGAATAATCGGTGCCGCCCTGCGGTTTTTTCCTTCCGAACAGCCCGGATTTGGCCGGCATGTTCTGCACCGCCATACGGGTCTCGCCCAGCCGCGCCATAGTCTGCTTAAGGTACGTGTGCGCCATGAGCGCCACGCCCAGCCGCTTGTCTCCCGCCATCATGAGCTTGAAATGCCTGGCGCAGAAACCCTTCATGTTGACTTCCTGCCTGACATCCGGTTCCATGACGCTGCCGCCGGTAAACGATATGACGTAGTTGTTTTCGTTTATTTCCTTTAGCTCGCACAGCGGGCATTCGCAGTCGGTCTTGAACGCATCCCAAACGGGTATAGTATCTATGTGCTGCTTCATACGCCTATCTCTCCTTCCGCCGGCGTTTCTTCGTCTCTGGGCAGGTCATTAAGATCCTCCAGCCCGAAATGCCGCAAAAACTTGTCTGTGGTGGCGTAAAGTATCGGTCTGCCCAGCGTTTCCTTGCGTCCGCATTCCTGGATGAGTCCGCGCGTCAGAAGCAGTTGCACCGAATAATCGCACTTAACGCCCCTGACGGCTTCTATGTCCGACTTCGTGATGGGCTGGCGGTACGCGATTATGGACAGCGTCTCCAGCACTGCCTGAGACAGCGTCTGTTTCTTTACCGGCTGCAGGAACATTTCCACATACTTCGCGTATTCGGGATTGATAGACAATTGTATATCGCCCCCGTGGCGGTTAAGGCGTATGCCCCTTTTGTCCAGCAGGCAGCTCTCCCTGAGCTCGTCTATCGCAGGTTCAAGCTCCGCTCTCGTAAGATTGAGCGCGTGAGCCAGCGCCTCCGCATTTACGGGTTCGCCAGCCACGTACAGTATCGCTTCCAGCACTCCGCACAGCTCTTTTATTTCCATATCGCTCTATTTCAACACCATTTCCGCAAAGTATTCGGGCCTGTGATAATCGGGCTTCGGGGTAAACACCCTGCTCCAGCAGCCGTAATGCTCGTGGAGATCCGGTCCGGAGCACTTGTAGAAATTGCCTTTCATAACGTCTCCCGCACCGGGGATCTTGCCGAAGTTTTCCATTATAAGGCTCCACGGGATCAGGCAGCCGATTGCCCAGACCTTGCCGTCGTATTCCGAACACGTGACCCTGAACCCGTCGATCATTTCTTTGTATACCTTGCGGTGGTATCTGTCTTCGCCCACGCCCACATGGCAGACACCTCGGGGATTGATCTCAACGTTGATGTATTTGGGAGTCTCGTTCGGGAACGGAGAAAAGAAGAACTCCACGCAGCTGTCCATGCAGGGCATCCCGCCGAATTCAGTCTCCTCCGCCCTGATCGGGCTTTCATACGCGTACATAAGCAGGTTAAGACCCGCTTCGTTCCACCCGCAGGCAGCGCGGCACGGAAACTTTTCCGGGAACTTATCGGACCAGGGATACTCGCTGATCTTGGCAATATCCAGATCTTTCCAGGCTTCGTCTGTCTTTGCCGGATCGAATACGCCCGAAAACGTGTACGGTTCTTTTGAAGCTATGCGCCTGATCTCGTACATAAACTACATGCCTCCCTGGTTGAGCGCCTCGAGTATGTTCCAAATGCCTTCCAGGTCTTCCCTTGACGAATATGTGAGCACGAGCCGGCCCCGGTTTTCATCGCCGTCCACGCGTGCTTTAACGCCGAAGGCTTCCCTCGCCATCTTTTCCATACGCTTTATCTCCTGGGATTTGGGCGGCTTTTTGACTTTGAACGGCAGCATGCCAAGCTGCGCCGCTTTCTCCAACTGTCTCACGTTCAGGCCCTGCTTTACAGCCTCCCGCGCAAGCGTAAGCTGCGTGGACGCAGGCAGGCCGACCAATGCGCGGGCATGACCAGCGGTAAGACTGCCGTCAAGCAGCAGCTGCTGTACTTCGGGCTCCAAAGTGAGCAGTCTTAGGGTATTCGTCACCTGGCTGCGGCTTTTCCCCACAGCTTCCGCGGTCTCATCCTGAGTGAGATCGCATTTCTCCATAAGGGTCTTAAGCCCCTGTGCGGTCTCGATCGGGTTCAGCTGCTGCCTCTGGATATTCTCGATCAACGCGCTTTTGAGCCGCGTCATTTCGTCCCAGGAGCGCACGATGGCAGGGATCGTTGTCTTGCCTGCCAGGCGTGACGCCCTGAAGCGCCTTTCGCCCACGACGATGGTATACCTGTCACCGTTCGGATGGACGATTATGGGCTGGATCACGCCCACAGATGCGATCGACTCCGCCAGTTCCTTGAGTGCGTCCTCGTCAAAGCTCTTTCGGGGCTGGGCGGAGTTTATGTCAATGTCGTTAAGGGAGAGTTCTTTGACTTCTTCTCCGCTCGGCTCGTCATTTCTGAGTGCTTCGTCTTCCTGCTCTATCTGGGAAAACAGCGCGTCAAGTCCCCTGCCAAGTCCGTGCGCAGACGTGCGTTTACTCATTTATCAGCCCTCATTTCTCTTTATCAGTTCGTCTCCGAGTCTCGAATACGCGATCGCGCCGGCGCAGTTGGGGTCGTATGCCTGTATGGGCACGCCGTGGCTGGGCGCTTCGCTCAGTCTTACGTTTCTCGGAACAACCGTGGCGAACACCTTGCCCTTGAAATGCTTTTTGACCTCGCTGACCACCTGCAGGCCCAGATTGGTGCGCCCGTCCAGCATGGTCAAAACGACACCCTCAACGTCCAGCGGGGGATTCAGCCGCTTTCTTACCAGCGCAAGCGTGTTCATAAGCTGTCCCACGCCTTCCAAAGCGTAATACTCGCACTGGATCGGTATCAGAACGCTGTTTGCGGCGGTGAGCGCGTTAATGGTGAGCAGCCCGAGCGATGGAGGAGAATCTATAAAAACGTAGTCGTAATCGGTGCCGACCTGATTCAGCGCCTGCTTGAGCACTTCTTCCCTGTGCTCCTGCATGACAAGTTCTATCTCGCAGCCGGACAGATCCACGCTGGACGGCAGCACGCTCAGATTGGTAAACCTTGTACGCCTGACAGCGTCTTTCGCCTTGCATTCGCCGCTCATGACGGAGTACAGGTCATAACCGTTCTTTACCGCGACTCCGAGCCCGCTCGTGGCGTTGCCCTGAGGATCCAGATCCACCAAAAGCACGCGTTTGCCCTTTTCCGCCAGGGCGGCAGCGAGATTGACGGCAGTCGTGGTTTTTCCGACGCCGCCTTTCTGGTTCGCGACAGCAATTATTCTCGCCAAGTATTCCCTCCGTTAAACAGTCAGTTCCTGACCGTGCTTTTTAAGCCATTTGCGCCAGATGTCGTAATCTGGCATGCATCTTTTAACTTCTTTCCAGAACGCTTCGGAATGGTTGAAGACTTTCAAATGGGCAAGCTCGTGTATCACAACGTATTCCAGGCATTCGGGCGGGGCGAGTATGAGTTTCCAGTTGAAGTTCAGATTCCGCTTTGCGGAACACGAACCCCACCGGGAGCGCTGCTCCCTTATGGTGACTCTTCCGTAC
This sequence comes from Clostridiales bacterium, assembly GCA_024683475.1. Taxonomy (GTDB): domain Bacteria; phylum Bacillota; class Clostridia; order Christensenellales; family Aristaeellaceae; genus RUG14130. Next base: position 49,099 of record JAIKYG010000019.1, on the reverse strand, counting down.
GATTCGCGAAAAGCGGGCGACCATTTGTCGAGCGCCGCCTTTATTTCCTGCAGCGCGAGCCTTGATAGATAAGCCTTCAACAGCGTTTTGATCTGCTGTGGGTTCGGGTCGGGCGAAAACACGGTTATGCCGTTTTCATCCGCCTGTACCCTGCCCTTTATGCCGTGCTCCAGATAAAGCGGAAGTCTTACGCCCCTTAACAGTACGGTGTCGGGGACCCTGTTTTCGGCTTCTTCCAGCTTTTTCTGCGCTTTAATAAGCTCGTCCAGATGTTCAAGCACAAAGCGGTCCGCCAGTCTTACGCTGTAGCCTTTTGGCGCATACAGGCGCGCTTTTCCCCCGGGGAGCGCCTGCAAAAGCAGAGACGAGCGGTTTTTGGCGCAGATGAGCGTATACTCGAGCGTATACGCGCCTTTTCTTACACTGCGGATCACAGCTGTTCTTCCGCTTCCTTCGCGCAGAAAACCAGATTCGCAGCCTTGTCCTCGTCGCTGAGCAGCTGTTTTAATCCCCTCGCAGCGGCGTTTTCCGGTTCTGCGGCGCATACTGCGGGAACGCCCAGCGCAGCGCTCATGCCCTCGGCCATGCCGTCGATGTTCGCGCCTCCGCCCGAGATCACGATCCCGTTTTTCAGATAGTCCGCGGCAAGCTGCGGGCTAAGATCCTGGGTGGACTGCCGGCAGAACCTGATGATATCCGCTATTATCCTGTTTACGCAGTCCCGGGCATATGCCGGGTCGAACTGTCTCTCGAGCGGCAGCATGATGGCAGGATCGAACGCGGGCAGCGTCATTTTGCTGAGCTCACGGCTGAAAGCGTCGTGCTTGAGCACTTTAGCCACGCCTTCGGAAATGATCACGCCTTCCTTCTGGCGTATCTCGCCGATTATATCCTTTTCCGCGCTCCCGATGCCGTACGGCATACGGAAACACAGCGTCCTTTTCCCGTAAGCAAACGCGGAAAAGTGCACTGCCGAGCTGCCTATATCCAGCAAAAACTGCCCTTCGCTTCGGCTGATGTTGACGCCCGCTCCCAAAAGCGCACAGGCGTCAAGACCCACAAGCCCTGCGGTATCGATTCCCTGAGCGATCATTTCCGTAAGCAGTTCCTGCGCAGCGTATCTGTTCAGGGCGGGGCTTACCGCCACCAGTGCATGGCGCCGGATCAGCACCCGCTTTTCGCCGGCGCTGACTATGCGCTTTATCCAGGCGGCGGCAAGACCCGTATCCTCCGGTATCCCTCCGGACACGGCTCTTTCGACTCTGACGCCCGGCATGGGGCGCGCCAGCAGCTCGTACGCCTTATCGCCCCAGGCGAAAGGTATCTCTTCTCCCGACCTGAACGCTGCGTACTGGGGTTCCGAGTATACGCCTTTGCGCCCCACGGAAACCATCCGCAGGGTGTCGGCGCCAAAGTCAAAGCCGTAATTCCACTGCATGTTTTATTCGATCTCGGAAATGGCTTGGCGCACCTGGCCTACGCCGGAATTCATCCGTTTGAACGCCGCTATGATCTTGTCGCCCAGGCCGATCTTCATAAGGTCCACGCCGAAGATGCTCTCGTCGGAAAGTATGCCGGGCAGCACGTCATCCGCCTTGGAATTGTCGCCGAAGCATACGCCGCAAAGCCTCGTTTTCATCTCTTCGAGCCTCGGGTCGGGAGATATGGCCATCTCCTTACCGGCGTCATCTATGCCCATAAGGTACCTGAGCCAGCCCGCTTCAACGAGCGTGATGCCTTTTAATACGTTCAGGTCCATGCCGCGCTTGATGTATTCCTTTATGGTCTCGCCGAACCTGATGGACAGCTTCTGGCTGGTGTCGGTGGCGATCCTCTGGGGGGTATCGGGCAGGAAACAGTTGGGCAGGCGCGCGGTGAGCACTTCGTCAAGGAAGGTCTCGGGCTTCATGATGCCGGGATCGGTGACTACGGGCAGCCCTTCCTTGTAACCTATGCGGTAGACCAGCCTCTTAAGGTTGGCGTCGTTCATTTCCTTCCAGATAGTCTCGTAATTGAGCAGGCAGCCGAACACCGCCAGGCAGGTGTGCAGGGGATTTAGGCAGGTGGTTACCTTCATCCTTTCCACTTTTTCCACGGTCTCCCTGTCGGCGAAGTATATGCCCGCTTTGTCAAGAGGCACGCGCCCGTTCGGGAAGGCGTCCTCGATTACGAGATATTCTTTTTCTTCCGCGTTCACGAAGGCGGAAGTATAAGTGTTCCTCGAAGTGATTATCAGGCCCGCGTCCTCAAAGCCGTCCTCTTCCAGCAGACGCATGACGTTGCTGTCCGGGCGGGGGGTGATCTTGTCTATCATGCTCCAGGGGAATGTGACCTTTTGCTCAAGATATGCGATGAAGCCATCGTCCACGTAGCCGTTGGCTTTCCACGCGTTCGCCACGAACATCACGGCGTTTTGAAGCTTCTCGCCGTTATGAGAACAGTTGTCCATGCTGACCAGCGCGACCGGCAGCTTGCCCGCTTCGTATCTCTTTACCAGCAGGCGCGTCAGGTAGCCCATCAGCCCCTTCGCGTCCTCGGGCTTGCCTTCGGAATCTGCTTTGGCGAAAGCGATCGCATATCCCTTTTCCGTGATGGTGAAGGAAGCCATTTTGAGGGAAGGAGAAGTGAATATCTCTTCCATGCGGGCGTTGTCCGCGACAGTCAGGCTTTCCGCGACGGAAGCGATGACTTCTTTTCTGACGCTGCCGGTGCCGATCAGCGTCACGCCTACGGACAGGTTGTCGAACGGACGGTATGCCTTGGCGATGATCTCCGTATCGAAGCCCTCGAATACGCAGATGCCGGTGTCCGTCAGTCCCTGATTGAGCAGGCGCTGGTCTACGGCGCCCAGAAACGCCCTGAAAATATTGCCCGCGCCAAAATGCACCCACTCGGGTCTTGCAAGGGTGTTTTCGCGCACCTTCGCGATATCGTACTGCGGCAGAGTGTAGTTTTTCTCCTGCCACCAGGTCTTGTCGTTAAGCGAACCGAGGTTAAGCTTCATTTGCATGTTCCTCCGACCTTATGATTTTGCAGTATATATTATACCATATTGCGTCAAAACTTACAACCCCGCCCGGCAGGCTTGAATTATATTCATTTTGGTGGCATAATAGGATAAAAGAGGTGCTTGGATCATGACAAAAGAAGCGACGGTCGTCAATACGCCCAAAGGACTCATGGCGCAGATCACGCGTCAGGAAGCCTGCCTTACCTGCCGTGCCTGCGAGTTCGGGCGAAGCGAAAACGTGACGTATCCCCTGCCGGAAGGCAATTACAAAGAAGGCGACAAAGTGCTCATCACTCTGCCCGACAGGCGGCTCGCCCTCGCCTCCGTGCTGGCTTACGGCGTTCCGCTCGCGGCGCTCGTCATCGGCCTTGCGATAGGCTTTCTCGTCAGTGGCAACGAGCTCATACAGGCGCTGTTTGCAGTCATATGCGGAGGTATCGGCGCACTCTGGCTGTTTCTGAGCGAGAAAAAACGCCGGGATACCCAGCGTTTTAAGTGTACTGTGTCAAAAATCGGTTCTAAAGAAAACTGAGCTGATTGTATTCATCCGACCTGCGCCATCTTTGCGCAGCTGCGGGAACCGAAAACTCGCCCATATCACGGACCTGTCTGAAGCCCTTGTTTAAAAGCGTATCGTTGGCTTCGCATTCCGGGCTTTCCATAACATACAGGTCGTCGCAAAGCTTCTGACGGGCCGCATCCTGCTCACCGCGCCTGCCGTCCGTCGACAGCACGAACGCTGCCTGGGACAGCGCGAACAGCGTGCGCGTCCTGAGGGCGGTGTTTTTACTGTCTTCGTTCCTGTCGGGATGGCAAAGTCCTATCACAAGGTTATGCTCCATCTTGTCCGCCATTTCACGGTTCATTTCCTGCTCGCAGGCGCTGATGCCCGCCTGCGCGATAAGCACGGTCCGTCCGTCGATCGCAAGCATTTCCCTTACGGCATATCTGCACGCGCCGGGCACGTCCTGGCTTATCAGGCCGAATTCGTTCCGGGCAAGTTCTCCGGCAAATCGTCTTAGCCCCTGCTTGACTTCTTCAGTCGTCCTTATTCCGCCTATCCCGTTTATGCCGATGTTGTATCCTTTAAGCAGCTCGACGTTTCCCTTCGTGAACAGCACCGGGCAGTTATACACGCCTATCAGGCGTACGAGCCTGGCGGGGTAATCCTTTCCGAAAGGCGTAAGGATGTCGATCTCCCGGGATATACAGTCCTCTATCAGCTTGGCAAGGGGCATGTTCCGGTCCAGCAGCAGCCTTATGCGGTAAGCTTCTTCGCTGCCTATGGAGAGCAGGTTCATCAGCTGGATCTCCTCCAGCCCGATCAGCTGCCCGATGCCTCTTGTGTCGTTTATGTCCAATTTGCCCGCGATGTTCGCCACTTCTTTGGAAGTAAGCGGCACCACGCTCTCCTCTCCCGCCGTAAGCGGCAGCGTGAGAAGCATATACGCGTACGCTTTGTCGTTATGCTGCATAAAAACCTCTCTATGCCTGGATATAATCGAAAAACGCCTGTGCCGTGGGCTTCGGGAGCTCCATAAACTCCTCGCGCTCGAATATGTTTTCAAGATAATGCGCGTCGGATGAATGCAGGTGCTTAAGGTCAGGCAGGCCCTTGTGCGGAAGCGGAAGGCCTTTTGAGACCTCCAGCGCCTTGAACGGAAGCTCCGCCGGAACGAACCCCAGCGCCTGCAGCAGGCCGTTGGCTCCCCGGTTTATATGCGCCGGTATCGCAAGGCCGCCCCTGTTCGTTATCTCCGCAAACAGTTCGTCTATGCTCAGGTCGAGCGCGGTTATGAGCAGGCGTTCTTCCTCCCCGATTATCTCGTCGTCTTCGTCCATATAGGCCTGGACACCGAACAGCTTGGGCTTGTTTTTGATCGGCGGCAGATGCGGATATATGTACTCCGAAAAATCCACCGCTTCATCGACGGTCCTGAAGTAGGCCAGCATATGCACTTCTTCCTTAGTGGTGACTTCCATTCCAGGCAAAAGCGCCACGCCCACATAATCCGCCACCTTTTTTATTACGGGCAGCTGTTTCGCCGTGTTGTGATCCGTGACGGCGATCATGTCAAGCCCTTTGAGCTTGCACATGTTGACTATGTTGTTGGGAGTCATGTCCATATCCCCGCAGGGGGACAGGCATGAATGCATATGCAGGTCTACCGCGTACTTCATTTAAGCCGCCCCTATGCCTGCCTCCGCCATTTTTCCGCAGATCCTGTACGTGTCCAGTGTGGTGCCCAGGACCGCTATGCCTTCCTCCGCGGCCTTATCCAGCACTTCCTGTTCCACAGCGATGCCTTCTGGTATTATCACGCAGCTCATCTCGTGCAGGCTCGCCACCGCGATCACGTTCATGTGCGTCTGCACGGTGATCCAGGCCATACCGTCGGAACCGTGGGCCATTACCCAGGACAGCAGGTCGCAGGCATAGCCGCACTTGATCTCGTTTTCCCCCGCCGCGCCGTTAAGCAGCCGGGCGTCTATCAGCTTCGCAAGCTCGTTTACAGTCATTGTGATTCTCCTTATTCTCTGGTAAGTTCGCTTATCTCCACCATCTGCCTGGCCATTTCGCTGACTCTCGCCTTAAGCAGGAACAGGCAGTCCATTTCCTTTGCGTATCCGCCCACGATATCTTCCGCCAGCGCCTGGCAGGTAGGCGAACCGCAGGAGCCGCAGTCCAACCCGGGCAGCTTTTTGCGGATCTCTTCGATCCTGTCCAGCTTTTTGACCGCGGCGGAGAAATCCGTATCCAGCTTCATGGCTTCTATCTGGTGTATGGGAGCATCGAAGCAGAGCTCGTCCCCCAGTTCCCTTACATCCTCAAGGCTCACGGCGTCGGATACCTTGACTTTGGGAAGGTTGACCACCAGCTGGCGAATGCGGTTGCGGGCGATGTACATGTTCTCGAACACTATCGGTCCGCCCACGCAGCCGCCCTCGCACGCGAGGCCCTCGAAATACTTGAGTTCCGGAAGCCGGTCGTTCTCTATCTGTTCCAGCACGCGGCTCACGTTCTCTATGCCGTCCACGGCCAGCGCTTCTTCCTCTTCAATCGCCAGAGCTTCGCCGCCGGTCCTGGCCCAGCCTATGCCCAGCGCCGTACAGGGATGAGATTCGATCTCGTCCTGTTCGTCGTTTTTTACCCGCCTTAACTGGCTGGACAGAAGCCCGTATATCTCGAGTATGGAGATCGCTCCGTCCACCGCGCTTTTGGCGTGCCCGATCGGGTTCCTTATCGCAGTGGCTTTGGCGGCGCAGGGAGTTATGAAAAAGCAGCCGACTTCCTCAGTTTTTGCGCCCGTGCGCTTGCAGAACTCGTTTCTGGCTCTCGTGGCGGCGAGTTCCATGGGGCTTCTCACGTCCACCACGTTGTCTATCAGTTCCGGGAACCTGACCTGTATGAGCCTGAGCACCGCGGGGCAGGCCGAGGAAATGAGCGGCTTGGGACAGGATGGGCTTTTAAGCTTTTCCATGATGGCTCTGGACGCCAGGTCGGCGCCCACCGCCACGTCGAAAACGTCGTTGAATCCCATGCGCATAAGGCCCCGGGTGATGGACGATATGTCGTCTATGCGCTTGAACTGACCGTACAGCGCGGGCGCGGGCAGCGCTATTTTGTACCTGAAGCGGTTTATGCTGCTGAGCGGATCGGTCACCGCGATCTTGGCGTGCTGCTTGCACACACGGATGCACTCGCCGCAGTCTATGCAAAGCTCGTCTATGATCGTCGCCTTGCCTTTCCTTATGCGGATCGCCTCTGTGGGACAGCGCTTCAAGCAGCCCGTGCATCCTACGCACTTGCCTTTGTCTAGGCGCACTGAATGGAGATTTGTCGCCATGTCAGTCCTCCTGTTTAAGATTGAATATCATCTCTATGAGCGTACCTTCGCCGACCTTGGACTCGATGCGGAATTTGTCGGCGTTTCTGGCCATATTTGCAAGCCCCATGCCCGCGCCGAAACCCATCATCCTCACGTCGTCACTGGCAGTGGAGTAGCCTTCGCTCATCGCCAGGTCTATATCGGGGATGCCCGGACCCACGTCTTTCGATATCAGGACCACGTCGTCAGGATTGACTTCCAGCGAGAGCGTCCCTCCGTCGGAGTGGATCACCAGGTTTATCTCCGCTTCGTAACACGCTATGGACAGACGTCTGACCACACCGGCATCCACGCCCAGCTTTTTGAGTATGCGCTTTATCTGGGCCGAGGCTTCGCCGGCAGTGACGAAATCCATTTTGGTTACGGCAAATTCTTCCTTTAAAATACTCATGCCTTATCCTTTGTACCGCCGACCAGGCCTCCGGCATAGAGCTTTCCGCTAGCGACGAACAGGGTGAGCTCCGTCCCGAGCACGCTTATGCCGTTCTCGTTCGCCATCTCTATCGCTTCGGCAGAAGGCAGTTTTCCCCGGGTGAATACTACCGCCCTGATATCAAGCATGTCGCAGGTGCGCATAACCTGCGCGTTGACAAGCCCCGTAAGCAGTACCATATGCTCTTTGGGGAACGCCAACACGTCGCTCATCATGTCACTGGAGCAGGCGCACTGGACGTCAAGTTCCAGATCGACAGTCTCGCTCAAAGGCTTGGCGGAAAGGATCTCCATAACGTTACCGAGCTTCATTTATACGAATGTCTCCTTTGTAATCTTTTCCAAGTATATTATATCACATTTGTTACGATATTTCAACAATCCTCTTATGTCATATCAAAAAACAGGCAATGCAAGGAAATATGAATTTTTGTCATGTGTAAAAATTCATTTTATCAGTGTTATTTCGCGGACTTATTTCAAAAATAATATTTAACACAATATACTCATTCATTTTTGACATTATATGTTATAATATCACCATATATCCGTTTAAGGAGGAAATCGCATGAAGAAGCTGCTAAGCCTGGCGCTTTGCCTGTGCATCGCCCTGTGCGGTATCGTTTTCGCTTCCGCCGAAAGCGAGCCCGTGGTATACAGAACCCTGTATTCCGGCGAGATCAGCACTCTCAACTATCTCACCACATCCACGACCAACGACTTCACCGTCTCCGCCAACGTGATCGACACACTTGTGGAGCATGACCGTTACGGCAACATAGTGCCCTGCCTGGCCGAAAGCTGGACCACCAGCGAGGACGGCCTCACCTGGACGTTCAACCTGCGCAAGGGCGTCAAGTGGGTCACCAGCACCGGCGAGTACTACGCCGACGTGACCGCTTACGACTTCATCACCGCGGCCAAGTACATCCTTAACGCCGAGAACGCTTCATCCACCGCCTGGATACTTACCGACTATATCCTGGGTGCGGACGAATACAATGATTCCACCAAGGCTCCCGAGGAGGGCAAAGCCGCTCCCGAGCCCGTGGATTTCGAAGAAGTGGGCATAAAGGCGCTGGACGAATACACCATCGCCTACACCACTTTCGAGCCCTGCCCCTACTTCCTTACCATGCTGGATTACATCTGCTACATGCCTCTCAACTCCAAGTTCCTTGAGGAAAAGGGCGACGATTTCGGCGTAGCCACCAGCGAGACCAACCTGCTCTACTGCGGTCCCTACATCATCAGCGAGTTAAAGCCCCAGGAACGCCGCGTTTATACCAAGAACGAAAGCTACTGGGACAAGGACAACGTGTTTATCGACGTCATCGAGCAGACCTATAACAGCCAGGCTGCCGTCATCTCTCCTGCCATGTACCTGAAGGGCGAGATTGACGCCGCCGATATCGATTCCAAGATCGCCGCCGAGTGGCTCGCCGACCCCGAGACCGCGGACATGATCCATCCCGTCCGCCAGTTCGGTCAGTACAGCTACTTCTGGGCCTTCAACTTCGACCCCAACTTCGATGAAGAGTACGAGCCCGCCAACTGGAAGCTCGCCGTCAACAACGAGGCGTTCCGTCTGTCCATCGCCTACGCGCTCGACCGCGTTAAGGCCAAGACGGTCATCGAGCCCGAGAACCCCGAAGACCTGCTCTGGTCCACCATCATGCCCGAAGGCATCTGCGTGATCGACGGCAAGGATTATACCGAGCTCGAAGCGTTCGACAGCATCATCACCGAACCCGATTTCGATCTGGCGCTCGAGTATAAAGCCAAGGCGATCGAGGAACTGACCGTCCTGGGCGCCACCTTCCCCATCAAGGTGCTTAACAGTTATCCCGCCTCTTCCTCTTCTCAGGCCGATGAGAGCGTGGTCGTGAAGCAGCAGCTCGAAGAAGTGCTGGGCGCGGACTATATCGAGGTCATCAACTATCCCGGCCCGGCTACCGGCTTCCTGTCCGCCATCCGGCGCACCGGCAAATACGGATTCATGCGCTGCAACTGGGGCCTCGACTTCGACGATCCCGTGAACCTGACCGAGCCCTTCAAAGAGACCAACAATTACAACTTCTTCATCAAGGCCACCGATCCGGCTCTTATGAACGAGGACGGCGAGCTTGAATACTATGTGCTGCTGAACGCCGCAAAGGCCATGCCCGGCAGCGACATGCTGGCCAGGTACGAAGCTTTCACCAAGGCCGAAGCGTACCTGATCAACCACGGTATCGTTATCCCCTACGGCTCCAGCTCCGGCGGATACACCGCCAGCCGCCTGAATCCTTTCGAGGGTCAGTTCGGCGCCACCGGACTTGCGTCCTGCCGTTACAAGGGCCAACACCTGCTGGATAAGCCCATGTCCACCGACGAGTATTACGACGCTTACGATCTGTGGCTCGAGGAAAGAGCCGCGCTCGCAAAATAGCCTTATTCCCCTGCATGCGGGGACGGCAAAAGCCGTCCCCGCATACGCATAACCGCTTTCTCAAGGAGTTTCATGGTTATCAAAATCGCCCTTTGCCTGCTTTTCGCGGGATTTATATATCTGGTCTTGAAACGGCGGCTCATGCTGTACTCGCTTAAGCGGGTATTGCTGAGCCTGTTTTCGCTTCTGGCCATAATATCCGTGGTTTTCGTGCTGCTCAGGCAGATGCCGATAGAGGGCTATTTTGATAACTATGACAAACTCGACGCTTCCCAGATTCAGGTCAAGCTCCACTCCTTAGGGCTCGACAAGCCGGTTTCGACTCAGCTGCTCGCCTTTCTCCGCAATCTCCTGCACGGCGACCTCGGCCAGTCCTCCAGGTATTCCGCCGGCACCGACATAGGGCTCATCATTGCCGAGAAAGCTCCCATATCTATTTATCTGGGCGTCGCCTCCATGGCGCTGGGACTGCTGCTGGGCATCCCCCTCGGCACGGCCATGGCGCTTAAAAAAGGCGCGTTCTGGGACAAATTCGGGACCGTTCTCATAGTGCTGATAAACGCCGTGCCCGCCGCGGTCTATTATATCTTCATTCAGCTCTACGGCACCGAAGCGATGAACATAGGCATGCTGTTCAAGCGCGGCGACCCCAGGACCTGGATCCTGCCGGTCATCAGCATGTCCCTGGGCTCCATCGCAAGTTACGCAATGTGGCTCAGGCGCTATATGCTGGACGAGATAAACAAGGATTACGTCAAGCTCGCGCGCTCCAAGGGCGTCCGTCCGTTCAAGCTTATGCTGTCGCACGTGTTTAGGAACTCTTTCGTGCCCATGATACAGTACATCCCGGCATCGCTTCTTTATACCGTGTGCGGGTCGATCTATATCGAATCCCTGTACTCGATCCCCGGCATGGGCGGCCTGCTGGTCGACGTGATCCAGCGTCAGGACAATCCCATGGTACAGGCGCTGGTAATGATCTTCTCCTGCGTCGGCATCGTCGGTCTGCTTCTGGGCGATCTGCTCATGGCGCTGCTGGATCCCCGCATAAGTCTCGAAAAACGGCAGGGGGTGCGCTGATATGGGTATATTTAGCTATAAAAAGCGCAAAACCGAACAAGCCGTCGAAAACGCCTTCAAGCAGACTATTTCCGATGACCGCCTGTTCGAGTTTGCTCCCTACGACCCGACTTCCGGCGAAAGGACCGGTTACAGCAACTATTCCTACTGGGGCAGCACCGTAAAAGCGTTTTTCCAGAACAGGGCAGCCCTCGTCGCGCTGTTCACCCTGTGCCTGGTACTGCTGTTCACTTTCATCCAGCCGCTGCTGCCCGGACAGTACGACCCCAACCGCGTGTACAACGATCCCGTCACCGGGATACAGCTGCAGAACCAGTCTCCTTCCCTTACGACCGTCTACACTTCTTTAAGTCAGGAGACCCTGCTGAATTACAAACAGCTGGACGAAGACTGGTATGCCGTCAGCAATCTTGTTTCCACTATAAAAAAACGCGAGAGCTTTACCGTGACCGCATATCTCGAAGACTGGGTCGAAATTGAATACAAAGACATAAAGGGCTATGTGAAAAACAATTTCCAGACCAAGCTGAAACTGCCCGACGACCCATACGCCGTTCCCTATGAGACCAAGTCAAGTTTCACGGTCCAGGTGTATTCCGACAACGCGGACCTGACCAACAACGGTTCCTGGCTGTACTGTGAAGCATCCGATCTACGCTTTGACGAAAACGGCAGCGCTTTCGCCCCCGCGGGCACGGAGCTCAGGACGATCCCGAGCGCACATCCGTTCATTTTCGGCACCAACAATATCGGTCAGGATCTGTGGGCCCGGGTCTGGAGCGGCACCCGCACCAGCCTTTGGATAGGTTTCGTGGTGGCGCTGTTCGAGGCGTTCATCGGCATAATGATCGGCATACTGTGGGGCTATGTCAGGCAGCTCGACCACGTGCTCACGGAGCTGTACAACATCGTGGACAATATCCCCACGACGATAATACTGATCCTGGTCTCATACATAATGAAGCCCGGCGTATCCACCCTGATATTTGCCATGAGCCTTACCAGGTGGCTGGGGATGTCCAGGTTCGTCAGGAACCAGATCGTGATCATCCGCGACAGGGATTACAATCTGGCCTCCCGCTGTCTGGGCACTTCACCCATCAGGATAATGTTAAAGAACCTGCTGCCCTATCTGGTCAGCGTCATCATGCTGCGCATGGCGCTGGCGATCCCGGGCGCGATAGGCTCCGAAGTGTTCATCACTTACATAGGCATCGGCCTGTCCAAAGAGACGCCTTCCCTGGGCAACCTCATAAACGAGGGCAGGCAGTACGTCACCAGCGCTTCGCTCAGGTATCAGCTAATATTCCCCACGCTCATACTGAGCATAATCACCATATCGTTCTACATAATCGGCAACGCCTTCGCGGACGCCGCCGACCCCAAAAACCATGTGTGATAACGATTATTCCTTATACCGCTGCGTAGCCGAGATTGACCTTGACGCGCTGGGCGGCAACTATCTTTCCGCCAAGGCGAAAGTGGGCGAAAGCGACGTCATATGCGTGCTGAAAGCAAACGCCTACGGTCTGGGCGCAAAACGCGTATGCCGGCATCTGTACAGCCTGGGCGCCCGGCGTTTTGCGGTCGCCTGCGCGCAGGAAGCGCTTGAGCTGTACGAGCTCGGCCTCCCCGTATCCATTTTTGTTTTGGGCGACGTTTCCATTGACGAAGCGCTCGAGCTGATCCCGAAGGGCATCGAGCTTACCTGCCATTCTTCCGAAAGCGCCAAACTGCTAGCGGACTGCGCCAACAAGCTGTCCGTGCCCGTGCGCGCCCATATCAAACTCGACACCGGTCTGCACCGCCTGGGTTTTGAGAAAGCGGATTATCCCGCCATGCTGGATTTCGCCAAACACCCCATGGTCCGTATTGTGGGGCTGTATACGCATCTCGCCCTCAGGTGCGCCGAAACAGACGAAAAACAGGTCGCCGCTTTTCTCGAAGCCGACGACTTTCTGAAAACCGGCGGCGTGAGCGGCTATATCAGGCATGTGTGCGACTCCATCGGCATGGTGCGCTACCCTGCCTGGCACTTTGACGCCGTGCGCGCAGGCGCCTGGCTGTACGGCGTATGCCCGTACCGTTATCCCCATCCCGAGGAAGACCTGCCGCCCGTAAGGTTCCTGTCGCGGATAGCTTCCCTCCATCACGTACCCGCAGGAGAATGCGTGGGTTATGACGATGAGCATCCGCTTAAAAGGGACAGCGTCATCGCCACTTTGCCCGTTGGCTACGCAGACGGTTATCCCCGGCTCAACAATACCGGATACGTGCTTATAGACGGCATGCCCGCCGGCATCCTGGGGCTCGTCTGCATGGATCAGCTCATGGTGGACGTGACCGATATCCCTTCCGCGCACGTCGGGAGCGCGGTCACACTGCTTGGCGACGGCATAAACATCAACACATATGCCGCGTTCGCAGGCATGAACCGAAACGAAGCCCTGAGCCGCCTTTCCAGGCGGGTCAAACGCATTTGTATCCGGAAAGGACAGCGCTGCGACTGACGCCTGCCTTTTCTTTTTTTGTCATATTCTGTTTCGCTTTTATGAAAAAAGTTTGTCAAAAATATTGACTTATGAAACATTTTGATGTATCATACGTCTGTATTAGTACACGCAGTAGGTTTATACCGTGGGTGTAAGGAGAAGGACTATGGCAAAATTTGATTTTAACTCCCTAAAGGACAGCATCGCAAAGCGCAACCCCTTCAAAAGCAAATCTGAAGAAGATTTTGACGAGGAGAGCAGCTTTGACGATGAGTTCGTCCCTGAAAATACGGACGAAAACGAGGAATTCTATCCCGAAGACGAAGATTCCGAATATATAGAGGATGACTCCGCCGGCGAAGAGGAATACGATGACGAAGCGTATTCCGACGAAGAATACCCTGATGACGACAATTCAGACGAGTATTATGACGAAAACGGCGAAAACGAAGCTGCTGACGACTATTACGGCGACGACTCCGCGGACGGCGAAACCGTTGAAGACGACGATTATGCCGACGACGAGTACGCCGATGACGACGACCTTGACGACTACGAAGACGACGGCGAGGATCTGGGTTACAACCCAGATCTGTTCAACGAGATCCGCAACGAAGGCAACGAAGAACAGTACGACGACGATCAGTACGACGAATATGACGACTACGAAGAGTATCCCGAAGAAGGCGATGCGGGAGAAGAATATGACGAAACTCCCGCTGCCGGCAGCGAAGGCTGGTTCGGCAAAGTAAAGAGCACCATCGACAGCAATCCCATACTGCTGTACGTGCTGCTTGCTTTACCAGTGCTGCAGCTGTTCGCCATATGGTATATGTGGCACAAAGGCCTGTTCGACAAGCAGAAGTGCTGGATACTCACCGCTATAGGCACGCTGTTCATCATCCTGTGGATCATCATATTCTGGCCCCGCGGCGGCGGATCCAACGATCCCATAAACAACGATCCTTTCAACGGTCCCGACTTCTCACAGAACGTGATAGCGACGCCCGTTCCCTCCGAGACTCCGTCTGCTGCCACCGTCACCGCCACTCCCACTCCCGAAACAAGCACCGAGAACGCCGGAACTGCCGCCACTATTCCCGAACAGACTACCGAGACCAACACCGCCACCTATGTGTGGATCGCGAATTCCGGTCTTTATTACCACACCACCGAGAGCTGCCCGAACCTGGGCGGACTTAACCCCAGCAAGGTCACCATCGATCTTGCAAAGCAAAGAGGCATGGATCCCTGCCCCCAGTGCTCCGGCGGAGTTGACCAGTTCAGCTCGGGCGATGCCGGCACTACCGTAACTCCCGGCACCACCTTCTACGCCACCAACGGAGGCAAATGGTACCACAGCAACCAGACCTGCCAGGGCATGAGCGGCGCCGTAGCCGTGACCGAAGCCAACGCCGTTAAGGCGGGCAAGACCGCCTGCCCCGTGTGCATAGGCTATTACGGAACCCCGGGCGGCAAGTGGTATCACGGTTATTCCAACTGCCAGAGCATGACCAACGCCGTCACCAAGACCAAGGCAGAATGGGAAGCCATGGGCAAGACCGCATGTCCCGTCTGCTTAAGCGGCAAGGATACGGTCAACATCAACAAAGTACCCAACGAGACCCAGGTGTTCGCCACCCAGGGCGGCAACTACTTCCATACCAAGAACAATTGTTCCGGCATGAAGGGTGCCAGCCAGATAGGCATTTCCACCGCCGTCAAATACGGCAAGACTGCCTGTCCCACCTGCGTGAAGCCCGCCAGCATATACGTATTCGCCCGTAAGGACGGCACGTATTACCACACCAAGGCCACCTGTTCCGGCATGAAGAGCGCCAGCTACGTCACCGCTCAGACCGCCATCAAGGCCGGCAAGAAGGCGTGCCCCAGCTGCAACGCCAGGAACCTGTCCGGTTCCAGTGCCTCTTCCGGAACCACTTCCACCGCAACCACTACGAAGCTCTCCGGAACCACCACCAAAGATACGAACACCTACGTATACGCCACCAAGGCAGGCAAATACTGCCACACCAACTCCACCTGCTCAGGCATGACGGGCGCGGCCAAGGTCACCATCCAGACCGCCATAAACGCGGGCAAAAAGGCCTGCCCCACCTGCTTTAAGGCCGGCAACGTGAACGTATTTGCCACCACCACCGGAAAGTATTACCACACCAAGAGCAACTGTTCCGGCATGACCAAAGCGCTCACCGTGACCGTGACCAAGGCTAAGAACGCCGGAAAGACCGCCTGCCCCACCTGCGCCAAGCAGTTAGGCAGCCTGTTCGACAAAAAGACGACCACGAATACCAATACCAATAACACCAACGCGAACACCAATTCCAATTCCGCTTCCGCAAGCAGCGTAGTGTACATCAGGACCGGATCCGGAGCGGGCGCCTACTATCACAAGGCTGCCAAGTGCACCGGACAGGGCTTTGCCGACGGCACCAGCGTAACGCTGGAATACGCACTGAGCAAAGGCTATAAAGCCTGCCCCAGCTGCAAACCGCCGTCCAAGATTAGCACCTGATCTGCTGCGTTACAACAAAAAGACCCGCCTGAAATCAGGCGGGTCTTTTTGTGCATTTTCAGTTCAGCGCCAGGCGCATGAACATTTCCACTCCGCTTTCGAGCGCTTCTTCATTTATGAAGAAATTCGTCGAGTGCAGCGGGGTCTCGCTTCCGATCCCCAGATAGAACATGCATCCGGGTACTTTTTTAAGATAATAGGCAAAATCTTCCGAGACATAGAACGGCTTGGGCAGCAGCTGGAAACGCATGCCGTCCGCCAGGCGCTTGAGCCGTTCAAAGCAGCCTTCGTCGTTCAGCAGCGGCAGACATACTTCCGGTATGTACGCCTGTATCTCGGTGCCGGTTTTTGACGCGATCTCGGCGCACATGTCGATCACCGTCTGCTTTATTGCGCCCGAAAGCTTTTCGTCATAGCTCCTGAGCGCTCCCGCAAAACGGGTCTCGTTCGAAATTATGTTGTTTGCGGTGCCGCTGTGAAAACTGCCGAAATTGAACAGGAACTGCCTGGCCGCGAATCTGTTTTCTATCTCCTCAAATATCCTGTCATACAGCATCACGCCTGCGCGCAGCGCGTCAATGCCGTTTTCCGGGTGGGCTATATGGCTGCTTTTCCCTTTTACCGTAAGGTGCACTTCGTTTGACATGGCCATGACCGGCCCGGGCTTAGATGAGATCACACCCGTAGCCAGAGATGGCTCCACATGGCATGCGAATATGTTGCTTACGTTGTACTTTTCAAGCGCTCCCGACTTAATGACGCTCAGCGCTCCCCCGCCTGTCTCCTCGGCAGGCTGGAAAATGAGCAGCACGTTCCTGGACAGCTCTCTTTTGCTCAATTCCTCGGCGACCGTCAGCATCATCGCCATATGGGCGTCGTGACCGCAGGCGTGCATCTTCCCGGGATGGCAGGACGCAAATTCCAGGCCAGTGTTTTCTGTCATGGGCAGCGCGTCCATGTCCGCCCTCAGGGCTATGGTCCGGCTGCTGCCCGCGTCAAAATACGCAAGGATCCCCGCAGGGGCGAGCTCCGTCACCTGCGCGGATGTATGCCTAAGCGCTTCCAGTACGTACGCCTGTGTCTCCTTAAGCTCGAACGTCAGCTCCGGTATCCGGTGCAGCGCGCGCCTGTGGGCGATCGCCCTGTCAAGTCTTTGGCTCATGCTTTGGGGCACCCGAGCAGCTCCAGATGCTTGCCTATGTGCTTTTCCAGCGCCTGAGCGTACTCTTCCTCATGCTCTCTCCACAGCTTGTACAGACGGTCCTTATACAGGGGCTTGCCGTCCGCGTCCTTCGCGTTGAGGATCAGGCCGTAGGTGATGTGTATGAGCTGGCGGGCGTTGTTGTCGGCAAAATACTCGGGAAGTTCGCAGTCCTTAACCTGGTCAAGAGGCTTTATCGCCGACAGGTCGGTGGTGACGTGATAGTACTTTTTCGCTTCCTCGAAATGCTTGAGAGCAAAGGCGTGGATGCTCCTGTAAAGCTCGGGATCGGCTTGCGCGACTATACGCATGGCCTCCAGCCAGTTGGTGCCCGCGGTCTTCACGTGATATTTCTGGCAAGTCCTGCTGCCTACGGAAGCGAACACGCTGAACTTGTCGGAACCGGAGTGTACGCTCACCTTGTGCCCGAAATGGCGGGCGATCGCCGCGTGCACGTCCATTTCGGCGTCGAACTGTGCGGGATCGCCGATATAATCGATGCCTTTCTGGAACTCGCCGATGAACCTGGGCGCGATGGTCTTTACGTCCGCGCCCCTGCGCTTAAGCTCGCTGGCAACGAAGAAGTGCTCGGACGGCGCGGTGGGCGTGTCGGTCTCGTCTATGGATATCTCAAGATCGCAGGTGCCGTCCTTAAGGAATCTCTCAAACATTTCCATCGCGAAATCGATCGCTTCGCCGTATATGCCCTTTACCCTGGCAAGCTCGTCCCTGGTGAAGGAGATCTTGTGGCCTTCCACGTCGAAGGTTTTCCCCAAATAGATATCGTCCACATCCTGGCTGTACTTGCCGTCCGCGTCGTGATGGATATGCTCGGACAGATCCAGCGTCAGCATGGTGAAGCCCAGCTTCAGCGCGTACTCGATATCTTCGGGGCGTTTGAGATGATCGCCGTCGGCGCCGAAACCGCGGGTGAAGTCCTCACGGAACACGGCAAAAGTGACCGCGTCCAGCACGTCCTCGTACCTACGGCTCGTCAGGTCCAGTTCGCGGATGGACTGCTGGGCGAACACGGGCATCACGTCATACTTACTTATGACCCTTATGTGGCCCGGAGTCGCGATGCCGAGCCTGTCGCCCAGGCCGAAACTGCGCTGTTCTCCCAGCACCCTCTTGGGCGCGGTAAACGGAAACAGCTTGCGGAGGGTGCATGCGGTCTCGTGGTCAAGCTCAAAAGTGTTGACGCCGTCCTGTCCGCCGAAATAAGCTTTGCCTTCGCACACGAGCACGTCTCTGTCGCCCGCGTCGGCCATGTATACGGTGGCGCCTTCAAGAGTATGTACCGATTTCGGATATCTGTTCATATCGTTCTTCTCCCGTTTTTTGTTTCATTATATCACAGACTTTGCCATAATAAAAGTCCCGTGATCCGAAATGCGTTAATTTAGCCGAAAGGCTTGAAAATTATCCTCAAAATGATATAATAATTAATGTGAGATTTTGTGTGGTTTTATAAGGAGAATAAATGTCGAAAAAGTCTCTTTCACCCGCCCAGCAGGAAAAGGAACAGGAGCGCAAAGCCCGTTCCCGCATTCGCCGCAAATGGCATTGGGGCACATTCAGGCACATACTGATGATGATCCTCACCCTGATCCTCGCCATCGTCGCGGTGCTCGTCATGGTGCTGGGACAGTTTTTCAAAGGTCCTTCCCCGTCTGCCAGCGACATGCTCACCCAGCTTTTCCATCAGACCAGCGCGATGAAATTCGTGCCGTATCTTTATCTTTGGGAAGATGTTGCTCCCGCGCTTGAAAGGGGCAACGTGCTTAGCGTCGATCAGGTCACGGACACCTCTCTTGTCACCGTCGCCGCACGGGCGCCCAAGGATTACACCGCTCCCGGCGAAGAAGAGGAAGTGTTCGACGAAAACGGCATACGGCTCGTCGAAGTAAAAGGCGCGACCTATCACGGCTACATCATGATAGTGCGCGATCCTTCCAAAGTACGTTTGGGCACCTGCGCCCCCCAGTTTTCCATGGACAAAGCCGGCAAACGCGTAGACGAGATGATGCGTGACAACGGCGCGGTCGCATGCATGAACGCGGGTGCGTTTTACGACGCCAACGGCACCGGCAAAGGCGGCATGGCAGAAGGTCTCGTGGTCGCCGCAGGAAAGATAATGCACCACGCCTCCGGCAACTACCCCATCGTAGCCGGTTTTGACGAAAACGACATACTCCACGTGGGCAAGATATCCGACGCGGACGTTAAAAAGCTCGGGCTCAGGGATGCCTGCGCGTTCGGCCCCGCGCTGATAGTCAACGGCAAGTCCTCCGTGTCCAACGACAAAGGCCTGCAGCCCCGAAGCGTCATTGGCCAAAGGGCCGACGGCGCGGTGCTGCTGCTGGTCATAGACGGCCGCCAGTCCAACTCCATGGGCGCAACTTACGAAGACGTCATCAACGTCATGCTCGACTACGGCGCCGTAAACGCCTGCAACATGGACGGAGGCAGCTCCACCATTATGTATTACGGCGACAGGAAGATTAACGAAGGCATGGCCATCTCCGTGTCAAGAGCGATGCCCACATCCTGGTTAGTATTCAAATAAGAGGCTGAACAATGGCTAAAAAGCGTAAATACACAAAGTATACCCGCACTCACTTAAGGCTCAGGAACCTGCGTTTCTGGCTGTTCTGGTGCGCCATCATAGTGCTTATCGTATTCGGCATGATCGAAATACATAAGTATTTCGACGAGAAACTCACCCAGTACGAAGCGGCTCAGTACAAGTATGTCGCTGAGGAGACCGCCAAGATATTCACCGAAAAGCGCTTTGACGAGCTGTACGAGTACGAAGCTCACAAAGACGAGGAGTTTCTGGAGACCCGGGAGGATTACGACAAGTATATCCGCGAACTCGCGGGCGACGCCGAGATAGAATACACCCGCATCTCCTCCGAATCCTCTCACGAGATCCGCTACCTCGTCACCGCGGACGGCAAAAAGTTCGGCGAATTCACCTTGGAAAAGACCGGAGAAACCTACACTTTCGAGGTCATTCCCCTGATCGGTTACAAGTTCGGCTGCGACATCTACGCCCCGGGCAACATCTATATCGACACTCTGCGCCCAGTTACGTACGATTACATCGTTCCTTCCAACGCCGTTATCAGCGTGAACGGGAAAGACCTGGGCGAGGAGTATATCGTGGGCACTCCGCAGAAGATGTTCTTCGAAGGCCATCTTCCTTCCGGGCAGGAAGCGTTCAGGCTCGTTTCCTACCGTTTCAACTGTGCGCTGGGAACTCCCGATATAAGGGTGCTGGGTTCTGACGGGCGCGATGTGATCCTTAACGAGATCGGTCAGGATACATACGCCTACCAGTTCAACTACAACGACGATCTGCTCAAACCCCAGTACGAGTCCATGGCGGTCAACTTCTTCAGAACGTATTGCCTGTTCTCCAGCCAGTCCACCAACAAGCAGAACCTGACGAATCTCATCGTCAAGGGTTCCAGGGCGCTGGATTACATAAACAATTACGAAAAGAAATGGATCACCAAGCCTTCGAGCACGGAGTTCCAGAACATAATCACAAATAATTACGCCGTGCTGCCCGGAGACGTGCTGACAGTAGAGGTATCCGGTGACTATATCTGCCGCTACAACAACACCAAGAAAGTCAACACATACCCCAGCTCCCTGCGCCTTTACTATATCAAGAGCGGCGACAAATATCTGGTGTATGACTTTGAAATGCTTTACGATTCAACAGAAGAAATCTGACATCATTTAAGGAGGGTTATCATGTACAACATCCCGGAAGTCAAGCTCGGCGTTATCGCGGTCAGCCGCGACTGCTTTCCCATTGACCTGGCTCAGCGCCGCCGCAGCGCGCTTATCAAAGCGCTCAAGGCTCAGGGCGTAAAAGCTGTTGAGATCAAGACGATCATCGAGGGCGGCATCGACCAGAACGTGCTTGAAGCCTACGAAGAGATCAAAAAGAGCAAGATCAACGCTCTTGTGGTTTTCCTGGGCAACTTCGGTCCCGAAGGTCCCGAGACCGCTATCGCCAAGATGTTCGGCGGCCCTGTCATGTATGCGGCTGCTGCCGAAGAGAACATCGGCGTGCTGTCTTCCGAGCGCGGCGACGCGTTCTGCGGAATGCTCAACGCTTCCTACAACCTTAAGCTTTCCGGCATCAAAGCCTACATTCCCGAGTATCCCGTCGGCACCGCCAAGGAAGTTGCCGATATGATAATCGACTGGATCCCGACCGCCAGGACGCTGCTTGGCCTGCAGGATCTCAAAATCATCACCTTCGGTCCCCGTCCCTTCGATTTCCTGGCCTGCAACGCGCCCATCGCGCCTCTGTTCAAGCTGGGCGTGAACGTGCAGGAGAACAGCGAACTTGATCTGCTCAAGGCTTACAAAGAGCACGCGAATGATCCCCGCATCCCCGCGAAGATCAAGGAAATGGAAGATGAACTGGACGAAGGCAACAAGATGCCCGGCATACTCCCCCGCCTTGCGCAGTATGAACTGACTCTGCTCGACTGGATCGAAGCCAACAAGGGCGCCTCCAAGTATGTGGTGATGGCCAACAAGTGCTGGCCCGCGTTCCAGACCGAGTTTGGCTTCGTGCCCTGCTACGTCAACAGCCGCCTTACCGCCATGGGCATTCCCGTAGCCTGCGAAGTGGATATCTACGGTGCTCTGAGCGAATACATCGGCACCTGCATCACCGGCGAGCCCGTAACTCTGCTGGACATCAACAACACCGTGCCCGCGGACATGTACAAGGCTTCAATTTCCGGCAAGTACGCCTACCGCGCCAACGAAGTGTTCATGGGCTTCCACTGCGGCAATACTCCCATGTGCCGTCTGTCCAAGGGCAAGATGAGCTATCAGCTCATAATGAACCGCGGCCTTGAGGGCGGCGGAGAACCCGACATCACCCGCGGCACCCTGGAAGGCGACATCGCTCCCGGCGAGATCACCTTCTTCCGTCTGCAGGGCAACAAGGACAGCAAGCTCCAGGCTTACGTGGCCCAGGGCGAAGTGCTGCCCGTAGCCACTCAGTCCTTCGGCGGTATCGGCGTGTTCGCCATTCCCGAGATGAACCGCTTCTACCGCTACGTTCTGATCGAGGACGGTTATCCGCATCACGGCGCTGTGGCTTTCGGCCATGTCGGCAAGCAGATCTTCGACGTGCTCAAGCAGCTTGGCATCGCGAAGATCAGCTACAACCAGCCC
This sequence comes from Clostridiales bacterium, assembly GCA_024683475.1. Lineage (GTDB taxonomy): Bacteria > Bacillota > Clostridia > Christensenellales > Aristaeellaceae > RUG14130. Next base: position 26,810 of record JAIKYG010000019.1, on the reverse strand, counting down.
GCTTCCCTGCCCTATCCCGCCGAGAATCCCTTTGTGAAATAATTCCGAAAGGACGGCAGCCGGAATTACTTCCGGCTGCCTTTGATTATTATGAACACCAGGCTCAGGAAGCTGTGCCGCTTGGCGGCGCTCGTCGCACTGCAGATAGTTTTGTCCCGCTTTGTTTCGCCCAAAGTCGGCGAATCATTTAAGCTGGGCTTCGGTTTTTTGGCAGTCATGCTGGCCGGCGCGCTGGAAGGCTATTTGGGCGGCATAATAGTCGCCGCCGTCAGCGACGTGCTCGGCGCGCTTTTGTTTCCCCAGGGCCCGTTTTTCATAGGATATACCTTCACCGCGGCGCTTACAGGTTTTATACTCGGCGCGTTTTTGTGTTCGCCTAAAAAAACCGTCAGCCCTGCCAGAATAATAGCGGCATACCTACTAAACGCCGTGCTTGTGACGCTTGTTGTCAACACCGCGGTCATCGCCTTTCAATACGGCTGGCTGCTCAGCTCAACAAAAAGCTTAAATCAGGTCATCAGCCGCTTTTTCGTATACCTTCCCAAGCGCGCGCTTGAAGCCGCGATCATGCTGCCCGTGCAGGTATCTCTTACCTGGCTTTTGCTGTGTATAATTAAACTGGATAAGCGGATCGGTCACTATCCTCCCGTAAGGGAATTTCCGCAGATAAACATTCCCAAGCAGCTTATTGACCTGGTCCTCGCTTTCCCCATCTTCGTATGCCTGACCTGCGAACTTTACAACCTGCCCGCTTCAAAGGGCGACATGCGCCTTGAGACCTATGTAAAGGCATTCCTGTTCCCAGACGCGCTCATCGCCACGCTTACCTACGTTTGTGCGTATCTGCTGTTGCGTTTCAGACCCGCTGCCGCGCACAAAGCGCCGCGCGCGCTGTTTGCGCTTCTGCCTGCCGCGATCTTCATTGTCGGCGGCGTATACTCCGCCGAACGGATCGTATTGTCGTTTGACATTTACGGCTGGACGCTCATATGCCTTTCTTCCGCGGGAGCGTACATACTGTTTTACACCTTATCCGCATATGTGCTTGCCTACGCTCATCGTTTGCAAAGCGACTCCAGCGAGATCAGCCTTGCGAAAACATGGCTGCTTATCTTCCTGTGTTCCGTTCCGTATCTGCTGATTACAAGAGGCGTGATCCATACCGACACCTACGACCAGCTGCGTCAGTATGCCGCCACCTTTTTTGATCACAGCATATACAGCCGCACGATCGTCGTTTCCTCGTTTACCCGCGCTAGCATGCTTATAAACGATACCCAACCCGTGCTCCATACGCTGGTTTTGGGGGTTATATTCTTCACATTCGGCACCAAGACGGGCCTGTTCCTGACCGTCCTGATCCAGGTCGCCCTGTCCTCTCTCGCCGCCGCCTGCGGCATACAGCTCATCTGCAGGCTCGGCGTAAAGCGCCGGATAGGCATGCTGCTCAAATGGATTTACGCGCTGTTTCCGTATTATCAGAGTTATTTCTGTTCGACGGTCAAGGAAAGTGCGTTTGCAATAGCATTCTTGTTTTCACTGATTTTCATAGTGCGCCTGTTTGCGCTGCCCCAGGAGACTTCAAAAAAGATATCTACACTGGTATTTGGATCGATTAGCATCGTTATTTGCGGGCTGCTGCGCTTTTTCAGCCTGTACGTACTGCTTTTGCCCCTTGTCTGCCTTTGCGTATATCTGATAAGGCAGCGTATTTTAAGGCCTGTCGCCTTTATTGCCTCCGCCCTTTCGCTCATGCTTATCGTAACTTACGTTGTATATCCTCTGATCGGCATAGGCAAAGGGCCCCGGAGCGAAAAGCTGCCCCTTATGCTGGCCCAGACCGCGCTGTATCGCGAGACTTATCCGGATGAGCTCTCCGACGAAGAAGCCGCCGTGCTGAACGAATTCCTTTCAAAAGGTTACGATCCCCACAGCCTCGACCAGATAAAAAAAGCCGCGCTTTTTAAGAACGGCAATTCCGACGGCTACAAATGGGCGGACTATTTCAGAGTCTGGAAGCAGCTAGGTCTGCGCAGACCAGAGCTGTATCTGAACACCGTGCTGTCCATGGGCTCGAAATACTGGGAGCTCAAGAAAAACCCCGTAAGATGGCAGACGCTGATATATGCCGGTGATTTCTGCAGCTACACTAACGGTTTTAACGAAAATCCGAGAAATCTCGGTGAAGGCGTGCTGGAGTATAAACTCAGCGCAAACGACCTGAACCTGCATTATACCGTAAAGGCTGCGGTCATGTTCCTGGCAGGCTTTCCGGTCATCAGCATGCTGTTCAAGTGCGGCACGTATCTGTTCGCGATGCTGTTTGCCGCTTTCTATTCTGTCGTCAAACGCAAGCGCGGCATCAGCGTGCTCATCTGCCTGCTGCTCTACGGCATAGGTCTGGGTTTCGCGCCTTTGAGCGGTTCCGGACGTTACTCGTTCCCGATCGTGTTTACTGTACCGATTGTCCTGACTGCCGTGCTCCTGCTGCCGGGCAAAAAGAAAAATCCGGCTGAAATACCGGATTAAGAACCCATGATGCCGTTCGCTCCCGATTATCACCCGCCTCTACAGCAGGTGCGGGTCGCCCGCGGAACACTTGCTGTCTTCCACTGACTGAGGAGGCCTGACATCCATGCCCCGACAAGGTGCCCTGAATTTGATATGTGGGCGAAAAAGGGAACGTGGCGCACATCACAGGCTAACTATATTTTAACATAGCACTGCCCATGGGTCAAGTACCAAATTATTACAAAACTGTTGCTCACGCAGCGCGGCTCCCATCCGGGACGCCGCGCGTTTTGTTATTTGTTTTTACAGTGCCGGATTTGCTCGTTTTGTGCTTGAAAGTTCACAATGCATCTGCTAAAATACTCGCCACTGCGTCCCTTTACGGCATGCGCGCGTATAAGCTGTTTATACGGCTTTTCCATCGCCCCGGCTGCCCGCATCATCAGGCAAATCCTTTACTTTGGAGCCATGCTTCATGACAGATATTCTACACACCGAAAGCTTTCCTCGACGCCTTCTCGCTTTTGCAAAGCACAACGCCGTCGCCGTTCTCGCTCTGACAGCCGCGCTCGTATCCATGTGCTTTGTGCCTCCGGACAGCGGCTATTCGTCATATTTTGATTTAAGGACGCTGTGCTGCCTGTTCGGCACTCTGGCGGTGGTCTGCGCGCTTAAGAACATCCACTTCTTTTCGATCGTCGCTGCGCGCATCATCCATCTGACCGGTTCATCGCGCAGGGCTGCTCTGGCGCTCATCTATATCACCTTTATCGGTTCCATGCTCATCGCCAACGACATGGCGCTGATCACTTTCCTGCCCCTGGGTTATTATGTGTTTTCCACAGCCGAGAACAAGTGGGAAGTTGCTCTGGTCTTCATATTGCAGAATATAGCCGCGAACCTGGGAGGCATGCTCACTCCCTTTGGCAATCCTCAGAATCTGTTTTTGTATTCTCACTATTCCATTCCGACCGGAGAATTCATCGGGATAATGGCAGCACCTTTTGCGGTGTCCATAACTCTTATAACCCTGTGCTGTTTTATGATACCCAAACACAGCCTGCACGTATCCCTGCGCGAAGGAGAGGACACTCTGCCGGCATTGAGGACAGGGGCATATCTGGCGCTTTTCGCCCTTACCATCCTTATGGTATTCAGGCTTTTGCCGCCGCTGGTCGTGCTGACGGTGGTGGTCGGCGCCCTTTGTTTTATGGACAGGCGCGCGCTTAAGCAGGTCGACTACGGGCTGCTGTTCACTTTCGTATGTTTTTTCGTATTTGCCGGCAATATGGGCAGAGTCGTGCCCGTCAGGGAGTTTTTCCGCGGGCTGCTTGAAAAGAACACGCTTCTGACCGGCGTCGTCAGCTGCCAACTTATCTCCAACGTGCCTTCAGCCATACTTTTGAGCAGCTTTACCGACAATTACACTTCCCTGCTGACCGCAGTGAACATAGGCGGCGCGGGCACGCTTATCGCTTCTCTCGCCAGTCTTATCACCTTCCGCGAATTCACAGGGCGCTACAAGGACAGCGCGGGCGGTTATATCCTTCGCTTTTCGCTTCTGAATTTCTCATTCCTTGCCCTGCTGACTTTTTTCTGCCTGAGCATCGGAAGATAGAACTCTATATTTACATACCAAACGGGACAGCCTTCGCGCTGTCCCGTCTTCTCATTTCCCGGCGTATATCGTTACCGGCAGTATGCCGTATCCTTGCAGGCTTTGCCCAGCATCTTCACGTTTTCAATCGGCGTGGCTGCGCCCATATCGCAGCCGGGCGCAAGGATGTGGCCGCGCCCCGCAGCCGCCTTTATGCGCTCGCACGCTTCCGCGTAAACTTCCTCCGGGGTACCGGTAAGCAGCACGCCCGCGGGATTGATGTTGCCCATCATGACCAGTTTGCCTTCGGCGTCGTTGAGCGCGGAATCAAGGTCCACCAGATAGTCGCCCGAAAACGCCTCCACGCCCGCATCCCTCAGGCTCTTGACTCTTGAACCGGAAGCGCCGCACACGTGCGTAAAGAAGTGCGGATAGTCATTCAGGTTTGCCTTCAGGTTTTTAAGCGCCGGGACAACCCAGCGATCGAACATTTTCTGGCTTATCAGGCTTCCGCTGGCCACAGGCTCTGCGGGCATGGCTATGTCGCATCCGTTTTCAAGCAGCAGTTTGAACATTTCGGTGCTGACGCAGGTGGTATAGTCTATAAGTTCTTCCGCAAGGTCCGGGTCATCCATGAGCATCATTATGAAATCCTGTGTGCCCACCATTACCGCCGCCATGGTGAACGGACCCGCTATATCTCCCAGCAGATACTTGCTGTCTCCCGCCAGTTTTTTTACGTTGCGGCACTGGCGTATCATGCCCTGTACGAAGAAATTATCCAGCAGTTTCTCCCGGATAGCTGCCTTGTCCAGCTTCGGGATCTCGTTCTCCGGGTCGGTGAACACCGCGCCGGTGTCCGTCGGACGCCCGGGTTCGTCTATGTTTATCGGGCAGCCGAAAGCGTTGAGGCAGGCCGTAAACACGCCCGAGACGGCGCTGACTATATCCGTGTCGAGCTCGTCGGTCCACTTAACTATCAGGGAAGCTCCGCCGTCTTCCATCGCATAGATCTGTCTGTAGGACAGGTTTTCGGTCTTTGCGATCCACGCGCCGCCGTCGACAAGGCAAAACGGAGTCCTGTCCGCGGGTCTGTGTGCGAGCACGGCGTCGATGCGTTCCTTGTGTGTCATCGGCTGCATACCATACCTCCTGTTTTACGGACTTACATGTCCCAATTGCCTACCAGTATAGTGGGATTATGCCAGTTTGTCAATCTCATACGGCGATTTTATACATTTTCTATCGTCATGTGCATTATATTGACACGGTTCAGGTCATAAACATGGGAAAACTGGATGAGCACGCGGTTAGCTTCAGGTATGTATATATTGTTGGAGTAGTAGCCTACGCCGGGCCCGGGCCGCGTTATGATCATTTCGCCCTTATCCCAGGAAAGGCCGTCATTGCTGTGATAAATGACCAGACCGTCGCCCCTGTCGCCGTTTCGGCCGTGCAGGAACCAGCCGCCCGAAGTACATACCAGCTGCGGATTGCGTATCTTTTTGTCAAAATAGCCCGTGCCGCCGTCCTCCCAGCTCTTTCCGAAGTCACAGCTCACGAACCTTTGCATGCGGAATTCGTCCAGCGAATCGTATGTATAGGCATACAGCGTACCCTCGGCGTCATATTCCATACAGCAGTAACCCTTGCCGATGGAATTGCCGGGCAGCGTGCTTTTCAGGTAAAACGCTTTGTCCGGCGCGGACCATTCGTACAGGGCAAAGTCATGCTCCGGCCTTGAACCGATAAAGTCATCGTTCCTGTGCACCAGAAACTGGCTGTGCGCCCCGTAAGTCTTTGCGTCGTATATGCGCCCTTCCCTTTCGCACGCTATCCCCGCCTCGGACCAGGTTTCTCCGCCGTCGCCGCTCACGATGAACGTCGGCTTTCCGAAGGGCAGGCAGCTTATGGGTTTGGACGCGTCGGTTATCTGAAACAGGCATATTATGTCCCCGTCCTGAGTGGACAGGGCTTTCTCGCACAGCGCTGTATGCTCGCCCTGCCTGAACATTTCCATCGAGTACGGCAGCACGCGTTTATCGCCCCAGCTCAGCCCGTGATTAACACTGACCTTGTACTCCATCCAGCCGTAGCCCGAGTGGCCGTGAACACGGTCGTAATCGCAATTTGAATAGAAAGAAAGTATCCTGCCTTCCTTCGTTTTAGCAAAGGCGTGGCCCATATGGCCCGAGCGCTTCTGCGCCTGATGATCCACGAAAACCTGCGGCTGCGTATACCTGTATCCCATACTTAATACCCCCTGTTCCGACAGTATTGTACATCCAAAGCCCGTTTCAGTAAAGCAAAACCAATATATATCCCCCTTGTTGCCCCGTTTCTCGAACATTATCGCCTATATAATACAAAATGTTCGCAAATATTCATAAAAAGTTCGGCATTATTTTACCTATTGTTCGCCTTTTCAGCTTGAACCTGCGCGGTATTGGTTGTAAACTATCTGCGTTATTCTTTTTCCAAATATTTATCTGATGCGGATCGCATATCCTTTATTATGGAGGACGCAATGGACTTTCTTGAGCTGGTAAACAGAAGTTATACGGGCGAAGCCGTCACCAAAGACGACTGGGCGATGGACTATATCGTACAACCCATAATGGACATCGTTGACGAATTCGACCTTTCTCATGAAAAAGGTGATTTCCTGCTGCACGACAAAGAGCAGGCAAAGGCGTTTTTTAATGCGGGCGTAGAACTTTTGGCCCGTTCCGGCGTATATAACCAGTCTACCGGACGCATCATAAAGTTTACCCGCGAGGAGATACTGGAAGCTGCCGCGAAAATGAAGCAACAGGTCACCGTGGGCAGCGGCAAGGACGCATACACCTTCGTCCCCCGCCATCCTGACGACACCCGCCTTCCCGGCGTGGTCGCCGGCAACCCCGGCTGCCCCATGACAGAGGAGCTGTTTGTCCGCACCGTTACTTCCTGGGCAAAAGAACCCGTGGTCGACATGGTCACCTGCGGTTCCATAGTCGAAGTGGACGGACACGACGTACGCCGCGCTTCCCCCTCCGAGGTGATCGCGCTCAGGCGTGAAATGAAGTACCTGAACGATATCTGCGCGCGCCTCGGCCGTCCCGGCATAGGGCGTCTGGCTGCGGAGAGCAGCGTGTCCGAGATCGGCGACCTGGCTGCCATGGCTCCCGGCGGATTCCAGCCCGGCGACGCGCATCTTATAGCCCTGAACAACGAACTGGTCATCAACAACGACAACCTTATCCGCGTTGCCAACGCAATCGATACTCCCGTGCTCAACGCCTCCCTCGCCTGCGTAATGGTGGGCGGTCTGGCAGGCGCTGTTCCCGGCGCGGCAGTCTGCATGATAGCGTCGCTGCTGGCGCTTACTATTATCGGCAGAGCGGATTATCATCTTTGCCATCCCATCCATATCCGCCACGTAGCCACTTCCACGGAAGAGTGCATCTGGCTGTCCAGCGTAGTGTGCCAGGCCTTTGACGCCTGCGCGCCCGCGGTCATTATTGGCGACATCTATCCCAAGAGCGGCGCCGGCACTATCGAACTTCTCAGGGAAGTCGCCGCCAACGCCCTTGCCATCACCGTGTCGGGCGGCAACTTGGAAGGCGTCGGCTCCTGCGACGGCCTGAAGCCCCACTGCTCCGGCCTGGAAGCGCGCCTTATGGGCGAAGTCGGCAAGGCTGCTGCCGCGCAGGGCATGACCCGCGCCGAAGCCGAACCGATCATCGAAAAGCTTTACAGCGAGTATAAGCATATCTTCGGCCCCGGCAACGAAGGCCTGCCTTTCGACCAGGTGTACGGCGAAGACGGCGAGCCCCGGGAATTCTGGCTTGATATGTATAACCGGGTCAAGGCAGAGCTCATCTCCTTAGGTCTCAAACTGTGATCCCTGCGGAAGGTTCCGCTTTACAATAATTTGGGAGGTCTTTATCGTGAAAAAGAAGAGCCTTATCCCGTTCTTCACCGAAGGCGATGTGGGCGGCCTGGTCTATATGATCGCCAACAACATCGTCAACTACATCATCGTAATCGCTACCCTGAGAGTCATTGATTGGCCCGATGAGATCATTTTCGGCCGCGTCATCCCCGGCATGTCCATCGGTTTGCTGCTGGGCGGCCTGTACTACGCCTACATGGCATGGAAGCTCTCCAAGAAGCTGGGCCGTGCGGACGTCACCGCGCTGCCTTCCGGCGTCTCCACTCCCGCCATGTTCGTCATCCTGTTCGGCGTTATCACTCCCCTGCATTATGCCATCGGCGATCCCGAGACCGAATGGGCAGCTGCCACGGCAGCCTGCTTTATCGGCGGTTTCGTTGAGTTCCTGGGCGGCTTCATCGGCCCCTGGATCAAGAAGCATCTGCCCCGCGCCGCTCTGCTCGGCACCGTTGCCGGTATCGGCTTCATCTGGATGGCTACCCAGGGCGTGTTCGACGTTTTCGGAGATCCGATAGTCGGCCTTCCCGTACTTGCCGTTGCCATGCTGGGCGTATTCGCCGGCTACGTGTTCCCCAAGAAGATCTCTCCCTTTATGGTCGCTATCGTGGGCGGCATCATATACGCGCTGTGCCTGGGTCGTACCAGCTTTGATTTTTCCCAGATCGGCTTCTACTTCCCGAATCCGGTCAACACGGTGCAGTCCCTTATCAACGGCTTTGCTCACATTGCGCCGTACCTGACCGTCATTATCCCCGTTGAGATCTACAACTTCGTAGAGACCATGGACAACGTGGAATCCGCCAACACGGCAGGCGATCCCTACAACGTGCGCGAAGCGCAGTTCGCCGACGGTATCTGCACGATGCTCTCCGCAGTGTTCGGCGGCGTTGTGCCCAACACCGTGTGGCTGGGCCATCCCGGTCTTAAAAAGTCCAACGCGGGCGCCGGCTACAGCTGGATCAGCGGTATCGCACTCGGTCTTGCGGGTATCTGCGGCTTATTCACCCTGCTCTCCAGCATAGTGCCTCCGGCCGTGGCTGCCATCACTTATGTATGGTGCGCGGTGATCATGGTATCTCAGGCGTTCAAAGAGTGCAAGCCCAAGCATTACGCGGCCATCGGCATCGCCATGGTACCCTCCATTGCCGACTTCCTGTTCACTCAGGTTGAAGCCGCAGTCGCCTCCGGAACTTTGTTCATTTCAAATATCGCTACTGATTCTGCGTTGCTTGCCGAAACAGACTATGCATATGGAGTTTGGTCAACAACGATTGAAGGCGGTCTGAAAGGATTCATACCTGAGATTACACAATTGCTGGGAGAGCAAGGCGCCATGTGGAACGGTGTTCCCGCGGTCAAGTCCGGTGCCATCATAATCGGCATTCTGCTCGCCTCAATCTGCGTGTTCATGATAGACAAGAAACTGCGCAGCGCAGCGGTCGTTTCCCTGGCCGGCGCCGTGCTCTCTCTGTTCGGTTTCATCCATAACGCAGAGCTGGGCTTCTATCCCACTTCTCCCTTCATGATCGGCTGGCTGATCGTCGCCGTCATCCTGTTCGCTCTCAGCTTCGGCAAGGGCAAGTGGTTCGACGCTCCCGACGATTTCGAGTACGTCTGATCCCAAAACGATATACATATGCAAAACCCCGGCATACACTGCCGGGGTTTTTATTTATCTGGTCATTATGCAGTTTTTCTTATCAATACTTGAGGGCATAGTAGATCACGTAGATCCAGCCCAGTATGCCGTGAAATATCGCCCAGCCGATAGAGTGCCAGTTTGCATAGCTGATTATCATAGCCAGCGCGCTGCCAAAGGTTATACCCTTTTCTACCGTCTTGGTCACCGTCACTTTCTTTTCTCCGCTCATGATCTTCTCCTTTCGGGACTGTTCTGTCAAATTATTATCAAATAAAAACGCCCGAAACCTTTTTGGTTCCGGGTTTGCTGACTCATCGGGGATTCGAACCCCGGACACCCTGATTAAAAGTCAGGTGCTCTACCGACTGAGCTAATGAATCACTTCCGTCATCTGGGGTGGCTGGGCTCGAACCAGCGAATCCGGGAGTCAAAGCCCCGTGCCTTAACCGCTTGGCTACACCCCAGCATAAAAAATAAGGGTGAATGGTGGGTCTCGAACCCACGACCTCCAGGGCCACAACCTGGCACTCTAACCAACTGAGCTACATCCACCACTTTACGCGCCCGAAGGGATTCGAACCCCCGACCCACGGCTTAGAAGGCCGTTGCTCTATCCTGCTGAGCTACAGGCGCACATCCCCCGCGGGAAAGCGAATTCCCTGCTGACAGAAATGTATTATACCATGCATTGAGCCTCCTGTCTATACCCTGAAGACCGATTTGACAATAATTTTACTTAATCGATCTTTGATAGGATGCAAATATCCTTGAAGCGAAATGCGCGTTGTGGTACAATTAAGCAAATATATTGTTTTTTGAGGATGCTATGTTTCTTCCCGATGATGTAAAATATCTCATAAAAAAACTCGAGCAGAGTGGGTATGAAGCCTACGCCGTCGGCGGCTGCGTGCGCGACAGCCTGCTGGGGATCGTTCCCAACGACTGGGATATAACCACAAGCTGCCCGCCCGACATGCTTAAGACCGTGTTCGGCGATCTTAGGCTTATCGAGACCGGTCTCAAGCACGGCACCCTGACCGTGCTGCTTCACGGCGCTCCCTATGAAGTCACCACCTACAGGCTCGACGGACAGTACACCGACCACCGCCGTCCCGACAGCGTCGAGTTCGTAAGCGAGCTTAAACTGGATCTAGAGCGCAGGGATTTCACCATGAACGCCATGGCTACCCGCGACGGAAACACGGTAGTCGACCTGTTTGACGGTCAGAACGACCTTGAAAACCGGGTGATCCGCTGCGTGGGCAACCCTTACAAGCGTTTTGACGAAGACGCTCTCAGGATCCTGAGGGCGCTGCGCTTCGCCTCCGTCTACGATTTCGACATCGACCCTTTGACTGCCCGCGCCGCGCTGGAGCTTAAGCATACGCTTGTAAACGTCTCCGAAGAACGCATATTTGTCGAGCTGAAAAAACTGCTGTGCGGCAAAGGCGCCGAGCGCGTGCTGCTCAAATACCCCGAGGTCCTGTTTGAGTTCCTGCCGGAGCTGCGTCCCATGAAAGGCTGCGCGCAGAACAATCCCCACCACGCCTACGACGTGTGGACGCATACGGTCAAAGCTCTGGCCGCGTCCCCTCAGGACAGCGTGTACCGCCTTGCCATGCTGTTTCACGACGCGGGCAAACCCGGAACAAAATACACCGGGCTGGAAGGGCACGATCATTTTAAATACCATCAGCTCTACAGCGTCGGTATCGCAGAAAGCTGCCTGATGCGCCTTAAGTCCGACAACGACACCCTGAAGCGCGTCATGCGCCTTATAAAAGAACACGACCTGCGCATCCCCTTGACCGAGAAAGCAGTCAGAAAACAGATTTCACGGCTCGGAGAAAACGAGTTCTTGGAGCTCTTTCCCGTGTTCAAGGCGGATCTGCTGGCGCAGAATCCCAAATACATTCCCGGAAAGCTCGCCCACATCGAAGCGCTCGAAGCACTGACCCGAAGCGTTATCGCGCAGAAAAACTGCCTTACGGTCAAAGACCTTGCCATAAAAGGCGGTGACATGCGCAGCCTTGGCATAACCGGCGCGGCCACGGGCGAGATACTCAAGCTGCTGCTGGACGAAGTCGTAAAATGCGATTTGCCAAATGAAAAACCCGCTCTTTCCGAGCGGGCAGCAAGCCTGTTTCGCGCGCTTGAAGCGCAGTCTAAGCCCAGGAATTGAGGCGGCTTACCATGTCCCCTATGGGCAGAGACGAACCGGGCTCGTTGTGCAGCTCGTGGCGCATCCCCGCGTAGCTTTTGTGCTCCGCCCTGACAAAGCCCAGGTTTTTCAGATACGCTTCCGCGTTAGACGCGCCTTTTTCTCCGTCCGCGCACGGATCATCGGCGCCCACGGCGATAAATATGGGCATAAACTGGTTAAAGCTTTCCCAACCCTTCTTGTCATATGCGTCGCTCATAAGCTCCAGCACGGTCATATATCCGTCTATGGTGCCCAGATTTCCGCAGCCTGGGTCGTCCTCGTACTGTTTGACCTTTTGGGGGTCGGAATTCAGCCAGCTGAAAGGCGACGATTCCGATTTGAACCTGGCAGAGTAATTGGACATCATGAGCTTGTTGACGCTTTCGTCACGGTAGTGAGCGCCCTTTAAGCGTTTGCGCAGCTTGAGATACGCTTTCCCCGCGCCCACTGCCGGGTTGTTCGCCGGGAGTCCGGTCAGTATGGTGCCGCTGACACCGCCGCCGTACCGCTTTATGTAAGCGATGGCGCACAGCGCTCCCATCGAATGGCCGTACACGAACAGCTTCTTGCTCGGATAGCGCTTTATGAGTTCCTCGGCAAGCAGACGCATGTCCGCTATGACGCCCTTCGCGCCCGCGCCGTATGAGAAGCCCTCGTCATCCCTGCTGCGGACGCTTTTGCCGTAGCCGCGCTGGTCGTTTATCGCGCAGACGAAGCCGTTGCCCGCAAACGTTTCCATAAGCGGGATGTAGCGCTCCTTATATTCCATAAGTCCGTGCGCCATGAGCACAAGCCCCTTTACTTCGCCTTCGGGCTCTGCCATGATGCAGCTGAGGGGAAGCGCGTCCACCTTAGAAATAAGCGTAAACTCGGTTTGTTTCATTTTTCTTCACCTCGAAAGGAGTATTTATATGCTGGATAAAAGCCTGCTTGAGCCTCTCGCAACGCTGAGCGGAGATTTCGGCATCGTTTTTGAGCAGGGTCAAAGCCGGGTGTGCCTTAACGCCGACAAGCCTCTTGTGGCAGCCAGCGTAATAAAACTGTGGGTGATGCTGGCGGCGTTTCAGGCGTTCCGGGACGGCAAGCTGCGCCCCGATGACGAATACGTGCTGTCCGCAAGAGACAAGGTACCTTCCTGCGGAGCGCTCACATATCTTTCGGACGGACTGCGCTTAAAGCTCACCGATCTTGTGACGCTCATGATAATCCTGTCGGACAACACCGCGACCAACGTGCTGATCGACCGTCTCGGCATCGGATACATAAACGAAGTCGCCCGTAAATACGGTTTTGACGGCGTTTCCCTGAGCCGCAAGCTGTTTGACGAGGAAGCGGATCAAAGGGGTATAAACAACTTCGTGTCGCCCGCTGCCACCGCGCTCTTCATGCGGGGGCTGCTTTCGGGGGACCTGGTCTCGCCCTCCGCGTCACGGAAGATGCTTAGGATCCTGTCCGATCAGCGGCTTAACGGCAAGATGCCCTTCCGCCTGCACTGTCTGGGAATCCGCTGCGCTCATAAGACCGGCGAAGACGATGGGATCAGCCACGACGTAGGGATCATATATACTCCCGAACCCACTATCGCCGTATTTATGTGCAACAACGCGGATGTGCCCGGTTTTGAGCGCTTCATACAGGACTGCTCTTTCAAGCTCACGATTTGATATTTTACCAAAAAATCATATTCAAATCAAGCAGATTATAGTATAATTTCCCCGGCGGTATCCTTTGAACCGCACTTTATTATTATTTTATTGTCTGTAGGGCATCCATAGAGAGCCCGAGCGGAGGTATTCCATGCGTAACAAGAAGATCTACTATCTGGTCATTCATTCCCTGCTTATCGCGCTGCTCATTCTTTTGGGGATAATCAACATTCCGATGCCCAGCGGCCTGTACATCACCTTCAACATGGTGCCAGTTGCCGTGGCTGCCATCGCGCTGGGAACTATTTCCTGTGCTTTTATCGGCGGCGTTTGGGGCATAATTAGCTTTCTGCAGTGCTTCGGCATTTTAGGCTACAGCTCCATGGGCGCGCAGCTCGTCGCCATCAGCCCGTTTCTCGCTTTCATCCAGCGTTTTCTGCCCAGGCTGCTTGACGGTCTGATCCTGGGGCTGGTATTCGACGCGATGAAGAACGTAAAGCATTTCCCGGTCAAAGCCTACGTGCTGGGCTTTCTGGCCGCGTTTCTGAACACGCTTTTGTTCATGACCAGCCTGGTGCTGATATTCGGTTCCACCGACTACATGCAAAATACGATGGCCGGCAAAGGCATACTTGTCTACATCGTTACGGCTGTTGGTATAAACGGACTTGTGGAAATGCTGTTTTCCACCGTGCTTACCGGCGCCATCGGCACAGCTCTTAACGATGCCGGGCTGATCGAGCGCCGTCTCAAAACCGCTTTCTGGAGAAAAGAATCATGATCCTCACACTTGACATCGGCAACACCAACATCAAGACCGCGCTGTTTGAGCAAAGCGAGCTTAAGCAGTACTGGCGCATATCCACAAACCGCACCCAGACCAGCGACGAGTACGGCATGGTGATGCTCAACCTGTTCAACCACGCAGGTATCAAGCCGTCCGATGTCAACGGAATAATCGTGTCCTCCGTTGTGCCCACCATCAATTTCACCATCGAGCATATGTGCAAGACCTATTTCGGCATATCGCCCATGTTCGTGGTCCCGGGCATAAAGACGGGGATACACATAAAATACGATAATCCCCGGGAGCTGGGCAGCGACCGTATCGCCAACGCAGTCGCCTGCAACGAGATCTACGGCGGTCCTGCCATTTACATCGATTTCGGCACCGCCACCAGCTTCGGCGTGCTGAACGCGCAGGGCGAGTTCCTGGGCGGCGCCATAGTGCCGGGTCTTAAAGTCATGTCTGACGCCATAGTCGACCGCACCGCAAAGCTCCCCCGCTTCGAACTGGTCAAGCCGCCGTCTGCCATAGGCAAAAACACCGTGACCAACCTGCAGTCCGGTATACTGTACGGACACGTGGGCATGGTAAAATACCTTATCCACCGCATGAAGGAAGAACTGGGGACTCCCTGCCGCGTCATCGCCACCGGAGGCATGGCGCTTTTGGTAAAGGATGACGCGCCCGAGATCGACGTTCTGGACGGTCTGCTCACTCTTAAGGGTCTCAGGCTGATCTACGAAAAGAATTCATGACCTAAGCACATAAAAGAAGCCCGGCTTTGCGTCGGGCTTCTTTAGTTTATTCTCAGCTTATTCTATTTGTCCTGACTGAATGAGAACGTGGACATTATCGTGTCGCTCAGTATCTTGTCCACTCCGAAGAACGTGAATATGTACATATCGCCGCTCACCAGATAATACTGCCGGATCTCGGTGTTTTTGTATGTCATGGAAAGATACAGTATTTCCATCGAGGACTGCAGTGCGTATTTTCCGCTTTCCTCATTGAACGTAAGGCCGCTTATAGATGTCGAGAACTGGGCTTTGATGCTGTCAATGGCGTCAATAAAGGTCTGGTTGCTGGCTCCGTCCGAAGCGCCGTATGTGACCACGAGACCTTTGTTGTCGGGAGAAACGCACAGCAGGAAGCGAGACGACTCATTAAAGCTTTTGAAAAGGCCGTAGGCGTCGATGCTTTCCAGCTCCTCCGTGGCCTGGGCGAGGTTCGCCGCGGTACTGCCGGGTCCCACGATGCTCCACTCCGCGGGAACGCCGATGTAGAAGCGGGTGACGGGATCGATGTACCCGTGCATCAGGATATCGCCTTCGCCAAGCTCCTGCTGAGGAGGCTGCTGCTCAGGCTGCTCCGCAAAAGCCGCGCTCAGCGCAAGCAGCAAAGCCAGTATTATCAGTACCGTTTTTTTCATCGTCAAACACCCCTATACGCGTTTTCTTTCAAGGAGCTTAAGCACTCTGTAAGCTATGATCTCGCTTGCCACAAGCTTCAGTACATCGGGAACGATGTACGGAAACACGCACATGCTCAGGCTTCCCAGCAGTGTGAGCGGCTTGCCCTTTGCCGCGAATACATACATGAACCAGGCGGTACCGAACGCATAGCACACCAGCAGCCCCGCCAGCAGCAGGGCGCAGGACGCGAACCTATTTGAGGTCAATGATCCGCCCAGCCAGTATATGAGTCCAATAAACAGAAAGCCTATTATATATCCGCCCGTCGGTCCCAGCAGCACGCCCGCACCTGCGGAAAAACCCGCGAACACAGGCAGTCCCACCAGACCGAGCAGCATGTACACCGCAATGGCTATCGTGCCGTTTTTGCCTCCCAGCACGCGCACGGAGAGGAACACGCCCAGCAGCTGCAGAGTGAACGGGACCGTAGCCGGAACGGTGATCCACGCACACACGCATATCAGCGCCGCGCAGATCGCTATCCAGGTCAGATCCCTAAGGGCAATGCGATTCGAGGTCATGTATTACGCGTTCTCCTTCCCCCTGGGCTTGCCCCAGAAAAACAGCGCGACGGTGCCGGGGCCGGAGTGCGCTCCTATGACAGTTCCGATATCGTCGATCTCCACCCCGCCCCGTATATTCGGGAAAGTGTTTTCCACTGCCGCCTTAAGAACTGTTGCGTCTTCGGGAGAGTTGGAGTGGGAGATATAGCACTTTTCGGCGTACTGCGTACCATTATCGCAGTACTTGATCATTTTGTCAAGCGTGGCGGCTATGACTTTCTTTTTCCCGCGGATCTTCTCCATCGGGATAAGGTGGCCTTCTTCGTCCACGTGAAGCAGCGGGCAAATGCCCAGGATGCCGCCAAAGAACCCGGCCGCCTTGCTTACCCTTCCGCCTTTGATATAATACTTGAGAGTCGTGGAGAAAAACCAGTGATGGACCCTCAGCTTGTTTTCTTCCACCCAGTCCCTGAGGCTGTCGATGTCCATGCCTTCGTCACGCAGGTCCGCAGCCTTGTCCATAAGCAGTCCGTATCCGCTGGAAGCGGCCAAAGAGTCGACAATATACAGTTTCTGAGACGGATACTTATCCTTCAGACCTTCCGCCGCAAGCCGCGCGGAGCCCACTGAACCGCTCAAACCGCTGGAAAAATCGATATGCAGCACGTCTTTGCCGGTGCTCAGCAGCTTGTCAAAGTATTCGATATACTCGGCTTCGTTTATCTGGCTGGTGTGGGCTTCCTTGTCTTCCTCCATCGCTTTGTAAAACTCCGGCAGCGGAATGGTCTTGCCCAGGTCGTCCAGATATGCCTTGCCGTCAAGTTCATAATGGAAAAACACGCACGAAATGTTTCGGCTTTCCAGGTGTTCTCCGGTCAGGTCTACCGTGGAACCGCAGCTTAAGATATATTCACTCATCTCAAAGCCCCCTATAAATAAAATAGCAGGAAGCGAAAAATGTCTTAAAAGGCTTGACAAACCTTCTTTAACGTGCTAAACTTCCAACATCAAAATTTTAGCATACCTGTTATGCAAAGTCAAGTTAATTTGTATTTCAGGCAAGGAGACCTAATAATGAGAATTACATCCCTGTTTTGGTGCTGGTTTAGCTGGAGCAAGTTTGCTGCCGGTTCTTCTGCGCTGCTGTAAACAGGGATAAACAGTATACCTGCAGGCGACGCCGAAAAACCGGTGCCGCCTGTTATTTTTCTCGGAGGGTGCAATGATCATAGTATTGAAGCACGGTGCCAGTGCGGACGAGCGCGAGCATCTTGTCGAATGGATAAAGAACCTGGGAATAGATGTTCATGTTTCCGACGGTTCCTACCAGACCGTGCTCGGGCTGATCGGCGATACGGCAAAAGTCGATACCGACCTGATTGCCAGTCTGGATATAGTCGAGAGCGTGCGCCGCATCAGCGATACTTTCAAGTGCTGCAACCGCCGCTTCCATCCCGAAGATACCGTGATCAACGTGGGAGATGTCCAGATCGGCGGCGGCGCTTTCGCGGTGATCGCGGGACCCTGCAGCGTGGAGAGCGAAAACCAGATAGTCAATATAGCCAAGTCCGTAAAAGCTGCAGGCGCGCAGATGCTCAGGGGCGGCGCGTTCAAGCCCCGGACCTCCCCGTATGATTTTCAGGGTCTGAAAGGCGAAGGCATAAAGCTGCTGCTTACCGCCAAGAAAGAGACGGGCCTGCCTATAGTCACGGAGATCATGTCTGCCTCCGACCTCGAGCTTTTCGACGAAGTGGACGTGCTGCAGGTCGGCGCGCGGAACATGCAGAATTTCGACCTTCTGAAGGCTTTGGGCCAGACCAGAAAGCCCATACTTTTAAAAAGAGGCCTTGCAAACACGCTCAAGGAGCTGCTGATGAGCGCCGAGTACATAATGTCCAGCGGAAACCCCAACGTGATACTCTGCGAGCGCGGCATCAGGACATACTCGGACTACCTCAGGAACACTCTGGATCTCTCCGCGGTGCCAATGCTCCACGAGCTCACGCATCTGCCGGTGATCGTCGATCCGTCCCACGCGACCGGCATCAGCCGCATCGTGCCGCCCATGGCGCTGGCAGCCACCGCCTGCGGCGCGGACGGGCTCATGATCGAAGTGCACAACGATCCTCCCCACGCCTTGTGCGACGGCGCGCAGAGCCTTACGCCCGACGAGTTTTCCAAGCTTCAGGCCAGGATAAGCGCCATCCGCAGCGCCGTAATGTAGGTGAAATATGCGAAAACTGCACGTAACTGCCTCCGGCGAGTATGACATACTGATAGGCTCCGGGCTGCTTGGCAGCGTTGGTGAACTCACACGCAGTGTCACGTCCGCCAAAACGCTGATGATCCTCAGCGACGACAACGTCTTTCCGCTGTACGGCGAAAAGCTCGTTTCCGCCCTCTCGGGCGACGGCAGAGACGTGCATTTCCATATTATTCCCCATGGCGAGACAAGCAAAAACGCTGAAAACTATCTTGCCCTGCTGGAAATGCTCGCGGACCTTGGTTTCACCCGCAGGGACTGTATGATCTCCCTGGGCGGGGGCGTAGTCGGAGACCTGGGCGGATTTGCCTCCGCCACATATATGCGCGGCATCGGCTTTATTCAGATCCCCACAAGCCTGCTGGCTGCGGTAGACGCTTCTGTCGGCGGTAAGACAGCCATAAATCTTAAGCACGGCAAAAACCTCGCAGGCTGTTTCTATCAGCCGAAAGCCGTGATCATCGACACCGATTTTCTGCATTCCCTGCCGGATGCCGAATACACGAACGGCTGCGCGGAAGTGATCAAATACGGCATGATCTCCGACAAAACGCTGCTTGACAGTATCTTATCCGTACCCGTCAGGGATCATTATGAAGATATCATCTTCCGCTGCATCGACATAAAACGCGGGTTCGTCGAGGCGGACGAAAGGGACACCGGAAGCCGGATGCTGCTCAATTTCGGGCACACGCTCGGACACGCTTTCGAAAAACTGAGCGGCTACACCCTCCCCCACGGTTTCGCGGTCGCGACCGGCATGGCATATGTCACCCGCGCCGCAGTCAGGCAGGGTCTGTGCGGCAAAGAAGTTCTGGATGCGCTTTTGCTCGCTTTGGACAGGTATCGGCTTCCCGTATACAGTTCTTTCGGTGCACAGGATATCGCTGCATCCGCGCTCCGCGATAAAAAAAGCGACGGCGACACCGTAAATCTCATCGTTCCCTCGGCACTTGGCAAATGCGGGATGCTGAAAGTTCCGACCCGCGAGCTTATAACCTGGGTAAAGGAAGGCGAAAAGGATGATTAAGACCGTCCTCCCCGGCTCAAGGACCGGAAACGTGCGTGCTCCCTCGTCCAAGTCCATGGCGCACAGGCAGCTCGTTACGACAGCGCTTGCCGAGCGTCCTTCCCGCCTTAAGATCGACGGTATATCGGACGACATACTCGCGACCATAGGCTGCCTTAACGCCTTTGGAGCCGATATCACCCTTGCGGACGATACGCTTACTGTCGTACCCATCGATATCGAAAAACCAATTTCCCGCGTCACCCTCCTGCCCCGCGAAAGCGGCACCACCCTGCGCTTTATGCTGCCTCTGGCTGGTTTTCTCGGCGTATCTGCCGACATCATCCCGGAAGGCAGGCTCTTAAGCCGCCCGTTAAGGGAGCTTACCAACGAACTGAGCAGGCACGGCATGCGCTTCACATTCGGCGAAGATGCCATCCGCGCCTCCGGCAGACTGCTGCCGGGAGATTACGTCCTTCCAGGCAACATTTCGAGCCAGTACATAAGCGCGCTGCTGCTGACGCTGCCAAAGCTGGAAAACAACAGCCGCCTGACCGTTACAGGGACCGTTGAATCGAAGGCTTACATCGACCTCACCGTCTCTGCGCTGAACAATGCGGGCGTGCGGATCGACAGGGATGACAATGTATTTTACATCAAAGGCAGTCAAAAGTACGTCCCCGCCGATTATTCCGCCGCAGAAGGAGACTGGTCCAACGCCGCGTTCTTCCTGTGCGTGGGCGCGCTAAGCCGCAATGGAATCAGCGTAAGCGGTCTAGACCCTGATTCGCTGCAGGGCGACAGGCAGATCGCCGGCATACTCGCCCGCATGGGCGCAAACGTATCGGTGTCGGATCACGCTATAACGGTCAAAGGCGACAAACTGAAAGCCTTGACGCTGGACGTTTCCCAGATCCCCGACCTTGTGCCCGCCGTAAGCACGCTTATGGCGTTTGCAGACGGCACGAGCCGGATAACGAATGCCGGCAGACTGCGGCTCAAGGAAAGCGACCGGCTCGAAACCACCTGCTCGTTCCTGCGCGCGATAGGCGCTGATGCCGCCCTTGACGGCGACGATATAGTCATCAAAGGAAAGCGCGTGCTTGCGGGCGGCGAAGCGGACGCATTTAACGACCACAGAGTTGCAATGGCGCTCACGCTTGCCGCCTGCGGCTGCCTTGGTCCCGTTGTCATCAGAGGCGCGGAAGCAGTAAACAAATCGTTCCCTGACTTTTTCAGGCGTTTCGACAGTCTGGAGGTAGAAACATGAGTTCCGCTTTCGGAAGGATGCTCAGGCTCAGCATATTCGGAGAATCCCATTCCCCCGCAATCGGCGCAGTGATCGAAGGTCTGCCGGCAGGTTCGCCGATAGATGCGGACAGGCTCAGCGCCTTCATGCTCAGGCGCGCTCCCGGTTCTCTTTCCTCCTCCACGGCCCGCTGGGAAACCGACAAGGTGGAATTCCTAAGCGGCATTTTAAACGGAAAGACCACGGGAACCCCCCTTGCGTTCATTATCCGAAATACCGACGCAAAGCGGGAGGACTATGCCGGCATCAAGTTTACTCCCCGCCCCGGTCACGCGGACTACACGGGCAGCGTCAAATACTTTGGCAATAACGATCTGTCCGGCGGAGGCCACTTTTCCGGCCGCCTCACCGCGCCTTTATGCTGTGCGGGCGGGATAGCGCTCCAGCAGCTTGAGAGCGAAGGCATCCTTGTGAATGCGCGGATAGTCCGCATCGGTCCGGTGACCGACAGCTCGGATTTTACAGAAAGCGTCAGCCAAAAACCTTTCCCCGCGGTGTCAGACGCCGCTTCCAGGCAGATGCTCTGTGAGATCGAGAGTGCCCGAAACAGCGGCGACAGCCTTGGCGGCATCATAGAATGCAGGATCACCGGCATTCCCGCAGGGCTTGGCAATCCCATGTTCCACGGGCTCGAAAGCACTATCTCCCAGGCCGTTTTCGCAATTCCCGCCGTAAAAGGTATCGAATTCGGCGACGGTTTCGATCTCGCCCAAATGACCGGCAGCCGCGCCAACGACGCATTTTGCATAAAAAACGGCAGCATATCCCATTTGAGCAACCATGCCGGAGGCATAAACGGAGGCATAAGCAACGGAATGCCCGTGCTGATAAGGGTCGCCGTAAAACCCACTCCCTCCATTTCCCTGCCTCAGCGCAGCGTGGATACGGAGCGCATGGAAGAGACCGAGCTGACCGTTCACGGCAGGCACGACGCCTGCATAGTTCCCAGGGCTGTGCCCTGCGTCGAGGCTGCCTGCGCCCTCGCCGTATATGACGCTATATTGCTTAGGAGGAGCGAAGTTTATGGACATTAAGGATCTGCGCGCCCGCATGGACGAGATCGACGCCAAACTGCTGGACGCTTTCGAACAGCGCATGAAGCTGAGCGGCGAGTTTGCCGAGTACAAGAAGCAGAATTCCATGCCCATTTTCGACCTGGCCAGGGAGCGGGAAAAGCTGACTGCCATAGCGGATAAGGTCGAACCTGCCTTCCGGGATTATTCCGTGCTGCTGTATCACCAGCTGTTCGAGTTCAGCAAAAGCTATCAGTCCAGCCTGACGATGCCTCCTTCCCCTCTGGCGGAGAAGATCGCTTCAGCCATAGAAAACACGCCAAAGGAGTTCCCTGCATACGCGCATGTGGCGTGTCAGGGCACCGAAGGCGCCAACAGTCAGCTCGCGGCGGACAGGCTGTTCGACCACGCCAGCATCATGTACCTGAACAGCTTCGAGGCGGTGTTTAACGCCGTCAAACAGGGGCTGTGCCGTTACGGAGTGATCCCCGTCGAGAACTCCACCGCAGGTACCGTAAACCGCGTGTACGACCTTATGACGGAACACGACTTCTATATCGTCAGGAGCCTACGCCTTAAAGTCGACCATAACCTGCTTGCAAAGCCTGGCGTCAAGCTCTCGGATATAAAAGAGATCTATTCGCACGAACAGGCGCTCAGCCAGTCCTCCAAATTCCTGTCCAGGCTCCACGGCGTCAAGCTCATTCCCTGCGAGAACACCGCAGTCGCCGCCAAACGCGTCCGCGAGAGCGACGACCCGGGCGTGGCGTGCGTGTCCTCCGCCGAATGCGTCAAGCTTTACGGGCTTGACTGCCTGGCTTCCTCCATACAGAACAACGACAACAATTACACCCGCTTCATCTGCATTTCCAAGGATCTGGAGATATATCCCGGCGCCGACCGCACCAGCGTTATGCTGACCCTACCCCACGAGCCCGGCGCGCTGTACAAACTGCTCAGTCGGCTTTACTCCCTCAACATCAACCTTATCAAGCTGGAGAGCCGTCCCCTGCCCAAGCGGGATTTCGAGTATATGTTCTACTTCGACCTGGAGACCAGCGTATACTCCGACAGGCTCAAACAGCTTATGAGCGAGCTTCCCAACAGTCTGCAGAGCTTCAAATACTTGGGAAGCTATACCGAGCTGCTATGACCGGCCGCTTTGCCCTGCTGGGCGAACATCTCTCCCACAGCTTTTCGCCGCGCATCCACGCAGCCTTCGGCGGATACGAATACACGCTCAGAGAGTGCGCAAAGTCAGAGCTTGAGACGCTGCTCCACGACACGCAGTTTGACGGTTTCAACGTCACGATCCCCTACAAAAAGGACGTGATCCCGTTTATAAATCGTCTTAGCGACAGCGCAGCAGCCACAGGCAGCGTAAACACGGTAGTCAGGCATGCTGACGGAACGCTTTTCGGGGACAACACCGACGTGGCTGGGTTTTCCGCCCAGTTTAGGAAAAGCAAGGTGGACGTAAACGGCAAAAAAGCGCTGGTCCTGGGCAGCGGCGGCGCGGGAACCGCGGCGGCATACGCCTTAAAGCGCCTCGGAGCGAACGTCGTCACCATATCAAGAAGCGGCGAAAACAACTATAGCAACCTTGAAAAGCATTGTGACGCCGCCCTGATAGTCAACGCCACACCAGTAGGCATGTATCCGAACAACGGCGTTTCATCCCTTACGCTTACGCTTTTCCCGCAGCTCGAGTTCGTGTTCGACCTGATATATAACCCCGCACGCACCTCACTTCTGCTGGAAGCAAAAAGGCTTAACATCCCCTGCTGCAACGGTCTGTACATGCTGGTCAGCCAGGCAGCCGACTCATACAAAGTGTTTACCGGAAGCAGCGTCAGTGAAGACAAAATCGTAGACATATACAGGCGGCTGGCGGCGGAAAGCTCGAACATAGTGCTTATAGGCATGCCCGGCTGCGGAAAAACCACCCTGGCAAAGAATCTGGGGCAGAAACTTAGCAGAAAGATAATTGACGCGGACAGGGAGATTGAATTAAAATATCACATAACGCCTGCCGAGATAATAACGTCTCAGGGCGAGCGCCGTTTCAGGCAGATCGAACTGGAAACGCTTAAGGAACTGGGCAAACAGACAGGCATCGTGATCTCCACGGGCGGCGGCTGCGTTGAAACTCCGGAAGCTTACGAGGCGCTTAAACAAAACGGGCTCATCCTCTGGCTCAAACGCGATATTAACAGCCTGTCGACGTTCAACCGCCCGATAAGCAAAACGGTCGGTCTTGAAGAACTCTACCGCCGCAGAAAGCAGCTGTACGCCGCTTTCGCGGACGCTGAGGTACAGGTATGCCGAAGCAAAAACAGCACGCTGAACGCCGCTTTGGATGCCATAGCAAAACTTGAGGAACAGCTATGAAGATACTCGTGATCAACGGTCCGAATCTCAACCTGCTGGGCATAAGGGAACCCGAAGTATACGGAAAACGGGATTACGCCGCCCTGTGCGCTTTCATCCGCGTAAACGCCGCCCGGCTCGGCATGGAAGTCGAACTGTTTCAGAGCAATCACGAGGGCGACATAGTCGATAAGATCCAGTCCGCCGTCGCAGGCTTTGACGGAATACTCATAAACCCCGCCGCTTATACACACACATCGATAGCGATCCTGGACGCGCTGAAGGCTGTGGGGCTGCCCACTGCGGAAGTGCATTTGAGCGACATCAGCAAGCGCGAGGAATTCAGGCGGTTTTCATACGTTTCCCTGTACGCCCTTAAAACGGTCTGCGGAAAAGGTTTTGACGGTTACTCGGAAGGTCTTGCCTTCCTTAAACAATACATCAACAACGCATAGGAGACGCGATATGATACTCTTGACCAAGCGATGGCGCGTCCGCGCCAGATTTGATTACTATAGTCGGCGGTTCCAAGCAGTTTCACTGAATACAATAACATTCAATACAGAAAGGAATTACGACCATGAGTAATATACCCTACAAGATATATCTGAGCGAAGACGAGATGCCGAGAGCATGGTATAACCTGAGAGCGGACATGATCAACAAGCCCGCGCCCCTGCTCAATCCCGGCAACGGTCAGCCCATGAAGGCCGAGGAACTGGAAGGCGTGTTCTGCTCCGAGCTGGTCAAGCAGGAAATGGACAACGATACCGCCTATTTCGAGATCCCCCAGGAAGTGTACGACTTCTACCGCATGTATCGTCCCTCTCCCCTGGTGCGCGCATACTGCCTGGAAGAGGCTCTCAAGACCCCCGCGAAGATCTACTATAAGTTCGAAGGCAACAATACCTCCGGCAGCCATAAGCTCAACTCCGCCATCGCCCAGGCTTATTATGCCAAAGAACAGGGGCTGAAAGGCGTGACCACCGAGACCGGCGCCGGCCAGTGGGGCACCGCCCTTTCCATGGCCTGCTCCTATTTCGGACTGGACTGCAAGGTATATATGGTTAAAGTTTCCTACGAGCAGAAACCGTTCCGCCGCGAAGTGATGCGCACCTACGGCGCCAATGTTACGCCCTCTCCCTCTATGGAAACCAACATCGGCCGCAAGATGAATGAAGAATTCCCGGGCACTACCGGTTCCTTAGGCTGTGCAATTTCCGAGGCAGTAGAAGTGGCAGTCGGCACCCCCGGCTATCGTTATGAACTGGGCAGCGTGCTCAACCAGGTGCTTCTGCACCAGTCCATCATCGGTCTGGAGACCAAAGCTGCCTGCGATAAATACGGTATCAAGCCGGATATCATTATCGGCTGCGCCGGCGGTGGCTCCAACCTGGGCGGCCTGATTTCCCCGTTCATGGGCGAGAAGTTAAGAGGCGAGGCGGATTACCGCATCATCGCCATCGAGCCGGCCTCCTGCCCGAGCTTTACCAGAGGAAAATTCGCATATGATTTCTGTGATACCGGCAAGGTCTGCCCCATGGCCAAGATGTATACCCTGGGCCACGGCTTCATTCCTTCCGCCAACCATGCAGGCGGACTGCGCTACCATGGCATGAGCTCCATTCTCTCCCAGCTGTATCATGACGGACTGATTGAAGCACAGGCTGTAGAACAGACAGCAGTCTTCAAGGCCGCTGAACTGTTTGCCCGGGTAGAAGGCACACTGCCCGCTCCGGAATCCAGCCATGCAATCCTCGGCGCCATCAATGAAGCTCTCAAGTGCAAAGAAACCGGTGAAGAAAAGACCATTATCTTCGGTCTCACCGGCACCGGCTATTTCGATATGACAGCTTACCAGGCATACAACGACGGCACCATGTCAGACTACATCCCCACAGATGAAGACCTGGCCAAAGGCTTCGCAGGTATTCCTGACATTTCCCTGTAATCTTATAACATGAGCATGGTAAAATAATGATATAATAATGAGGTCAGAACCAGTTCTGGCCTCATATTTTTCATCAGATATGCGGCAGATAAAGCAGCCTGATAACACCTGGAACTGAACCTAACCGGGGAAATCGTATCGTAAAAACATGCGGAAACCATCTTCCATATAAAGAAAGGAGTTTATCCATGATCAGAAAAGCAGATGCATGTAACATAGAATACCGCGAACACATGCGGGACGGCGACGGCACCGTCATGCTCACCAGTCTTATCGCAGGCCCCGAAGAACTGAACAACAAAGGGCGGCTCTTCTCCAAAATCACCCTGCGTCCCGGCTGCAGCATCGGCTTCCATATCCATGATCACGACGCTGAGCTGTTCTACATCCTGACAGGAACAGCCGAATACAACGACAACGGCAATATCTGCACCGTCACCGCCGGCGACGTCACCATCTGTCCCACCGGAACCGGCCACGGCATCGCCAACAAAACCGACCAGCTCGTCGAACTCGTGGCAGTGATTGTATACGAATAGGGACGTACCTTTTTTTCCCTGACATGTCAAAACCGGGGATGTATGCTTTTCCGTTCGG
>JAIKYG010000003.1:0-88350 GCA_024683475.1 Clostridiales bacterium | reverse complement strand
AGTACGAGGAACAGAACGGCTCTTTCTGGCACCTGCTGTATCCCGTAAAGGAAACCGGCGAGATGCTGGAACTTGCCACCACCAGGCCCGAAACGATGCTGGGCGATACCGCCGTGGCTATCAACGCGGAAGACGAGCGCTATAAACACCTGCATGGCTGCCATGTCGTGCTTCCTCTCATCAATAAAGAGATCCCGATCGTGTGCGACGAGCATGCGGATATGACCAAGGGCACCGGCGTGGTGAAGATCACTCCCGCCCACGACCCCAACGACTATGAAGTCGGCAAGCGTCACGATCTGCCAATGGTGCGCGTATTTACCTACGACGGTCATATGACCGGCAAAGCCGAAGCCGAGGAGAACGCACGCCTTATCAAAGAAGGCCGTGCGACCAATGACGAACCCGTCGTCCTCGACTGCGGTCCTTACGCCGGAATGACCACCATGGAAGCGCGCAAGGCTATCGTGCGCGACTTGGAAAACCTGGGCCTGCTCAAACAGGTCGAGCCTCTTACGCATGAAGTAGGCACCTGCTACCGCTGCCACAACACTATCGAGCCGATGGTGTCCAAACAGTGGTTCGTAAAGATGGCTCCTCTGGCCAAGCCCGCTGCGGATGCCGCCCGCAATAAGGACATCGTTTTCGTTCCCGAGCGCTTTGAAAAGACTTTCCTGAACTGGATGGACAACACCCGTGACTGGTGCATAAGCCGCCAGCTGTGGTGGGGTCACCGCATACCGGCGTTCTACTGCGACGCCTGTGCCAAAGTGCATGTTTCCAGGGAAGACCTGACGGTCTGTCCGGACTGCGGCGCTCCTCTTAAGCAGGACGAAGACGTGCTTGACACCTGGTTCTCTTCCGCGCTGTGGCCCTTCAGCACACTGGGTTGGCCCGATGAGACCAAGGACTTCAAATACTTTTATCCCAACAGCGTGCTGTCCTGTGGATACGACATCATATTCTTCTGGCTCGCCCGAATGGTATTTTCAGGAATCGAGCAGACCGGCAAATGCCCCTTCCCGGTTGCGCTGATGCATGGCCTGGTAAGAGACGCGCAGGGCAGAAAGATGAGCAAATCTCTGGGCAACGGCATTGACCCGCTGGAAGTCATAGAAAAATACGGCGCGGACGCGCTGAGATTCTCCCTCGAGATAGGCGTTGCGCCCGGCGCTGACGTAAGAATGAGTTTGGAGAAGATCGAGACATACCGAAACTTCGCCAACAAGATCTGGAACGCCAGCCGCTTCGCGCTTATGAATATGCAGGACTTCGTGCCCGAAGGGATCCCGTCCGCGGACAAACTCGCGCTAAGTGACAAGTGGATACTCACTCGCTTTAACGAACAGGTGAGAAATCTTACCGAGAAGCTTGAAGGCTTCGACCTCGGCATGGGCGCGTACAGCCTGTACGACTTCATCTGGTCATATTTCTGCGACTGGTACATCGAAATGGCCAAGCACGAGCTGAACGGCGACGATCCGCAGGCGCGCAAAGCCACCCAGGAAGTGCTGTATTACGTGCTTACGGGCACGCTCAAGCTGCTGCATCCGTATATGCCGTTTATAACCGAAGAACTGTACAGCTATCTGCCCGGACATGAAGGCATGCTCATCAATGCTTCCTGGCCCGTGGCGGAAGAAAAGTACGACTTTACCGAAGACGCGGAAAAAATGGATGCCATAATGGACGTTATCCGCGCCGCCAGGAACCTGAGGGCTGAAATGAAGGTCGCCGCTTCCAAGAAGGCTACGCTGATCATCCGCGCCTCGGATGAAATGGAAAAAGCGTTCAAACAGTCCGAAGGCTACCTGTATCGCCTGGCTTCCGCAAGCGATGTGAAATACCTGACCAAGGACGATGCAAATCCCGAAGCTTCCGTAAGCGCAATGGCGGGCGGCAGCACCCTGTTTATCCCCATGGGCGAGCTTGTGGATATCGAAAAGGAACTCGCAAGACTCGGCAAAGAACTGGAAGCCACCAAGGCAGAGATCGGCAGAGGCGAAGGAAAGCTGAACAATCCCGGCTTCGTCGCCAAAGCCCCCGCGCAGCTTGTGGAAGCAGAAAAGCAAAAGATTGCGAAGAATCAGGCTTTGATGCAGACCATAATGCAGCGGATCGACGAACTGAACGCGCTCAGGTGACAGACACAGTGGAAGACATTTCCTATTCCCTGAAAGCGAGGCTCGCGCTGGAAAGCAACGGTTTCGATTACACTCGCACTCTGGGACAGAACTTCATATTCGACGAGGCTCTGCTGGACAGGATAGCTCTGTGCGGCGGAGCCGGAAATGATGTGAATGTGCTGGAGATCGGCGTAGGCGCGGGCATGCTCACAAACAGCCTGCTGAAATTTGGCAGCAGAGTGCTGGCG
Source organism: Clostridiales bacterium (assembly GCA_024683475.1). Lineage (GTDB taxonomy): Bacteria > Bacillota > Clostridia > Christensenellales > Aristaeellaceae > RUG14130. The sequence goes on along the minus strand of JAIKYG010000003.1, from coordinate 85,976 downwards.
ATAGAGCTTGACAAAACGCTTAAACCGGTGCTGGACCGTCTTTTGGGCGGCAGGGAAAACTTCTCGCTGATCTACGCCGACGCACTCAAGGCAGACATAGACACACTCACAAGGGAGCAGTTCGGGCAGGAAGAGTATTGCGTATGCGCGAATCTCCCTTACTACATAACCAGCGACTTTATCCCCAAAATGCTGCTGCTTGACAACCCACCTGCCAGGATGACGCTCATGCTGCAGAAAGAAGCCGCAGTAAGGCTTTTGAGCAGGCAGGGAGATCCGCTGTGGGGGGCGACTCCCGCGCTGATCAGTCTGTGCGCCTATGGGGAGATACTCTTTGACGTAAGCAGAGACTGCTTCACTCCCAAGCCGCATGTGGACAGCTGTGTAGTAAGCTTTGTCCGCAGAAAGATCCCGCTGGTTTCGGCGGAAGAGTCAAAGCCGTTTGCTCGTTTTATAAAAGCGTGTTTCGCCCTGAGGCGAAAGACGCTTGCCAACTGTTTAAGCGCCGCATACGGGATCGATAAGCAGCGCGTCAGCGGAGCTCTTGAGTCTCTGAGCCTCAGCGCAACAGCGAGGGGCGAAGAACTGGAGCTTGAAACGCTCAAACGGCTTTTTGACCTGCTAAAAGGAGATATATGAGAAGATCTCATAAGAACGACGGTTCGTTAAGGCTGATCTGGAACTTTCTTAAGGGTTCCAAAGCCTTTTTTGTTATCAGCATCATTTCCGCAGCGCTGAACGCGCTTATGGATATGCTTTCTCCCCAGATCATCCGCATGACCGTGGATAACGTGATCGAGGGGCAAGAGCCCAATTATGCTGCCTGGATAATGAAGATCGTCAATTATCTGGGCGGGTTCGAACACATCAAACGGAATATATGGATCGCCGCAGCCGCGCTCTTGCTGGTGGCGCTTATTAAGGTTATCGCCCAGTATCTGTTCCGCGTGTACAACACCAAGGGCAGCGAGACGCTGGTCAAGACCATGCGCGACAAGCTGTTCGGGCATATCGAGCGCCTGCCATTCTCCTGGCACATGAAGAACAAGACAGGCGACATAATACAGCGCTGCACCAGCGACATCGATACCATGCGCAACTTCATTTCCGAGCAGATGACCGGCATCTTCAGGATAGTCATCATGCTGGTGATGAGCATCGTGTTCATGCTCGCCATGAATCCTCTTCTGACACTTGTTGCCATGCTGCCGATGCCAGTGCTGATCCTGCATTCGATGGCGTTTCACAAAACGGTGTATACCGAGTTTGAGAAATGCGACGAAAACGAAGGCAAGCTTTCCGCCATGGTGCAGGAAAACCTTACCGGCGTTAGAGTCGTGCGCGCATTCGGCAGGGAAAAATCAGAACTGGACAAGTTTGAAAAACAGAACGAATACTACACTTCTCTCTGGGTAAAAGTAGGCAGGAGCCTGTCAAGATTCTGGTCGATCTCCGACCTTATAGCAAACGTGCAGATATTGCTGCTCGTCGTTGCAGGCGCGCTGCTGTGCTACCACGGCAAAATGCTGACCGGCGAATACATAGCGTTCATATCCTACAATGCCCGCCTGATATGGCCCGTTAGGCAGCTGGGGCGAATGATCAGCGAGCTCAGTAAGGCGACGGTGTCCGTACAGAGGGTCAAGTACATAATGGACAGCGAGGAAGAAAAGGATGCTCCAGACGCATATGAAGCGGATATGCACGGGGATATCTCTTTCAACAACGTCTGCTTCAATTATGAAAACTGTCCCGAGCTTCTGCATGACATAAATTTCACCGTCGAAAGCGGGACGACACTGGGCATTCTGGGCGGTACCGGAAGCGGCAAGAGCACGCTCATGTTCTTGCTGGACAAACTTTACGACCTGCCTGAAGGCAACGGCTCCATAACCGTGGGAGGCGTGGATATCCGAAAAATAACCACATCGCATCTGCGAAGCAGCATAGGCATCGTGCTGCAGGAGCCTTTCCTTTTCAGCCGTACTATATCGGAAAACATAGGGATCACCGACGAAAAACTGACGCTTACGGAAATACGCGAAGCTGCCAGGGACGCCTGCCTCGACGACTCCGTTACTGCATTCACGAAGGGTTACGATACGATGGTGGGCGAAAGGGGAGTAACGCTGTCCGGAGGTCAGAAGCAGAGAGCCGCTATAGCCAGGATGCTGACCCAGAAAACGCCCATAATGATACTGGACGACAGCTTGTCCGCGGTCGATACCCAGACAGACGCCAAAATCAGGCAGGCGCTGGAGAAACATTTCGGCGGAGCGACAGTTATAATCATTTCTCACAGGATCACGACGCTTTCCCATTGTGACAAGATCATAGTGCTGGAAAAAGGCGCTGTGGCTGAAATGGGCACACATGACCAGCTTAAGGATGCGGGCGGTTTGTACAGTCTGATCTACCAAAGCCAGACCGGGCTTGGAGAGGAGGCGATATAATGCAGTCCAACGAAAAACAGGTCCATCTCAGGTTCTTTGGGATAGGAAAGATATTTCCGTTCATTAAGCCTTACGGCAAGGTGCTTGTGGTTATGGCTTTCTGGGGCCTTGTCACAAGCCTGATAGACGTAGGCATTACTCTGTTTCAGAGATATGCGGTCAATCACTTTGTGGAACTTAAAACGCTGGATACGCTGCCGTGGTTCATAATCGCGTATATCGTGGCGATCTGCATGTCGTCTCTATCCACGTTTATCAGCTGCACAAGAGCGATGGCGGTAGAGGTGAGGATCAACAGAGATCTCAGAAGAGCCGCCTTTACCCACCTTCAGACGCTTTCGTTCAGTTACTTTAACCAGAACAGCGTGGGGTATATCCACGCCAGAGTGCTTTCGGACACCTCGCGTATAGGCTCGCTTGCCAGCTGGAGCTTCATGGACGCGGTGTGGCATTCCAGTTACCTTATCTTCGCCAGCGTGGTAATGCTTGTCATCAACGCTAAACTGGCCCTGATGGTGTTAGCTATCATGCCGCTCGTGGTCATACTGTTTTCCTTTTTCCAGAAAAGGCTTATAAAGGCAAACAGGGAGATAAGGGAGATCAACTCCACGATCACGTCCAACTTCAACGAAGGTATCACCGGCGCAAAGACAGTCAAGACCCTGGCAATAGAAAAAGGCATGCAGTCGCGCTTTGAGGGCGATACGAACAAGATGAAAGCTCGAAGCGTGTTGGCGGCTCGGCTCAGGGGCCTGTTTGCCTGCACCATGACTTTTGCCTCGTCTTTGGCTCTTGCGGTCGTTCTGTGGAGGCACGAACTCATCGCCGCAGACGAAGTCGGCACATTCTCCATGTTCATGAGCTATGCGCAGGGCCTTATGGAGCCTATCCGCTGGCTGATCGATTCAATAAGCGACCTGATCTCCACCCAGGTAAACATAGAAAGATTCACCAATCTGCTCAAGGTCAAAAGCGATGTTCAGGACAGCCCGGAAGTGATCGACAGATACGGCGACAGTTTTGAACCTCATAAGCAGAACTGGGAAGATCTTAAAGGCGACATAGAGTTTAAGGATGTCAGCTTCACGTATCCGGACGGCGACGAGGAAGTGTTAAGCCACTTTTCGCTCAAGATCCCGTTTGGCTCCAATATAGCGATCGTGGGCGAGACGGGTGCCGGAAAGAGCACGCTTGTCAATCTTGTGTGCAGGTTTTATGAACCGTCCGAAGGTCAGGTGCTTATTGACGGCAGAGACGCAAGGGAACGCAGTCAGTTATGGCTGCACAGCCATATAGGCTACGTGCTGCAGAATCCCCACCTGTTCAGCGGCACCGTGAGGGACAACCTGCTGTACGGCAACCCTGACGCTACCGAGGAGGAGATCGACACAGCCATTAAACTCGTCAGCGCCGATGAAGTGATAGCCAGGCTCGAGCACGGACTCGATACGGATGTAGGAGAGGGCGGCGAACTGCTCTCCACGGGCGAAAAACAGCTTATATCCTTCGCACGCGCGATACTCGCGAAGCCGCGCATACTCATACTTGACGAAGCCACCGCTTCCGTGGATACTATCACGGAGCAAAAGATACAGTCTGCCATAAACGAAGTCATTAAGGGCAGAACGTCCATCGTGATCGCCCACAGGCTTTCTACCATCAGAAACGCGGACGTGATACTGGCGGTAAGGGATGGAAAGATCGTCGAGAAGGGTACGCACAGGGAGCTGATAGCCGCCAAAGGCTATTACTACGACATGTACACACGGCAGTATCAGGATGAGGAGACTGCCAAGATACTGGATAAGGTTTAATGAGATCCTGCCGGGCACATGTTTTCACAGTGCCCGGCAATGTTAAATAATACGTTTTTTCGAATTTATCACTTGACTTTATGTCCTTATACGTGTATAATAATACTCGTCGCTTGAAAGAGCGCCTTGTCGCGGGGTAGAGCAGTTCGGTAGCTCGTCGGGCTCATAACCCGGAGGTCGTGGGTTCAAATCCCTCCCCCGCAATTTTTTTGCCGGTGTAGCTCAGTTGGCTAGAGCATTCGGTTCATACCCGGAGTGTCATTGGTTCGAATCCGATCACCGGTACTAAAAGCACCTTAAACGGTGCTTTTTTGATTTTAATCGGCAGATGGAGGATTTATGGCTGTAATCACCATAGTCGGATCCGGCATGATGGGGTCTGCGCTGGCTTTTCCCGCCAGGGAAAACGGCCACGAGGTCAGGATAGTCGGTACCCATCTTGACAGAGATATCATTGACAATGCACGGGCAACAAACAGGCATCTGAAGTTTGAAAGAGATTTTCCCGGCGGCATATCCTTTTACCAGATAGAACAGCTTGACGATGCTCTGAAAAACACGGACCTTGTGATCGGCGGCGTTTCCAGTTTCGGCGTAGATTGGTTCGGCGACCATGTGCTGCCGAGGATCCCGGATAATACCATGGTGCTTACGGTCACAAAAGGCCTACAGGATACTTTGGACGGAAAGCTGCTTACATATCCCGATATATGGAATCAAAAGCTGGCATCATGCGGAAAACTGCTTAAAATGATGGCTGTAGGCGGCCCCTGCACCAGCTATGAGCTTGTGGCGCACGACCAGACGCAGGTGTGTTTCTGCGGCAGTGACGTGGCTTCGCTTGAAAAGGCGAGAGAGCTGATGCAGACAGAGTATTACCACATAAGCATATCAAAGGACGTTACCGGGATAGAAAGCGCGGTCGCGCTAAAAAACGCATACGCCCTTGCAGTAGCTTTGACCGTGGGACTGAATCAAAAGGTATTTGGCGAAGACAGTCCTCTGCACTATAATTCGCAGGCGGCGGTATTCTATCAGGCAGTGAGGGAAATGTCTTCTCTGCTGAAACTGCAAAACGCATATACTACCGATAATCTCTCCGTAGGCGTCGGGGACTTATATGTAACGGTCTACGGCGGCAGGACGCGGCTGATAGGCATCCTTTTAGGCCGGGGGCTTAATATTGCTGAAGCGAAAGCAAAACTAAACGGCATAACGCTGGAATCTCTGGTCGTGGCAGAAAGAGTGGGCAGGGCCATAAAAAAACGCGCAGAGACAGGCGAGATAAAAGAAACAGATTATCCGCTTTTAATGCACGTTTACGATATCCTGACCAAAAATGCTCCTGTAGACATACCCTGGGACAGCTTCAGATTCAATAATATATAGGGGAGGATACTATGAACAAAATCGCAGTACAGACGGGCGGGCCTGAAGAAGTATACGGTATCGACGGCGCTTATAAGCTCATTAAGGAATGCGGATTCGACGCGGTAGACGCGAACGTGGACCACTTGCTGACAGGCAGAAACATCAGGGATAACGCATTTCCGCAGGCGTTGCTGGACGGACACGGCATTAAAGAACTCTTTGCGCCCTGGGGTGAAGCCGCAAAGAAATACGGCTTGGACAACTACCAGGCGCATGCGCCGTTCCCGAGCTATGTGTATGGAAATGACGAAACAAATAAAAACATGTTGCTGGCGCTGGGGAACACGATACGCGGCTGCGACCTGATCGAATGCAGAAACCTGATAATCCATCCGTTCTTCCTTGGATATGATAAGAAACTCCCAGCCGAGGAAGAGTGGGACCTGAATATAAAGAGTTACACCGCCCTGATACCCATCGCTAAAGAATACGGGGTCACGATATGCCTTGAAAACATGTTTTCCTCGTACAAGGGAAAAATATATGCGGCGTGCTGCTCCGAAATAGACACTGCCTGCCGAATGATAGACGAGCTTAACAGGATAGCGGGAGAAAAACTGTTCGGCTTCTGCCTGGATTCGGGTCATATGCTCTTATGCAGCCTTGATGCGAAAGAGACGGTATTAAAACTGGGCAAGCGTATCAGCGCCTTCCACCTGCATGACAATGACGGCAGGAACGACCAGCATCTGGCTCCGTATATGGGCGTTCTGGACTGGAACAGGCTCATCGAAGGCATAAAGGAAATAGGCTACGACGCCACGCTGTCGTTTGAGACCTTCAATGTCTGGAACGTGGCGGATACTGAAGTAATGCCCGCCATGCTGAGATTCATCTGCGAATGCGGGCGCATGTTCGCAAGACGCATCGCGCAGTAATTGAATATATATAGCAAACGTCCTCCGGATGCGCGAATGATACGCGCGGAGGACGTTTCTTTATAAACGATCAAACTAAGAATTACTTTTTAAGAAGGTAATCGTCAACTTTCTTCTTTATATCGTCGGGGATGGACCTCTCAAACGGCAGGCACGCAGCGTTGACGAATCTGTCGACGACAAGCTCTATCATTTTGCCCGTGCTCTCGAGGGAGGCGGCGGTCACATATTCGAGCCTGTCTTTTCTGCAATGGATGTAACTCATTCCGTGAGCGCCGAAACGGCCCAATGAGACGGCAGGCACACCGCTGTCGGCATAGGGGATGCAGTCGGAAGAGTAGGTGTCCGTACGCGTCTCACAAGCGAGCCCGGCTTCCTTAAGCATCATGTCTATATGGTTAGTGAGTTCGTTGGGTCCGGTGACGATGGCGAAATCCTTTCCGGCAGGGCTTCCCGCAAGGTCGATGTTCACACACAGCCTGGTACGTTCGATTTCCTCTTTATGCGCGGATACGAAATACTTGCTGCCCAGCAAGCCGCGTTCTTCGCTGCCTGTCCAGATAAAGCGCAGAGTGCGGGCAGGAGGATTCTGCGTATAATAGCGCGCAAGCTCCAAAAGGTTGGCGCTGCCAGCAGCGTTGTCATAGCAGCCGTGAGAAAACTGAGTGGAGTCCATATGCGCGGTAAAAGCGATGATCTGGTCCGGATACTTCGTTCCGGGGATTGTTCCGATAACATTTCTGGAAGTGTTCTCAAAATCCCTGGCAACGACCTTCAAACACATATTTGAAGCACCGCAAACGATCATGTCGTAAAGGTCCTTTTTGCGCACGGTGACCGCACACAGCCTGCCGTCTATACCGTCTGTAATGAAGGGTCTGAGCATGCCGGGCTGCAGATCCGTCTCATCGTTTCTGTCAAGCATGTCGCCTTCGCCGATGATGACCGCAGCGGGCTTAGCCGCCATGAGCGCTTCATACTTCTTGCGGTTGATATTTACGTTCAGCAAAAGGATCTTGCCTTCGCAGTTAAGCAGATTGACAGGCAGCCCGTCTTCGGCATACTTGACTTCAGCCTCCGTGTCAATGCACGCGCTGCGCCTGAACGCGCAAGCCTCATACACCTTTTTGTAGGGTTCAAGCACTTCGAGCTGGGTCTCTATGACTTCTCCGTCCTGAGTGGGGAAAGTCTCTATCTGGGTGTCAAAACCGAATGAAGCGCACTCTTTCTGTATGATCTCGGCGCCTTTTGCTTCCTCCGGAGTGCCGCTTACGCGCACAAAATCCAGTGCCTTGATAAAGTCGTACATCCTCTGACCGTTCATATAAACCTCCTATAAGGTGAATAAATAAGCTAACCAGCTATATGCGAAAGGGTCTTGCCGATAAGGCTTTCTATCTCCACCGCTGCCATGTCGACGATGCTGGTGTTCAGTTTGCCGTGCAGCGGCTCGATCCAATATTTGTCTATGGAGGAGATACCGTTCTTCATGCCCAGTATGGAACCCACGGTCGCGGCGTTGCAGTCGGTATCAAAGCCGGTCTGAACAGCCATGCATATAGATCTGCCGTAATCATTGCTGCCGTACAGCAGGCATGCGCATACGATCAATGTGTTGGAGATGGTGTGGCACCAGTCATGCCCGACCTTTTCGTTAAAGAGCGTGTGGATCCAGGCAAATACGCTTGCTTCGTCTGCGCCGCATGCGTGCTTCCCGAGCAGTTCACTTAGCTTTTCGGCAAGGCGGCAATCGGATGGGATACAGTTAAGACCCGTGTTGATTATGTCAAGGATATCATCGCTCACTGCAGCCCGGGCAAGCATGGCGGCTATCAGCATTTCTCCGTATATACCGTTTTTTACATGGGAGACAGAGGCGTCTTTCCATGCCATTTTCGCGGCTTCAAGCGGATCGCCAGGATTGATATATCCGAAATAATCACCGCGTATTTGTGCGCCGATCCACTCACGGAAAGCGTTCTGATATATAGCGGTATTGGGCGGCTGGATGCCGTCGCTCATATTGCGGTACGCCGCTCGCTCAGCGGTACAGTAAGCGGTTTTGGGCTGCCTGGACTGCCAGATCGCGCAGACATCCTGACCGGTAAAATCTCTTCCGTATCTGTCTACGAGGAGCTGATAAAGGCATGTATAGTTGGTGTCGTCATCCGCAGGGGCGCAGGCAAGTTTATCGGCGTACACTCTGGATGCAAAGTTGAAACGGTAAAGCTCTTTCGCGTTTTCGGGCACGTCGGTGGAATAAATATATCTGTGCATCGGATAGTTGCCGCTGTTTTTCAGAAACGGGATCAGTTCGTCAGTGCGAACGCCTTCTACCGTCTTTCCCAGCAGGCAGCCCGCGATCCGCCCGTACCACGCTCCAGATATCTTTTGCCTTAAATTGCCGATATCGGGCTGCACGGGCTTGACGACACCGCAATTTGAAACCGCGAGTATGCCGTCGATATCGTCAGGTTCCACGTAAGGGTAACCGGGTGTTTTCGGAAGCGTTCTGAGCTCTTCGAAAAGCCTGTCGGCAAACAATTGCTTTTCGGGAGAATCCGGCATGGATATTATCCTGTCGAATGCGGGCTTCAGCAGCTCCACATCCAAGCCTTCTTCCGTGCACTGACGGTATTCCGTGTTTAGCTGTTTGTAGTACGCCTCCCAATCGTGCAAACGGGACTGGTCTATATATTTATATTTTGAAGGGATCTCTCCGACGGCAAATATGCGCTCATATGTTTCGTTCATGTGTTCACCTCCATGAGAAAAATTATATATCCGCAGAGAAAAAAGTCAAGCCTGTTATTGCGCAAAGCATTGAAGGTGATTATAATAATGTCACGGGAGGGTGTTATGAAAGAACGTTATATCATAGATGATCTCGAATGGAAGCTGGATAAAGCAGTCATTATAGATGAGCTTAAGGTGCTTCAAGACGACCTTGACGACTTTGAAGACGTGTATAATGAAACTATGAAGCTGCTCAAGCCTGTTGCGTACTACGGCGTCGAGCGCATCGAATCTAACGACGGGCATGACGTGGTCATAGGCGGGCAAAGCTTTCATTCAAGGGTGGTCGCGGTAAACCTTAAGGATATAGAAACAGTATATCCCTGCGTCATCACTGCCGGCAGGGCGGCTTACGAATACGCTCTGAGCCTTGACGACGAACTGTTCCGGTTCTGGTCCGATGAGATCAGCGAGATGGCTCTTAAGGCATACAGATTGTCTTTTTCAAGATATATAAAACAAAAGCTGGGTACCAACAATGTTTATACCTTAGCTCCCGGCTCGGTGGTCGACTGGCATATTTCTGCGCAGCGCCCGCTGTTTGATCTGTTAGGGGATGTTTACGAAAAGACAGGTATATTCCTGGAGAAAAGCTTCCTTATGCGCCCAGTCAAATCCAGTTCCGGGATAATGTACATAAGTGAGAAGCATTTTGAAAGCTGCGCCCTGTGCGCTATGGAGAATTGCCCAAACAGGCGCGCTAAATTCGATAGGGAGAAATTCGAGAGGGAATACGGCGAATAGCTTTCGCCCGATCAATTGCCAAGTCCCGGATCGGGATACAGAAAGCCTTCAAGTGTCAGCCCGCAGGGAAGCACCTCTGCGGGTTTGTTGTTTGCCAGAAACTTGACTCGCTTGAGATCCAGATCAGCGCAGAGTGCATTCACCATCGCAAAGTACGTTTCGTGCGCTTTCGGCAGATCATAGTCCTTTGTGGCGTTGTAGAAGCGTTCGGACAGGCATACATACGCGTCCCTGCCTGATATGTAAGCTTCAAGTATATCGCCAGTATTGATGCCGGGGACACACGATTCTATTATCCTGACAGGGTCTTTAAGGCTTCGACATGGCAGAACAAAGTTTCTTTCGGAAACATTGCCGTCAACGTTTATTTCATAACCGTTTCTGATCACGCCAAGGCGTCCGGCAAATGCCAGTCTGGACAGTTCGCCGTTGTTGGTTTCAAATATGGCGCCGGAATACGATGGCATGGTGGCAATGGGGCTGTTATCTATTAAAAAGCGTACGCGCTCCGTGCCCGGACAGTTAGTGAAGAGACTGAAACAGATCGATGCCCAAAGCTGCCATTCGTCAAATTGCCCGTTATCAAGGATCCGACCGAGATAGTCAGACCCCCTTAAATTGACCGAAAGCGTGAACCTCCCGGCCGGATCGTATCCTTTGCTTATATCTATATTGCTCGCGAAACCCGAAGGCATGGGGCATAATACAGGATCACTTATATCGACAGACTCGATGAGCGACAGCATGCCTTTGTATGAAAACTCTCCGGCAGGAACGGGCGAGGGAACGGAAACTATGTATTTCCCGCTGCGGTCAGGCAGGTAGATTGTTGCCCTGCGCGTCGCCTTATGCTGTTCCAGAAGAGACGGAAGGCTCAGGTCCCCTTCAAACAGCCCGTAAACGGTGTTTATGGGTGTATTGTCATATGCGGGGCATACACCGTCTATCAATACGTTTACCCCGTCACAAATACCGTTAGCTATCAGCGTTTGGGCGATGGCGAAACAGTAAAGCGCGGTCTGATCGGCTGCGGAAGAAGAAAGCCTGGAAACAAGCACAGTATATATCTGATTGCCGTATTCGATCCCGTTTAAACGCAGGAAAGCGCACCCGCTTAACGCATGTTCCGTAAGACTGACCGCAGGATCTTCTAACCGCGGTATCTCAAGACTGAATTGCTTTCTGATGAGAGAATCGTCTTTTACCGAATATATGTCCGCGCTCATTATGCGGCTGTCCGGGAAAACGCTGACTTCGGCAAAACAGACGCCGAGGCAAAGAATGAGACAAAGCGCAAGGATAAATACTCTTCTCATTTCTCCGCTTCCTTCCCGCTTGCGCGTCCGGAAAGAAGGGGCAGCTCCACGGTGAAAACCGAACCTTTGTCAAGCACGGAAGTCACGTTGATGTTCCCGCCGTGGGCGAGCAATATCTGCTTGGCTATGGACAGACCCAGACCGGTGCCGCCTGTTTCACGCCCGCGCGCTTTGTCAACGCGGTAAAATCTGTCAAAAATATGGGGGATCTTGTCTTCGGGTATGCCGATGCCTTCATCCTTGACCTTTACTATCGCCTGACGTCCGGAACGGTATACCTCTACCAAAACATTTTTGCCGCGGGGAGTGTATTTGAGAGCGTTGTCCAGGAGATTATAGAACACCTGATCTAGCTTTATCTCGTCACCGCTGACGTACAGATCATCGCGAATGGAAATGTCAAGCTGGATACCGCGTTCGCGGGCGAGGGGGGAGAGACGCTTTACATCTTCCTCCAGCATTTTGCTCAGGCTGAGTTCTTCCTTCTTAATAGGCGTTTCCCCGGAATCCATACCGACCAGCGTGAGCAGGTCGACGACTATGGCGTTGAGCCTGTCGATCTCCTTATCGACGTCGCCGAGGAATTCCTTGTTCATGGCAGGATCGGGCACATCCTGGTACAGCAGGGTCTGGACCATTATTTTCATTGTCGCCAGGGGCGTCTTAAGCTCATGGGAGGCGTTTGAAACAAAGCTGTTGCGGCTGCGGTCCAGCATCTCCATGCGTCCTGCCATATCGTTGAACGCGGATGCGAGGCGCGTAAGCTCGGTGTTGCCGATCTCTTTTGCGCGCACGGTAAAATCGCCCTGCGAGAGGCTCTTTATGGCTTTGTCCAGTTCTTTGACGGGACGGGTGAAAGAACGCGTGAACAATAGACCCAAAAGCACGGATAAAAGCAGTATGCCTGCAAGCGCGATACACAGCCTTATACACAGGCTTTTCAGGTTTTGAATAATGCCGTCAGCATCGGAAAGAGAATAAATGAAACCGTTGTCAAGTTTTACGGCAGACAGGACGACGTATGAATCGCTTTCGGGAGAAAAGCTGCTTACGCTTCCAGCTTTAAGCAGTGCAGAAGCCTTTTTTGAGATATCGAAAGGAGGTTCAAGCGTGCAGCCGTTAACAAGAGAGGAAGTGTCGCATACGACCACGCCGTCGGGATCTGCTATGATTATGCGGGAAGAACAGCGCGAGGCAAGCTCATAGGCCTTAGCGGTGTCAAAATCAGACAAAGCAAAATCTACCCCGGCGGATATACCGTTTATCTGTTCCAGGGCAAGATCCGCAGAGTATTTATACATATAATCGCCCATCATTGCGGTCATGGACGCGCCTAAAAGCAGGAAGGCGACGATTATAACGGCAAGATAGGCGAAAATGAGTTTGTATCTTATGGAACCTATATGGGTCTTAACACTTTTGGCCAATCAAATGCACCTTTTTTCGCGGATAACGAGCCGCGAGCGACAGTATCAGTCTTTTTCGGTAAAATAGTATCCGACGCCCCATTTGGTGAATATGAATTCGGGCTGGGCGGGATTCTTTTCGATCTTTTCCCTCAGACGGCGGATGTGTACGTCCACGGTGCGAAGGTCGCCGAGATAGTCATACTTCCATATGGTCTCAAGCAGGCTTTCTCTGGAAAAGACCTTGCCGCGGTTGGATACGAACAGCTGGAGCAGGTCGAATTCCTTCGCGGTCAGGTTGATCTCCTTGCCGCAGATGCTGACGGAACGGTTGTTTAAGTTGATGCGCATGTCGCGAACGCTGATAACGCTCTGACCTCCGTCTTTGCGCGCCATCGCGGTGCGGCGGAAAATGGTCTTGATGCGGGCTTTGACCTCGAGAATGTTGAAGGGTTTAGTCATATAATCGTCGGCGCCGTATTCGAGGCCGAGGATCTTGTCCATATCTTCTCCCTTGGCGGTGAGCATGATGATGGGGACGTTGGACTTTTCCCTGATGCGCTGACATACTTCTATGCCGTCGACCTTGGGAAGCATGACGTCCAGCAGCACCAGGTCGTACTGACCGGAAAAGAATTTATCAAGCGCTTCCTCTCCGTCATAAGCAGCGTCCGTCTCGTACTGATCCTGCTCTAGCGAATATTTCAAACCTTTGACGATAATGGGTTCATCGTCTACGATGAGAATTCTGCCGGCCACGGGTAACCCTCCATTCTCCAAATAACAAATGACCAAATGTATACACTGTTATTATAAAGCGTTTAACTATATTTTGCAAGAGTTATAATAGGATTTGACTTAATTTTACAGAAAAACACCGACTATTTTTTTGGATAAGTCGAGCAAGTTCCGCCGGAAGCGGACTGAAAAAGCTCAGTTTTATGCCTGACTGAGGGTGTATGAAACTTAAATATGCGCTGTGAAGCGCCTGTCTGCCGGCCAAATTGACCGTATCTTCGGTGCCGTACAGGAAATCTCCGTATACCGGGCAGCCGATTGCGCTCATATGCACACGGATCTGATGGGTACGCCCGCTGTGAAGCCTGAGATGCACGAGGCTCAGATCATTGAAAACCGATAATACCTTATAGTCTGTTTTAGAAGGCGCTCCGTCGGGAGTGACGATCCGTTTCACGCTGGCTTCGGAGATCTTGCCGATTGGAAGGTCGATCGTGCCCGCGAGCGGGTCGGGCGCGTCGCAGCATATGGCAAGGTATTCGCGAACAAAGGCATCCGTATGCAGCGTTTTGGTGAGCATATGCTGTGACCAGGGATTCTTTGCGGCGCACAACAGGCCGCTCGTGCCCTTGTCGAGCCTGTTTACCGGACGAAACACAAAGTTCGGGTCGTCGCGGAAATACCAGGACAGGCGGTTTTCCAGTGCGTTTTCCTCCTGCTTGTGGCTGTACTGTGTTGCAAGCGGAGCAGGCTTGTCTATCACTAGGATATCTTCATCTTCGTAAACTATATTAACCGGCTTGTCATCAAACGGAGCTCTGTATTCGGGCTGCTCTTCGGGCACATAAGCGCTCAACAGCTCTCCCGCTTTGACTCTAACGTCCGCGTGGATGCTGACGCCGTCCAGCTTAAGCCCGTTGGAGACCTTGATCCGCGCAAGCTGGCGCGCGGAAAGCCCAAGCGTCGACCTTGCCACGCGCCACGCGAGCCTGTTGTCATCTTCTGCGGTTATTGTACAGGTGAGTACTTTCATAATAACTGTATACAATCATAAGGCGCGGGAGAGATTATCCCGCGCCGTTTTCAAAGATAGATCAGAAGCTTCTGTCTTTGCTGTCGATCTCGCCCAGGACCTGGGAAATAAAATCTTCAGCGGACATTACTACGGATTCCTGAGTTCCGCGCTTTGTTACCGCAGCGGTGCCGTTTTCGGCTTCCTTGTCGCCTATGACGACCATGTAGGGAAGCTTGTCGTGACGCGCTTCTCTGAGCTTAAAGCCGATCTTCTCGTTGCGGGCATCAACTTCCGCGCTGATGCCTGCAGCCTCGAGTTTGGCTTTGAGGGCGTAGGCGGCGGCGTCCGCTCTGTCGGTTATGGTCATTATCCTGACCTGCTCGGGGCTCAGCCAAAGAGGCATTGCGCCTGCATATTTCTCGATAAGGTAGGCAAGCGTGCGCTCGTAGCAGCCGAGGGAAGTCCTGTGGATGATATATGGCGTCTTTTTCTGCCCGTCTTTGTCCACATATTCCATACCGTAGCGCGCGGCAAGCAGCATATCGATCTGGATAGTCACGATGGTGTCTTCCTTGCCGAACACGTTCTTGTACTGGATGTCGAGCTTGGGCCCGTAAAAGGCGGCTTCGTCGATGCCTATGGAATACTCAAGACCGATATTGTCGAGGATCTTGCCCATTACCGCCTGAGCCTCGTCCCACTGTTCTTTCGTGCCTTCGTACTTGTTCTTGGGGTTGGCGGGATCCCACTGGCTGAAGCGGAACGTGCAGTCCTCCCAAAGACCTACGGTATCGAGCATCTCGTGCGCAAGTTCAAGGCACTGGCGGAACTCCTGCTCCAGCTGATCCGGTCTGAGCACCAGGTGGCCTTCCGAGATCGTGAACTGCCTTACGCGGATAAGGCCGTGCATTTCGCCGGAATCCTCATTGCGGAACAGGGTGGACGTTTCACCGAGGCGCATGGGCAGATCGCGGTAGGAGCGCATGCGGTTCAGATAGACCTGATACTGGAAAGGACAGGTCATGGGACGCAGCGCGAAGCATTCTTTGCTTTCATCATCGGGATCGCCCATAATGAACATGCCGTCGCGATAGTGATCCCAGTGGCCGGAAAGCCTGTAGAGCTCACGCTTGGCAAAATACGGCGTTTTCGTAAGCAGATAACCGCGCTTCTGCTCGGTATCTTCGACCCAGCGCTGCAGTTTCTGTATCACTCGTGCGCCCTTGGGAAGGATGATGGGGAGGCCCTGGCCGATTATATCGACCGTTGTGAAGTATTCAAGCTCACGGCCCAGTTTGTTGTGGTCACGCTTTAAGGCTTCTTCCTGCTGCTTAAGATAGGCGTCCAGTTCTTCCTTGGAAGCAAAAGCAGTGGCATAGATGCGCCTAAGCATCTTGTTCTTTTCGCTGCCGCGCCAGTATGCGCCGGCGGTGGACGTGATCTTGAACGCCTTTATCCTGCCCAGATTGGGAAGGTGGGGGCCTGCGCACAGGTCAGTAAAGCCTTCCTGGCGATAGAAGGAAATGTCTTCGCCTTCGGGCAGATCGTTGATGAGCTCGACTTTGTACGGTTCGTCTTTCATAAGTTCCAGAGCCTGCTCCCGGGGCAGTACGAACTTTTCCAGACGGGAGTTTTTGCCTATGATGTGCTTCATTTCCTTCTCGACCTGAGCAAGGAACTCGGGAGTGAAGGGTTCGTCCGTATCGAAGTCATAGTAAAAACCGTTGTCTATGGCAGGTCCGATAGCGAGTTTTGCTTCCGGACGAAGGCGCTTTACCGCCTGAGCCAGTACATGGCTGGCGCTGTGGCGCAGTATGCGCAGGCCTTCCGGATCGCTGCCAAACAGGGGCACAAGCTCACAGGAGCCTTTTACGGCAGCGGCGAGCTCGGTGACTTCGCCGTCAAGCTTTACGGCCAAAGCCGCTTTTCTTGCGTCAGGGTCGATCTGGCCGAGTATATCCAGCGAGTTGATCCTTTCTTCAAATTCGTAATTGCTGCCTTTGTAACTGATTATCATTTCGCGCCTCCGCAATTTTGATCTGTATACAAAAACGCCCGTCCCGTACAGGGACGAGCGGTATTGCCCGTGGTTCCACCTTGTTTCCGCCGAATATCGGCGAGCTTTATGGGCTGTAACGTGCCCGCACGTTTCGCGTCGGGAGGCGGTCTCCCTCTTAGCTTACCCGCGGCGTTTCCAGCTTCCCGCCGCTCTCTGTGGGGGCATCAGAGGTATTTTTCTCCGTCATTCGCAATATATCATTATTCTAAACCATCGGGAATAATTGTCAAGCCTGCCAAGGTTAATTTTCGGAGCCTGTACAATTTGTTATTTCATGAAACTCCTCAGGAAATCGGCTGCCATGGAGATATCTCCGACGGGATCGGGGCCGACTTCGCGCTCTATGGTGAGGAAGCCGTCATAACCGATCTCCTCAAGGGCGGCAAGATACTCTTTGAAAGGCACGCTGCCTTTTCCGAGAGGCACTTCCTCGAAGGAGGCATCTGTTACGAGAGCATCTTTATGCACTATTCCGTAAACCACTTCCGGATCGCAGTCCCTGAGCTTCACGCCGTCTTTCGCATGGGTGTGGACGATGTACTTTTTAAGGTTGTGAACGGCCTTGACAGGGTCATCGCCGGTGACCATGACCAGGTTTGCGGGATCGAGGTTGACGGCGACGCCGGTGGAATTTAAGCTGTCCAGGAAGTTTTTGAGCGTAAGAGAAGTCTCGGGACCTGTCTCGATCGCGAAATGGGCATTGAGAGAATCGGCGTAAGCAGCCAATTCGCCGCAGGCATCCTGCAGTATCTTGTAACGGGGATGATCCGGGTCGCTCGGCACTACGCCTATATGGGTCGTAACTATATCGGTTTCCAGTTCTTTTGCCATTTCGAGTATAAGCTTGGAACGGCGGATGAGTTCGGGGTTCCTCTCGGCATCCCAGAAACCGTGTCCAAGGTCGCCGCACAGCGCAGAGATCTTAAGACCGCGGGCTTTGACTTCATTAAGAAAAGCCTTGCGCTTTTCTCCGGTCAGGTTTTCAGGCGCGGTCTCGCCTTTTGTTGCGTACAGCTGCAGACCCTGAGCGCCGATGGATTTGGTAAGGTCGAGGCACTCGATCAGGGGCTTTTTGAAAGACTCGATGATAACGCCTATGGGAAAGCTTTTCATATTCCGTCTCCTTCTCGCATGTGATTTCTGTGTATATGATACATCATTCGCCGGCAAAAAGGCAATAGGGAAGTATTAAAATGCACATAAAAGTCTGACCCCCGTTCGGGGGTCAGACAGTACGTTAGATTACCTGGCGTCAAGTTCCAAAGCGCGCTTCAGCATCATGGTAGTCGTGAGTTCTTCGGTAAGCGCTTCGTCGCCGTAAACAGCGGTGTAAAGCGCGCCGTGCGTTTTGACCATTGCAAGGAAGGCAGCTCTCTCACTCAAGGCGTAAACTCCGGCGCCCGCCTGATTGGCCAGCGTGTCGTAGTCCGTTGTGAGCTTGGCCTGCCAGTAGCTCTTGGCGCGTATCCATCCCGCAGCCTTGAGCTCCGGATCGTTCTGCGTGGCGGCGAGAGTGCGGTCAATGGTCCTGAGCAGCATGATGTGGCCGTTGCACACGTTGAAAGTAACCGTATAGCTACCGCTCAGCGCGTTGTCGTACACGGCAGAGCAAGCGTTCGCCTCTACGCGGTTGATCTCCGGGACCTTGTCGGTCAGGATGTCCCTGCGTTCGTCCTTGCCGTCGCCAAAGGTGTAGCACAGCTCGGTCACACGGTCGGTTATGAGCCGGATGATGCGCGCGTTGATCTCGTTTTCATCAAGACCGGCATCGGACAACCTGTTGCGGACAGATTTAAGGTAACCGCCAAATACGGCGCTGTCGTTGTTGAGCGCCGAAGCGATTTCCTCGGACGGGGCGTTTTTGATCAGCTTCTCGTACTCTCTTTCGAGCGCTCTCGTCCACATATCGAGACCCACCTGATATGCAACGGTCCTGTCTGCGTCGGTCTCGCATGCATCGAGCAGCTTGCGGAATCCGGCTTTGACCGAGTTGTGTTCGGCACAGAACACGGTCATGTATTCCCATGCGCCCTCGCCCTTGCCGACAAGCGTCACTTTGCAGCTGTCAGGATGGGAAGAAGGAGTCCTGGGCGGTTCGGGATCCTTACCGCAAGCCACGGTGACCTCATTGGTGTAGAATGTGGTGGGAGTGTTGCGAGTAGGCATGGACAGGGTGAACCAGCCGATATTGGTCACGCTGCCGATGACTTCGGCATCAAACTTGGTCACGGAGTAATTGAAGGCTTTCGAGTACACCTCGCCGTCTCCCAAAATGCTGAAGCCGTCGAGATAGAACCCGGGCACCAACTGGTCATACACCGCTATGTCATAGATGGTGCTGCCCGAAGTGTTGTACAGGAACAGGATGAACCAGATATCCTCGCCTTCCTTGTAGACCTTTGCGGGGTCGCCAAGCACCTTTTTGAAGACAACGGGATCCCCGGGCACCACCGGCGGATCGGGTATATAGTCAAGTTTCACGGTGACCGGGCTGCAGACGAGATCGTACTGTTCTTCCTTGTCTTCAAAGTTGACGATCACGGAGGCGTTTGCAGCGTTGGTGAGGAAGTGACCAGAGGAATTTGCTTCTGCCCAGGTGACAACATGCGAATACGGGATCGGCAGAACGGAGTGCGGCGGTATGAATCCTCCGGGAAGGTAGTTATTGCTGCCGAAATCGCTGCCCCAGTAGAAATCGTATACCGAAGAAACGCTTACCGGGTAATCGCTGTTGTTGTAGATCGTGATAAGGAAGTAGATCGCCTCGTTATATGTGAAAGCGTCGCCGTACAGCGGGGAGTTCAGGACTTCCTTTGTCATATATACGCTTTCGGGATCAAACATAGGCTTCTCGGGGACTCCCACAGGCACTGAAAGCGCATTGCTGTAGACCTTCTCCGGAGTGTTTCCTGCGAACTCTTCTTCGGTATGGAAGTATGCGTATGCCTGGTTGTTCAGCGAACCGGTTTCGCTTTCGGCTTCTTCCTTGGTGACCATATGGCAGAATTTGTAAGTGATCGTGCTGGACCATGGTGCAAGGTAAGGCACCGTCACAAGCGGAGCATTCACGTCGAAAAGGTCATCGTATATTTCAAGATCGTATATCGGGTCGTCGGAAAGGTTGGAAGCGTCGATCCAATACTCTATCGATTCGTTTTCGACGAAGAACGGTCCATCCTTGGGTGCAAAGGGCGCGCTCTTGACCAATACTACATTGGGCGCCTCCGGAACAGGGTCTATGATCTCGGTCTCGACGGTGCAGGGGATGGGGTAGATCACGTGGCTCTCGCCGTCTGCCGAAGTGTAAGACATACTGCCTTCGTTGTAGAGGAAGCCGACGCAGTCTTCCGCTTTGACCGTGTAATAGAAGTCTCCCATAGCGGTCTCGTGCGGCAGAACGTCGCCGATCCAGATATCGGCGTCCTCGTTTTTGCCTTTCATCTCGTCGGTGATCTTCGTGTCGAAAAGGGTCTCGTCAGAGTTGTTGGTAATGCTGAAAACGTAGTGTATCAGCTCGTCCTTTTGATAGTAAGAGCCGTTCTTGGGCATGTTCTCGGCAGTCTTGATCACCGTGGGCGCTTCAGAATCACCTTCGGTATGCTCTTCGGGCTTGGGACCGATGGGGCTTTCGACTATGTTGGAATACCGGAGGTCTTCCTTTTGCTCGCCGTCGACGTCTTCTTCGTATTTGACCCAGGCCTGGTTGTAAATGGACGGGAACCAGGAGACTTCATATTCGGTCACGGTTATCTTATAATCCGCCGAGTAGGATTCCGTGGCGTGCAGGATGATGTCTGCGGCAACAGCATCGCTGTCATAACTGTCGTATATACCCAAAATATGTATGGGATGATCCGAATTGTTGACGACGGTTATGGTATACTTTATCTCTTCGCCGGCTCCGTAGTAGCCTTTGCTCTCGTCATAATGGCTGATCTCGGTCTTTATGATCTCCACATCAGACTTGTCATATTTGTCAACGGGAACGTAGCAGTAGTCGTCCCTCCAGGTGAGATCGCCCGATTTTCCGGCGTTTACGTAATAGCTGGCGTAAACGTTATTCCGGAAATAATACTTCCCGTCAGACAATTGTACGGAGTCATCTATATCCTGCTGAGTCAGGTAGTAGGTATAGATTATCTCTTCGCCTTCATTGCTTTGCAGCGGCGCGATCTCGTCGAAGGATGCGACGGTTACCCGTTCGTGTCCTTCGGGTTCGTCGTAGATCGTCGCGCAGTAGATCGGACGGTCTTTCGAAGTGTTATGGATGAAGATCTTATATACGACGGGATCGCCCGCGGAGTATACGTAGCCGTCATATTCGTGGCCTTCCGTGTACTTGTATAAGACCAGGTTGGGATCTTCGTACCAGGGAATGTCCACGTCATCCTCGTTGCTGTAGATCGGCATTTCGCTTTCGGAATCCACCACGGCGGCTTCAGCGCCGAAAGTGATAACTATGTCTTCGTCGCTGTGCCAGAGGTCGGCGGAGGAAACCAGATAACTGACCGTGAGATTGTGCACATCGTTCGGCTTGAATACGAGGTCGCCGAAAGGATGATCAATAGTGTAGGCTGTGGCATTATCGGAATAGTAGTACAGCCTGGTGACGATAAAGTCTTTGTCGGAAGTGTTCTCGATTATTACGTTGATGGAGGCGTAATCCTGGTCAAGCTTGAACGGTGGATAGTCGATCAGTTCCGCCTGCAGCGAGAATGAGGGTTTATAATTTTCGAGCGTAAGCTCGATAACAACGCTGTTGGTATAGGCGAGGTCATACAGTACGTTGGAAGGATGATCGATGTAATCGCGGCCTACGGCAAAGAAGTTGATTTTCAGTTTGCCGCCGACAAAATCCTCCAGTTTCACGACATATGGTATCAATTCCTTGGCGCCGGAAGCGGAGCTCGTCCTGGTCTCTCCGGCTTTCAGGTAATTGCCGCTGAAGGGATCTGCATTGTCGATGTTGGCTTCGCCGTACCACTCCCTGATGTTGGCGATCTCAAGCTCGTTCTCTGTATTGTTCGTAAGGCTGTAATCGAAATAAACCGTGTCCCCGACTTTGACGGTAGAAGTGTTCATGCCGTTGACTCTTGGAGATACGCCGAGCAGCAGGTCGGGCTTTTCCTCGGGATCTTCCTCGGTTTTCAGTCTGAATGTGATAGAAACGGTATTGGATTGTATTTCGTCGTTTTTGCCGTTGGGCTTGCCTCTGCCCGTGACATCGATATCGATATAGTCATCGTCGTCATGCGCCTTGTTGTCCGCGTTCATCCAATACGCAGCATTCACGGTCGTGGATTCGCCGGAGGCAAGAATCAGCGGAGACGCAGCATTGAAATCGATCGTGTCTTCAGAACCGTCGGCAAATGAAAGATCTATGCCGGTCAGAAGGGTAGGCGCGTCGGATGTGTTTATGAATTTAACTATAAAGTTGCCCATCTCGCCGATCTCATATTCGGTATCGTAGACTACCCAGGCCTCGATCCTGAGCCCGCTGTTCGGGATGTCGTCCATGGTGATGGTCTTTTGCTCCGTAATGCCGCAGCGCTGGCATTCCCGTTCCATGAGGCCGTTTTCTTCGGGAGTGGGATATTTGATGATTTTCCACTCGCCCCAGTCATGGCCGAGAGGTTTGTCATTGCCGGTAGCCGAGTGCGCGCCGCAGCGGGCGCAAACCCAATAGAACACTCCGTAATGGGTGCAGTCGGCGTAGCTCGTATATACTTTTATTGCCCAGTCGTGACCGAGCGCGGGCAGCGATTCATCTCTGTATTCTCCGCATCCGCTGCAATAATAATATGCCCAGCCATCAATGGTGCACGTGGGGTTTACGCCTTCCACTTTCGTCCATTTGTGGGTGTGGGGGGCGTCCGCGTTCGCGATGGGCACAGTCTGTGCGAGGCTCAGAAGCATGATCAGAGCCAGCAGGAAAGCGACAAGCTTTTTCATACTCTCCTCCTTATTGCTTAAGCTATTGAACTACATTATAATTATAACACATTTTGAACATACGGCGCAACCTCACGCCTGATACAATTTTCCCGTATAAAGTAGTAACAAATAAACAAATCAGCACCGGATGAGAAGGCAAATACGAAGGCAAAAAAAAAACTCAGAGTCTTTCGACTCTGAGAAGCGGAGAAGCCGGGATTTGAACCCGGGCGGCGGTTATCCCACCCTACTCCCTTAGCAGGGGAGCCCCTTCGGCCACTTGGGTACTTCTCCAAAGCGGACGAAACTGACGGAGAGAGAGGGATTCGAACCCCCGGTGCCTTTCGACATCACCGGTTTTCAAGACCGGCGCCTTCAACCACTCGGCCATCTCTCCAAACCGGTAACACTTATTATACATTCAGACAGATTGCTTGTCAAGAAATATCTTCACCGAGTTTGTTAATATTTTGCGTCCAAGCCATTTTCGCGCGTTATACGGGCAAAATATACACAATCTTTGCTTGACATTTTTTCGATACGCTGTTAAAATTTCAAAATAATGGCAATGGTAAAGAGTCTGTTCCAGCAATAAGGCTGAAGAGAGCCGCCGGATGGTGCGAGGCGACGCCCGGATGAAACAGTGTGGCTTTACCGCCGGGGGAAGAAAGCCGTTTGGCAAGTAGAACCCTCCGTGTGCCCGCGTTACGGGTTTTGAGTGCGTGTTTTACACGAAATTGAGTGGTACCGCGGTTTTTCCGTCTCAGGATCTGTCCTGAGATTTTTTATTGGGAGGAAACTATGAAACAGACGACTGGGCTGGAGTTTAAGCTGCAGGAGATGGCCGGGCGCATTAAGGAGCTCAGGCTTATCGAAAACATATCCCGGGAGGATATGGCGCTTAAAACGGGCGTGAGCCTCGAAGAGTACGTAATGTGCGAAGAGGGCAGAAGCGATCTTAACTTTGCCTTTATTTACCGCTGCGCACTGGTGCTGGGCGTCGACGTCACGGATATCATCGAAGGCACAAGCCCGCGCCTCAGCAATTACACTGTAACGCGAAACGGGGAAGGCCAGCGTATCGAGCAGGCGCACGGCATGATCTATTACAACCTTGCCGCCCAGTTCAAAAACCGCATCGCGGAGCCGCTGTATGTAAACGCTGCCTACAGCGAAGAAGCCCAGTACAGGGATATAGAGCTCACCAGTCACGCCGGACAGGAATGCGACATAATCATAAAAGGCAAACTTAAAGTCCAGGTAGGCACCCACTGGGAGATCCTTTCCGAAGGCGACAGCATCTATTACGATTCTGCCACTCCTCACGGAATGATCGCCGTAGGCGGAGAAGACTGCCTTTTCTACGCGATAGTGCTGAATCCTAGCGGCGAACCCGTGCCCGAGCTTTCCGCAAAGACCGAGACTGCTTTGGCGCAGGCGGAAGTCAAGACGCTGCCTAAAGAAGAAACGGACAGCGCGCGCATCTGGGCGAAGTACATCGATGTCGATGAAAACGAGGACGGTTCGCTTAAGAGCATATCCTATAAAAATACGGAACACTTCAATTTCGCCTTCGATGTGGTCGACGTTCTGGCAAAAGCCAAGCCGGACAAACTGGCGCTTCTGCACGTTTCACACGACAAGGTGGAGACCAGGTTTACTTTTTCCGACATTTCCAGGCTGTCCAACCGCGCCGCGAATTACTTTACCTCTTTGGGAATAAAGAAGGGCGACCGTGTGCTCATGATGCTCAGGCGGCATTACCAGTTCTGGATCGCCATGATGGCGCTCAATAAGATAGGCGCCGTCGGCGTGCTTGCGGCTAACCAGCTTCTGGAAAAAGATCTGACGTACCGGTTCAACACCGCGGGTGTCAGCGCAGTCATGTGCACGTCTCTGGGCAGCTGCGCGGACGAAGTGGAAAAAGCGTGCGCCCTGTCGCCTACGGTCAAACTCAAGATCATGGTAGACGGCACGAGAGAAGGCTGGCACGATTTCGACAGCGAATTCCGCATGTTCCGTTCCACCTATGTTTCCCAAAACGGACAGCGTCCTGAAGGCGACGATCTGCTGTTCATGGTGTTTACCAGCGGCACCACAGGGTATCCCAAGATCGCGACACACTGCCACAAATATCCGCTTGGACACTTTGTCACGGCGCGCTACTGGCAGCAGACCAGCGAGAACGGACTCCATCTGACGATCTCCGATACCGGCTGGGCAAAGTCCATGTGGGG
Organism: Clostridiales bacterium; assembly: GCA_024683475.1. Taxonomy (GTDB): domain Bacteria; phylum Bacillota; class Clostridia; order Christensenellales; family Aristaeellaceae; genus RUG14130. The sequence goes on along the minus strand of JAIKYG010000003.1, from coordinate 61,155 downwards.
CAAGCTTTACGGACAGTGGCTGAACGAGTGCGCGGTGTTCGTGTACGACTTTGACCGTTTTGACGCTTCCGACATACTGCCCATGTTCGCAAAGTACGGCATAACCAGCTTCTGCGCACCGCCTACGATGTACCGCTTCATGATAAAGCAGGACCTGAGCAATTTCGATCTGAGCGGCATCCGTCACGCGGCGATCGCCGGAGAGGCGCTGAATCCGGAAGTCTTCAACAGGTTCAAGGAATCCACGGGTCTGAGCGTGATGGAAGGCTTCGGGCAGAGCGAGACTACCGTAATGATCGCGAACCTGAGAGGCATGCAGCCCAAGATCGGCTCAATGGGCAAACCCGTACCGGGCTACGATGTTGACCTTGTGGATTCGCAGGGCAAAAGCGTGCAGGTGGGCGAGGTCGGCGAGATCGTCATACGCGTTGATAAGGCGTGGCCCTACGGTCTGTTCTCCGGCTATTACGACAAGGAAAAGGGCATGCCCGCCATAGATACCTCCGACGGTTACTACCATACGGGCGACACCGCCTGGCGGGATGAGGACGGCTATTTCTGGTATGTGGGCAGGGTGGACGACGTCATCAAGTCTTCCGGCTACAGGATCGGGCCGTTTGAGATCGAGAACGTCATTATGGAACTGCCTTACGTGCTGGAGTGCGGCGTTTCTCCCAAACCCGATCCCGTTCGCGGACAGGTTGTCAAAGCCAGCATAGTGCTTACAAAGGGCACCGAAGGCACCGAGGAGCTCAAAAAAGAGATCCAGAATTACGTCAAACAGCGCACGGCTCCTTACAAGTATCCCAGGATCGTGGTGTTCAGGGACGAACTGCCCAAGACGACCAGCGGCAAGATAATCCGCAAGCAGCTGTAACTAAGAACTATTTTTGTTAAATCTGTTTGATGCGCTTGACAGCTTATAGCCTCTGTGGTAATATAAATAAGCTGTCAGCGCGCTGATGTAGCTCAGTCGGTAGAGCGCATCCTTGGTAAGGATGAGGTCGCCGGTTCAAATCCGGCCATCAGCTTAAGCCCCAAATAACCGGTCAATACGGTGATTTGGGGCTTTTTGTTATACATCAACGTTTCCACATCAGTCGTGTTTTTCTAGGATCAATACAACGACCGCCCGATAAATCGCAGCACAGTCAATAGGCGGGCAAAATAATGTACTTCTTCTGCAAGAAATGCTGTTTATTCTGACTAAGTTTTTTGATTCTCTTACAGTCATGTCATCACCGAATCTGTTAAGTTTAGAATACAGCTTGAAATATAAGCGGCGCAGAAATATAATATGCAGCGCAGGGAGAGCCGAAAGGCTGAGAGAGGGCATCGCCCGAAATCCCCAAAACCTGATCCGGATTATGCCGGCGTAGGGATGCAGCTAATACCGCAGCCGTATGCCGCATAAGATGGGGCATACTTTTTTGTTATCATGGAGGTAACGGTATGAGTTCTCTGAAATCCATCAAAAACACGAATGTGCTGGTTGAGTGCGCCGTGCTGCTGGCCATAGCCAACATCCTCAGCTTCTTCAAGATCGAAAAGCTGTTCTGGGGCTTCGGCGGCGGCGTGACCGCATTGTCCATGCTGCCCCTTATAATCGTATGCAGACGTCACGGCACAGTAATCGGAATGCTGACTGCGTTTGCCCACAGCCTGCTGCAGCTTGTTTTCGGTCTGGATAACGTCCAGTACGCGACCGGTTTTCTCATGGCGGTCGGCATTATCCTGTTAGACTATATTATTGCTTATACCGTTATCGGCTTGAGCGGTATATTCTCCGCGGAAAAGCATGCTGACGCGAAATCAATTATACTGGGTATCGTTTTCACCTTCACGCTCAGGCTCGTGTGTCATTTCATCTCCGGCTGGTGGATCTGGGACGCGCTTTGGCCGAACGATATGGGCATGGTATCGCCGATCTACAGTATAGTATATAATGCTTCGTACATGATCCCCGAGATGGTTTTCACCTGCGTTGCCGCAGTGCTGATCAATACCAAAAGCAACCTCATGGACAGGGTGGATAAGTAATATATGTTTAGCGAACTTAAGAAGCGCGCGTATGACGCCAACATGGAGCTTTATCACCGGGGACTGGTTATCTATACTTGGGGAAACGTGAGCCAGGCGGACAGGATGACCGCGGCTTTCGCCATTAAGCCCAGCGGAGTCGAATATGAAAAGCTCACTTGGCAGGATATGGTCGTGCTGTCGTTAGAGACCGGCAAAAAGCTGGAAGGCGACCTGAATCCTTCCAGCGATACGCCCACACATTTCGGACTGTACAGGGCTTTCAGCGATGTAGGAGGCATCACGCATACCCATTCCACTTTCGCGACCGCTTTTGCGCAGGCAGGCACACCTATAGACTGTCTGGGAACGACCCACGCCGATCAGTTCCGCGGCACCGTGCCTGTCACGCGCCTGCTCACACAGGCAGAGATCGACGCCGGGTATGAAGCGAACACGGCGACGGTCATCGCCGAAGCGTTCGCGGGCAAAGACCCCCTGTATACGCCCGGCTGCCTTGTGAAGGGTCACGGTCCTTTCACATGGGGCAAGGATGCGATGGCTTCGGTATACTCCGCAGCCGTATTGGAAGAAGTGGCAAAGATGGCTTATCTGACCAAGACTCTCAATCCCCAGTGCGAGGAGCTTGCTCAGAGGGTGCAGGATAAACATTTCTACAGAAAACACGGTAAAAACGCCTATTACGGGCAAAAGAAATAAGGATTCCTGCCTCCAGCAATAGTCGGTCTGCGTTTCGGTTCAAAAAATGCTATCGTTATTTGTTAATTTTAACGATAGCATTTTGCACATTTTGATGCTATAATGTCCCCAGTTGGCAGGATAACTGCCGTATTTAAAGTAGGAGGTCAATCTATGGCAAGCGTAAGTCTCAAACACATTTACAAGGTCTATGCTGGCGGCGTTACCGCTGTAAGCGATTTCTGCCTCGACATTGAGGATAAGGAATTCATCGTTTTGGTCGGTCCTTCCGGCTGCGGTAAATCCACCACCCTGCGCATGGTCGCCGGCCTTGAGGAGATTTCCGACGGCGAGCTCTACATCGGCGAAAAACTGGTCAACGATGTAGCTCCCAAAGACAGAGACATCGCCATGGTTTTCCAGAACTACGCTCTGTATCCCCACATGACCGTGTACGACAACATGGCTTTCGGCCTTAAGCTGCGCAAGACCCCCAAGGCTGAGATCGACCGCCGCGTTAAGGAAGCCGCCCGTATCCTGGACATCGAGCACCTGCTCAACAGAAAGCCCAAGGCTCTGTCCGGTGGTCAGAGACAGCGTGTTGCTCTGGGCCGCGCAATCGTTCGTGAACCCAAGGTCTTCCTGATGGACGAACCTCTGTCCAACCTGGACGCCAAACTGCGTGTTCAGATGAGAACCGAGATCACCAAGCTGCATCAGAAGCTGCAGACCACCTTCATCTACGTTACCCACGACCAGACCGAGGCCATGACGATGGGCTCCCGCATCGTGGTCATGAGGGACGGCTTCATCCAGCAGTGCGATTCTCCCCAGAACCTGTACGATTATCCCGCCAACCTGTTCGTGGCCGGATTCATCGGATCTCCCCAGATGAACTTCTTCAACGTGACTCTTGAGAAGCAGGGCAGCGCGGTGTACGCGGTGTTCGGCGACAACAAGATCAAGGTTCCCGAGGAGAAGCTCCAGAAGCTGCTGTCCGACGAGTGCATCGGCAAGGAAGTCATCATGGGCATCCGTCCCGAGAACATTTCCGACAGCAAGGAATCCTGCGAGATGTTCGCCGACGCCACCGTTAAGGTACACGTGGAAGTAACCGAGCTGATGGGCTCCGAGACCTACCTCTACCTGTCCACCTCCGGCAAGGAAGGCAACATTATCGCCCGCGTCGATCCCAGGAGCACCAGCCGCACCAATGACGACATCACCGTCGCCTTTGACACCAGCCGTCTCCACTTCTTCGACAAGGATTCCGAGACCACCCTGCTCAACCGCTAAATCGCAAATAGTTAATATTTTCGGTTAAATTCCGCCGCCGACGTGCCTTATTGCTTGCAAGAAAGGCCGTCGGCGGTTATAATGTCTTTTGATATAGTATTGCTCCGAAGATGGAGGCGCGTATGTATTTAAACCAGCATATTTTGACAAAGATCTCTTCGGTATTCTCGCTTCTGTCCATGCCCGCGCTTTTGCTGGACAATGACGGACAGGTGATACTGCCGGAAGATTATCATAAGCAGCTTCTGCTTCCCGAGCAGCTGCTCGCTGCTCCGCATGAACCGTTTGTAAACGGCGCATTCACGCTTATCGGGACCGCGGATGCCGATCCGATGTTCCTGTGCTTTTCCGGCAGTTCGGATGAAGTGATCTCGATCGCAAGAGTTTGTTCTCAACTGATAAGCGGGATACTCAGGGAATTCAGCCAGGACGCGGGGCGCGAGACCACAATGAGGCGGATCCTTGAAGGAGAGATAGACGCTTCGGAGATACTCGTCGTAGCCAACGAACAGCAGCTGCAGCTGGAAGCCGACAGATGCGTGCTTTACGCCCAGTTTTCCACGGTGCCCGCCGAAAGCCTGATAGGAGTTTTGAAAGACGCTTTCAGCGAGAACGAGGGAGACTATGTCTTCGAAGTCGGAAAGCATGCTATAGCCATAATCAAGGAATTCAACGAAGATTTGGAACCCGGTGAGATCGAGCAGTATGCCATGGCGCTGTGCTCAACGCTGACCACTGAAGCGGGGCAGACCTCGCTGATCGGTATCGGAGGCGTCAAACACAGCCTTGCTCAGCTGCACGAAAGCCTGCTGGAGGCTAAGAAAGCCATCAATATCGGTCTCCCGTTTCAGCCCAAACGTCAGATATTCAACTATTCCAGCATGGTCCTGGAAAGATTCCTGTGCGATATCCCCGAAGATTCGGCCGCGCAGTTCCATCAGACGCTGTTCAACAAAAAGACGGCCAAACTTTTTTCCGAGGAAATGCTCAACACCATCGAAGCGTTTTTTGACAACAGCCTGAATCTTTCCGAGACAGCAAGAAAGCTGTACATCCACAGAAATACGCTCGTCTACAGGCTCGACAAGATACAGAAGATAACGGGGCTTGACCTGCGCACGTTTGACGACGCAATGACCTTCAAGCTGCTGATGCTGATGGGCAAGCTAAGGAAGGACAGAAAACCGAGGTACTGATATAATGAATTCGGATTCCCGTAAAGCCATAACCGTTTTTATATGCGTTATTACGATTATCGCCGTTGCGAGCGTGAGCGCAATGATATCGATAGCTGTTAATGCAGACGGCAGGAAAGCGCTCGGATTGCCCGGAAATGATCCCACGACGGCAGACGAACGTTATCAGCGGCTTGATGAAGTATATAACATCCTCATGGAACAATACTATGAGGAACTCGACTCGGATAAGCTCATACAAGGCGCGATAGACGGCATGTTTTACGCGGTTGAAGATCCGTACACTTACTATTACACCCCTGAAAAGATGGCCGCCACCAACGCAGACCGGGTCGGGCTGTATGTAGGCATCGGAGTCGAAGTGAGGATATTCGGCGACGGCAATATATATGTCACCCGGGTGTTCGACGGCAGCCCCGCGCAGGAAGCCGGGATTCTCAGGGGAGATATCATAGCATCCGCCGACGGCATGCAGTTAAGCGCCGTGACGAGCGAAGAGCTCACCGAAGCCGTCTCCCACATAAAAGGCGAACAGGGCACAAGCGTGCATATAGGCATTTCGCGCGGAGAAGAGACTCTGGAAATGGACGTGCAGCGCTTAAGCGTCGTTACGAACAGGGTCGAATACCATACGCTGGATAACGGCATTCTTTATGTCAGGCTTTATGACTTTTTTGGCGACGCGGTGACCGGCATGCAAAGCGCCGTAGAATACGCCCGGGAGAATAACTTAAGCGGCATGATTGTCGACTTAAGAGGCAATCCCGGCGGGCAGCTGGACATCTGCGTGAACGTATGCGACATGTTCCTTGATGAAGGCGTGATCGTATATACTCTGGACAGACAGCAGCATAAAATCGAATATAAAGCCACGAACGGCAAAGTCGAGCTGCCCGTGGCTGTGATAGTTAACGGTGAGACCGCATCCGCCAGCGAAATATTCGCAGCGGCGCTTCAGGATTACGGCATCGCTTCCATAGTCGGGACCACTACATACGGCAAAGGCATAGTGCAGACGCAGTACCAGTTTCCTTCCGACGGAGCGGGTATGCAGCTGACCACCAGCGCATACTACACTCCGAACGGCAAGTCGATACACAAAACAGGAGTAACTCCCGACTTAGTCGTTGAAGCGGCGGAGACTACTCAGCAGACTTTACTAGAAGGACCGACGCTCGAGAACGATCCGCAGCTCAAAGCCGCCTGGGAGCTGCTGACTGCCAAGGTAAACGTATATGAAGACGCCGCGTGAAAAGATAGCCCGGATACTCCCGCTTTTATCGGAAGAATATCCTGACGCAAAGGCGGAGCTTAACTTCACGAATCCGTTTGAGACGCTCATCGCGACAATGCTTTCCGCGCAATGCACTGACAAACGGGTTAACGAAGTGACCAAAGTGCTGTTCGGTATAGCGCCTGATCCGTCCAGCATGGTGAAACTGTCTCAGGAAGAACTGGAAGAGATAATAAAGACATGCGGGCTGTTCCACTCCAAAGCCAGGCATATACTTGATACGTGCCGGGAACTGAATGATAAATACGGCGGGCAGGTGCCAAACGACAAGGCAGCGCTTACGGCATTGCCGGGCGTAGGCGGCAAGACCGCCAGCGTGGTCATGATGGAGGCTTTCGGCGCGGATGTGCTGCCCGTGGATACGCATGTTTTCCGCCTGGCTCACAGGATGGAGCTTGTGGAAAACGCCAACACTCCGGACGAAACGCAGCGTCAGCTCGAGAGCATCACTCCCGAAGGCGAGAGGCGGCATATGCACCATCTTTTGATCCTGCACGGCAGACGGCGCTGCAAGGCCATAAAACCGGATTGCCCAAACTGTCCCTTGAGAAACGGGCTGTGCGATTACGAAAGGAACACTTAAATACCGATGTTTGTAGATAAAGTCAAGATAAAGATCCGATCCGGAGACGGCGGCAACGGCTGCGTTTCTTTTCACAGGGAAAAATTCGTGCAGGCGGGCGGTCCCGACGGCGGTGACGGCGGCAGGGGCGGCGACGTTGTTTTTGTCGCAAGCGAAAGACTGCACACGCTTATGGATTTCCGCTATAATCGCCTGTTCGAAGCTCAGAACGGCGCAGACGGGACAAAGGGGCGCAGAAGCGGCATAAACGGCGAAAACGTACTGATAGTCGTTCCGAAGGGAACGGTGATAAGGGACGCGGCGACCGACAGGATAGTTGCGGATATGTTTACCCCCGATACTCCGTTCACCCTCCTCAAAGGCGGCAACGGGGGATTTGGCAATTCGCGTTTTGCCACGCCGACCCGTCAGGCGCCCGCTTTTGCAAAACCGGGCGAAAAAGGCGTGGAAATGGAAGTGTGGCTGGAACTTAAGTCCATCGCGGATCTGGGGCTCGTAGGCTTTCCGAACGTGGGCAAAAGCACACTGCTCAGCGTGATAACCAGCGCAAAACCGAAGATCGCCAATTATCATTTCACGACGCTTTCACCCAATCTCGGCATAGCTTCATACAACGGTTTCTCGTTCACAGTGGCTGATATCCCGGGGCTTGTGGAAGGCGCGAGCGAAGGAGTCGGGCTGGGCATAGATTTCCTTAAGCATATCGAGCGTACCCGAGCGCTTTTGCACGTGGTCGACATTTCGGGCAGCGAGGGCAGAGACCCGCTAAGCGATTTTGACGCCATCATGAAGGAGCTCGAAACATACGGGAAGCTGAAAGACAAGCCCATGCTCGTCGCGGCGAACAAAACGGATATATGCTATGACGACACCAACCTGACGCGGCTTGAATCAAAGCTTTCGCCGCTTGGGATAAAAGTGATACCGATATCCGCGGCAACGGGGAAGGGGCTCGAAATACTCCTTAAGGAACTCGTCAAGGTGATAAGCTCCCTGCCGCCGCTGGAGCCGTTTGAAGTTGACGAGATCTATGAACCGGTATCGGCAGAAAACGAGTTTACAGTAGTCAGGACCGGAAACGGCTTTGAAGTTACCGGCAGCCTGATCGATAAGCTGATCCGCAGCGTGAACTTCGGAGACAACGAATCCCTCAACTATTTTCACAGATGCCTGCGCAAGTACGGTATAGTGGATGCGCTAAGAGCAAAAGGCGCCAAGGACGGGGACACTGTTATACTAAACGACATGGAATTTGATTTCACGGAGTAAATGATATGACTACCAAACAAAGAGCAATACTCAGAGGCATGGCCTCAACGCTGGAATCTATACACAACATCGGCAAGGAAGGCATCAGCGAAAACAGCATCAAGCAGATCTGGGACGCTCTGGAAGCCCACGAGCTTATAAAGATATCTGTCAACCAGAATTCGGACTACACGGCGCGCGAAGCCTGCGAAGAAGTGTGCGAGCGCACTCACGCGGAACCCGTGCAGGTGATCGGACGCCGATTCGTCATTTACAGGCAGGCGAGGAAAGACAGCAAGATCAAACTGGAAGAGCTATGCTGACGGAAGAGGAGATGCTAAGCCTGCTTAAGACAGATCTGTCCGAACACAGGTTTATCCACACTCTGGGAGTAAGAGATACGTCCGTCGCGCTTGCAAAGCTGCACGGGGCCAACGTTGATGTTTGCCGTATAGCTGCGACGCTGCACGACTGCGCCAAGTATATGGGCAGGAGCCAGATGCTGGAGATCATCGACAAATACGGCATAAAGCTCTATCCCGGCGAAAGCGACAACAATGAACTATTGCATGCGCCAGCCGGCGCCGCCATGGCCCGGGAGAAATACGGTGTCAAGGATGAAAGCATCTTGAGCGCGATAAGAAATCACACCCTCGGTCCGTCGGGAATGAGCTCTGAAGATGCCATAGTATTCGTTGCGGACTTTATTGAGCCCAATCGTAAAAGCTTCGACGGGCTCGAGAATGTGAGGCAGTTGGCCGAAAAAGACATAAACGCCGCAGTAGGCGAGTGCAAGCGGCTGACCAGGGAATACTGCATGCAAAAAGGAAAGGTGCCCCTCGAATTTTAACCTTTTGCGGCTTGATATACACGCGAACTAAGCGCATAATACTAAAAAATACTTTGGGAGTTTATAATATGGACCTTGCGAAACTTTGGAATTACATGCAGGCTGACATGGAAGCGGACAGATTTACAAACGAGATGAAATCTTCCGCCAACCGCAGGCTGCTGCAAAAGAACACCGAGATCCTGAAGGAGCAGCAGGCGCGCTTTGCGAAAGTCGACGAAGACATAACCGCAATGCTCACCCGCCTTGACGTGCAGAAAGAGGAGACTGAGCGCATCGGCAAGCTGTTCGCACAATCCGTCGAGGAGATCGGTGACGTAAGCAAGCTGGAAGAAAGCGAACTTGAAGAAAAGATCAAGCTGGTCGAAAGGCTTTCCGCCACGTTCGATCAGTGCCAGAAGGAGCTTGTCCGCCTGTCGAAGGATGCGGAGAACGCCGAGCAGACGCAGAATCAGATCAAGCGCCTTGCCGCCAAGACCAAAGCGGAATACGACAGGGTGAAGAAAGAATATGACGTGGAGTTTGCGCAGGGCAAGCAGAAGCTGAAGAAGCTTAAGGATGCCGCGGATCAGCTGGCAAGCGAGCTGGATCCCTCTGATCTGGAAAGATACAAGCAGATAAAGCAGCATGTGACCCCGCCTATAGCGAGGCTGGAAAACAACCAGTGCACCGGCTGCTTCATGACTCTGTCTGTAGGCACGCTGCGTGACATAAAAGGCGCGAGTGAAGGCGTGACCTGCGACAACTGCGGAAGGCTGCTGTACCTTTCGGAATAACCATGGTATAAAACGAGGATGCCAGACGGTCGCAGACGTGAAAGCGTTTGAGGAAAGTCCGAGCACCACAGGGCAGGATGCCGGCGAAATACCGGCGGAGGCGACTTTAGGGAGAGTGCAACAGAGATATACCGCAGCCTTACGGCTGTAAGGGTGGAAAGGCGAGGTAAGAGCTCACCAACGGCCTGGCAACTTGTCCGTTCTGTAAACCCCATCCGGTGCAAGATCAGTTAAGCGACATACGGTGGCCCGCCGCGCTTACAAATATCGCTAGAGCCTGCTGGCGACTTCAGGCCCAGACAGATGACCGTCCAATACAGAACTCGGCTTACAGACATCGCTCGTTTTTACGCTTATAAAAGCGGACTCCCCGGGGATCTCCCGGGGAGTTTTTTATGCTCTTGTTACCGACTCGACTATTTTCAGTATTATGCCTTTCATATCGTCGAAGCGTGAAAGCGGTCCCGATATGTTTACGCAGTATATGCGCCTGTCGTATGTCGCGATTATGGCGAAACCGCGCATGGGCTCTCCGTTATCGTCGGTGTAGGTATAAAAGCCGGAGTAACCCTTGAATTTCACGAGGGAGTATTCTCTGGAGATCTCACCGTTCCACGCAAAGTCCGCGTAGACCTTCTCCATTTCTTTCATGAGATTGCGAAGCTCGGCTTTCATTTTTGAGGCATCGGGGGTGGGGGAGCGTTTCTTGTTGACGAACGCCGCCCTGAAACCGCTGACGCCGTCTTCGGTCGGCTCCGTGTACACGCGGTACCTTTCTCCGGTGGAAGTGTTCTCCCAGTGGGTGGGCACCATATAGTTCATGCCGCGCTGAGCATCGTTTTTCCACTGTAGAACGTACTGATTCGAGGGTATGATCGGTATCGGAGTCGGTGTCGGAGCCTGCGTGGGCAGATAATACGGTGTCGGCGAAGGAGAAGGCGTAGGCGTAGCGTCTTTTTTTGTGGCAGCTAAGCCCTGAGGCAGCAGCAACGCAAGCAAAATGGTTATTACGAGAACTTTTTTCATATGATCACCTCTTAGCTGTGTCTCCGTGAGCGGCGATCTGTTCGTTGAGCAGATAAACGTTGCCGCAGCCCAGAGTGACTGCGGAATCGTCCGCCTTCCAGTTGTTTCTTAGATAAGCTTCGGCATCGTCGAATCCGGGAGTGTAATAGGCGTCTAGACCCGCGCCGACCATGGCGTCGACGAGCATTTTGCTGTTTATGTCGCCGGGATCTTTTTCCCTGGCTCCGTCTATGTCAAGCACAAGCACCTGATCCGCGTCGTTAAAGCACTTAAGGAAGCCGTCAAACAGCGTCTTCGTACGGCTGTAGGTGTGGGGCTGCAGTACGGCAAATACGCGTCCGGAGGTCTGGGCGCGCGCGACTTTCAGCACGGTCTCGGTCTCCGTCGGGTTATGACCGTAGTCTGTGTAGACACGAACGCCGTCCGTAATGCTTGTGAGCTCGTAGCGCCTGTGAACGCCGGAAAACTCACTAAGCGCTTGGCTGACCATGCTCATGGGAAGCTGGTTTTCGTTTGCCACGGCGACACAAGCAAGCGCGTCTTTCAGGTTGTGCTCACCGGGAACCTTGAGGCTGACCTCGCACAGCGGATGTCCGAAATAGGTGACAGTGAAAGTAGGGCAGTCGTTTTCGTCATAGTAGATGTTTTCGGCTCTGATGACGTTTTGCGGCTCCAGGCCGAAGCTCACAGTCTTGACGTTAAGCCTCTCAAGCAGAGCGTAGACCCTTTTATCGTCTCCGTTTCCGAACACGCGGCCGTCTTTGGGTACGAGTCTTGCGAACTTTTCGAACGCGTTCTCTATGTCGTTTATGTCCTTATAGTAGTCCAGATGGTCTTCGTCGATATTCATTATGACAGCCTGGGTGGGCTTGAAAGACAGGAAACTGGAATGATATTCGCACGCTTCGCAGATAAACGCGCTGCCGTTCCCCAAACGGGTCGATCCACCGATCATTTCCAGTTCACCGCCAATGTGTATGGACGGGTCTTCGCCGCACTTCAGGAATACCCAGGAAAGCATGGCGGTCGTGGTGGTCTTGCCGTGAGTACCGCTGACGCAAATGGAAGCGGGATAGCGTTCCATTATTTCGCCAAGCAGAACGCAGCGCTCGATCTGAGGTATGCCGTTTTCGGAAGCGAACCTGCGTTCGGGATTGTCTTCGGGGATGGCGGCAGAGTATACGACCAAGTCGCAGCCGCGCACGTTTTCAGCCTTGTGACCGATAAAGATTATGAAGCCTTCACTTTCAAGCGCGTCTGTTTTATGGCTGGCGAATTTATCCGATCCGCATACCTCGCAGCCTTTCCATTTCATATATCTGGCAAGCCCGCTCATCGACGAGCCGCCGATGCCAATAAAGAAAACTTTCGTTGCTTTCTGCATAATACACCTCACTACTATAATTATATTCGTAAGGCAGTTTTATAGCAAGCAAAATGGTTAAAACTGTATTGGTATTTTGAAAAATAATCAAATTAAGGTGTAAAAAATAACAAAATCCGTATTATAATTCAAATTACCAAAATAATGTTCGTATTGGAGCGATCATGGAGCACTTAAAACGAAGCGAACGGCTGGTCCTGATGACCCGGATACTGACAAATACGCCTAACATCGTGCACAATTTTTCCGAATTCTGCGATATGTTCGACGTAGCCAAATCCACGGTGAGCGAAGACGTTGATCTTATAACCGGCGCTGTCGAAACATCGGGCAGAGGGCGCGTGGAAACCATCAGCGGCGCTGCGGGCGGCGTTATGTACAGAAGCTATTATTCGAAAAGCGAAGCAGCGCGTGTGCTTTCCGGCATAGCCGAGATCCTTTCCATGCCCGGAAGGCTGCTGCCCGGAGGATTTCTGTATACGTCGGACGTAGCAAGCGACCCAGCTCTTACAAGACAGATGGGCGAGATCGTCGCGCAGAAATACTTCGATAACCTGCCGGATTTTGTGCTTACCATGGAAACAAAGGGTATTCCTTTTGCCCTTATGATCGCCCAGGCGCTTAACGTGCCTTTGGTTATTGCGAGAAGAGATTCAAGAGCTTACGAGGGCAGCGCAGTCAAGATCAATTACCTGTCCGGTTCCAAGAACGAAAAGCTCGACACAATGGCGATCTCCAGGCGCGCGGTCAAAGCCGGTCAGCGCGCTCTTATCGCGGATGACTTTGCCAAGGGCGGCGGGACCCTCAAGGGCATGCGGGAAATGATGACCGAATGCCAGATAGAAGTCATTGGCGTGGAAGTGATGATCAAAACGCTTGAACCCCGCGAAAAGCTCTGCGAAAACGTATCTGCGCTTTTGACTCTCAGAGGCACGGACAGGCTGACCGGGTCATGCGAAGTGGTAGTCGGCGAAGAATACCGTCAAGCTTGAAATATACTCATATAAGTGGTACAATATAGTATCCATATCATGAGGTAGCATCAGATGCCGCTGTGCTCATACGCCGATAACAGCGAAATGCTGGGCGTAACCAACGTAAACAATCTTTTCATACTTGAAAATATGCCTTCCGCCCCGGGAGACTATGTTAAGGTATACCTGTACGGCCTTATGGTGTGCAGGTATCCTTCGCTGTGCGACAGTTTGGAAAAGATGTCGGAAGTGCTGCACATAGACATCCAGACGATAAAAAACGCATTCAGCCACTGGGAGAGAGAAGGGCTCGTCGAAAAGACTGCCGACAACCCGCCCGCTTACAGTTTCATTGATCCAGTATCCTCGAACTCTGCCGAAGATGACGATACGGGAGTTTACGGGAATCGTTCTTACTACAGGGAACTGCATACATTTATGCCCGGCCTGATCCTGGAAGGGCATGAACTGCGCATGGCGAACGACTGGATCGACGTATACGGTCTAACCCAGGAGACTGCGCTGTTTATGGTCAGGACGGAAGTCGAAAAACGCGGCGGTCATCTGCCCGGAACGCGGACAATGTTCAAGCAGCTTAACGACACCGCGGTGAACTGGGCCGAAAACGGAGTGAGCGATCTTGAATCCGCCCAGGAGTTCCTGCTGAAGTCATCAGCCTATTCCATAGCCGCAAAAGCCGTGCTCAAACAGTTCGGTCAGCGCAGGCAGCCATCGGTGGACGAGCTTAAACTTGTCAAAAAATGGACCGAAGAATGGAGATTCTCCCAGGAAGACATTATCAAAGCCTGCGAAAAGACCGTCAACGGCGAAACTCCTTCCTTCGGATATCTGGACAAGATACTTGAAGGCATGAAAACCGATCCGAATGACACGGCCAGAGAACAGGTCAAAAAGATAATCACCCATCTCGGTATCGCCTCGAGGCCTACTCCGGCGATGCTTGACGCCATGTCCAGGTTTACGGCGATGGGCTTCGAGTTCGAAGTTATCGAGGAAGCTGCAAAGTGGTGCTCCCAAAACAATCGACGCTCATTCGAAGAGCTTGAAAAGCGTCTCGAAAAATGGAAAGAACTCGGCATAAGCACGATGGAAGAAGTTGAACAGGAGCGAAGCGCCCAGCAGTACTATTCGGACCTGCTCAACAAGGTCTATGAGGAATGCGCGCTTGACCGGCGCGTCACGGCGGGGGATATAAAACTTATCCGGCTTTGGACGGCGCTTATCCCGGCCGAAGCAGTGCTTTTCGGGGCGGGGCTTGCAAAAGGAACGGATAACCCGATAAAGTATATCGATAAACTCATCAAGACCTGGAGCGCAAAAGGCCTGAATACTCTGGAAAAAATCAAAGCCGATAACGACAGCTTTGCTTCTACGCACTCATCTGAGCAAACAAAACGCCCCATGGACGAACGGGATATCGATCCCGACGAATTCAAGCCGGATTACACCGAACTGATGAACCGAAAAAGGTCGGGTGAATAAATGACCAGACAGGAAGCCGTAATACTTGCCGAAAAGTATTTTGACAAACTGAAAAACGAGCGGGAAGAGCTGATAGATCAGCGCGAGAACGAGATCAGGGAGAGCATCCCCGAGATAGACGCGCTGTTAAAGGAACGCGCTGCACTGCCTGTCATGAGCCTCAAACAGGCGCTTCTGGAGCCTGCTAAAGCCGGCGAAATATCCGGCGAAATGATAGCGTCAGGCCGTGAACTGAACACCCGGATACGCTCGGAGCTCGTGAAACACGGTTTTAAGGAAGACTGGCTTGCTCCGTCTTACAAGTGTGCGGAATGCCGTGATACGGGATACATATACGGTTCGATTCCTGCCAAAGCCTGCAAGTGCTTTGAGGATAAAGTCAATGAGCTAATGCTGCAGGATCTTGGTGCCAACGAAGACAGTTTTGAACGCTTCGACGCAGGCATGATCCCCGACGAACCGATCGCCCCGGAGCTTACCCAAAGGCAGCTTGCGGTGCGCGTAATGCAGGCATGCAAGGACTGGGTGAACGATTACCCCAACTGTTACAAGCCCGGCATCGTGCTGCAGGGACAGACCGGGTTAGGCAAAACGTTTTTGCTGAACTGCATCGAAAAGGGTCTGCGGGAAAAGGGCGTATACACATTAAAGCTGACCAGCTATCAGATGCTGGAGAACATGCGCTCCAAGCATTTCCACCTGGAGAATTCCGACGAAGTGTTCGACGAAATGCTTTCCTGCCCGGTGCTGCTGATAGACGACCTGGGCAGCGAGCCCATGCTTAACAACATTAGCAAGGAATACCTGTATGTGCTCTTAAACGAGCGGATGGGCAGGAAACTGAAAACCGTCATAGCCACCAACCTCACGCAGCCTCAGATAAAGGAACTCTATCAGGAAAGAATCATGTCCCGCCTTTCGGACAAGGCTTACTGGGACAGGCTGGTGCTGCAGGGCAAAGACCTGAGAAGAGCATGACCCGCGCCGAGACCGTCCTTAACAAGCTTAATGAGCTCTCGATACCTTTCGAGCTGGCAAGGCATGATAAACTGTATTCCATAGAGGAATGCGCCCGCGCCGAGGAATTGCTGGGCGCGAAAATGCCCAAGAACCTGCTGCTTACTACGACGAACCGTTCCGCATACGCCCTGCTCGTGATGAACGGCAGCACTCCCTTCAAAACGGGAGTCGTAAGCAAAAACGCCGGCTATTCAAGGCTCAGCTTCGCATCAGAGGAAGATATCAGGCAGCTGCTTGGCACATATCCCGGCGCGGTCAGCCCGTTTGGATTGCTGTTTGATTTGGATCTGAAAGCGGAATGCCTGATTGACAGCAAACTGAAACGCGAGGAATACCTGCTGTTCCACCCGCTGGATAATACCTTCTCCGTAAAGATCCGCACCGCTGATCTTACGGACGTGTTCCTGCCGGCAACTGGCCACCAAGCACGATATATAGACACATTAACGATAGGATGAGAACCGACGACCCGAGAAAAGCATATGTCAGAAAAAAGCTGAAAGCCCGAACGCTGCCCGGAAGCGAACCCGTACTGTGCGGCGCGCTTGTTTTGCTCATCTGGGCGCTGGGGGATTTTCTCACACGCCTGGACGCGATGGACGGACTGCTCAAAGTGGAGTTTAACCGGATACAGCAGGGCAAAGCGACGCTGGGCGAAACTGTGGGCGACATATGGAGCGAACCGGAAGCAAGAAGAGATTTTCTGACGCTTATAGTGCTTGCGTTCAGCTGTCTGCTCGGCATATTCGGCATAGTGACCCACAGGATGCGCACGGGGATCGCTACGCTTGTTGGAGGAACCATCGTACTGGCTTACGATCCGAGCCGCTCGCTCATACTCAAGCTTGTCAATTACAACACCTATGTCAGGCTGACCGCGTGCGCTATACTGATCGTCGGGTCAATCATAAAGATAATATATGTATTATCCGCAAAACGGAAGTATTACGCGAAATACGATAAAAAACACCTGCCGGAGGTCCGCGAGCGAGTGCCGATAAACTCAAACGGCAGCTCGAAGACTCTTATCCCGGTGAGACAAAAGGAGAACAGAAAATAGTTATGCGAATAGTGATAGCAGGTTCCGGTAAATTGGGAAGCATGCTTGCGCGGACCATTGCAGCCGAATACCATGACGTTACGGTGATCGACGAAGACCAGGTCGCTCTTGACAGAGTGGAAGATCTGGACGTACTGCCGGTCAAGGGCAACGCCGTTTCGATAAACGCTCTCGAGGAGGCGGATATCAAGCACGCGGATATACTGATAGCCACCATGCGCTCCGACGAAAGCAACATGCTGTGCTGCATCATATCCAAGCGTATGGGAGCCAAGTATACCATAGCCCGTATAAGAGATCCCGAGTATCTGAAAAGCATGAGCTTCGTCACTCAGGAACTAGGTATCGATTACGTTGCCAATCCTGAACGCGCCACCGCGCGCGAGATAAGCAGGATGCTGCGCTTCCCGTTCACTGCCAGCGGTGTGGAGACATTCGCGAGGGGACTTGTTGAAATGGTAGAGATGCGCGTAAACGGCGACGAACCGTTTGTGGGCATTCCGCTGAGCGAATACTTCCGCAACCGCACGGCGAACCTGAGAGTGCTGTTCTGCGGCATCATGCGGCAGGGGAAAGCGATCATCCCCAAGGGCGATTTCATAATCAGAGAAGGGGACAGCATTTTCGTATGCGCCGATTATGCCTCTGTCACCGCATTTTTCCGCAGTCTCGGCAAGAACACCAAGGCCGCGAAAGACGCCATGATAGTCGGCGGGAGCCGCATAGGTTACTATCTGTGCTCTATACTTGACGAAGCCGGCGTCAAAACCAAGCTGATCGAGCAAAACGAAGAAAAGGCAAGGCATCTGGACGAGCTGCTCCACAGCACCACCGTCATCTGCGGAGACGGAATGGACCAGGAGATGCTTTTAAGCGAAGGGCTTAAAAACACGGACGCGTTCGTTGTACTTACCGACAGGGATGAAGAAAACCTTATGGCGGGTCTGTACGCTACGCATTCCAGCAACGCCAGGATCATAGTTAAAAGCAATCGGCTGAACTATTCCCAGCTTCTGACCGAAATGGGGCTCGAAAGCATAATCAGTCCCAGCCAGATCGCCTGCAACATAATGCTCAGAGCCGTAAGGACGCGCGTCGCGGGCGAAAAGACCGGCGTGGAGCGCATGTATCAGATCATGGGCGGACAGGCCGAAGCGATGGAGTTCATAGTTAAGGAAGGCGAAAGCTACCTCGGCAAGACGCTGACCGACCTGACCGTCGACCCGGATACGCTCGTTGCCGTTATAGTAAGGGGCAACAGGGTCATAGTTCCTTTCGGCGGCGACGTGATAGAAGTGGGCGACCGCGTCGTGATAATGACCAAACGTCAGGGCGTTGCGAGCCTGGGGGATGTGCTGAAGTAATATGAATAAAGCTCTTGTTTTTAGAACGCTGGGCAAGCTGATGCTGATGGAAGGCGCATTATTGCTGCCTTCGTTTGCGGTAAGCCTGGCATACTCGGACGGTATGGCCGTGGCATTCCTGATCACTTTCGCTATAGTGCTCGTGCTGGGATTGCCGCTTGTCATGTTCCTAAAGCCTCAGGAAACGCGCATGTACATTCGAGACGGCATGGCCGTGGCGGGGCTTGGCTGGGTGCTGATCTCGTTTTTCGGCAGCCTTCCGCTGGTATTCGGCGGCGTATGCAGCGTAGCCGATGCGTTTTTTGAGATAGCCAGCGGCTTTACCACCACCGGCGCCACCGTGATCACGGATGTCGACGGATTGTCCCGAAGCGTCGTGTTCCTGCGCTCTGCCACCCACTGGATAGGCGGCATGGGCGTACTCGTGCTTACCACCGCCGTGCTGCCCGGAATGAACGGACAGAGTTCGTCCCTGGCCAAAGCCGAAAGCTCGGGTCCCAGTTATTCAAAGCTTCTGCCCAAAGTCGGCGATAACTCCAAGCTGCTTTACATCATATATTCCGTGCTTACGTTCATGCTGTTCATACTGTTGAAAATCTGCGGCATGGACTGGTTCGACAGCTTTATCCACGCTATCTCCACCGCGGGCACGGGCGGCTTTTCCAACAGGGGACTTAGCATAGGATACTACAACAGCGTCGCGATAGACATCGTCACCAGCATATTCATGCTTTTGTTCGGCGTAAGCTTTACCGTGTACTTCAGGCTGATCGCCCGCGAATTCCGTCAGGCGTTCAAAAACCAGGAACTTCTCGTTTACTTTGGTCTCTGCGCAATTGCCGTAACGATCATCGCCTACAACATTCGGCCTTTATATAACAACAGCATAGGCGAGGGGTTCAGATATTCGTTCTTCCAGGTATCGTCCATTATTTCCACTACCGGCTTTTCAACGGCTGATTTCGACGTGTGGCCCACGCTTTCAAAAGCCATATTGTTTATTCTGATGATAGTCGGTTCGTGCGCCGGATCGACCGCGGGCGGTCTTAAGCTCATAAGAGTTATCCTGCTCACAAAGCTCGCTTCCCGCGAGATCGTCAAAGCCTTCTCGCCCCGAAAAGTCAAGGTCATCAAGCTCGACGGCAAGAGCGTTCCCGAGGAGATGCTGAACCATATATCCGTATTCTTCTACGTGTATATGCTGCTGGCTGCTGTTGGCGTGATAACGCTTGCCGTAAGCGGATGCGATATAGCCGAATCCATAAGCGGCTCTGTGGCCTGTCTGTCCAATATCGGACCTGCGTTCGGGAAACTCGGTCCCATGGGCAACTTTGCTTCGTTGCCTTCGCTTTCGAAGATCATAATGGCGATGCTTATGCTCGCGGGCAGGCTGGAATTTTATCCGCTGCTCATACTCGCATGTCCCTCGGCCTGGAGAAAGAGCTGAAATGGGCTCAAGCCTGCTCAAGAAGCTAAGCCTGATGGAGAGACCGGCAGCCGCTCCGCAAAAGCAGTCTGCCGCAAACGTAAAGCTTTACGAAGAAACTTACCCCGCGCCTGCCGGTTTACGGCATATGGACGCTGCCGCGCTTGAACTGATGGGGTATGAAGGGGAAACCTTCGATCCGGAACGGACTCTGTTCATAGACACGGAAACCACAGGGCTGAGCGGAGGAGCCGGGACTGTTGCTTTCCTTATAGGCGTAGGCAGGGTCTCAGACGACAGGTTCGTGGTCAAACAGTATCTGATGCCGGATTATTCCTGCGAAACGGAGATGCTGCTGGCTCTTAAGCAGGACTTTGACAGCTGTGATACAGTGATCCATTTCAACGGGAAACGCTTCGATATGCCCCTGATCCGCGACAGGCTGGTATTAAAGCGGATCGATGATTACACCGATAGCGTAAACCAGCTCGATCTGCTTTATCCAAGCAGAACGGTATGGAAGCTGCGACTTGGAACCTGCCGGCTGGGCTACATAGAAACCAAAATCCTCGGGCTGCCAGAAAGAGACGACATTCCCGGCGGAGAAATACCTCAAAGGTATTTCGAAAGCATAAAAACGCAGGACGTTACTCTGCTGAATGATGTTATAGAGCATAACCGACAGGATATATACACTCTTGCTTTGCTGCTCGTCAAGCTGAACGAGTGTTATTCGTCTCCAGAGAAACTGGATGAACAGCTGGACCTTTTCTCCATGGGGCGGCATATGGAAAAACACGGAGAAATTCGCGCCGCCGAAAAGCTGTATCTGAAGGCTTCGTTGCCAAGACCGATCAAAAGCGTCAGCGACATAAGAAACGCAAAGTACAGAGGAGAGGCAAATCTTAAACTGTATATACTCGCACGCCGAAGGGGCGAATACGATGCCTGCGAGCTTATACTTAAAAACATGATAAAACGGCGTCAGCTTGGCATCGTTCCGGTATTCGAGCTTTGCAAGCTGTATGAGCACCGCCTGAAACGATTCGAAGACGCTTTGATACAATGCAATAAACTGCTTGAGACCGCAGACACTGACGAGATAGAGGAACTGACAAAGCGCCGGGCGCGCATCAAGGCAAAGATAGACAGGAAAGGGTTGGAGTTTTGATATGTTTGGCAAATTTGCAGAGAGGTTTGTAGCCAGAAAAGCCTATACCATGCATGTACAGGGCAATCAGCTGGTCGAAAAAAGGGAGATCGAAAAAGGCACCGAAAAGCATCTTAAGGCTTTGGAGCTTTACCAGAAAGCGTATGACGCGGGATACAGGGAACCCAATATCCTTATGGCTTACGCGGTGCTGTTGATGCGCTTTGACAGATGCGAACAGGCCCGTGATCTGCTTTTGATGAGCGAAAAAATGGGCGGAATGGATCAGAAAGAGAAAAAGCAGCTCCGGATCAATTTCGCAATCAATCAGTGGAAGCTGGGTGATCTTGATAAAGCGATAGAGAATCTGGAGATCGCCGGATCCAACGGCATGACGTCGATGATCTACACTGCTCTCGGCTTTTTCTACATCGAAAAAGGCAAGCAGACCGGAGACTTTTCCAAGGCGGAAGAGTTCAATCTCTCGGCTTTGGAATACGACGAAGAAGATGCGGGAATACTGGACAATTTAGGCCAGCTGTATTACGCCGAGGGTGATACGGATAAGGCATACGAATACTTTTCCAAGGCGTTCAATTCCAAGCCTTCTCAGGTCGCAACGCTGTACTATATAGCGAAGATAAACTATGAACGCGGCAATTACGAAAAAGCCCGCGCGTTTATTGAGGAATGCGTCAAGGGCAATTTCTCGGCACTCGCGACCATAACGCATGCTCAGGCTGAGAAATTGCGCAGCCGCATACCCGAAAAAACCGCCTAACACCGCCGGAGTTTGCCTTGACAAAATCATCGAATTTGTTACAATATATCAGATGTATAGGAAGGGGTTTTTCTGCATTGAGACCCGTTCTTATACTGTGCGTTTTGCTGTGCGGCATATCGTTTCTTGCGGCGCATGCGCAAGTCAACGTCTCGGCGCAGCTTGAAAACGACAAATTCCACGCTCCCGGGAAGACGAACATCACCGTCAAGGTAAAAAACGATAACGAGACTATCATAAAAGATATCAGGCTCAGGGCAGACAGCGTTAACTCGCTTCTCACCGAAGAACTTAACGCCGGCGAAACTCTGGTTTATGATGGCGAAATAACGATCTCGAAAGAATCGTTGTCCAAGGGTTTCCTGACCGTCAGTGTATTGTATCTTTCCGACGGCGTAGAGTCATTGTCTCAGACCATGTGTTATCTCACACAGCTTGAAGACAAAGTCGAAGCATCGCTGTACTGTGTGGCGCCGGGCAGAGCGCTGGCTATGGAAGAGACCGTGCCTGTGCGAATAGTGTTCGCAAACACCGGATATACGGATATAAATAACGCCAGGCTTTTTATCGGGGATAACAGCGTCCTTCCCGAGGGTTTCAGCCTGGCTGCGCAGGACAGTTTTGCGTACGAGACCGATATCAAGGTGAGTGACCTTGAGGGGCTCCGGGCTCATGCGGAATGCGAAAGCGCCATATCCGGTCAGAAATACGTGTTTGATCTGAACAAACCCGTTTTTGAGGTGACCCGGGAAGAAGTCGCGCTCGTCGTTGCGGGCAGCGGCGAAACTCCGGACGGCGCTCAGATAAGGCTGACTCTGAACATCGAAAACAAAGGCAACGTATCTTATAGGATGCCGGAGCTACGCGCGAATCTGGCATTCGTTAGCGCTCAGCTGCCCGAAGTGCTGAAACCCGGGGATTTCATAAGCGTTCCGATAACAGTCACGGACATGATAGACGGTACTGCAGCTATAGAGCTTGAGCTGTGCGGGATAAGAGACAGCGGAACAGCGTTCAGTTTACGTGCCGATCCGTTTGCTCTGACGGCGATCGCGAAATCGGAAACGCCCGGCAGAGATACGGAAGATGATACGGATCCTGACGGGACAGACGATACCGACTCTTCCGTCAGCATTCCGGACATGGTATTCTTCGGGCTTATCAATACGCCCAATCTTGCCGAATACGTATTCGGCGCCTCGGCAATACTGTCTGCCGCTGCGATAGTCGCACTGATACGGAGGGCCGGGAAAAAGAAAACACGCCCGCGCGCGGGAAGGAACACGGATGTTTAACGGCTTCACTGCGGAATCCTTCGAGTTTATGATGGCGATAAGCTTCAACAATAACCGCGAATTCTTTCATGACAACCACGATTGGTACATGAGAAGCGTCCGGCAGCCGTTGCTTGACCTCGCCTCCGAACTGAATGAAACGATCGAAAAGATAGATCCCGAGCTGGAACGTCGCCCCGAGCGAATGGTGTCACGGATCAACAGGGACATCCGCTTCTCCAAAGATAAATCTCCTTACAGGGATTATATGTGGATAGGCGTACATAAAGGCGAGAACAAAGGGGCGATCCCGGGTCTGTATGTGGACATGTCCGCCAATCACGTAGGCTGGGGCATGGGCTTTTGGGAGGACAACCGTGCGCTGTGCGATGCACACAGGCGCGTTATGCGCAACGACCCGAGCGCGTTCGAGGAACTTATATCTCCGCTTAAGGAAAGGTTCGGTTTTGGCTTAAGATGCTATAAGCGCATGGCATTGCCCGAAATGATACCCGAAGCGCTGAAAGACTGGTACGCTTTGAGAAGCTTCTACGCTTACAGGGAGATCTCGCCAAGCGGTATCGCGCTTACGCCTCAGCTCGCGCAGGAGGTAATAAGCGATTTTGAGCTGTTAACGCCACTATACAGGTATTTTGACAGCCTGAGAACAGAGACCTGAAACACCCTGAAATACGGGAAACCGGCACTATTATTTTCAAATCACCATGTGGTGTGACGTTTTGCATGGTGCATGAGGGAGAAGGCATTCTCCCGCCGATGTCGGTAAGATGCGGACGAAAGGAGATAGAATGAATATAAAACTCAAGAACCTTCAGAGAGGATCGGTCATCAGGGCAAATCAGGAGGAACTCACCGATACCGTCGTTACGCAGATAGCGTACGCATTTGCTCTGTGGCTTTCCGAAACGCTTAAGAAACCCGCAGACACGCTGGTAATCAGCGTGGGCCGCGATTCCCGCCCGTCCGGTGAAAGACTGCTCAAAGCGGTATGCGACGGCCTGAGCCGCGCGGACACGGATATATATGACTGCGGTCTGAGCACGACGCCCGCCATGCAAATGACGCTGGAGCTTGACGAGATCAACGCCGACGGAGCGATAATGATAACCGCGAGCGCTTCCGGAGAAGAAAAGAACGGCTTCAAGTTTTACGGATACAACGGTGCTCTGACGACCGACGAATTGACGTGTGTGCTGAACAAGGCGCAGACCCTGGTAGTGCCCAGGCGTCTTGTAAAACCGCTGGACATCATGTCGGCTTATAAAGCAAGGCTTGCCTCGCGCGTCAGAGACTTCCTTGAGGACGAAACGCCAATGCCTCTGCTGGGGCTCAAAGTCGTCGTGGACGCTTCCAACGGCAGCGGCGGGTTCTTTGCTGAACTGCTTGAAAGCCTGGGCGCGGATACAACGGGCAGCCTGAACCTTGAACCAACCGGCATATTCGCCTCGCATCTTCCCAACCCGGAGTCTAGCGAGAACCTTAAAGAATTAAGCTGCAAAGTGCTGGAAAACAAAGCCGACTTGGGCATTTTGCTTGATGCCGACGCAGACAGGGTGGCGCTGGTAGACGAGAACGGAAAAGTGATTAACCGCAACCGCCTCATAGCGCTTGTGGCGGCCATAATGCTGGAAGACGAGAAAAATCTCACTTTCGTTACCGATTCCGTTACGTCAAGCGGTCTTACCCGTTTTATAACCGAATGGGGCGGGAACCATTACCGCTTTAAACGTGGTTATAAAAACGTGATCGAGGAAGCCGAAAGGCTCAGCGGGGAAGGCATAAAAGTTCCGGCGGCTATAGAGACCAGCGGACATGCTGCGATGGCGGAGAACTTTTTTATCGATGACGGCGTTTTCCTGGCGACGAAAGTCATTTGCGAAGCGATGTGGAGAAAGAAGCGCGGAGAAACGCTCACTTCCCTTATCGACGAATTGCAGGAGCCTGTAGAAAGCGTTGAAGTACGCCTTCCGATCATTCAGGAAGATTACCGCAAAGCCGCGGGATACGTGATAGAAGCGATCCTGTCCAAGACTGTGGAAAACCCCGAATGGCGGCTCGCCGTGGATAATCGCGAAGGCGTAAGGGTGCTGTTCTCCATAGACGGGCAGGTCGACAGCGCATGGTTCATGCTCAGGCTTTCCGTGCATGACCCCGTTATGGTTGTGAATGCGGAAAGCGAAGTGCCTGGCGGACTGAAGAAGATCTTGAATGAATTGTATGCAGTGCTTGAAAAGGATAACGAGGAACTCGATCTGAAACCATTTGAGGACATTCTCAAAACATTATAAAAGGAGCAATAATATGAACGAGAACAAGGTAGTATCGGCGATCAGGATCCTTTCCGCCGAGGCGGTCCAGAAGGCGAAGAGCGGTCATCCGGGTATGCCGATGGGCGCTGCTGCCATGGCTTACGCAGTATGGGGCAGAGAAATGAAGCATAACCCCGCAGATTCAAAGTGGCCTGACAGAGACCGCTTCGTACTGTCCTCCGGACACGGCTCCATGCTTCTGTACAGCCTGCTGCACCTTTTCGGATACGGTCTGACTATTGAGGACCTTAAGCAGTTCAGGCAGTTCGGTTCTCTTACTCCGGGACATCCCGAGTATGCTCACACCAACGGTGTCGAAACTTCCACGGGACCTCTGGGCATGGGCATCAGCAACGCCGTAGGTATGGCGCTCGCCGAGACCGTGCTTGCCAACAAGTTCAACCGCCGCGGTTATAATATCGTTGACCATAACACTTACGTCATCCTCGGCGACGGCTGCATGATGGAAGGCCTGAGCCACGAAGCCTGCTCTCTCGCCGGCACGCTCAAGCTCAACAAGCTGATCGCGCTGTATGACGACAACGAGATCTCCATCGAGGGCAGCACGGATATCGCCTTCAGGGAAGACGTCCCCGCCCGTTTCCGCGCCTATGGCTGGAACGTAATAGATGTTCCCGACGCCAACCAGTTTGAGAATGTCGACGCGGCGATCAAACTTGCCAAGCTCTCCGACAAGCCCAACCTCATCGTGTGCCACACGCTCATCGGCTACGGTTCTCCGAAGCAGGGCATGGCCAGCGCCCACGGTGAACCTCTGGGCGAGGACAACATCATCGCGCTCAAGAAAAAGCTGCACTGGATCGATCAGGAACCCATGAGCTTCGCGGTTCCCGAAGAAGTATATCAGATCACCGCCAAGACCGCGCAGGCCGGCGCGAAAGCCCAGGAAAAATGGGAGAAACTGTTCGAGAAGTGGAGCGACAAGTATCCCGAACTGCGCAAGGAATGGGATATTTGGCATTCCGACAAACTGCCCGTGGATCTTCTGAATGACGAATCTTACTGGGCGTTCGAAGGCAAAGCTGCGACCAGGAACTCCTCCGGCACAGTGATCAACCGTCTTGCCGGAAAGATCCCCAATCTTATCGGCGGCAGCGGCGACCTTGCTCCCTCCAATAAGACCTATATGAAGGGACAGGGCGATTATTCTGCCGAAGACAGAAGTGGCAGGAACCTCCACTTCGGCGTAAGGGAGCATGCGATGGCGTGTATCTGCGCGGGCATGAAGCTGCACGGCGGACTCAGGCCTTACTGCGGAACGTTCTTCGTCTTCTCTGACTACATGAAAAACGCCATGCGCGTCGCGGCGATCATGCAGCTGCCCGTGACTTATGTGCTCACTCACGACTCCATCGGCGTAGGCGAAGACGGCCCGACCCATCAGCCCGTAGAACAGCTGGCCGGACTTAGGGCCATCCCCGGACTCGTCGTGTTCCGTCCCTGTGACAGTCACGAAGTTGCCGCGGGCTGGTACGCCGCGCTGACTCAGAAGAGGCCCGTCGCGCTGATACTGTCCCGTCAGGACTGCCAGCTCAACGAAAAGAGCGGCAAAGACGCGCTGAAAGGCGGCTACATAATCTCCGACAGCAAGAAAAAGAATCCCGATTGCATACTGATCGCCTCCGGCAGCGAAGTCGAGGTGTGTGTTGCGGCTCAGGCTCAGCTGAAGGAAGAGGGCATTGACGCCCGCGTAGTCTCCATGCCCAGCTTTGAACTCTTTGATGAGCAGAGCGAGGAGTACAAGCAGAGCGTGCTGCCCGACAAGGTCAGGGCAAGGGTCGCCGTGGAAGCGGGCGCAACTCTCGGCTGGCACAAGTACGTCGGACTTGACGGCAAGGTGCTTGGCATCGACAGGTTCGGCCAGAGCGCTCCCTACAAGTTCCTGTTCAAGGAATACGGCTTTACTCCCGAGCATGTCTGCGAGCTCGCAAAAGAGACTCTGAAGAAATAAATAACGGATATGGGGGAGGAAACATCCTCCCCCTTTCAGCATATGAGATCAATTTACTTTGACAATGCCGCCACATCTCCGGTCAGCCCCGAGATACTCGAGGCTCTGCCGCGCATATTGCAGGGCTGCTATGGCAACCCTTCCAGCGTACATGCCGAAGGCAGGAAAGCCCGAAAACTGACAGAAGACAGCAGGCGCATCGTGTCTGATCTTCTGGGATGCCGCGCAAACGAAGTGTATTTCACTTCCGGCGGCAGCGAATCCGACACCTGGGCCTTATACGGTGCTACGCATGCTCAGTCAAACCGCAGGCGCACGCTTATCACAAGCCAAATCGAACATAAAGCCGTTTTGTCCTGCGCAAAACAGCTTGAAACAGAAGGATATAACGTCATATATCTCCCCGTCGATTCAAACGGAGTCGTATCCGCCGATACGCTTCTAAGCAAAATCAGTGAAGACGTATTCCTTGTCTCTATAATGTCCGTAAACAATGAGACCGGCGTTATGCAGGACATCGATATTTTGTCCGAGATAGCTCATTCAAAAGGCGCGCTGTTCCATACTGATGCGGTGCAGGGGATATACGATGTTGAATATAAACTGTCTGACAGCAATATAGACATGCTCTCGCTTAGCGCGCACAAACTGCACGGGCTTAAGGGCTGCGGCGTACTGACTGTCAGAAACGGTGTAAATATCTCCAGACTTATCTGCGGAGGCGCTCAGGAGCAGGGAAAACGCGCGGGGACTGAAAATCTTCCAGGTATCTGTTCTTTGGGGCTTGCCTGCCGCGAAATAATCAGGAACCGAGCGTCCATAAATGCCGGGAAACGGAAACTTGCCGGATTGCTCGAAGACCTGATAACTTCGAGGATCGAAGATGCGACTGTGAATTCCGCGTCTGCCAGGCGCGCGAGCGGGATATCCAATATCTCTTTCAAGGGAATAGACGGCGAAGCTCTGATGCTAAATCTTGACCTGCAGGGCATCTGCGCGTCGACCGGTTCCGCGTGTCTGAGCGGTTCGGTCGATCCTTCCCATGTACTAATGGCGATGGGCATAGACAAAGAGATCGCCGCCGGATCAGTGCGTTTCTCATTCAGCGAATACAATACCGAAGAAGAAATATTTGCCGCAGCCGACATAATCTGCGAAACAGTCAAAAAGCTGAGGAACATGTACAAATAAACCAGAGAACAGGAGATGCAAAAATGGAGTTTTTAAAGATATCTGAGGAAGTATCCCAGGTGCTGAGCGAAAACAAGCCCGTAGTAGCCCTGGAAAGCACGATCATATCCCACGGGATGCCTTACCCCAAGAACGTGGAAACAGCCCTGAACGTGGAAAAGATCGTTCGCGAGAACGGCGCCGTTCCGGCGACTATCTGCATTATCGGCGGAAAGCTGATCGTAGGCGCCGATATGGACGAGATAGAATATCTCGGCAAAAGCGGCCATAATGTCATAAAAGCCTCGAGAAGGGATCTGCCGGTGCTGCTGTCAAAGGGTCTTGACGGAGCCACCACCGTAGCTTCCACCATGATAGGCGCGAGCCTTGCGGGAATAAAGGTCTTCGCCACAGGCGGCGTGGGAGGCGTACACAGAGGCGCTACGGAGACGATGGATATATCTGCGGATCTTGACGAACTCGCCAACACTTCCGTTATGGTCGTCTGCGCGGGCTGCAAATCCATACTGGATCTCAAACTCACTTTGGAATATCTTGAAACAAAAGGTGTCCCGGTGATCGGCTACGGCACAGATGAGCTGCCGGCGTTCTATACGGATAAAAGCGGGCTTAAAGTGGACTACCGCCTGGATACGCCTAAAGAAGTCGCCGACGCCTTCAACTGCAAAATGCGCCTGGGGCTCAAAGGCGGAATGCTGGTGACCAACCCAATACCCAAAGAATACGCCATGCCGGCAGACGTCATAAACAAAGCCATCGAAACTGCCGTCGACGAAGCAAACAAGCTGGGCATAAAAGGCAAGGAGATCACTCCTTATCTTCTCGACAAGATACAGAAGCTTACCGGTGGGGAAAGCCTTGAAAGCAATATAAAACTGGTATATAATAATGCAAAGCTTGCTGCGCTTATAGCAAGAGCACTGTAAATATCGAGGTCAATGATGCGTACAAGGATCATATCCGCCATCGTCTTTATCGCGCTAACACTGTTCATGATCTGCTTCTCGGTAGAAACGCGGATCCTGTTCTTCGTCGCGTGCTGTATCTGCAGCTGCCATGAAATGAAAAATGCACTGAATAAGCTTGACTACAATGTCCAGGTATGGGCAGTGCATCTCATCTGTGTGGGCGGGGCTTTGCTGATATATCTGGGGCTCGGCAGTTTCGTTTTCCCCGCGGCGACGGTCATTCTGCTCGGTTTATTCGCGCTCCTCATACTCGGCAAAAAGTTTGGAGTAAAAGACCTGTTCGCCACTTACGGGGTCTGCTATTATCCGCTCGCTCCGCTGATGCTGGTAATGTATGTTTCTACTGTGAAAACAGCGTCGGGCGTTGAGAAATGGCCGATAGTGTTTTTGAGCGCGATACTGCCGTCGGTAGTCAGCGATACGTTTGCCCTGTTCGGCGGCAGGATATTCGGCAAAACGAAGCTTGCTCCGCACATCAGTCCCAACAAGACGGTGGAAGGTCTGGTATGCGGCATTGTCATGGGAACTTTGTCAGGGTTCGGAGTATACTACATACTCAAAGCTTTTGCACTGAATCTGCTTCCGCTGTGGGTCGTTCTTCTCGCGGCGCTGCTCAGTTCCTTGGCCGGAGCCATAGGCGATCTTGCCGCGTCAAGCATAAAACGCGAAGCGGGAATAAAGGATTACTCGAACCTTATCCCCGGGCATGGCGGCATGATGGACAGGATCGACAGCGAGCTGTTCTCCATCCCGATCATCTATATGCTCTACGCGCTGTTCTTCTAACGATCAGAACACAGATAAATTAAGACGTTTTATTTGACAGCAGATGTGTTTTGTTGTAAAATAAAATGTCTTTTTCATATATGGAGGCATTATGCTGGTAATAGTCGGGCTTGGCAATCCGGAACTCAAGTATCTGAAGACCTATCATAACGTAGGTTTCAGGGTCGTTGACAGCCTTTGCGAAAAACTTGGCATCTGGACCGACAGAAAACAAGCCAAGGCACTGATTGGGGAAGGCCGCCATAACGGTGAAAAAATCGTTGTCGTAAAACCGTTGACATACATGAATCTGTCCGGCGAAGCCGTTTTAGCCGTGCTGAACTGGTATAAGTGTCCGCCCGAAGATCTGCTCGTGGTATACGACGATATAGACCTTAACAGAGGCGATCTCAGGATACGTCCCTCCGGAAGCGCAGGCACGCATAACGGCATGCGTGACATAGTTGAAAAGCTTGATACGACCGCTTTCCCGAGGTTAAGGGTGGGCATCGGCAAGCCCGAGGGGCATATCGAGCTCAGGGACTACGTTCTGTCTCAGCCTTGGGGCGAAGACAAGCCGCTGATGGAAGAAGCAGAAAACAACGCCGCGCTCGCGATAATCGAATATATCGACGGCGGTATAGATAAAGCCCGACAGTTTATAGGTAAACTGCATGAAAGCAAAAAGCTCGATACTTGATCTTATAAAGCGGCAGGCTGCCTATGAGCAGCTGCGCTCCGGTATCGAAGAGTACAACACAATAAGCGTAAGCGGAGCCGAAGACTCCGCCGCCACGAGCCTCATATCCGCGCTTTGCGAAGACAGCGGACGGAGGTTTATTTGGGTCTGCGAAAACGAGCTGCTCGCCAGAAAACGCGCGGACGACTTTAACTCTCTCGGCATCATTTCCCGCGTTCTGCCGCATAATGACGTCAACTTTTTCAGAGCCGATGCGCAGAGCAAGGAGTTCAGCTTTCAGCGTCTTGAAGCGATAGGCGATTTCATAAACGGAAAGATCCGGGTGCTTGTGCTGCCTGCCGAATCCCTGCGCTTCAGGCAGATGTCAAAGCAGCGCTTTGCCGACAACACCATATTTCTTAATGTCGGGGATATCATACGACCCGAAACACTTATCGAAAAGCTCGTCTCAGCCGGTTACGAGCGTATAGAACTCGTCGAGGGCAGGGGGCAATGTTCCCTGCGCGGCGGTATACTTGACGTATATTCCGTGAATTCTCCGAACGCGATCCGAGTCGAATTCTTTGACGACGAGATCGATTCGATCAGGGAATTCGATATTCTGACACAGCGTTCGATCACTCCCGTAAAGTCTGCCGTGATCTATCCCGCAAGGGAGATCCTGTTTACAAAGCAGGAAGCTGAAGAAGCCGCTGAAGAGATCTATAAAGCGGTAAAAAAGCGCAACGATTACCAGAACAAGCTGCGCCAGAGGGAACTCGAAAGGCAGTTTGGGCTCGAGCCTTACGAACAGTTTTTGCAGGAAACCAAGCCTACCGAAGACGAAACAGGGGAGATTATCCAGGCAGAAAACGACAACAGCCGCCCTTCCGTGGAAACGGTGCGTTCCGCTCACGAACGGCACTTCTCCGCGATCGCGGATTCGCTCAAAAACTCCGTGCTGCTGGATTACGACTATTCCTTCCTTACGCTGCTGTGCAAAGACACCGAACTTATAACGGATTATGATTTGACGGCAGCTGTGGTCATCGAACATGCCGACAGGATCAAAGAGCGACTGCGCAGCCTGACCGAAGATTTCGAACTCAACTATAAGTCTTCTCTCGAACGGGGCGAAGCGCTGCCTTTCCAGGCGGAGATCAACAACCCTTACGAAACGATAAGGCAATCCGTTTCAAAGCACTGCGTCATAACGATCGACATGATGCTGAGAAGCAAAACGGACTATCCGCCCGAAAAGCTGATCAAGTTCAACACGGTATCATCGATCGGGTTTAACGGCAAGGTCAAGGAATTGGCTGCCGAGATACAGCGTCTGAAAGAGCAGAAAGCCTATGTCCTCCTGCTTGCCGGCAGCGAGGCGAGAGGAGTCAGGCTCAGCAAAGCGCTGTCTGACGAAAACGTAATAGTCCCGTTTATTGAAGCTAAAGCGACCGACCTCAAGCCTTCCGTGCCGGTCATACTGGCGATCAACCTTTCCGGAGGCTTTTCTGTCCCGGAAATACCGCTGTGCGTGTTTTCGGAAGACGATCTGTTTGGCCGAAAGAAGCAGAAAAAGAATGTTTCCGCGGCGTCGCAAAACAAGACTTCCGCATTCATCCAGCTGAATGTGGGAGACTACGTCGTACACGAAAACCACGGTATCGGCCAGTATTTGGGCACTGTCCGCATGACGGTGGACGGCAGAAGCAGAGACTTCCTGAATATCAGGTACGGCGGAACGGACAAACTGTACGTTCCCACCGACCAGATGGACCGAGTACAAAAGTACATAGGCTCCGAAGGCGAAGCGCCCAAGCTGAACCACTTGTCCGGCGGGGAATGGCAAAAACAGAAATCCCGTGTCAGAAAAGCGATCAGAGAGATCGCGGGCGATCTGATAAAACTGTACGCCGAAAGGACTTCCGCCCCGGGTTACGCTTTTTCTCCAGATACTCCCTGGCAGAAGGAATTCGAGGATGCGTTCCCGTTTGAAGAAACCCCGGACCAGGTCGTGGCGACGGAAGAGATCAAACGCGACATGGAACGCCCCCGCGTAATGGACAGGCTTCTGTGCGGCGACGTAGGCTACGGCAAAACCGAAGTGGCGTTAAGAGCCGTATTCAAATGCGTGATGGAAGGAAAGCAGGCTGTACTGCTTGCGCCTACCACGATTCTTGTCCAGCAGCATTACGCCACGGCGCTCAACCGCTTCAGCGCTTTCCCGGTCAAAATAGACACATTAAGCCGTTTCAAAAGCCCGTCCGAGCAGAAAGAAGTCATTGCCAAGCTTAAGACCGGCGAGATCGATTTCATAATCGGTACGCACCGGCTGCTCGGCAAGGATATCGAGTATAAGGATCTCGGCCTGCTTGTCGTGGACGAGGAACAGCGTTTCGGCGTATCGCACAAAGAGGCTATAAAGCAGTACAAGAAAAGCGTGGACGTACTGACCCTTTCCGCGACGCCCATTCCCCGCACGCTGCATATGTCCATGGTCGGCATAAGGGATATGTCCATACTGAAAACGCCTCCGGAAGAGCGTTTCCCGATACAGACTTATGTGGTGGAATACTCCGACAGCCTGGTCAGAGACGCCATACTCAGGGAGCTTTCCCGCGGCGGACAGGTATACATGCTGTACAACCGCGTGCAGTCGATAGAGATCGTATTCAGCAGGCTCAAACGCCTGGTCCCCGAAGCCCGGATAGCCATAGCGCACGGACAGATGCGGGAGCACAACCTTGAAGACGTCATGCTGGACTTCTATGACGGCAAGTTTGACGTGCTTCTGTGTTCCACGATAATAGAGGCGGGTCTAGACGTACCCAGGGCGAACACGCTGATCGTCTGTGACGCGGACAGATTCGGCCTGTCGCAGCTGTATCAGTTAAGAGGCAGAGTGGGGCGTTCCAACAGGATCGCTTACGCTTACCTAACGGTCAATCCCAATAAGATACTGACGCAGGATGCGGAAAAACGCCTGAATGCCATCAGGGAGTTTACCGAATTCGGCAGCGGTTTCCGCGTAGCGATGCGCGACCTGGAGATCCGCGGTACCGGCAACATACTGGGCGCCGAGCAAAGCGGACATATGGCTGCGGTCGGTTACGACCTGTATGTAAAGATGATAGACGAAGCGATAAGGGAAATGCAGGGCACCACACAGCGCACGCAGGTCTCCGCTAAGATCGACATCGCCATTGACGCCTATCTGCCTACGGATTACGTGACCAGCGACTCCACAAGAATAGAAATGTACAAGCGCATCGCCGAGATCGATAACAAGCAGATCAGGGACGACGTGATCGACGAACTGATCGACAGGTTCGGCGATCCGGATAAGCCCGTCATGAACCTGATCAACATATCCCTGCTCAAGACCGCCTGCGAAAGAATGTTCATAGACAACGTGAACTATAAAAACGATATGCTGCTGCTGCGCTTCTCCCAGGAAGGCGATTTCGACGTAATGCGCCTGCTCGACGCGCTTAAGCAGGACAGCGGGTTCAGACTGCTGCCGAAACAGAGAGGGATCATCGCGTATACGCAGCCCAGGCAGCCCATAGAAAAGCTCATCGTCAGCTGCGCGGACGCGCTCAACGCGCTATACGACAGGATGCAGGTAAAATAGAGTATAAACGATATGACAGAAGGATTGAAACAAGGGTTTTTGCCCGTCACAAAAGCTGAAATGCTGTCCCTCGGCTGGGAACAGCCCGATTTTGTGTATGTAAGCGGCGACGCGTATGTTGACCATCCTTCCTTTGGCCATGCCATCATATCGAGAGTGCTCGAGAATGCCGGTTACAGGGTGTGCATGCTGCCGCAGCCGGATTATCATTCCTGCGAGGACTTCAAGCGCTTCGGACAGCCGAGGCTCGGTTTTCTTATCGGAACAGGCGTGGTCGACAGCATGGTCAACAACTATACCGCCGCAAAAAAGCGCAGGCACGACGACGTCTACTCGCCCGGCGGGATAGGCGGCAAACGGCCGGACAGGGCGCTTATCGTATACGCGAACCGCATAAGGGAAGCGTTCGGCGATATATTTATCGCAGCCGGAGGGGTTGAAGCATCTCTAAGAAGGTTTGCCCATTACGATTATTGGGACGATAAGGTGCGTTCCTCCGTGCTTGTTGACAGCGGCATCAATATCCTTATGTACGGCATGGGTGAGAGGACCATACTTG
This sequence comes from Clostridiales bacterium, assembly GCA_024683475.1. GTDB lineage: Bacteria > Bacillota > Clostridia > Christensenellales > Aristaeellaceae > RUG14130. The sequence continues at coordinate 26,134 of JAIKYG010000003.1, read as the reverse complement.
AAGTGGCCGAATTTGCCGAAAGCGGGCTGCCGTACGAAGCCTGCAGGATCCCCGGGACCTGCGTGCTGGCAAAGAATCTCCCGTCCGACGCCACGGAACTGCCGTCCGCAGAAGAAGTTATAAAAGACAAAACCGCGTACTGCCGCGCTTTCATGCTGGAATACAACACCCAGGATCCCATCCGCGGCAAAAAGCTGGCGCAAAAGCATCAGAACCATTATGTCATACAGAACATACCCGCCAAGCCCCTTTCTACAAAGGAAATCGACTACACGTATGCTCTGAAGTACACAAGAAAATGGCATCCCATGTACAAAAAAAGCGGAGGTGTGCCCGCCTTAAAGGAAGTCGAGTTCTCCCTGGTGTCGGAAAGAGGCTGCTTTGGTTCCTGCAGTTTCTGCGCAATAACCTTTCACCAGGGCAGGATAGTCAGCTCCCGCAGCAGGGATTCGCTTCTGGACGAGGCAAAACTGCTCACACAGCAGCCGAATTTCAAAGGATATATACACGACGTGGGCGGACCTACGGCGAACTTCAGGCACCCGTCCTGCGATAAACAGTTAAAGCACGGCACCTGCGAAAACAGGCAGTGCCTTTTCCCGAAGCCGTGCCCCAACATAAACGCCGATCATAAGGAATACATCGATATACTGAAAGCCATACGCGCGCTTCCGAAGGTGAAAAAAGTGTTCGTACGCAGTGGCATCAGGTATGATTATATGATGTTGGACAAAAACAACTCGCTTATGGACGAGCTGGTGCAGCATCATATTAGCGGTCAGCTCAAAGTCGCTCCCGAACATATATCGCCGAATGTGCTCTACTATATGGGCAAGCCCGGCAAGGAAGTGTTCGAAGAATTCCGGGATAAATACGAAAAAGCAAACCGCAAATACAATAAACAGCAGTTTATAGTGCCTTACTTCATGAGCAGCCATCCGGGCTGTACGCTTAAGGACGCGATCATGCTTGCGGAATACCTCAGGGATACGCACCTTCATCCAGAACAGGTACAGGATTTTTATCCCACGCCCGGAACGCTGTCTACCTGCATGTACTATACCGGCTGCGATCCCCGCAGTATGAAAAAGGTGTATGTGGCCAAAAACCTGCACAACAAGGCGCTGCAGAGGGCGCTTATACACTACAATCTTCCCGAAAACCATGACCTGGTGCTTGAGGCGCTCAAAAAGGCGGGAAGATATGATCTGATCGGCAAATCTCCGAAGTGTTTGATAAGAGATACGGTATCCATTCCTCAGCATAAGTCAAGAGCCGACGGGAGAAAAGACAATGAAGTGCGAAATAACGCTGCTAAACGCAAAAGGCGAAGCTGAAAGAATAATAAGCGGAGAAATAGGTGAGACCCTGTATTCCGCGCTCATAAAAGCCGGCGTTTCCATTCAGGCGCCCTGCGGCGGGCAGGGGAAGTGCGGAAAGTGCAGGGTAAAAGCCTCCGGTATGATCGCTACCGACCCGGACGGCACCTGTCTGTGCTGTAAGACAACAATAAACGGCGACTGCACCATACAGCGCGCGGAGCATGCTGCGCAAATACAGCTCGAAGGCACACAAAGGCAGTACAAAACCGATTCTGAATCGGGACTGGGAGTTGCCGTGGATATAGGTACGACCACGGTCGCCGCCTATCTGTGCAAGCTTGACAGCGGGCGCGTCCTGGCGTCCAGGTCAATGCTGAACCCGCAGAGATCTCACGGCGCTGACGTCATAAGCAGGATAATGTTCTCGAATGCGGCAGCGGGAAATGCGGACATGCTCGCGGATGAGATACACACTGCGGTCACGTGCTTAAGCAAAGAAATGCTTAAGGCTGCCGGTCTCGAAAATCAGGTCATCAAAAAGCTCGCTCTTGTCGGTAACACGACCATCATGCATCTTACCGGCAGTTACGGTACGCTGGGTATATCGAAAGCCCCGTACCTCCCGGATTATACAGCTGAACATATCAGGGATTATTACGGCATCCCCGCGGTATTCGGCGGATGCATTTCGGGCTATGTCGGTGCGGACACCGTCGCAGCTATGCTGGCGTGCGGTTTTGACGAAACAGACGAAACCGTTATGCTAATAGACATCGGAACCAACGGCGAGATAGCGCTTAAGCGAAACGACCGCATATACGCCTGTTCATGTGCGGCAGGTCCCGCATTCGAAGGCGCGCATATCGCCTGCGGTATCGGCGGCGTTTCGGGCGCTATCGACCATGTAAAACTTGAAGACGGTAAAATAGCTTTTTCCACGATCGGCGGGGAAAAGCCCTGCGGCATATGCGGAAGCGGCATCGTCGACGCGGTAGCGTGCCTGCTCAAGAAAGAGGAGATAGATTTTAAGGGCAGGATGAAAGACAAGTTTTACATATGCGACTCCGTATATATCGCTCCGGAGGATATTCGCGAGATCCAGCTCGCCAAAGCGGCGATCGCTTCCAGCGTGGAAATACTGGCCGAAAGCGACGGCATAAACGTAAGTGATATTGATAAAGTCTATCTCGCCGGAGGGTTCGGGACGTATATAAGCATCGATACGGCTTGTGATATAGGATTGCTTCCGCAAGAATTGAACGGGCGGATAGTGCCCGTTGGAAACGCGGCGGGCGACGGTGCGAAAATGATGCTCCTAAGCCAGGAGTACAGAAATACTGCAGAGAAACTGCGCAAAAACACCGCATATATAGATCTTTCGGCGCAGGAAGAGTTTGAAGACATTTTTGCCGAGAAACTGTTGTTTGATGATTGAAATAATTTTGTAATAATTTCTTAAATTGTCGTAAACATATTGACAGACTTTGTTCGGTTTTGTATAATAAATACAGACTTTGGTATGTATTTATTGGATGGTGAGCTAAGTGCGCAAGGGCGATATTCGCAAAGCAGCTATAATACAGACTGCCGAACAACTGTTCTATACGAAAGGCTATGAAAACACATCCATACAGGATGTGCTTGACGCGCTCAAACTGTCCAAGGGCGGGTTCTACCATCATTTTGAAAGCAAGCTGTCTTTGCTTGACGCCATCAGCCAGCAGCGTGTCGAAAGCAGCGCCGAAAACTGCATGAAAGCGATTTCGGAAGGGGATCTGCACGCTATCGATAAGCTGAACTGTGTTTTTTCTTTTTGCAGTTTTCTGAACGACCCTTCGGAGGAATATATCGCCATAATGCTGCGCGTTGCGTATATCGAAGGCAACGTGATGCTGCGTGACCATATAAAGATCAGCGGCGTCAGCCTCATGAGCGAGATAGTGAACGACGCGATCCAGGAGGGAATAGAGAAGAAAGTTTTCTACATCAGATATTCGGAAGAACTGGGCAGGATAATCCTTAACCATATATACTGCCTTACCGACGACGCAGCGCAGCTGATATCATCATCACGTGACGTAGTCGAGACCGCAAAACAGCTCCGTGAAAAAATCGATACCTACAATTACGTCTTGGAAACCATGCTGAACGCTCCGCACGGCTCGCTTAACATGCTGGGCGATAATGCGTTTTCCGCAATCAACCTTGTTGAAAGCGACTGTCTGGAAGCGTCATAATCATTACAACGTTCCTTTGCTCGCCTTCAGCCTTCCCGAAACAAGCTTTATTTCCACTTTATCGCCGCTGAATATCTCTCCGTCAAGCTGATACGTCATATTCGAAGAACTCACTTTTAGCGACTTGCACCTGTATGTCGTGCCAAGGCCGCATTTTATATGCAGCCCCGCGACAAACAGAGGAAGCAGGAACATAAGCTGCCAGCGTTTGATGGCTCTGACTTCCACAACGTCTATAAAACCGTCGTCGGGCACGGCGCCGGGAACCGCCTTCATACCACCGCCGAAATACTTGCCGTTTCCTGCGGATATTATCGACAGCCGTTTTTTGATAACATCCCCGTCGTCTGCGCTGATCTCAAATTCGACGGGGGAGTATTCCTTTACTGCCTGGATGACCGCCATAAGGTAAGCTTTAAGACCGCTGAATTTGTGCTTGAATGCGTTTAGCTTGCATAACACATTCACGTCGAAACCTGCGCCCATAACATTCATGAAGCGTCTGCCGTTGGCTAACAGATAGTCGATATTATTTTCTGAGCCATCTAATTGCATAAGGAATGCCTTCATGGGATCCTTGGGAAGACCGAGAGTTTTAATAAAATCGTTTCCTGTACCGCACGGCACGATTATCAGCCTGAAGCTGTCGCCTTGTAGCTTATTAAACGTATGCAAAACGGTTCCGTCGCCTCCGAGCACGCAGACGGTATCATCGATACCGGAGGGAACAGAGGAATACCGTTCCGTTTCCAGGTTATCCATTATATTAAACACGGTATATTCAATGTGCCGGCTATCAAGCTCGCTTTGAACCTTTTCAAGCAGAGAGGCGATATTTTTCTTTCCGGCAGACGGATTATACATTATCGTAAACATAAAATATGATCCTTTGTATTGTAAAATGGCCTCATTTATGATACAATCTATAAAGTATAATGGCAAGTGTTTATCTTCGACAATACTGTTAAGTTTGGTGAAGCAATATGAAAATAGCGATTTTAGGCTTTGGCACCATCGGAAGAGGAGTTTTTGAACTGCTTTCCGGTCGCACCGACATTTCAGTCAAGCGCATCCTTGATCTGAGAAAATGGAACGATCTGATGACGACGGATTTTTACGAGATCTCAGATGATCCGGAGATCGAGCTCGTGGTCGAAACCATGGGCGGAGTTGAACCTGCCCGCAAATACGTGCTTGAGTGCCTTAATAAAGGAAAGCATGTAGTTACCGCGAATAAACTGCTGGTCAGCACCTGCGCTTCGGAGCTTAACCAAACCGCCCGTGATAATCATAAAGCGTTTTTGTTCAGCGCGGCGTGCGGCGGGGGAATCCCTTATCTGACCAACCTGCAGCAAACGCAGTTTATAGACCGCGTATGCGAACTCGGCGGGATACTGAACGGTACTACCAATTACACTCTCGACCAGCTTCAGACAAACGACATCAGCTTTGATGAGGCGTTAAAGAAAGCCCAGAGCCTTGGCTATGCGGAAAAGGATCCCACCAGCGATATCGAGGGTTTCGATACCGCCCGCAAACTTATACTGTCCTGCGCTGTGGCGTACGGTCTTAAAATCTCCGAAGAGCAGATAATCTGTTCCGGCATATCGAACATAAACGAAGCCGACATTAAGTACGCAAAAGAAAACGGCAAGGTGATAAGGCTGACGGCTTACGCCTGCCTGCATGACAATAATGAGCTTGAAGCCCGGGTCTTACCCGGAATGTTCTGCGCTTCGGCGCCTGAAGCGTCCATATGTTCCAACGTTAACTACGCCTGGTACAAGGCGGAGAAATCCGGACTTTTCGGGTTTAACGGACAGGGCGCGGGAAGCCTTCCCACGGCCGCAAATATCGTTAAGGATATTATCAGCATATCGGGCGGACGAATGTGCATGTTCCCGGATACGCTTACGGACGGCAAAGTCGTTAACGGCGCAGAAAACAGTTATTATGTTCGTCTGCCGAAGAACTGCGATGATCCAGCGCTTTCCGTCAGGCAGACGATCGACGCGGGAGAATATAAGCAGATAGAGACTTTGCCGACGAGGCTGGACGATATCCCGCTCGAATATATCAAGCAGAACAAAGGCTTTATAATGGTATTGTAAAGGAGATCTTATATGAAGAATTGGAATGTGGCAGTACTTGGCGCTACCGGAGCCGTAGGCCAGCAGATGCTTAAGGTCCTTGCCGAACGCAATATACCTCTCGGAACCGTAAAAGCCCTTGCCAGCGCTTCCAGCGCAGGCAAAAAGGTGTATTGCGGAGACAGAGAGATCATAGTTGAAGAAACGTGCGAAAACTCGTTTGAAGGCATGGATTTCGTGCTTGGCGCGGTCAGCAACGCCATGGCTCAGAAATTCAGGCCCGCGATAGTAAACAGCGGCGCTGTCTTTATCGACAATTCGTCTGCGTTCCGTCTTGACGACGACGTACCGCTGGTGATACCGCAGATAAACGGAGACGACGCGTTCAGGCATAAAGGCGTTATCGCAAACCCCAACTGTTCTACCATAGTTACGCTGATGGCGATAAGCGGCATTGCCAGGATCGCCGGCATACAGGAAATGGTTGCTTGCACTTACCAGGCCGTATCCGGAGCGGGGCGTGAAGGGATAGTGGAGCTCGAAACCCAGATGAAGCAGGAATACAACGGCGAAGAGAAGACGCACAGCGTATTCCCGTGTCAGATCCTTTCCAACGCGATCCCGTTTATCGGCAGCGAACTTGACAACGATTATACGACCGAAGAAATGAAGATGCAGAACGAAGGACGAAAGATCATGCATCTTCCGGAACTCAAAGTGTGCTGCACCTGCGTGCGTATACCCGTTATCCGTTCGCACTCCATCAGCGTTCAGCTGAAGCTCGACAGGGAAGTGTCGATCGACGAAATAAAGACCGCTATCAAAAACGCACCCGGCTGCGTGCTTGCCGATGATATAAACGGCAGGAACTATCCGACGCCGCTGGATGTCAGCGATCAGGATCTTGTATATGTCGGACGCGTGCGCAGGGATCTTATAAACGGGAATAAAGGCGTTTGTCTCTGGTGCTGCGGAGATCAGATAAGGAAAGGCGCCGCCACCAACGCCGTTGAGATACTGGAGCTGTTGATAAGCAAGTAAGCGTTCAAACCCGCGGGAAGCAATTCCTGCGGGTTTTTTCTTGACAACCGCCCAATAGGGCGGTATACTTATTTATGCGCAAAAGTCAGCTTTTACGAATAAATACAGAGCAGGAGACCGCTATGACGCAGAATCAGCCGTTTGCACAGACTAAAAGATATCATATCACCGAAGTGACCAGAAAGATCGTCTCCGAACTTCCGAATGATGTTTATGACTATATACTTGCGCTTGGAGATTCCACGCAGCCTTTGACGCGCTACGCATACGCTCACGATCTCAGGCTTTTCCTTACTTATCTTCAGAAAGAAAATCCTAGATTTTCCGGCAAGGAACTTATCGCCTGGACGAGCGCAGATTTTCAGGCGATCACAGCCAGAGATATTTCCATGTTCATGGACTTCCTGGGTCTTTACTTTAATGACAATGACGTTATGGTCTCAAACCAGGAACTCGGCAAGCAAAGAAAGTTTTATTCGATACGTTCTTTTTTCAAATGGATGTATCGCCAAGGCAAGATCAGTTCAGACGTCACTTCCTTGATAGACCCGCCCAAGCGCCACGAAAAACCCATCCTCAGGCTTGATATCGATGAAGTTAACAGAATGTTAAATTCTGTTGAAAATGGGGACGGACTCACAAAACGCCAGAAAGCGTTCCATGAGATAACCGCCGTCAGGGATACGGCTATTATTTCAATGTTTCTCGGCACAGGTATCCGCGTAAGCGAACTTCAGGGATTGAATGTCGAAGATATCAACCTTGAAGATTCCAGTTTTCTTGTCACGCGAAAAGGCGGCAATCAGGTCATCCTCTATCTGCCTGATGAGATATTAGAAGCCGTTAAACGCTATATCGACTTGAGGATACACGATGAAAGCATAGACGAAAACGAACACGCGCTGTATATTTCACTGCAGAAAAAGCGCATGAGCATACGTTCCATCGAAAACATGGTAAAAAAATACGCACAGGTCGCCGCGCCGCTCAAAAAACGCATCAGCCCCCATAAACTCCGTTCCACATTCGGTACCAACCTTTACAACGAAACAGGTGATATCTACCTTGTGGCTGATGTGCTTGGTCATTCGGATATCAATACGACACGCAGGCACTACGCGGCAATGAACGAAAACAGACGGCGTTACGCGGCGACAAAAGTGCGATTGGGAGCTGCTGACGAACCCGAGAACAAAGAAACGCAGGAATGATTATTCTTTAAACTGTTTAGCCCATGACGTAGCGATCCTGTCGCAGTTTTCGTTTTCCTCAACTCCCGCGTGACCGCTGACTTTCAGCCATGATACATCGTGGATGGATTCAAGTTCACGCAGGCGCTGCCACAGGTCGCTGTTGGGCACCTGTTCTTTGCCTTTTTTGCGTGTCCAGTTTTCTTTTTCCCAAGACAAAATCCAGCCCTTTATGTGGGAGTCCACAAGATAACTGCTGTCTGAATACAGTTCGACCTGACAAGGCTGTTTAAGGCATTCCAGCGCCTTTATAGCCGCTGTAAGTTCCATGCGGTTATTTGTGGTCTCAGCTTCACCGCCGCCTATCTCCTTGCGGGTCTTGCCGTATATGAGCACCGCTCCCCAGCCGCCGGGACCCGGATTTCCCGAGCAGGCTCCGTCAGTGTATATCACGACTTTTTTCATTTAACAGCCTCGTAGAGTAAACTATAGTTTTCGCGAAAGGCATTCACGTAGTTTTCAAATGTAAAAGAGCTGTCCATATCCAGCATGGCGTTAAGCTTCCCGCGCATATCGACGGTATCATCAGGCAGCGTCATTTCTTCATCCGCAAACAACACAGATTCCGCGCTTATTCCCGCTTCGTTTATCATATAGGCAAATGCCGGTTCTATGGCGATCTTGTGACTAAACGGTATCGCCCGGTATTCAATTCTTTCGATCCGTTCTGCAGCGCGTTTCGTGTTGACTTCGTATATTTCTTCATACTGAGGATCCACGCTTATGAACGCCTCGGAAAGCTTTGACAGCAGCTTCCGGCTTCCATCGACAGAGAGATATATATAGTTTATATACGGAAACGTGGCATCCTGAGGATGATTACTGCTTATCAGCGGCTCCGTTTTCAGCAGTTCTTCATCTGCCAGCAATGTGATTATTATGCAATCTTCATTAAGGATCGATCTGTCAAAGCTTTCAAATCCGTTGCCGAGGCAAACAAATATATCCGCAGACCCGGCGTAAGCGTTTTCCCAGTCGGAGAGTTCGTACTCAGAATAGCCTTCCTGCCGGGGCAGCGTCAGCATTTGTACCGACAGCCCGGGCACATCGCCGATAACGGCTTCGGTCAAAGCATATACGGGAAAACACGACGCGAGCACGGTATACGTTTTGTTTTCGTGTGTATCATGCGTTTGTGAGTTCCCGTCGATAAACATCGCTCCGGCAAAAAGGCATACTGTCAGTACGGCGCAAACGAATTTAAGCTTCATTATACTGTCTTAAATCGTCAGCCTTCTTCAGCAGGTTCCACAAATTGAGCCCCGCGATTTTCTGAACCGTTAGTTCGCTGTATCCGTGACTAAGCAGGCATTCGATCAGTTTCGGATAACAGGAAGCGTCGCCCAGTCCTTCCGGCCATGCGTCTATCCCGTCAAAATCAGAGCCGAAACCGAGCACATCTTCCCCGCCCATTTCCATTATGGAATCGATATGCCTGTAAACGTCTTCGAGAGTTGAGATGCCTTTTTCCGTCAGGAATGCCGTATAGAAATTGATTCCTATATAGCCTTTTCTGTCGATTATCGCCTTTATCTGCTTTCTGTTCAGGTTTCTGGGCACATCGCACAGTTCCTTATTGTTGGAATGGCTGGCAATGGGCGGCAGCTCCATATTGTCGAAAATATCCCAGAATCCGGCTTCATTCAGATGGGAAACGTCCGCGTATATCTTGAGTTTATCCATCTCCGTAAGCAGCTGTAGACCGAACGGTTTCAATCCTGGTTTGACTCCGAGCTTCGCGGGAGTTCCGATCTCATTGTCGAAATTCCAGGTGAGAGCTATCATTCTGATGCCGGAAAGCTTGTAGAATTCGTAAAGCCTTTCGATCTTGCCTTCCAGCGCTTCACCGCCCTCAATCGAGATCACACCGCAGGGATACTCGGGAGGCAGATCCGGCAGTTTTGCATTAAAGATTGGAACACCGAGCGTCTCTCTTTTGCCCAGCATATCGATACCATCCTGATAAGGCGTGCCGGCTGTGCCTTTTGAACCGGTAAACAGTGCAAATGTCTGCATGCAGAGGCCGCCTGCCTGCATCTTTTCCCGGTTTATCATCATTTTGTTCAGCTCTCTGCCGTGCCTGAGTCCGGACAGCGTGTCGCAATGAGAATCTGCTATAAACATAATATCACCTCATGATTATTATTACACATTCCGGCTTATATTTCATCCACATTTTCGTTAACTCTTTCTGCATAATAATTGACTAAATGCAAAAATGGTGTATAATTATGAAAAATTCATCAAAGGATCAGATAACCATGTTCAATCTGACTTTGTCCCAAATCCAGGAGATCGAGCGCATAACGCCTACTCCCGTCCATGTGTATTCTCAGGATGAAATAACCGCCCGGACTGCGGAAATAAAAGCTGCGTTCAGTTGGAATAAGGGGTTTACGGAGTATTACGCGGTCAAAGCCTGCCCCACGCCCGGCATTATCAGCATTATGCAGAACATGGATTGCGGCGTAGACTGCGCTTCGGAGTGCGAGCTCTTGCTGGCAAAAGCCATGGGTTTCAAAGGCGAACAGATCATGTTTTCCTCCAACCAGACGCTGCCGGGAGAATACACGTTGGCGAAACAGCTGGGAGCCATCATCAATCTGGACGACATCGGAATGATCGACTATATCGAAGCGGAATGCGGCATCCCGGAAAAGATCTGCTTAAGGTTCAATCCCGGCGGCGAGATATCTAACGGAAACGTGATCATGAGCAGTCCGGAGGATTCCAAATTCGGCATGACATTGCCTCAGATCCATGAGTCTGTCCGGCGCTGCATGAAACTTGGCGTAAAACAGTTTGGTCTCCATGCGTTTTTGGTCAGCAATACCACTGATGACAGCTATTATCCCGGTCTTGCCAAAACGCTCATGGAGCTTGCGATAGATATCAGGGAAAAACACGGCTGCGAGATATTCATGCTGAATCTTTCCGGAGGAATAGGTATCCCTTATCACCCCGAGGACAAACCCGCGAACCTGCCCCTGATTGGCAATGAAATAAAAAAGCATTTTGAAGAATTGCTGATCCCCGCAGGTTTGGGCAACGTCAAGATCTGCTGTGAACTCGGCAGATACATGACCGGTTCCGCCGGCTGCCTTTTGACGAAAGCTATACACCTTAAGGATACATACAGGCACTATATCGGCGTGAACGCCTGCGCGGCGGATCTTATGCGCCCGGCTATGTATGGCGCCTACCATCATATCACAGTTGCGGGTAAAGAGAACGAAAAACCCGAGAAAGTATATGATGTGGTCGGCTCTCTTTGCGAAAACAACGACAAATTCGCCATAGATAGGCCGCTGCCCGAGGTGCAGGTCGGCGATTATCTTTTGATCCATGATACCGGAGCGCACGGACGCGCCATGGGATACAATTATAACGGCCGTCTCAGGACCGCTGAAGTCCTCATGTGCAGCGACGGCAGCTTTAAGCTCGTAAGAAGGGCCGAAACAAAGCATGACTACTTCGCGACGCTTGACATAAGCGGACTAAAGTTTTAGTTATAATAAAAAGGCCGTCCTTTCGGACGGTCTTTTTCTGTGGTTTTAGACGAGCTTGAGATACTTGCTCCACATATAACCGGTCTTTCCTTTATAGGAGATCTTCCACCACTTGGAGTTCGCGGTGCTTACGACGGTGACCTTCGAACCCATCTTGATGAGCATGATGTCAGCATAATCCACCGACGGACCTTTTCTCATATAGACCCAGGTACCGGTAACCTTAGCGTAAGTCTTCGGAGCAGTGCTGCCGCCCGAGGACGATTGGCCTATGTACTTGCCGCTCACAAAGCCCTGAGTGCCGTCAGCGAGCTCGACCAGATAGAACGATCCGTTCTTGCCCAAGCCCTTGACTTTCGTGCCTTTGGATAGATAAGCGATCGTATCGGCTGAAGTGCTGGCGCCGGCTCTGAGATGAACGGAACCCGTAGTATATCCCATCTTAAACGATTTCCAGTAAGTGGTACCGTCAGCATACATATTGCCGATACCGGAAATATACAGGCTCTTGATATAGCCCGTTTTTCCGCCGGTAGTCTTGACCTTGGACCAGGTGCTGCCCTTCTGAAGCACGGTGATGTAGGCGCCGTCCTTGAGATACTGGGTATAGCCGTAACCCTTGCCGGGACCGGTGCGAAGTTTGATGGAACCTCCCTTATAGGCAAGCTTGACGTTCTCCGCGTCGGCAAACGTAAATGTTGCGATCAACAGCAACACGATCAGCAATATACTTAAAAACCTCTTCATCATCCACTCCCCCTTCATATACACTGAAATTATATCATAACATGTCCCCAAAATGCTGTTATAATAGCTTTACAAGAATATTCCCATTTGATAAAATATCGATGTCATATTTACAATTTGGGGAGACGGATATGAATATTCTTTCGATCGGAAACAGCTTTTCTGTAGATTGTCAACGTTATCTGCCTGATCTGTTCAAAAACGCTGGAATTGAGCTTTACGCGGGAAACATGTATATTGGCGGCTGCTCTTTGGAGACTCACTATAACAATATGGTCTCCAATGAGGCCGCGTATGATTACCAAGTAAACAATTTATCAATGGGCAGGTGCAGGATATCCACAGCGTTAAAGGATGCCGATTGGGATTTTATCACGCTTCAGCAGGCCAGTCATTTCAGCGGACAGGCGGATACGTATTTCCCATATATCGCCGAGCTTGCAGATCATATCGCTTTACTCTGTCCGAAGGCTAAGCTTATCATAAATGAAACCTGGGCGTACGAATACAACTCCACGCATCACGCTTTTGTCAATTATGACTCTTCCCGGCCGAAAATGTATGCTGCCTTGACAGAGGCATACGAAGGTGCAGCAAAAAAGCTCAATTTGCCGATCATACCCACAGGCAAGGCTGTCGAAACAGCGCGCGCTTTGAAAGCTTTCGATCCCGAGCAGGGCGGGCTCGCGCTGACCAGGGACGGATTCCATCTGTCTTATGACTACGGACGATATCTTGGCGCCGCGGTCTGGTTCGAGACATTGACTGGATCGGATATAAGGAATAACACATTTATTCCCTGCGATCACGAGTATGCGGGACGTGACACAGCAACTGGAAATAAACTGATGAAAGAATTGCCAAATACACGCGCGGATGAAGGACTTATAAAAACGCTAAAAGAAATATGTCACAAAACGACGCAAGAGAATGAATTCAGACTATGATACCGTTTCGCATATATACGGATCGAAAAACTCTATGGCGGCCTTTTTGGCCGCTTCTTTTGTCTCGAACACTCCGTATACGGCGCTGCCGCTGCCGCTCATCTGAGAAAACACGGCGCCGCTGCCATACATTTTGCGTTTTACTGAATCGATCTCGGGCATCATGTTCACCGCAGGCGCTTCAAGCTGGTTCAATTCAAGTTTCTTAAGTCTGCCTGCGGCGCCTGAAGACAAAGAATTATATATCACTTCCATGCTCAAAACCGACACATCGTTGCGTCCGTCTGACATGGCATCAAATTTCCTATATACTTCCGGAGTAGACAGCCCGCTTCCGCAGTGGACTATCAGCAGCGGGTAAGCAAACGAACACTCCAGTCTTTTCACGCATTCCCCTATGCCTCTTACTCGGCAAAGACCGCCTTCAAGAAAGAAAGGCACATCGGCTCCGAGCCTGACAGCCATACCTTCAAGCTCTTTTACCGAAAGCCTTAGATCGTAAAGCTTATTCAGTGCCATCAACACGCCCGCGCAATCGGAACTCCCGCCGCCGAGCCCGGCTGCCGAAGGGATACGCTTTTTGAGTTCGATCCCGGCATTCAGCCGGATCCCGATATGTGAGCATATTGCCATATATGCCCGCCATGCAAGGTTTTTTTCGGGTTCGGGCTGCACACTGCCGTCGCATACGAAAACCGGAACATCAGTTTTGCATATTTCCAATGTATCATAAAGGCTGACGGTTTGCATGAGCATATCCAGTTCATGATATCCGTCAGCTTTCTTTCCGGTTATAAACAGCGACCAGTTGATCTTTGCAGGTACCTTCAGCGTGATCCTATTCGTCGTCTTCGTCCTCGATCGTATTCACCATATTGAGCAGGATGTTGGCGAGCTTTTCGTCGATAGGCAGGAATTCTTCCTCGTCATCGCCCACAGGTACGACCTTCATGAACGTGACGTCCACTTTTTCGCCTTCCTTATCGCACCCCGCACAGCCTTCGGCGTCGCAGGCAGCGCACTTGCTGTCAGGATCGTATTCGGTAAGCATGGCGTACTCTTCGCCCTCGTAGAAAAAGTAGTCCAGCACTTCCATGGTTATTTCGTTGTCCTGATCATCCTTAAACACAACAAGATCCAGTTCTTCGTTTTCCATAATCACAATCTCCTTTTTTGATAATTATAGTATTATTCAAGTTAAAAATCAATCCACCGTATTGAAACTAAACCGTGTATTAACTATAATCTCAATATGAGAGGTGACACATATGTACAGAGGAAAATATATAAACAGCAATCAACCCTGCGATACCATATTTGACATACGTCAGAGAACGCCGGAATTCAGCATCGGAAAAGACGCTTTCGACGAGATGGCCATGTATGCTCTCGCTTTTGATGAATCCGATGTCCCGGTCGGCTCCGGCAGGCTCAGGATAGACAGCGATAACCATTTTCGGATAGATTACCTTGGCGTATTGCCCGAACAGAGACGCCGCTATATCGGTGATCTTTTGACGAGGATGCTTCTGTATAAAGCCCAGGAACTGAACGCCGCGTCCGTTTACGCGCTCGTACCCCGTGCTTATATGAGGTTCTTTGCCAGATATGGCTTTAAGCCCATAAAAGAATCCGATTCCGATGAATGCCAGATGTACGTGGAAGGCGATAAAATAATCCTTGAAGGCAGCTGTTCGCACTCATCCAAAGCCTGTCCCGGAGACTGCTCACTGTGTAAATAAAAAAAACAGCCCGTATCCTGTTGGATACGGGCCTTTTTTATGCAAACAGTTTTCTTTTTCTGAAAGCGGCGGATATATGCAGGGTTATAAGCACGGTCAGAGCGATCGTAACGAGAATCAAGCCCGCACCGTATATGACGGTTCTGCCCGTACTGCCCAGAAGTACTGACGGACGTACATTTGTGAAACTGTATGTCACAGTCATGTATTCCTTGTCCAGCAGATACTCGTCGGCTTCGGCTTTGATGCTTTCCAGTTCATTGCGGGCATCCGTCAGCTGCCGGCGCAGCAGTTCGATCTCATCCTGTTCAGCCATATCGACTCTGTTTTTTAACGAGGCGATCAGGTCTTCAAGGTCATATATGCGGCTGCTGGCATCGACGTAAGATGAATCGAAGTCGTGGGACTCTACGGTTATTTCAGCTTTTGCGAATTCCGCTCTTAAAGCGCCAAGAAACTCCTGAGCTTCGTCCTTTCTTACTCTGAGTTTTCCGGAAACAGTGCTTTTGCCGTCCTTGTTTTCATAGACTTCATCTTCGAGGATGGTGTCGTAAGAGGATGCGATCAGTTTCAGTTTATCTTTCGAATCATCGACATTTTTAGTATAAAAGCTGACTTTTGCGGAAACGACCATATTGTCTCCGCCTATTGCGTACGCGTTCGGATCGGATTTGCTGAACAATATAAGAGGCTCATCTCCGGCGGTGTCAAACGCATCCGTTTGAGCTTCTTCCGTTTCGACCGTTTTCTTCCCCGCCGCAAGCACGCCGCTGTCGGATTCGATAAAGCTCAGACCCGAAGCCATCAGGTTTATATCCGAATAGGCATATTTGACCTGCCGCGTCTGATCATTCTCGGAACCGGTGTTTGCGCCGAACATGCTGCCAAGCGGCGAGGCGAGCACGCATACGATGACCAGGATGACCGCTGCGATCTCCCCTGCCCATCTTAAGCTGTTGAGCCTCTTGTCAAAACGCATGCGCTTTTTTACGCCCGCGCGCCATTCGCTGGCGGCATTCTCCGGCACGGTAACGGAATCATCCAGACCGCGCAGGATGCCTGACAGGGACTCGTCGTCCATAATATCGTTATATTTCATATGCCTTACCTCTGCTGATTTAGACGTTTCGATCGCATTAAAGTTCCATGCGTCCGGTCAAATATGAACGTATTTTTTCTCTCCCGCGGCTCAGCCTGCTTTTTACGGTCCCAATATTGATCCCAAGTATCTCGCTCACGTCTTCATAGCTGAAACCCTGGACATCCCTTAAGACTACCGCCGCCCGTATGTCGCCGGGCAGAGTGTTTATGGCTTCGTTAAGAGCGCGTTTAAGGTCACTGTTTACGGCGGACTGCTCGGGAGTAAGTCCCGAATCCGGGGCGTTCCAGCCGCTCTCGCTAAGACTGTCGAGCGATTCGGAATACCTGTGTTTCCTGCGTCTGTGGCTGTCAAGGCAGGTGTTTGTGACGATCCTGTATAACCACGTGGAAAAAGCGCTGTCCCCCCTGAAGGAAGAGAGCGATTTATATACGCGGATCATCGCGTCCTGAAGGCAGTCCTCGGCGTCTTCCTTATTCTGGCAAAGCCTCAGCGCCAGCGCGTACATCATTCTTTCATGCGGCACGATTAGTTTTTCAAAAGCCTGATTATCGCCGTTCGCCGCCAGATTCAGCAGCCTGTAATCAAAGCTATCCAATATATCACCCGTGTTCTTTACAGTATTTTTATGCTGCAGCTCAAAGCAGATACTTGATTTTTTAAGCGAAGGATAGTATAATCACGATATTGCCGGTGTGTTGGAATTGGCAGACGAGGCGGACTCAAAATCCGTTGGGCTAATCACCCGTGCGGGTTCGACCCCCGCCACCGGCAGTTTTTTCCCGCCTTACAGGCGGTTTTTTTAATCCAAAATCGAGCCGTAACCCGGTATGTATTCAACGTTCCAGATCACGCTGTCCGCAGAAGAGTATTCTTCCGTGACTTTCTGCCAGGGAAGTATGCGAGCCGTCTGAAACTCGAATCTGTCCGAAAGCGTAAACACTATGGTTTTGCAGTCGCCGAATGACGGGACTGAGATCGGTACGGCTAAGAAGATCCCCGAGAATGTGCCGTACGCAACGCTTATCTCGTTTTGAGGTATATTTCTGAACAGTTCCAGACAGTTCTCCTCGCACTGGCGCCTGATCTCGTTTATATCGGAAATGCCAAGCAGATTCGCAGCCGCCTGATAATCCCTGTCGTGAATGTACATGACTGCCAGTTTCGCGTCGGCAAGCACCTGTTTGTCCGGCAATGCAGATTCGGCAAATGCCGCATGGCAAAAACAAACTGCCAGTATTATTGCAAGGCTCAAGGCCAGAATTGATCTTTTCATATATATCCCCTCCGGTAGTTAGTCGCGCTTTGCCGCAAATAAGTTCCGATCATTTGGAAGCAAGCAAGGCGATTATTTCGTCAAGTCCCTGCCTCTCCCCTATTTTGCCCGATTTTATCAGATAATCCGTTTCGATGCTCTTTGTATACGCTTTGGAAAGCCATTGAAGCGGGATCCCGGCGCAGATATCAAACAGTTTTGTCGCCGCAAAAGATCTCAGTTCCAGCTGCCTTTGTATTTCCGTACGGGATACGCCCTGTGAAAGCTGGCTTTTTGCATATGTAAGCAGACGCAGCTGTCGGGAAATAAGGTTCAGTATCCGTATCGGTTGCTCGTTTGACAAAAGCATGTCTTCCAGAAGCTCATACGCTTTTTGCTTTTTCGGGGAAAACAGCGAGTCTATCATCGCGAAAACGGATGCTTCCACGCTTATGCTTACCAATGCTTCTACATCCGGCGTGTCTATAAGCTCGGTTTTTTTATACGCTACCAGCTTTTTTATTTCCGGCAATACCGCGGTTATGGTCCCGCCGACCGCTTCTATTATCGCCTTCGCCGCCGGATAACTTATCTTTCCACCTTCGTTTTGAGTTTCCCTGGTTATCCAGCTTATTAGTTCTTCTTCAGGCAGTAAAGAAATCTCTACCGTCCTGTCCGCAGCATCAAACAGCTTGAAGACCTTTTTCCGTTTATCCAGTGTGCCTCTGACATAAAGGATCACAATCGCCGAAGACAGATCGTCGCTAAGCAGCTTTGCCGCTCCGTCGTCCTGATTCGAAGCTGATTTCTTGTCCGAGGAAGCCACATCGTCCGTTTCCTTTTCATCCGCTTTGGACGCTTTTATGAACACCGGGTCTTTCGCTATCACTACACGTTTTTCACACATGAACGGCGCTGTTATCGCAGCGTCATATATTCCGGCAGCGTCAGCGTCCTCAAGCGATGTTTTGTTCAGCATTTCAAATCCCGGAGGCAGTATGGCGTCGAGTTTGTCCAGGCATTCCTGCTTAAGGTATTCTTCTTCGCCATACAGAAGATATGCGCCCGAAAGCTTATCATCGTTAAGCAGTTTATTAAACTCCCTGTATGTCATTTTGCCTCCAGTAAAAATGGCGTTATGGTGTATTCTCCGTCGTTATACACATCTATCGTGATGGCTCCCATATAATCCGTTCTGTATATTTCGGCGCCGTGGTCGCTCAGCCTTGAAAGCGTTTCTTCCGTCGGATGACCGAACGAATTGCCGCCCACGGAGATGATCGCTGCCTTCTGCTCTGTGGAATCCAGGAACGCGTCCGTCGTCGCGTACTTTGAACCGTGGTGGCTGACCTTGAGTATTTCGCACGGTACATTTATAAGACTGTCGTATTTTTCGCCTATATCCGCCGCAAGCAGCATGTCGGTCCCTTTGTATCTGACCGCCATTACAAGGCATCCGTCGTTGTCGCTTGGCGGCTCAAACCCTTCATTCGGCCAAAGCACGTCGATCAGGACATCTTTGGACAGTTGAACCGTGTCTCCTGCAGACAGGTAAGTGATGTCTTTCCCGTAAAGCGCGTCCAGGAGCCTTTCGGTCGGATTCTGACGGTCCCAGCATTCCGGCAGATAGATCCTGACATTCGGATATCTCCTTAGCACATCGAATATGCCGCCGTAATGATCGATATCCGTATGCGAAAGGAATACGCCTCTTAGATTCATTCGCTCGCTGATAAGGAAATCCGCGGCGATCGAGTTGTCTTTCCCGGCATCCACAAGATATACATCTCCCTGAGCGTTCAGGACGATGCAATCCGAGCTGCCTTCATCTAGCACGGTTATACGCAGATGGTCTATCTGTTTTCCGGGAAGCAGGCAGAAAACTGCGATTATCAGCATCGCGCTTATTCCCGTGACCCTTCTGGTAAGGTTGTTCGTAATATATACGGAACAGCCGAATGCCAGCAGCATGTATATGGCTATCACCAAAACGGGCCAGGCAGAAGCAAACGCATAGGCAAAAGGCAGTTTTGCCGTAAAAGCGCTTATTGCCTTAATCCATTCCCAGATAAGCTTTACCGGAACTGCAAGCACGCCCGCAACGCCCGTGCTGATAAGGCCCAATAATACTATCACAAAACCCATGTACAGCGCAAGTATCGCCATGGGAACGCATATCATGTTTATGGGCACGCTCAGAAGCGGGACGCCGTAGAAAAGTGAAGCGAGCAGCGGAAAAGTCAAGACCTGCACGGCAAACGACGCTTTCGCGGAATCCCCGATCGCCTTTATCGCTCTGCCGATTTTGGACCGGCTGCCATTGCGTCCCGGTCTTATGAATGAGAGTATGGCAAACACGGAGGCGTAACTCATTATAAATCCCTTATTGTCTATAAGCAGCGGATCAAAAGCAGTCTGAATAATGAACGCCCAGGACATTACAGATAGTGTGTCAGGCCAGTATCCCAGTTCTATCGTTATGCAGGCTATCGCGTACATGAGCAAAGCCCTTACAGTCGACGCTCCGGCGCCCGTCATGACCGTATATGCCCAAAGCAGCAGACATATAACGATGTGCTTTGCCGATCTGGGACAGTATATTTTCGATAATACCCACTCAAGCAGCAAAGCTATCAGGCTTACGTGCAGACCCGACAGCGCAAGCACATGTGAGATCCCCGTGGTGCTGAAATCGGAATACACGCTTTCGCTTACGTCAGATCTGTCGCCCAGCAAAACGGCTTTCGTGACATCAGACTGCTCAGCGAACACTTCGTCGCATATATCCGCCAGTTTCTCCCTGAAGCCCAACAGGACGCTTTTCACCGACGTCTGTTTGCCGTCAACTATGATATCGGACGAATTGGCATTAGAGACAAGCGCCGTTCCGTCCGCCCATAAATACTTGTTAAAATCGAAACCGTTTGGATTTCTTACGCCCGAAGGTATCGAAAGTTTAAGCTTTTCGGCGGATAAAACATCTCCCGCGGCGTATTCCGGATCGTTGCCGTATACATACAGTCTCAGTTTGTAAGATCGTTTTTTACCGTCTATATGCAGATCATCGAGCGTATAGTATAGACCGTTCTGCTGTTTTCGGTTTGTTCGATCGGGCTTATACACACAGTTCCGTATACGGCGTGGTGACCGACCGGCAGGTCAGACGGTCTTGTATTATTGTATTGATAAAGCGCTCCGAACACTATTACGGCTATAAGCGCGGGAAATAAAGCATAGCAGGTTTTCCTGCTTATCAGAAGCACCGACAGCAGGGATAATGCACAGATCGAAGCAACAAGAAAATCGGTTTGGCCTTGCCCGGAAAACAGTAAACCAAGCAGAGCGCCAAACGCTGTTATGACTATTCGTCTTCTGTCGGCAAAGTTTTTGAATCTGTCAAACTCTGATGCGAAGCCCTTCTTCAGCGAGTCTGCAATTCGGGAATACAGACCTGGCTTCATCAAGCAACTCCTCTGTATCGCTTTCGGGACGAAAATGGGTCAATACCAGTTCCCCCGCATTCGCTTCGCGCGCAAGTTTTCCGCACAATCCGGCGCTCATATGAGGCTTTGATGCCGACCATTCTTTTTGCAGAAAACAGGCGTCAGCCAGAAGCAGATCCGAACCGTCCGCGAAAATGCTTATTTCGGGACAGATATTAGTGTCGCCTGTATATACAAAGCAAGCGCCGTCACCAACAACTTTCAGCGCATACGTCTCTACCGGATGTTTTACCCGTATAAAACTGATATCGAATTCGCCTACCCGCATGTCGCCGGGCAGATATCTGTCGAATTTGCCGCTCACAAGGGAGAGCGCGGAGGCGGGCGTAGCCGGACAGATCAGCTTAAGTGAGTCCAAGCCGCTGAAATCCAGCATATATCCCAATACGCCCATATCGGACATGTGGTCGAAATGAAGATGGCTTAGAATGACCGCGTCAAGGCAGTCTAAAGACCCTATATTTTGCCTCAGGCGGCTTAATACGCCGCTGCCCATATCTATGGCTATATTTGTCTTGCCGCTGTCAGAGCTTAAAAGATAGCCGCTGGTAGCGTGCCCTGCCGAAGGATAAGGCCCCTCGCAGCCTAAAACAGTAAGATACATCTCTATATACACGAGACTGCCCCCATTGGAGGCAGTCTCTTTCACCTCTTGATTTATTTGTACATCGGGCCGTATGCAGCGCAGGCGCGGTAATCGGCGCCTTCCTTGTCCATGCCGAAAGCGTTCCAGCTGGCGGGACGGAATATGTCCTCTTCCGGAACATTGTGCATGGCAACAGGTATGCGCAGCATTGAGCAGAACGTGATCAGATCAGCGCCGATGTGGCCGTAGCTGATCGCGCCGTGGTTGGCGCCCCAGTTGTTCATAACGCTGTAAGCGTCCTTGAACGGGCCTTCCTTGCCGTTTGTACGGGGTGCGAACCAGGTGCAGGGCCAGGTATAATCCGTGCGCTTCCAGAGGATATCGTTGACCTCATCGGGCAGCTTGACGGTCCAGCCTTCGGCTATCTGCAGCATCGGTCCAAGACCCTTTACGAGGTTGAGCCTTATCATGGTCACAGGCATCTCGCAGTCGGTGACGAAACGGCTGGAATATCCGCCGCCGCGGAAGTAACCCAGGTCGGCGTAGTTCCAGGTAGTATTGGCCATGATGTTTTTCTGGTCTTCTTCGGTGACTTCCCACCACTGTTTCATGAGCCTCTTGCCGTTCTCATCCACAGCCTGACCAGTCGCGTCCAGGCAGCACGCGCCGGAGTTGATCAGGTGGATAAATCCGCCGGACTGCTTCGCAACGCCTTCGATATCGTAGCCGGTGGCCTTCTTTACCGCTTCGGGGCTCCAGTAGGTACGGACGTCGGCAAACATCTGAGCACGGTTGGTGAGCAGTTTCATGAACATCATGCCTATGCCGTTCAGCGTGTCGTTCTCGGTGGCGAGAATGTAGGGTTCACGGGCGCCGTTCCAGTCAAAGCTGGTGTTTAACAGTGCTTCGGGATAGTCGCAGTTGGGATAGAAGTCGGTCCACTGCCTCTGGCCCTGGAAGCCTGCCGCCAGAGCGTTGTGCCCCACCATTTCCTCTTCGTGGCCTTTTCCAAGCTTGGTATTGCCGTTCATGAGGTCCTTGATGATGCACATCATCTTCACGGTGAATTCCCAGTCGGCGTCTTTAGCCTTGCGGGTCTTCTGGAGCTCTTCGGGGTTCTTGTCAAAGCCTTCGATAGCGTATTTCTTGGTCCACTCCAGCGCCTTTCTGTATTCTTTTTTGTCGTAAATGCCTTCGGTCATGCGGCGAATGATCTCGACCTCGTCAACGCTCTCGACACGCATGCCCAGGTATTCTTCCACAAATTCGGGATTGATTATGGAGCCTGCGATGCCCATGCAAATCGAACCGATCTGCAGGTAGCTCTTGCCCCTCATGGTCGCCACGGCTACGGCGGCTCTGCCGAATCGGAGCAGCTTTTCCTTTACGTCTTCGGGTATTTCGGTGCAGGTCGCATCCTGTACATCGCGTCCGTAAATGCCAAACGCGGGCAGCCCTTTCTGGGCGTGGGATGCCAGCACGCTGGCAAGGTACACCGCGCCGGGGCGCTCGGTGCCGTTAAAGCCCCAGACCGCCTTTATGGTATCCTTTTCCATGTCCATGGTCTCGCTGCCGTAGCACCAGCAGGGAGTAACGGTCAGTGTGATCGCAACGCCTTCTTTTTTGAATTTGGCGGCACATGCGGCGGTCTCACCCACTCTGCCGATGGTCGTATCTGCGATGACCACCTTAACAGGCTCGCCGTTTGAGTAACGCAGGTTCTCCTCAAACAGTTTCGCAGCGGATTTCGCCATGTTCATAGTCTGGTCTTCAAGAGATTCGCGAACCTTGAGCGCGCCTCTGCGTCCGTCAATAACCGGACGTATGCCTATTGCCGGGTATTCGCCGATCAGTCTGCTCTTAGCCATAATAAACCTCCACAATTTTGTATAGACTAATTATACTAGCAAGCCGTCCTTTTTTCAAGCTTGCGCGCAGAATAATTCTACAGCTGGGCGTAGCGTTTGAGAGCCTCTATATCGTGTTTAGCGGTGAGCGGATCCGCGCCTTCCCTCAAAACGCTTATGCCCGGTTTGATCTTATTGAGCTTCTTGTAGAAATACTCGTGATCGAAGAAACCTTCGCCGATCAGGCAGCTTTTGAAAGCTCCGTTAACGACCACGGCGTCTTTCGCGTGGATAGCAACTATCCTGTCGCCGAAAACATCGAACGCAGCGTCTATCAGTCTGTGCTGATCATCGGTCTTATCGGGCGCAATAAGGTTAAACGGGTCAAACACTATCTGCAGGTTGGGGCTTGACACATCATTAAGCAGCTTTCCGGCGAGTTCGGGAGTATTGAGCGTATGGCACCATACGGGCTCTATGCCTACGAAAACACCGAAAGATTCAGCACGTTTGACCATGCGTTTTACGCTGTCAA
The DNA here is from genome assembly GCA_024683475.1 of Clostridiales bacterium. Classification (GTDB taxonomy): domain Bacteria; phylum Bacillota; class Clostridia; order Christensenellales; family Aristaeellaceae; genus RUG14130. Next base: position 2,424 of record JAIKYG010000003.1, on the reverse strand, counting down.
GCAGCAGCTCATACTGCTTTTCCCTGTCTTTTTCTGTGCAGTTGCTGGTTTCGGTCGCAACTATGTTGCTGCCGAGCATCCTGCAATAGCTCAGCTGTTCCTCAAATCTTTTGACGCTGTCTTCGCGCAGCGCTTCGTCCTTGGTGCCCGGGTCCACATAGCATCCCAATACGGCTATTTCCAGACCTCTCCGCTCGAATGCAGTTCTGACTTCATAGGCAAAACCAGGGCTCAGATGCCCGTATTCGGGCAGGAAGCCCTCCAGCGATTTGTGCAGCGCCAGTTGAAGGCAGCAAAATCCGGCTTCCGAGATCTTGTCCGCTATCTGTACGGGCGTACCTTTGCCGTAGTCGTGACCTCTTACACCTATCCTCATATGTTTCCCTCCAATCTTTCCGCCGCGCGATGAGCGGCCGCGGTTATATTCGCATCCGTCGTTTTTTCAAGTTCCCGCAAAAGCGGCAAAAGGTCTTTCCGATCATTGTTCGCCGCAAGCACGCACGCTTTGCATATCATCCGGGTTTTTCTGGCAAGGTTAGTACCGATCAGCTCCGGCAGGTCTCCCAGGTCTCCCTTCAGCAGCTTTTCAAGCGGATATGCGAAAGGAGCATCCGTTTTGGCGATCCTGTTGTGCGGGCAGGCTTTCTGACATTCGTCGCATCCGAGCAGCCTGTTTCCCAGTTTGCTTTCATACTCTTCCGGTATTTGCTTAAGTTCGCTCACAAATCTGAGACAGCGGTTCGGGTCCACAAAACCGCTATTTGAGATCGCCCCGGTCGGACATGAATTCAAACATCGCCTGCATTTTGAACAGTCGGTGACAGATACGGTTTTGTCCGTCTGGCTGTATTCAAACGCCGTATCCGTTATTATATTCTGTATGTGAAATGCCGAACCTATACCCTGAATATATGTAAGCGAGTTTAGCCTTTGTACGCCTATGCCGAATTTAACTACAGCGGCTTTCAGCGGAATGTTGGCATTGCATACGGCTTGCGCGCCGGAATCCTTTAGCATCCTTTCAAGGAGTTTAACGCCGTTATATGCCTTCTGAGACGCCTTATAATATGGTGAGATGACTCCTTCCTTGCAGCCGCCGTCATAAGTGAGATCGTACGGCATTATAAGCAGTATGAGCGTCCGGGCGTCTGGCAAAAACGCCTTTGGTGATGAAACGAGTTTTTCGTACGGAGTCGGAATATCTTCAGGCGGCAGAAAATAGATCCTGCCAAAACCAAGTTTTTCCGCAGCGGCGCAAAATTCGGCGTTTGATATCATATCTGGATGAGCCCGGTGCGCGCGGCATGGAACAGGTACTGCTGAACAAGTCCGCAGTTGGGTCCAAGCAGTCTTCTGGCTTCGCCGCACATATATTCACGGCTTCCGTGCACGTCGAACCAGCTTTCCATAAGCCGGCTCACCCATACGTCCACGGGAAAAGCGTCGGTATGACCCGTACCGAACAAAAGCACGCAGTCAGCCACTTTGGGACCTACGCCCTTTAGTTTCATCAGCTCTTTGCGGGCCGTCTCGACATCCATTTCCCTGATCGCTTCAAGCGGAAAGCCATCTCTGACGAGCTTAGACGTCTCGACGATGTATTCGGCCCTGTATCCGCATGTAACTTCGGTTTTCAGCACATTGGGATCCAGCTTGGCCAGAGTGAACGGCTCCGGGAATCCGTACAGCGTATGGCCGTCATACGTATACCTATCGCCGTATTGTTCGCAGATGCCCAGTACCAGCCCTCTTATGCGTTTGACGTTGTTATTGGCTGACAGAATAAATGCGATCAGCGCTTCCCAAACGGGTTGATTCAGCACCCTGAGTCCGGGCATCATATCTATCGCCTGCACGGCTGTTGGGAAAGACGAACACTGCTGTTTCAGCAGAGCATAATCCCTTTCATCGTCAAAGTACTGTTTTGCGAACTCGTCGTCATCCTGGCTCGTTCTGACTTTGCCGTTAACTACGCTTATGTATTTATCATCGATATGCTGCCAGTGGAAAACCTGTGCGCTGTCGATCAAAGTAAGCTGTTCATCAAATCGTCTCATAATTCTCCGTAAATAAAAACCCGTTCGGGTATTACCCGAGCGGGTCATTGGCTGTAATTATTCGGCTGCCGCTTCGGTCTGGGGATAGATGCTAACCTGCTTCTTATCTCTGCCTAAACGTTCAAAACGAACAATGCCATCCAGCTTCGCGTAGAGAGTATCATCGTCGCCGATGCCTACGTTCAGACCGGGATGAATTTTAGTGCCGCGCTGACGGACAAGGATATTGCCCGCTAAAACGAACTGACCATCCGCACGCTTAACGCCAAGCCTCTGAGCATGGCTGTCACGACCGTTACGGGAGGAGCCCATTCCCTTTTTATGCGCGAACAGCTGAAGATCCATTCTAAACATGTTTCTACCTCCG
>JAIKYG010000092.1:0-16973 GCA_024683475.1 Clostridiales bacterium | reverse complement strand
CGTCAGCGCGCCGTTCTCAAACGCGAACTCGACTATCTGACGCCCGAACAGCTTACCCGCCAGTGCAGCCTTGCCGTTCTCTATGTACAGCGCGGTGTCGTCGCCTATCGCGGAAGAAAGTATCACGCTGCCTCCCGCCTGCACGCTGCGCACGGCGGGCCGCTTGGATGTATCTTTCGCGCTGCCTACCTGCGTGAACTGCGCGCGCCAGAAACCGTTGTAGGCTTCCTTAGATGCCGCCTTATACGCTTCGGCAGGTTCGTATACGGCGGGAGCTTCCCTTCTGAACACCAGGTTGACCGCGCTCCAGATAAGGGCTTCGTCAATGGGCAGCAGGGGCGCCTCGTTGCCTTCCAGGTACAGCATGCCGTCTTTGAGCTCCCAAACATCTCCTACAGACTCCGCGCCGGGCACGGAAAGCGTGTAAACGCCTTCATCCGTGAGCGTGAGCTTTATGGCAAGCCCCTGAAATTCGCCGTACCAGTCGCCGAGTATGGACCGCTCCAGGGGCATGGGCATCTCTAAATAATCATAAGCGTCCGGGTCGAAAGGAGGAAGCGTCTCGCCCTCCCCCAGGGCAAACGCGCTTAACATGAGCGCAAGCGCCAGCACTATCATCAACGTTTTTTTCATACACAGCTCCTTTCGGCGAGGCAGTGAGACGGCACTTCTAGTCGTCTCCCATACGGTAGTCGTTGAACACGTTTATGAGATCCGTCGAATCAAACGCACCCGCGGCGTCGTTCACCAGAAAACTGTATTCTGCGTTCACCCATTTATAGCTCGTCTTCTGTTCAAAGATGTCCCAATACTCGGCGTAGTGGTACATATCAAGTTTCTGCTCGCCGACGGCGTTTTCTTTCCTGATATAGGGATAGGTTATATACGTCTCTTCGAACGGCGTATACCTGAGATACCCGTCATCCTCCATGGTCACGTTTTTGCTGGAAAGATTGATCGCGAGCTTGTAAGGAGGCAGTCCGCCTTTTATGGTGTATCTGTACTCCCCGAATGCGCCGATATGGCCGCCGTTTCCGGTGGGCACAGCCTCAACGGAGAGCTTCGCGCTTACCGCCGCGATATTGCTGTAAGTGTACTGCTGGTTCAGCATCCCGGGGTCACCCGTGTTAAGGTCGGTGACCATGCAGCGGTAATAGCCGGGCACGGTGGGGTGTATGACGCGGGAATTTGTTTCATACAGACGCCATGAGGTCGGGAATATGCCGGCGAGTCTGTACCAGTCGTATCTCAAACCGCTGTCGTCCCCCGTGGCGGAGACCGCATCGCACGCGAGAGTCGCGCCGTAAACCGAGCCGTCCGCGTTCAGATCTCCGTTCAGGAAGCTCTTCGGCTGCCCTACGATAGTGGGCGGATTGCCCCGCTGTGTCACGGTCATAGTCTTTGAGTAAGCTGAGTCTTTTTCGGCATCGATCACGAGGCAGAAGTAATTGCCGGGCACTATGGTGCTGAATTCGTTGCTGCCATGGCCCATCGTAGTCCAGCCGCCGTCAGACACTCTTATCCAATAGTAATCATAGGGTTCCACGCCGCCTTCGGCTTTCACATACAGCTTCGCGGGAACATCCGGGCTGAGTATTTCCGCAGAGGGAGTATAGTTCGTTATGCCGATCTTCGCCATGTCAAACACTGCCGAGGCGGAATAGCACCAGTGTCCCTTCGCGTCTTCTATCTTGAAATAGTAACTGCCGGGATCAAATACTTCCATGGTGGCTTCGGTCGAATCTTCCGTGGCTTCGTCATACACGAGGCCATTGCGGTAGAGCGTGTAATGGATCGGCAGCACGCCGTCGGATACGGCGACGCTTATGAGTTCATAATCGTACTTCTGTATCCTGGCGCCTACAAGCTGCCGGGTCACGGTCAGCTTGCGGTCTTTGCGGATCACAAGTGTATATACTTTCGCTTCCGCGGAATCGGTGACGTCAAGGGTGTACCAACCGGCCTTATCTGTCCCGACGGTAAACACGTTGCCGCTTTCGTCGGGCTGGGCGATCCGGTACGTGTCATCATTGCGCCGCGTCAGCTGGACCTCGTAGGGAGGCATGCCGCCCGAGACCGTCGCCATGAATACGCCTTCCTCTTCGGGCCACAGTTCCTGTAATGAGTGGTCGGAAAGCGGGTCATTCGTTATGTCCCGAACCGTCACCTTAATGGGCGGAGCCACGTACACCAGAGCATTGACGCTTTCTACGGTCTCGCCCGTTACTTCGTCCGTCACCCTGCAGTAATATTCGCCTTCTTCAGTTATGGGTATGGGGTTTTCTGCGTTCAGGAAAATATCTTCGCCCCCGTTCTTGTTCACCTTGTACCACGGGTAGCTGTACGAACCGGAACCGTATTGGGCTTTGCACTCAAGGTAGGCGATGCCATCGTTCACTATGTTGCAGTTTACCGGCTGCTCAACGATCTCGAGTTTGTATTTCACTTTCGCCACTTCTGACACGGCGGGGCGACCCTTGCTGTCGCTCACCTCGCACCAGTAGCCTCGGTTGCCTTCGGTGGCATAGCACACAGGCTCGTCGTCGCCGACCACGTGGTCGTCGAGGATCTTCTCCACAAGCTTATTATACTTTTCCTCGTCGCCGTGGAATAATATGGTCATGATCGTCGCCACTTTTTTTGCGCCTTCCATGCCAAGTATGAATCCGCTGTGCCACTCATAGGAATACGGCGGCTCGCCGCCTTCCACTTCTATGCTCAGCTCAAAGCCCTCGTCGCTGTCGCGGTTAACATATCCGCCTTCGGGCTGCTTCACGATCACCAGCGGCGGAATGTCCCTTAATTCAATGGGACCGCCCGTGAAGCCTTGGAAAACGAAATCGCCTTCCAGCGTCCCGAACAGCCACTCGGTGGGTTCCACTTCCTCGGTGTACGTGTGACTTGGATCCCTTTTGCAGGTGTAGAGCTTTTCGCCCGGCGTGAAGCCCTGGGGAGCTTTGGTTATCACGCCTTCGTCCCAGTCGTGTCCCAAAGGCTTGTCGTTTCCTATAGCGGAATGCGCGCCGCAGCGCTCGCATACCCAGTAGAACGAACCGTAGTGCGTGCAGTCCGCGTAGCCCGTATATACCTGCTGTGAGAATTCATGTCCCAGCGCAGGCAGCTTTACGTCGCGTGTCATGCCGCAGGAACAGGACTGCACCTTCCAACCATTTTCCGTACAGGTGGGCGGCGTTTCAGTACCCGGAACGTCCACCCAGTGGTGCGTGTGCTCCGCACCCGCGGGCAGCGCCGCGCAGCCCAGCAGCAGCGCGAACACCAGAATAAATAACATAACGCGTCTGAATGTCATTGCTAAGCCTCCTTTGTTTGCCGGTAAGCCTTTTTAAATACTGCGTTTGTGGTTTGCCTTTCGTTTTCCGTAATAGTCCCTGAGGACATTGTCACTATTTTATACGATGCAAAACGTTTTGTGGCAATATTGCCGGATCTCACCCATAGGAAGAGGGTTTGAGCGGAGAAACGACCCGCCCGAACAAAAGCTAAGAGTCAAAAAAAAGCGCGGTCTGCCCCCAAATGGAACAGGCCGCGTTAAAACAGGGGGCGCAATGCCCTCCGCGAACGGGACGGTATTCATTACATCGGCACCGCCGGTAAGCCTGCCGCGTCACAGCGCAACGCCCTCCTTTTTTATTCAGTATACAGATGAATATTAACACAATTTACACATTAAATCAAGCCCGTCGATAAACTTGTTTGGTCATTAATAATCTCGAAAAAACCAACATCGTGCTCGCCCTGAAGGTGAATATGGGAGAGGTGTTCGGGAACAGTGAGACGGGCTGACAGACCGGAAGTATGTCGGCTTCGGGCGTTTGCCCGGAGGTTTTGCGTTTTGGATTGTGATTTTGGGCGGTCAATGGTATAATATCACTATCCATAGGGAGGAATGATCAAGCCATGAAAGAATTCCGTGTGTCCAACCATGCCTCAAGTTATTTGCCCGAGGGATATGATTTCACGCTTGTCTGGTCGGATGAATTTGACGGTAATGCCGTTGACAGTGAAAAATGGGACTACCGTCTCTGCATGATGGGGAAGCGCCATCCCTCCTGGACGGACAAAGGAGTGGCAGTGCGCGATGGCTGCGCCGTTTTTTCCATAACGGAGGAAAACGGCGAGATCGTATGCTCCCAATTGCAGACCGGCTATAACTTCATGGATCAGCCGACAGAAAAGACAACGTTCGGATCCGACCATCTTCAGTGGCAGATCGGAAAACTGCAAAGAAGCAAGTTCCTGCACCGCTACGGATATTATGAATGCCGCTGCCGTCTCCAGCAGAAAAGCGGATGGTGGAGCGCGTTCTGGATGCAGTCGCCGATTATCGGCGCGTCGCTCGACCCGAAAAAAACCGGGTCGGAAGTCGACATCATGGAATGCTTTAAGCCCAATGTCATCGCGCCACACAACGTGTTTACCGGCGGTTACGGCCTTGATATGCAGCGCCGTTTTACGGGAGGCATGTCTTTTCCCACACCGCTTGCCGAGTTCCACACATTCGGTCTGCTGTGGCTCCCGGACAGGTACGTGTTTTATGTGGACGGCAAGGAAGACGGCACGATCACAGAAAACGTATCCGCAACCGAAGAGTTCATTCTGATCTCTACGGAAGCAATGGGATACCGGCACGAGGACCATCGCCCCATTGCGGAAGCAATAGCGACTGCGGCAGCGGGAGACAGCTTCCTGGTCGATCACGTCAGAGTGTTTGACATCATTTGATCGTGCCTGAGACCGGATCCCGCCGGTTTTGGAGCAGCGCGCCGGAGAGTTCGCAATGAAATACCGGGAATACATCAAGGAACACTTTTCCGAAAATATCGGATCGGATCATAAACCGGAAATGACTTCAAACACAAGGTGCAAACTTCGTCCCTGCCGGATTGGCAGAAATTCGCCGTATGAGCTGTCCGGTAAGATAATTCCGGATGTGTTCACTTATAAAACTGGTGACGGCATCATAAAAAAAGGCGTGGCTCTTACACTGAACGAAGATTTGAATATCATGTTTGGAAAAAACTCACAATCGGTCAAATGACGTTAACCGGTCTCCCATGGATCGTCCATGTACAGTATCATAAACCGGACGTGCAAAGGCGCCGGGGTCAAAGGCGCCGTGCAGGATCCGGGCACAAAGAAAGAACGCCTTTTCGCCAAGTAACGTATCCTGCACGAGTTCGTGAAAAGGCTAAGGGGGGAGTAAATGACAAAAACCGCGCGGTCCGATGACCGTGCGGTTCTCTCTTACTTTATGATCGCTATAAGGTCGGACAGCTTTTCCAAGTGCCAATCGGCACGCTCGTCGCTTCGGGCATCGCCTATGCTCGCGCTGTCAAAGCCTCCCGCATTCGCCGCCTCAATTCCCGCGAGGGCGTCCTCTATCACCAGGCAGTCCGACGGAGCCTCCCCTATCATCTCAGCCGCCTTAAGGAACACCTCCGGATGCGGCTTGGAGTGCGTGATGCAGTTCCCGTCCGCTACCGCGTCAAAGAAACCTCCCAGCCCGATGCGTTCAAGTATGAACGGCGTGTTCTTGCTGGAAGACCCTATCGCCAGTTTCAGGCCTGTTTTGCGCAATTCGTCAAGCGTCTTCCTGACGTCGTCGGACAGATCCGAGGGAGACATCCGGCTGAGCAGTTTGCGGTACAGCGCGTTCTTCTCTTCCGCGAACGCGGTCTTTTCCGCGTCGGAATACTTAACGGCGCTCTTTTCCAGTATGATCTCCAGGCTCGCCATGCGGCTGACACCCCGCAAAAGGTTGTTCCTCTCCCGGTCAAACGGTATACTCAGACGGTCTGCCAGCGCTTTCCATGCCAGATAATGGTATTCATCCGTCGTGCAGATCACTCCGTCCAGGTCAAATATGATGCCCTTGTACTTCATACATTGTCCTCCAGGATGCCGCTGCGCAGGAACCATGCCGGAGTACAGCTCCATGCATGACAATAGCTGTTGACGACCGCCGAGCCGTACGGAGATTCGTCGGGGTCTAAAGGATTAAAGAGCTCCCAGAAGGTATCGGCGCCGTTTTGGACCATTTTGCCCCAGTAATCCCTGATAACGCTTAACGCCTGTTTCTTTCGGCCAGTCTTACACAGCGCTTCGGCATAATGGTGCATCATGTATGGGGTCACCATGCCTACGGCATCCGGGCATTCCACCACCGAATCGAGGCAAGCGGCGGCATCTGTTCCCTCGACTATGCCGGCCAGCACTGCCCACACCTGTGAAGCCCAGGAGACCTGACGCATGGCTCCGCTGACAAACAGATGACGCTCTTTATCAAACAAATACCGTATCGCAGCCTGCTTTCGAACTGCGATCTTACGGCTAAGCACCGGATCGGGCGCCATATCGCAGGCGGCCTGTGCGCAGTATATCCAAATCGCATGGGCGCAAAGCTGTTTATTGAGAGCCAGTTCCCAGTCAACAAAACACCAGCCGAGCCTGTCGCAATCCTTCACCAATTGAGTGTCCGGATCAAACTGCGTCTCCGAAAGCTCCAGCTGCTTAAGCGCCAGCGGCAGCAGGTCTTCCCTGGTCCGGACATCTCCCGACGCTTTAACATAGTCCCTAAGCGTTGGTATAAAGAAAAGCGAATAATCGAACATATACGTATCATCCGCTTCCACCTCGGGTTCGGTGAACAGGCACGCGGGTATACATCCTTCCCCATCTGCGACAGCTGCAAACAAATACAGACAGCGCTTCACCAGGTCGAAGTTTCTGTATGTGACCGCATTGGTCAGCGCCTGCAAACGCAGGTCCCCCATCCACAGCCGCCGGTCGCGCTTCGGACCGTCCTCAAAGAAATCCTGCATGCAGCTGCGCAGCGTACGCAGCGCGACTCTGTCCAGCGCTTCGTCTTCGGCGCACCCGACATATTTCCTGACACAGGCATCGTTTGCCGAAGTGGTCGTCCGCGCGACCGCATCCTCTATCACAAGCCTGTACTTGGACGAAAGCCCGAGCACGTCGATCCTGACGAATCTAAAAGCGTAGCGGCGCGGGAGACACACCTCCGCCGGCAGCACGTCAATATGGATCTGCTCCTGCTGCACCCAGCTTTTGCTTATCCAGCCGTTATATCCTTCCAGAGTCTCGGACAGCTCCCGCCGGTTTTCGCAAAACTTGAGCGCAAGCCAGGCAGGCGCGTCCGGGTGACTCCCTTCGTTTGTCAGCTTAAGTGCGAGATGCCCCACATAGTGGTCGCCGAAGTCCAGCACAACGCTGTCGCCTTCGCGCAGCGCGTGCAGGGACAAGCCGGATGAGGGCCTTACGACTTCCTCATAAAGCGCCGGTTTAAGGCTCCGGGCCGTCTTGAGCCACTGTTCTTTTCTGTCTTCAAACATGCGTGCTCCTCAGTAACGCAGATGCGCTTTTCCGCAAAACGGATCTGTCGGCGATGTGCCCCTGAAGCTGTCGCGCCCCATAAGCTTTTCCACCAGGGCATCCAGCGTTTCTCTGTTGTTGGAATAGCAGTTGATGTAGGTCTTTATCATCGGCACATCTACCAGATGGTACGGGTTTGCCAGCGACGCAAACACCGTCGGCACCTCGTGCACGAACCAGGGCACATTGTTGCCGTGGCCCCAGAAGGTAAACCAGTTGATGCGGTTCGTGGTTTTATTGGAGGCGTTTTCCACATTTCCAAGGTAGAGCACGGCGTCAAACGCATCCGTAAAAGGTTTTACGCCAAACTGGTATGTTTCAAAATCCTCCGGCTGATAAACGGTGACTTCAAATCCTTCTTCGGTAAGCTTGTCCCGCATATGGCGGGATATGCGCTCATCGGAAGCGCAGCCGCCCAGCACTTCGAGCAGCAGCCGCTTTGTTTTAATCGGGCTGAGGGGGAGATTGTTTTCCGTATCCTTGACGAGCGTTACGGCGTCATCAGCAAGTTCACGCGCCCATTCGTGATGCAGGGCGCATCCGATGCAAGCCATGTTTTCCCTGCCAGGAATACGTTTTGCGTTCAGCCCCAGCGCCGCCTTCATCGCCAGTATCCGCGTGACTGCTTCGTCGACTCTTTCCCATGTGAGTATCCCACGGCGTATGCCATCCTTCATGAACTCGAAATCTTCGGGCAGGCTCTTGTTGAAAAGGAACATGTCGGCGCCTGCGGCAATGGTCGCGGGCACGGCATCCGCATGTTTCATGGAGCAGTTATACCCCACCATGGGAGTCGCGTCGGTAATGATGAGCCCGTTAAAGCCAAGATGACCGCGGAGCAGCCCCTCCATCAGCTCAGGCGACAGCGTCGCGGGCGCTGTGCCTTCCGGCAGAGACGGGTTGAGCTTATGACGCCAGGCGGGATGGTCGATGTGCCCCACCATGAAGCTCATTGCGCCGTCCGCTATCAAGCCTCGGTAGACTTTGCCGTATGTCTGCTCCCATTCGTCGACCGGCATGGTGTTGACCGATACCAACAGATGCTGGTCCACTTCATCCACCCCGTCTCCGGGAAAATGCTTGACGGATACGGCCACGTTGTTTTCGTCCGCGCCGCGCTTATATGCCTTGCACATCTCAAGCACCGCATCCGGATCCCTGCCGTAGGAACGCACGTTGACTATGGGATTGCGCCAGTTGAGATCCAGGTCGCTCACGGGCGCAAAAGCGAAATTACAGCCTGTCGCCGCGGCTTCTTTGCACGATACATAGCCCAGACAGTAGGCATGTTTGGGATCGCCCGCAGCGTCTATCGCTATTTGCTGGCCGAACATGGTGCCGTCTTCCAGATAACCCGTAGATCCGAATTCCAGGTTCGCGGCGCACAGCAGAGGGATGCGGCTGTTTGCCTGCATGAATTCAAGGGCCTCTCTCACTTCACGCGATGGGCTTGTCTTAAACAGCAAGCCGCCCACATGATAGTTAAGCAGATTGTATCTCAGGTAGTTTTCATCCGACGAGAAGGATATGGGGCAGAACAGCTGCCCGATTTTTTCGTCGTCCGTCATGGATGCCAGCGTGCACATCACCCATCCGACCTGTTCATCCGTCAAACGAAACGGGGCAGCTTTCAGATCAGGTCTCATTTATCGGCCTCCCGCTGCTTTTTGCAAAAAACGGAAAGATGGCAAATTCGTTGTTCAGGTATATCAGGAACAGCACCAGCAGCAGCGCCGAGATAATGCTCTGCACCGAGGATGCGGTGTCAAACCTGGCATAGGCAAGGGAAATCAGCGCCATCGAAACGGCTCCCAGCATTATGCCCACCCGTTTGTTTATATACCTGCCTATCCAACCGCCTATGAACATCGGCAGGAAGGCCGTGAACATTATGCCGATGGAGCCGAAATTCAGGCTCATCTGCTGACTGCCTGTATTGGCCAGGCTGATAAACCCGACCACTCCCATAAGCGCGCCGCTCACGGCGTAGCAGCCCAGGGCATTCCCTATCTCGTGAATGCCGGTCTCCACGGCTATCTTCTGCCCGGAAAGCAGGGCGCGGTAGTTGGCGCCGAACCGCGTGTGGTCAAACAGTACAACAACGATTATCACAGCTGCAGCGGTGACGAGTATGTAATTGAAAACCGTCGAAAAACTGATTATATCCGTTCTCGTGACCAGAGACACTCCCTTGCCTCCGGTAAACGCAAACGCGCAGCCCTCATAAAACAGCGCCATCCCCAGGGAAACGATGATGGGAGGAATACGCGTCAGCACGTAAACGCCTCCGTGAAACAGCCCCAGCGCGCAGGCTACCGCCACCGCGACCGCCAGAGTCGGCCAGGGGCCCATATTCCAGCTTTGCGCCAGCGTGCCCGCGACAGTCGCCGACAGCATGGACACCGCGCCGAGCGAAAAATCAAAACGCCCGGAATCCAGGTTGATGGACAACGCGAATGTGGTCAGCGTGACGTTCGCGACCGCGCGGAAAAACAGTTTCCAGCTGTCCCCGTTGGCAAACAGGCGAACGCCTTTGGCCAGAGCGATAATTTCAAGCACTGCGAATACTCCGCACGGGATCAATAAACTCAGCAGCAACTTTTTGGTCAGCGATAGCTGTTTCATGCTATATGCTCCTCTTATCGGTCTTTCTCACTTATACCGGCGCTTCTTTCGCCGAAACACCCAGCAGATGTATCCGCGAAAAAAGCGCCGGGGCGAAGGCGCTTCTCCGCCCCGGGCAAAGCTGTTACTTCTTAAGGGCTACGATCTCATCAAAGGAATACTGGGCAACGAATGCGTCGAAATCGTTATAGCTTACGCCTTCGCCGGCGAATTTGTCCATGATCTCCTTGGCATAAGCGGGATCGGTATTGGAGGAATCCACGGTGCTGAACTCGCTGAACTGCTCGCTGTCGGTAGCTACCCAGAAGCTCTGGCCCAGCGCGAGCGCGTTGCCGTCATTGTCGCGGATGGGTTTGCCGTTTACCGCGTTGTAAGTCGCCACGAAGATGGGACCGACGGAGGCAGCGAATTTACCGGCCATATAGTCCAGTATGCCGGCGGACATCGCTTCGCCCATAGCGGGAGTGAAGCTGTCCACGGTGGCGAGCTTCACGCCGGAGCCTGCCACAAAGCCGCCCAGCACGTCTACGCCGCTGCCCACGGTGAGTATGACCTGGATGCCTTCGGTGCCGACCATCTGGGCGAGCTTGCCGAACCAGGCATCGTTGAAGTCGTAACCACCTACGTACGCGGCCAGTTCAAGATTGCCGATCTTCGCGGTGTCGATCCCGCCGTCCTGGTATATCTGGCCTATGATGGCAAACTTGTTGTCGGCGCCCTTTTCGACCATTGCGGTCAGCATACCGGCCGCGCGGTAGATGTGCATGTCAACATAATACGGAACACCGCCGCCGAACATGCCGAATTTCGTCATGCCCTGGTCGATGTAGTAAGCCGCCATGTCATAACCGGTCTGGAATTCGATATCCATGCTGGGGCCGATGGCGCCTACGTAATACTCATAGTCCTTGTACTCTTCGTACTGTTCGTCGGTCAGGGTGCCGGTAGCCACAGCGTAGTAGATGCCTGCCGCGTCGCACTGATCGATCTGGGCAGGACGGTCAAAGCTGGAGAAAGAGATCACCGCTTTGCAGTTGTTGACGATGAACGTATCGATGGCGCTCTTCTCTCCGGCAGCATCCGTAAGCTCATCGGAGTAGATGAACTCAACGTCATACGCCTTCGCGATGGACTCAGTGTAGTAAGCGCGGAAAGCCAGCGCTTCGGAAGAAGTGGCGTCGGAAACCAGCACGCCGATCTTCACTTTTCCCGCGGCCAGGGCGGGAGTGCAGGCCAGCACCAGCAACACGCACAGCGCAAGGCAAAAGATTCGCTTGATGTTCTTCATGTGGATATCTCCTTTACTGGATTATTATAATGAAACGCCTTATGCGTTATCACCTGGTCAGGAGTTTGCTGCGGCGGCTGCCCAGGGCAATGAACACCACCAGCAGGAATATGGCAGCCTTTATCATTTGCCCGTAGCCGCTGCCAAGGTTCAGCATCGACATGATCTGGCTTAAAAAGCCCATGGAAAACGCGCCTACCACAGCGGCAAGGATGCGGCTGGCGCGCCTCCGAACACCGACATCCCGCCAAACACTATGGCGATGATGACGTCCATTCCTATCGACGAAGCCGTGTTTCGGTTGAGAGTGGGAGCGTATATGATCGACAGAAAAGCTCCAAGGCCGATCCCGACCGCAGAGACCAGCGAAGCGATCACGGCCAGCTTCTTTTCGTTCAGTCCCGAGAGCTTTGCGCATATCGGATTGCCGCCGATAAACTTGGCTTCGCGCCCGGTAGGCAGCAGTGTGAATATGAACCAGCACAGGGCAATGTATGCCGCGAGTACGCCGACCTTGAACTCCGTGTTGTCCAGGGGCCGCACGGCGCGGGCTTTGACTTTTATGGTATCCCCCGCCCCGTTCCATCCGATGAGTATGAGCATGAATGCGCTAAGCACGCTCATCATGGCGACCGTAGTGACGAAGATCGGCAGATTGAACACGGAAGCCAGGGAGGAATTGACGAAGCCTATCGCCACCGCGACGCCTATGCATACAAGAAACATCACCCACAGGCTGCCCGTTGAATTATACGCCATGGCGCCCAGCAGCGCGCTCACGCCCGTGGCGGCGCCGAGGCTGATGTCGAAGCTGCCCAGCGTGTAAATGAATACCGCACCCGTAGCCACCAGCGCCACAACAACGCTTTGATTGACTATGGCAGTAAGCCCGTAAGCCACATTGGCATCCCGGATGGCACCTATTACGTAGTATGCGGCGATCAGTACAAGCAAGCCGATTATGGAGGCGAAGGCCGGAATGCGCTCTTTCAGTGTCTGCTTTCCCATAACGCTGTCCTCCTAGATCATATAGCGGATGATGTCCGCTTCGTTCATGTGTCCGCGCAGGAATTCCGTTTGGACAGCGCCGTCCTTCATCACGAGCAACTGGTCGCACATTCCGATGAGTTCCGCCATTTCTTCGCTTATTATCAGTATCGCCTTTCCTTCGTTTTTCATGCGGACGATCAGCTGATACATGCTTTGTTTGACGCCTATATCCACGCCGCGGGTCGGGCAGTCAAGTATCAGTACCCGGCTACCCGCGCCCAGCCATTTGCCGAACACTACCTTTTGCTTGTTTCCGCCGCTCATCGCGCTGACAGGCTGCTCGATGTGTCTGCATTTTATGCTCAGCGCATCTACCTGCCTGCCGACGTATGCCGTCTCCCTGCGCCTGACCACCAGCTTATGCTTTTTTATGCGGTCAAGCCCGGCGATGGATATGTTATCCCGTATGGAAGCCTGCTGGCACAGGGATTCGGTGTCGCGTTCTTTTGATACGTAGCCCACTCCGAGCTTTGTTGCAAGCTTCGGATCCGAATACTTCCTGCCCTCGGTCTCCACCGTTCCGCCCGTCAGCTGCGCGCAGCCGAACAGCGCCTTGCCCAGCGTGTGCATGCCGCACTCCGAAAGACCGCCGATCCCGAGTATCTCCCCCGCTCTCACTTCAAGGGAGACGTCTTTCAAACCGCTTCCGTTCAGGTGTTCGGCTTTCAGCAGTACCGTTTCCCGCCAGGACGGTTCATTGTCCGCCCTGTAGTAATCGCCCTGCATTTCACGGCCGATCATGCTGGTCTTTATGGCGTCGTCATCGTAGTTTTCTTTTGAGAAATGGGTTATTATCTTTCCGTCCCGCAGTACGGTCAGCGTATCGCATACCTGCTTGATCTCATCCAGGTCATGGGAAATGAATATTACCGCTTTGCCTTCCCGCTTAAGGCTGTCCATAAGTTTATACAGCAGTTCACGGCCGGTCTGAGAAAGCGCGGTGGTGGTTTCGTCAACTATGAGGATTTCGGGTTTTTTCACCATCACCTTCGCGACTTCGACGAGCTTGCGCTCCTGAAGGTCGAGCATGGAAGTGAGCGTGCCGGGCCGTATGTGGTCGGCATGTATGACGTCAAGCGCTTTTCGGGCTTCGCGCTCCATATCGGCACGGCTCACCAGGCCAAGTTTGCTGCGGAAACGGCCCGTTTCGCCAAGGAACAGGTTTTCCGCCACGCTTATGCCGGGTATGGTGCCGGTCTCCTGCACGATCATCCCTATGCCGTGCTCGAGCGCGTTTATCATGGAAACAGGCTGCCAGGGTCTGCCGTGAAACGCCATGCTGCCTGCGTCCGCTTTGTGTATCCCCGCAATTATGGAAGTTAGCGTGGACTTCCCGCTGCCGTTTTCGCCGATCAGACCGCGGATCTCTCCGGGATAAATGTCAATATCCACCTGGCGCAGCGCTACCGTCGCTCCAAAGCTTTTGTCCATTCCCCGAACTGTCAAAATCGGTTCCATTTCGCCACCCCATCCATTTGCTGTCATCAACGCTTACATTATACCATCCGAACCGCTCACTAACACGCTCAAATATGACGTATTATATCGACAATTTTTGACATCTTTCAGTTTCTCATCATAAAAACTGCTGACTATCAGACTTATATCATCGTTTTGATTCGGAATCCGTATATACTATTGACAAAAACGCCCGGATGCTCTATCCTTAAAACAATCTGTGAAACGAGTGAATGGACATGGATGAAAAAAGTCTATTGGAACGTCTGCGTACGCTGAGCGACAGCGAGATATTCTACCGCAATTACCGCCTGGCAAAAGCATCCCCCGTCGGTTTTGACGAGTATCTGGCGTCGATCGACAAAGAAAAAGTATATAAAGAAAACCTCCTGATCCCGGAATGGAAAGACACGATTCCCCCGGAGTATCTGGAGGACTGGTACTTTTCATCGGACAGGAGGGAAGGCATTCAGGTATTCAAGCATAACTGTTATACGCCGGAAATACCGCATCACCATAATTTCTTCGAAATGTTTTACGTGCTTGAAGGCCGCTGCATCCATCAGGTGGGTACGAACAACGCCATACTGCACAAGGGCGACCTGTGTTTTATACAGCCCAAAGTGACGCATTCTCTGGATGTCAATGACGAAAGCGTTATAATCGACGTGCTCATACGCCGTTCCACCTTCCGCCAGTATTTTTACAGCATACTGCGCGGCGACAATCTGCTCAGCAACTTTTTCATGAGCACGATGTACAGCAAGCCCGGCATAGACTACCTGCTGTTTCATACGCATGAGGACCTTGACCTGCACTTTGCATTCGTGGAGCTCTGCAGTGAGATATTTGAAAAAGAGACTTATTACAACGAACTCATAAATGCCGTCGTCACGAAAATATTCGTTTTGCTGCTGCGCCGCTATATGAATGACTGCGAACTGCCGGCAAATCCGCACGGCGATTCCGATACCGCCGTGCGTATCGCGCGCTATATGCAGGACAACGCTTCCAGTGTCAGTTTGACGAGTCTTGCGGAAGACTTTCATTATTCTCCGGAACACGCGTCTGATAAAACGCGCTACAGGTCAAACCTTCTCCCAGCTGCTCACAAATAAACGGATCGAAAACAGCAAGCAGCTACTGATAGACACCTCACTTTCCATCCTCGAGATAGCTCAGCAGGTCGGCTATGAAAGCAGCGACCATTTCATACGCACTTTCAAGAACAAATGCGGCATCACTCCCAACGAATACCGGCACAGGCATCAGACATGAAAACAGCAAACCCTGCTGTGTAATCATCTTTATGCTTCAGGTATATCCAATATCGAAATACCGAAAGAGAACTGCCTTCTATACGATTTAGGTCGTATTTACAAGAAGGCAGTTCTCTCTATTCGGGCGGTCAAGCCTGTTTATTTACCCCTAATGAGCACAATCGCGGGCACGGGTGCGCCGCCGCCGGCGAAGTCCAGCGTCAGCACCGCTTTGCCGTCGTTGACCGTGGCGTCCACCGCATACCCTGGACCGTCCGCATCCGCCAAAATCAGGCTGTGCCCGTCCAGTATATCCGCAGGCAGGATCAGCGTCACGGTACCGTCAGGCTGTACCAGCTTACCGCCTTTCTCGAAGCACACCGTCAGGAAGCTTGCCCCTTCGTCCTGCGCTGCGAAAACATACAGGAAGCCGTCCGGCAGCGCCCCTTCAGCTTTTACGCTTTCCACTCTTTTAAGCGCTTCGCCTCCCTCTCTGCGGCCGCATATCGGGCAGATGCGCAACTGTTCGGATGAATCACCTGTTCCCGGCAGGCTTATCAGCGCGCATTCCGCCGTCATGGTCCACCTGCAGCGTTCGCACGGTGCGCTGTGCGCGCCGCTCCCGTTCGGCTGCCAGTCGACAAACCAGTGTCCCAGCGCCTTGGATACTGTCTCGCCGCCCAGCAGGGTGCCGCACACGGAGCAGCGTTTCCCATGGCTCACGCCCGGCGCGGTGCAGGTGGCCTCCACGGCGGGGATGTCTACCGCCTTGTGGCCTTTGCTCGGAATGATCACGGGCGTGCTGATCTCGTTTTGGGCATCCTTGTCGCTGAACATCTTTCCGCAGTCCGAACACTTCCAGTATTCCTCATTGCCCGGCTCCGTACAGGTCGCGTCTTTCGCTTCCACCCTTTGGATCAAAGTGCTGTCGAGCTTATAGACCGCAGTGTCGGTATATGTCATATCCCGGTAGAACTCGCCGTTCTCCTCATAGACGTCCGATTCCGAAGTCAGGATCGGTCCTGTCCATCCGTCCAGCCGATAATGGCAGTCGCAGGCATCGGGAACGGACTGGGGCCGGACAGTGTATGTTGTTCCGGCTGCCACCCAGAGATCCGTCCGCCTCACGATGGGATCGTACTGCACCGCCTGCGTGTCTGTAAAGGTCTTGCCGTCCTTGGCGATCGTGGCAGTATATGATGCAGTCACTTTGCCGGTGCTTCCGCTGTAAGTCTTCGTAACGGCTGGATCATTATCTTCCGCCGCAGCGCTCTCATTGCAGCCGCTGCGCCGGCACTTGATGGATACTTTTGCCGAGCTGTGATCGGCATCCCACTGCCAGCCGTTGTCCCCGGATCCCGTATCGACGACCCAGTCGTGCCCCAGGGCAACACCATATACCTCATAGCAGCCCTCGCAGACCGGGCCGCTGGTACAGGTGGCAGTGCCGCCGTGATGCGGTTCTTCATCAGAGAAACCGCAATCATCGCCATTAAGCTGAAAGCCTTCGCACCAGATATAATGCTCGTTTTCGTCGCCCGGCGATATATGCAATGTGGTGTCTCCGCAAACGGGACACACGCCGCCATTGCTGTAATACGCCAATGCCGGTGCCGACAGCTCCGTTAACAGCGTCACAAGTATCAGGGCGACACCCGCCAATAATGCCGACAGAAGTTTTTTCATGCGCTTGCCCTCCTTATCATACACAGGCATAAGGTTCATACGGATCGATGCATGGTAACCGCTAAATAAAGCACACTACGCCTGGTAGAGTTCACGCAGCCCATCAGCCCAAGGCAGCAGGTCGTCGATCGACGACTTTGGATCATGCGCAAAGCGCTCCGGCAGTACTGTCAACAGATGACCAATGTACTTCT
>JAIKYG010000085.1:0-12471 GCA_024683475.1 Clostridiales bacterium | reverse complement strand
TTTCAGCAACAAAAGAAGAAAGGGTCGCAAAGCAATGAGTAAACGTATAATGTCGCTCATCCTTACCCTGGCGATGCTGATAACGGCACTGCCGTTTGGCGTATTCGCCGAGGAAGAGCAACAAGTCCAGACCCCGGCTGCTGTAGTGGAGACCGTAGAAGTCCCCGCAGCGGAACAGCCTAAGGCCGAGGAGCCCGAAGCCCCCGTTCAGCCCGCAGCTCAGGAGCCCGAAGTTCCCGCCCAGCCCGCCGAGCAGGAGCCCGAAGCCCCCGTTCAGCCCGCTGTCAAGGAACAGCTCACCGAGCAGCCTGACGAAGCCGCAATAGCGGAGAAACCGCAGGTAGTCAAGTACACGGTTTCTTTCTCTGACGGCTTTGGCTGGAGCTTCACCATGGAAGTTGAGGAAGGCAAGGAGATCTCCAAGCTGCCCCCGGCTCCCAAGGCGGAAGGCTATGAGTTCGTGAGATTCTATCGCGAAGTCAAAGAGCTGGCTGAAGACGGCATCACCGAGGAGATCGTTCGCAAGACCGTGAGCGCCTCCACCGTGGTGACCGAGCCTATCAAGGTCAAGGTCGAGTACAAGAAAATAGAAGAGCCCGCTGAGCCTGCCGAGCCCGCTGAGCCTGCCGAGCCCGCTGAGCCCGCTGAGCCTGCCGAGCCCGCTGAGCCCGCTGAGCCCGTCGATCCCGAGGAGCCCGTCGATCCCGAGGAGCCCGTGGATCCCGAGGATCCCGAGGAGCCCGAAGAGCCCGAAATAACCTACGCCCCCGAAGACATCGTGGTCGAATACACCGATTGGCGACACTTTCTCAGCTTCCACCGACAACTATCCCGATTTCGACCTGCTGGTTTATATCGGGCACAACGGTGAAGATGGTTCCGTACATTCCTACGGCACCGCGGATGACCCCATCCAGGTAAGCCTGCACGGCGAATGGGAACTCTACGACAAGAAGGACAATGTCGCCAGGCCGACGTACACCGACCCGAACGGCGTATACAATGACGGCGAGACGGTTATATGTAATGGCGAGGATACGAACGTATATACCGCTAACGGCTTTTCCACCTACACCCCCGACGACTGGGGCATCGCCAAGGCCCAGTCCGAACCTGCAGATGTTGACGAAGATGATCTGACGGTCACCTACACCTGGACCGTCGCGGTAGGTCTGATAAACGAGAACAATGCTCTGATGGAAGACCCCAACGAATACCGCCGCTTCGGTCGTGACAAAGTGGACAGCATGTCTCTTAACGAGACCCTTTCCACCCTGTTTGACGACGGTGCGGACAGCGACCGCACGCTCGTTTCCGTCAAGATTAAGCGCACCCCGCACTCAGGTTTCTCCGGCGGAACCGAAACAGTCCATAGAGAGCGACAAAGTCGCCGTAGGCTACAAAATATACATAACGGAGCAGCCCCGCAACGTGAACCTGACGGGCGTAGAGACCGCAGTTTTGACTTGCAAGGCGGCGGGCGGGCGCACTGAAAACGGATACACCTACACCTGGTACGACCAGGACGGCACCGAGGTGGGCACCGGTCCCGAGTTCGCCTGGGATCTGGAAGGCGAGTATTACTGCGTGGCTTCCGACGGAGTGGACACCGCGGTTTCCGAAAGCGCCGTGCTGTATATAGCCGATCGCCTGAAGATCCGCTATGCATCAGCGGGCGGCGACCTGTACTGGCCGGAAGATGAGGGAAAGCTCATGGCCATAGTCTCGGGCGGCGTGCCTCCCTATGAGGCAACGTGGACAGGCAACCCCTTTACGATCGAAGGCGCTGCGGTGGGCAAATACACCGTATTCACCGGTGTGTCCTCAGCTGCGGGAGATTACACTTTCACCGTAACGGATTCGATGGAAGCCAGGGCGGAAAAAACCGTGACCCGCAGAGACAGGCAGCTTACCATAACCAGGCAGCCGGAGGGCGGCTTGATCCCGGCGGAGGAAAAACTGCCCCTGAGCGTGGAATTGGAAGAAGCGCAGCTGCCCGTATACTTTGAGCTGTTCCAGAACGGACAACACTTTACAGATGCCACCTCTTACTCTCTTTCCTGCACATTCGAGGTGGACGAGCCCGGCATCTACTACTACAGGGTCAAGGATGATTTCGGCCATCGTGCCACTTCGGATTCGGTGGTGCTCGTCGGCGAGGAATTCACCATAGAGGAACAGACCTCCGAAGCCAAGCTTAAATCCCCCGCCGATACGGCCGAACTGATGGTCAAGGTCAAAGGAGGCACTTCGCCCTATACCTACGAATGGCGCCGCAAATTCTTTGGATGGGTCAAGCTCGATGACGGGGATCAGAGTTCCAAAACAGTGGACAGTATAGGCACGTATATCTGCCACGTCACGGACGACAAGGGGAGGTCCGTGTGGAGTCAGCCGATAAAGGTCACATACGCGGGCGAGGAGCCGCTTATAATCGTGCAGCCCTCTTCAATAGTCCTGGAGCCGGACCAGAACGGCTTCACGCTCAACTGTAAAGCCATTTCCGGCACGGGCGATGACAGCGGTATAATCTACGCCTGGTATTACTGGAAAAAGAGCAATCTTATAAGCGGTCTCGGGGAGTGGAAATTGATGGGCGTGGAAACGCAGGGAAGAGTGACCGACTACAGAGAAGGCTTGTACAGGTGCGTGGTCACGGATATGGCCACAGGCAGGAATACCTGCAGCGAAGTGGCGTTGGTGGCTGAAAAACTGCAGTGCACAAAGATGGAAGTCAAAAGGGAGTATACTCCTGTTGACCCTAACGGAAAGTACTGGGGCGTCGACATGTCATTCTCCGGCGGTACAGGACCCTATACGATTCAGATATTTTCGATATACTATCGTTATTCAAAACAGAGAACCGATGTTTTATACAGCGAGACAGTTGTTGACGATATCAGGAACTATCATCGCATGCTTCCGATGTATCATGAGTTTGTAGACACATCAGAATATCAGGCAGTTATCAGTGCAGAAGAGGCACAGTATTTTATGATCGTCAAAGATGCCGGAGGACAGATCCTATATAAAAGTATATTGATGGATTAAGAATCTGCAGGGCTGTCAGCATAAAATCCGTACCGAAAAACTGCGATCCAACCATGATCCGAAAGGAGTCACATATGAAGAAGCTGCTATCGATACTTTTGTGCGCGCTGCTGGCGTTAAGCGCGTTTGCCCTGGGGGAGGGAGAAACGTTTCCCCCTTTCGACCCGGACGCCTATGAGTATCTCGAGATGCCCGTGCCACTTGAGCGCTCCATCCTCGGCGACTGGTACGCTGAGTTTCAGGGGCTTGCCATAAAGCTCACACTAACCGACGAAGGCGCTTACACGCTTTCCGTGCCCGGCGCGGATGCCGTCGGGGATACATGGGAGCTCAAGGACGGCATGCTGTACCTGGAGGGCAATGAGGCACCCCTGCTGCCCCTTGACGAAGCCCTTATATGGAGCGCGATCAACCTGGTGTTCAGAAGGGAAGCTCCCGCCGTATACGAACCTGCAGAAGCATATAAGGCGGCATCTAAAGAAGCCTACAACGGTTTCTGGCGCGCGCAGTTCACGCAGGTGGGCAGCGCGAAGGATACGTCCAAGCGTCCCGCAGTGCGCAGCGTACAGGCGGGAGGCAGCGTGATACTTTCTTCCGCGATAGGCGACGACACCGCCTTATATATTGAGAACGGCAAGGCGGCACTGGCGGGTAAGCTGTTCGGGCGTCAGATAGTCGAGTTCGCGTTTGAGAACGGCGCGCTGACGGCTAAAGCCGAAGGCGGCAGGGTGACGCTGCAGCTGCAGGAAGACGGCCTGCTCAGGCTGACATACGAGGGCGGCGAAGCGGAAGTGATCTACCTGCTGCCTGCCCCCGACCCATACGCCGAGGCGGAAGCTGAGTAAACGCGCGCGGGACACATCAAAAGCGCTTCACCTTAGGGTGAGGCGCTTTTTGCATGATAAGCCGCGCTGTGCGGAAAGGCGAGCGTGCCGACCCCCGCGTCAGCAGTCTGTCTGTATTTCGAGCAGGGTATACGGCTTGTCCACGTTGAATATGCCGATCTTCCAGCTGTCCCCGCATTTGGTGCCCTTTACGAGCGCGGTATCGCCGTATTTTAAGGACGCTTTGTAGGCGATATGCACTTTGCGCACATGCGCGAAGTCCTCATCAGGCAGCAGTTCAAGGGCATAGTCGAGATACGCCACGTTATGCACGTGCCCGTTAAAGTCTATGTCGCTTCTGCGCACGCGCTCGGCAAGCTCGTGTTCATAACTCTCAGGAAGCGTCAGGCGGGCACCGTCATTGGCAAACAGGCTTTTCATTTCCGGTTTGTAGGCGCTGATAAGTTCGGGGGTAAGCTTTGTAACGCGCCCCGTCTGCCTGTCCAGCAGCACGAAGGTCATGCGCGCCTTGACCAGTTCGGTTCCGTTTTCGTCCAGCAGCCGCGCGTCGCGGTAAGAGCGAACGGGCGAGACCTCCGTGCCCACGCTCCAGGTCTCCGCCGTAAGGACGTCGGTGTGCGAGGGCAGGCGGACGATCTCCACCTGCCAGGCGGTGAGCACCCACGCGATGCCCCTGAGGCTGCCGTCGAGCACGTCGTCGTTTGCCGCGCGCGAATGGTTGGTGGCTACGTTCTCAAAGACCCTGATCACGGACGGGACCGTCATATTTCCGCTTGGATCAAAATCTTCCACCCGGGGGCAGACTTTTTCCGAATAGATCATGAATGCCATCTCCTTGATTGATAGCCAGTATTATACGCTGCGAATGCTAAGAATCAAGGCTGCGGGCAAACTGTTTTTGCCGCAAAAGCGAAAACCTGGGATAAAAAAGATGTTGCTCTGCTGCCGATATATGATATACTATGATATATGCCGAATCCCGCGGGATAGGGACACGTGGCGGCTGCCGTGCGCCCGGTTTTCCGGCGAACGAGAGCACTGAGGTAAACGTATGATAAGATCGCGCTATCCGTGGAAAGCGTTCCTGAAAAAAATAGCGGTGATAGCGGTGCCGGTGGCGCTGCAGAACCTGCTTACCACAACCGGCTCCATGGTGGACACTATGATGATCTCGTCCCTGGGAAAGTCGGAAGTGGGCGCGGTGGGGCTGTGCGCGCAGTTTTCGTCCCTGATGTTCGCCGGGTTCTGGGGATTCGTGGGCGGAGGCATGCTGTTTTTCTCCCAGTACTGGGGCGCGAAGGACGACGACGGGATCAACAAGTCTTACGGCGTGACGCTGAGCTGCATGATGTCGGTGGGCATACTGTTCGGCGTGATGGCCACCTGCTTTCCCGAGACCGTCATGCGCCTGTACACGGACAAGGAACATATTCAGGGGATCGGCGTGGAATACCTGCGCATCGCGGGATTCGGATATCCGCTCATGGTGTTTTCCATGGCGATGGCGGCGCTTTTGCGCTGCACGGGCCGGGTCAGGATACCCCTGTGGGGCTCCGTAGTGGGCGTGATAACGAACATGGTGCTCAACTGGCTGCTGATATTCGGCAACCTGGGTTTCCCGGAAATGAAGGTAAAAGGCGCCGCCACGGCTACGGTGATCTCCCAGGGGGTGAGCTGCCTTGTGGTGTTGATCGCCGCGCGCATGACCGGGCACAAATACCTGCTGGCGGTCAGGCGCCATTTCCGCTGGGGAGCTGAGTTCGTTAAAGTGTATCTTAAGAAGTGTTTCCCGATCCTCTGCAACGAGGTGCTGATTGGCGTGGGAAACATGGTGATAAACGTGGTGCTGGGGCGGCAGCCTGAGGAGGCTATCGCGGCGCTGGCGGTGTTCCGCACGCTGGAAGGATTGGTGATCGGGTTCTTTGCCGGCTTTTCCAACGCGTCCTCGGTGCTGGTGGGCACGGAAGTGGGCGCGGGCCGCCAGGATGTGGCTTACGGCAGGGCGTGGCGCCTGGTGTACCTGTGCCAGGGCTTTATCGCGCTGCTGGGAGTTGCCATGATCGCGCTGCATACGCCGATACTGAGGCTTATGGGCATGAGCG
The DNA here is from genome assembly GCA_024683475.1 of Clostridiales bacterium. Classification (GTDB taxonomy): domain Bacteria; phylum Bacillota; class Clostridia; order Christensenellales; family Aristaeellaceae; genus RUG14130. Next base: position 6,473 of record JAIKYG010000085.1, on the reverse strand, counting down.
GGGAAAGCTTTACTCTCGCGTTCGGCATGATAGCCATATACGTGCTGTTCGGCATAATCCGCATGGGCAACTGGGCGCAGAACGATACCTTCCGCGCTGCGGGGGACGCCACATACGGCACTGTGCTTGAGATAGTGTTCATGTGGGCGATGATACTGCCGCTGGTGTGCGTTTCGGGGCTGGTGCTCAAGTGGCCCACGCTGGCGGTGTTCGCGCTGTGCTACGCGGACGAGCCGGTCAGGTATATACTTATGCAGAAGCACCTGTTCGGCGGCAAATGGATTCGTCCCGTGACGCCGGAAGGAAAAAGCGCTCTGGAGGGCTGGAAGCCGGACCGGAAGCTGATCTGCGAAGATGACTGAGGCGCCGGGAAATACGGGAAGCGGAGGCGGGAACATGGAAACAGCCGGATGTTTTGACAGGCTGGCGGAAGAACTGCAAAAAGAACCGTACAGCATAGTGGACATACTGCCGGAGCAGGTCCCCCAAGGCGCGGCGGGCCGGTATTTCGCCGTGGAAAAGTATTTTCTGCAGCCGGAAAGGCTGCGGGCGCTGCGGCGCAGCTTCGCCGGGATAATACTCAGGCTCAACTGTTATTATGCCATGACCGTCTCGTTCGACGGCGGCGAAAGCCGGGAGACCGACCCCGACCCGGAAACGTTTGCCCAAAGGCTGGCGGATATGCCCGGCAGCAGCTTTCTGCGCGCCGTATTCGAAACGCAAAGGGCGATGATAGACATACAGCCTGACGACACGTATATGACCGTGTACGACCCGGAACACCGCCTGGCGGGCAAGCTTGAGCTTCTGGCGCGGGCGGAGGGGCTGTTCGTGTGGAGCCCTTCAAAGCAGCAGGACTGACATCAAATTAGCGTAAGGAGGAACGACCATGAAGGCTCTGGTAGCGTATTTCAGCGCGGAGGGAACTACGGCAAAGCTCGCCGGGGAACTGGCGGAAAGCATAGGCGCGGACCTGTTCGAGATCAGGCCCGAACAGCCATACACTGCCGCGGATATCCGCTGGACGAATCCGCTGGCGCGCTGCAACCGGGAGAAACTGGGGAAAAAGGACGTGCCGAACGTGGGTACGGTGGAAAACTGGAGCGCGTACGACACGGTATATCTGGGATTTCCCATCTGGTACTACGGCGCGCCAAATATTGTGAACACCTTCTGCAAGGCGTATGACTGGGCGGGGAAGAAGGTGGTGCTGTTCGCCACGTCCGGCGGCAGCGACATAGGCAAAACGGCGGCCAAACTGCAGCCGTACCTGAAGGGCGGACCGAACATAATAAGCGCGGGCGTGTATCGCACGGCGGGGGAAGTCATCGCCGCGACGGAAAAGCTGCTGTGAAACAGCGGCTTAAGGACGAAAACCGCGGTGATACGGAATAAGCGCGGAAGGGCGCCTGAGCGGCAGAAGCCGTAAAAAGGGCGGCGGGGATGATTCCCCGCCGCCTTTAGGTATTTGCTTAGACCCGAGCGTGCCTGCGGAAGACTTTGACCGCCTGTTCCCAGCACGAAGGAGCCGCGGCCAGGATGGCCGTGGAGAGGGAATAATCCGTTTGGAAGCCGTTCAGGGGCATGGTGATCCTTCCGCCCGCCTCCTGCAGTATAAGGCTTCCTGCGGCGTAATCCCAGGGTTTAAGGCGCAGCTCGAAGAAGATGTCGAGCCTGCCGCAGGCCAGGTACGCCAGATCCATGGCGGCGGAGCCACTGCGCCTAAGGTCTGCGCAGTCGTGCAGGAAGCTTAATGCCATGGCCATGCCGGGCTTTTGCAGCTCCTCGTAGTATGGCGCGGTGCCTACGGCCACCAGCGCCCGGGAATAGGGCGTATCCGACACGTGTATAGGCTGTCCGTTCAGATACGCGCCGCCGCCCTTTTCGGCGTAAAACAGTTCGCGGGTATAGGGCTGCCATATCACTCCCGTGACAGGCTCTTTATTTTCGCACAGGGCGATGGATACGGCGGACAGGCGGTAGTCGTGGATCATGTTGGTGGTCCCGTCCAGGGGGTCCACTATCCATGTGGGCGCGCAGGTCAGCTCCGCGTTTTCCTTCTCTTCGCCTATGAACAGGGAGCCGGGCAGGAGCTTTGTCAGCGCTTTTTCCAGGTATGCCTGTACCCTGCGGTCGATGTTGGTCACGAAATTCGCGTGGCCTTCTTTCTGCTCAACGCTGGTCAGCTGCTTTTTGCTGAAATAGCTGCCGGCTTTTTTTGCGATCTGCTCCAGTTCAGTCCTCATTGCGGCGCTCCGTATCTTCAAAGTTTGTATACGTCGATTATACCCAAACTCCGCAGATTTGCAAGCCCGTATTTGAAAATGAAAAGCGGCGGGACATTCCCCGCCGCGATGCGTAACGATCAAAACTATTCAGGATCATTCCACCACAGCCTGCTCGGTCTCGGAAATGGCGAAGACGGTCAAGAACAGGGCGTCCAGATCGCCGGAGGACGTCCACACGCGGTAGTACCTGTTTCCCGCAGGCACGTTCAGCCTGTGCTGCGCCGCTTCGTCTTCGTGCACGTGGATGCCGGAGGTCTCCGCTATCGCGAAGGGAGCGCCGTTCAGGGCGATATCGTACACGACATGGGGGAACTTGCTCATCAGGCTTGTGGAGATGCGGATACCGCGCTCATGCACTTTGTCCCAGATGTTGCTGCCGTCGAACTTGAACCAGGAGCGGGCGGTGAAAAAGCCGTCGTCGTAGGTCTGCTGCACGGTGTGGCCGACTTCGTGGGTCTCAGAAGTGTTGGCGGCGTGGTTTACGAAGGTGAAGCTGCGGGCGCCCACAAGCGCCTGCCGGGTCATTTTGGCTTCGTACAGCACGTTCCTGTCCGCATCCTCGAGAATATAGCCGGGTCTCAGGGCATTGCCGTCAAAGCGCACGTAATACTCGGTGACGTTCCCGGCTTCCTTAAAGCCTTCAAACGCCTCGTCCGGGAAAACGCCTGCGCTTTCATCCAGCGCCTTGCTCTTTTTTACGGCGACGATCGTCTTGTAAACGCCAAAACCTATCGCGGCTATGCCCGCCGCGACAAGTACCGGGGGAATAAAACCTGGCAAACTGCCGTTAGCGGCTTTTTCGGGGTCTTTGGGGTCGTAATACACTTTTATGTCGTCGCCCGCGGAGTACTTTTGGGTCAGGCCGGAGAAAGTGGCGCCGTATTCTTTGCCGTCTGCCGTGTATTTGACCAGTACGTCGTACTGCTGTTCCTCGTCGGCTGCCACGGGAAGGGTGATCACTTCGACGACCTTGCCGGAGGTCTCCATGTAACCGTCGGTGCTGAAACCCATAAGGATGAGGCCGAAGATAAGCAGGATCAGGCCCGCGGGCACAAAGAACCGGGCGGGACCGGTGTCGCGCATAAGCCTTGCGATCTTGTTTTCGATACTCATATATATAGTCTCCTGTAGTTTTCTCTGATGTCCGGTGGTTTATACGTATTTAAACCGGATATGGCAGAAAAAAGACCGCGGCAAAAGCTCTTTTGCCGCAGTCTTAAGGTCGGCAGGCTGTTATCCTTTTACCGAGCCGGCGGTGACGCCGTCCATCAGGTAGCGGTTAAAGAACAAGAACAGCAGGAACACGGGGATGAGTGACAGCGAACTCATGGCGAACATGGGGCCGAAGTTGGTGCCCTGGGCGTCCGCGAAACCCTTTATGGCCAGGGACACGGTGTACAGTTTGGGCTTGCTCAGGTAGAGCAGCGGGCCCATGTAGTCGTCCCAGATCCAGTAGAAGGAGATGACTATGGTGGTTATAATGCTGGGACCCAGCAGGGGCAGCACGATGCGGGAGAATATGGTGTACTTGTTGCAGCCGTCGATCATGGCAGCTTCGTCCAGCTCCTTGGGAAGACCGCGTATGAACTGCATCATCATGTAGATGAAGAACGGCCAGCCCAGGAATTTGGGCAGCACCAGGGGAATGAACGTGCCTACCGCGCCCAGGCGATTCCAGATTATGTACTGGGGGATCATGAGCACCTGCCCGGGCAGCAGCATGGTCATTATCATGGCGGTGAACCAGAACTGGCGGCCCTTGAACTTGACCCTCGCCAGGGCGTAGGACACCATGGCGGAGGAGATCACCGTGCCCAGCGTGCCCAGCACGGACACTATGGCGGAGTTTTTGAAGAAAGTGGCGAAGGTCACGCTGCCGCTGCCCTTCCAGCCGTCGGGATAGTTCTGCCACACCCAAGTGGTGGGGAACAGAGGCGCGTCGCTGCCCAGTATCTCGCTTTTCAGCTTAAAGGAGGACAGTATCATCCATATGACGGGATAGATCATGAGCAGCCCGAAAAGGATGACGAAAAGGTGATACAGCGAGGTGCGCAGAATGCGTTTTTCTTTCATGCCCGGCACCTCCTCAGTTCTCGTAATACGTCCAGTGTGAGGACGTTTTGAATATCAGCCCGGTTATGGCGGCCATGAGCAGCAGCATCACCCAGCTCTGGGCGCAGGCGTAAGCCATATGCTGGTAGGCGAAGCCTTCTTTGAAGATGTTCAGGGCGATATAGTTGGTGGCGTAGTTGGGACCGCCGTCCGTTATGACCTGCGCCTGGGTGAACGTCATAAAGCCGCTGATAAGCTGCATTATCAGGTTGAACAGTATTATGGGAGACAGGCAGGGCAGCGTGATGGAGAAAAAGCGTTTTACCACGTTGGCGCCGTCTATCTCGGAAGCTTCGTAATAGTCCCTGGGAATCTGCTTAAGACCCGAGGCGAATATCAGCATGGAAGAACCGAACTGCCAGGCGTTGCACAGCACCAGCGGCAGGAACGCCCAGGAAGTGGAACCGAAAAAGTTGAAGCCCTTCGCGCCCAGGCTCTGAATGGTTGAGACCACGGGACCTTGGCTGCCGAACAGCTGCTTCCACACCAGCGCCACAGCCACAGAGCCGCCGATCAGGGAGGGGATATAATACACTGCCCGGTAAAAACCTTGGACTTTGTTGGGTTTGGTGAGCAGAATGGCGATGAACAGGGCGAACACGAGCTTAAGCGGTACGCCTATAACAACATACTGGAGGGTGACCAGTATGGAATTTCCAAATGTGGAATCGAAGGCAAGCTCAAAAAAGTTCTTGATGCCTGCCCAAGTGGGGCTCGAGCCGATGGAATAGTTGGTAAAGGAATAATACAGGGACAAGCCCATGGGTATCAGCGTAAGCAAAAGCAGGCTCAGTATGAACGGAAGTGCGAACACATAGCCCACAACGTTGTCGTTGTTCAGGAACCCACCGGAGGAACCGCGCTTTTTGCGCTCTGGCTGCAGCATTTGAAAGACCTCCTGACCAGATTATCGGAAAGGGCACCCCAAAACGCCGTTTCAGGGTGCCCTGAGTATCATTTGGGCAAATTAGGGACGATTACTGGAACTTGGCCCAGATCTCCTGAGCTTCGGCCCAGAACTTGTCCGCGGCGTCCTGATAGGACTCGAACTTGCCTTCGGCCAGACCCTGGAAGTAGGTCTTCTTGAGCACGTCGGAGATCTCCTCGTTGGCGGCGGGCTCGGCGGGGCTGGTGTTGGCGGCATCGGCGAAGGAGCCGATCAGGTCGATCATGGTGTAGACCTTGCTGGTGACTTCGTCAGCGCTCTCCTTGAGGGCGGCCAGCACGTCGCTGTTGATGGACACGCCGCGCTCGCAGTTGAGGATCTTGTTGGCTTCGACGCTGTTGATGAAGTAGTTGATGAAGTTGGCGGCCATTTCCTTCTTCTGGGAGCCGCTGTAGATGCTGACCTGCTGGCTGGAGCGCACGACCATGCCGCTCTGGCCGTCTTCGTACATACGCGGTACAGTGGCGAGCTCAAGGGTGATGCCGTTCTCGGCGGCGACCTTGCTCAGAGCGTTGAACTGGTTGGAGGACAGCATGATGATGGCAGACTTGCCATAGGCGATCCAGTCGGCTTCGATGTTGGAGCCGATCTCGTTCTGGATGCCGTAGTCAGCGATGGCGCCTTCCTTCTGCAGCTCGGTGAGGACCTCGAACAGGTAGGCAAGAGGCTCGGTGTCGCCTTCAAAAGCGAAGTCGGTGCCGTCCAGGGCGTAGAAGTTGTAGCCTTCCTTCCACTGGGTGAAGGCGGAGAAAGCCAGGGAGTTGTACTCCAGGGTGGTCACGGCGGGGTTGCCGGTCACAGCGTAAATGGTGCGGCAGGCTTCGGCGAAGTCTTCCCAGGTCCAGTAGGGGGTGGGAGCTTCCACGCCGGCTTCCTCGAAGATGGCGGGGTTGTAGGCGAAGCAGCGGGCGTTGGTGCCGTTGGACATGCCGGTCACGTCGCCGTTGGCCTGGTTCACGGTGGTGGCGATCATCGCGGGACCGATAGCGGTGGTGTCGATGGTGCCGTCCTCGATGAACTCGTTAAGGGGCTGGATGGTCTTGTAGTAGGTCAGCCAGTTGTTGCCCATCTGGAACACGTCGGGCAGGGTGCCGGCTTCCATCTTGGCCTGGAACTGGGTCCAGTAG
>JAIKYG010000066.1:0-10421 GCA_024683475.1 Clostridiales bacterium | reverse complement strand
AATCTTCTTCATTATCCAGCTTATAAGCTAGTTTTGAAAAATGAATAGGATTTCCATCTTCTTTCGGCAATTCGTAAAATGATTCTTGCCAACTGGAATCTGAGGTCAGATTAATTCCGCTTTCATTTCGGATAAAGAGGTATCGATAAGGCTGTGAATGATCTGATACGGCAATACGTCTTTTATTTTCTTTTTTATCTTTTATTTCATATTCTTTATAATTATCTTCTGAAGTTGAAAACCGAATTTTTCCTTCGTCCGCGAATGTAAAAAACCGACTGTTCCAGTAGTCATGAACCAAAAAACTGCCGCCGTTATTTCAATTTCTCCGGTTTTCCGCGTATCTGCGTCAGCTGAAAATATAAGGATACAGCCTGTACGCCGCAAGACCGATAGTGGCGGCGAGACCCAGGCGCAGGAAGAATTTGTCGGCGGTCTTGCCGGAGTAGAAAAGCCTCAGGCACACGCCGGTCTTTATGGGATAGAACAGATGGACTTCTTTTTTGGTCATCAGGTCCAGCGCCAGGTGAGAAACGTAGCCCGCCAGCACCGCGAAGCCCAGGAGCGTGTAGATAAGGGCGAAACAGCCCGAAAACAGCGCCATGGCGATCAGCGAGTGGGTGAAGGTGCGGTGGGGTGACAGAAAGCCGAACATATACAGGAAAACTATGCCGACCGCGGCGGCTATGGACACCCGGCGGTTGGGCCCGGTCACGAATTCGCACACGCCGAGCTTGAAATACAGGTCCAGCGACGCGGCGGCAAACAGCGCCAGCGCGCCAAGCAATTGTCCGATCAGGGCGTCGTGCTTTTTGTCGTGGCTGACGGTGTCCACGTCCGCGAACACGCCGCCCACGGCGCCGCCCGCGACGGACACGATAACGTCGCTCAGGTTCTGCGGCTGGAGTATAAAGAATGACGCCGCCAGCGACGCGGCCATTCCCACCGCCAGGTGCGTTCTGTTAAGCATGGTCAGGCTCCGGTAAAAAATGTAAGTCGTGGAAACGGTATCCGTTAAGCTCCGAGCGCTCAGGGCGCGGGTTCATTTGTCTTTGCGGTCCGGGTTGCAGGCGCCGCAGGGCTTGTAACCCTGTTCGGTAAGCTCCCGGGCAGAAAGGGTGCTGTGCTGCCGGTTCCCGGTGTTTATGAGCAGGGTCTGCATGCAGTTGGACAGGTGGAACTTTCTGGTTTTGGTGTTCAGCACGAACAGGCCCTCTATGTACTCGGGGTTCAGGGCGTCGTAATGGCCGCTGGCGAAGCCCGCGCGGTAGATCGCTTCCTCCCGCTCGGTCAGGCCTTCGGGGACGGCGGCGTTCCGTGCCGACTCCATGGAGAACCAGTCCCGGGCGGTAAAATAGTCCAAAAACGCGTCGGACTCCGCCAGAACGAAGCCGAATAAACATATCACGGCGATAAAAATCAAGAGTTTGTGTTTCATGGATGCATCTCCCGGATCGAATGACAGTTATATCACAACGGGAAGATTATACCATATCCGCCCGGACAAATCCAGTGGCGCCTCAAGTCCGTGACGGGGCGGACCCCTTTGACATTGCCCTAATGCGGGTGTATAATGTAAGGAACAAGAAAAGGAAAGGTTTTTCCGCGGTCTCCGCGGCAAACTCTTATGCCCGGCCTGCAAGAGTATTCACCCGTCGCCTCGGTGATAATCTCCGTGGCGATAATGCTGACCAGCGGGTTTCTGTTTACCCGGGTCACCAAAAAGCTGTCCCTGCCGGATGTGACCGCATACATACTGGCGGGCATCGCCATCGGTCCCTGCGGGTTAAAGCTGATAGACAGGGACATGATACAGGGCACCGCCTTCCTGTCGGACGTGGCGCTGAGTTTCATCGCGTTCTCCACGGGCCAGTTCTTCCGCTTTTCGGCGCTTAAGCAGAACGGAGCCAAGGTGATATTCATCACCCTCACCGAGGCGCTTCTGACCAGCCTGCTGGTGTTCGTGCTGACGTATCTGGTGCTGGGGCTGTCGCTGGCGTTTTCGATAGTGCTGGCGGCGCTCGCCAGCGCCACGGCGCCCGCGTCCACCATGATGACCATACGCCAGACCGGCGCGAAGGGCGACTTCGTGAACACCCTGCTGCAGGTCGTGGCGCTGGACAACGTGGTGAGCCTGATGGCGTACTCCATAGCCATCTCCATCGCCGTGAGCAGCCTAAACGGCGGGCAGGTTGACATCCACAACATCCTTCTGCCCATAGGCACCACCCTGGCGGCGCTGGTGCTGGGCGGCGCGTTCGGCGCGCTTTTGTCCGCCATACTCAAAAAGCGCTCCACCGACAACCGCTTGATAATCGCGATTGCGCTCTTGTTCGCCTTCTGCGGCATCTGCGCGCTGTTCGACATAAGCCCGCTATTGGGCTGCATGTCCATGGCGACGGTGTACATAAACATCACCGACGACGACAAGCTGTTCAAGCAGCTCAACTACTGGTCGCCCCCGCTGCTGCTGCTGTTCTTCGTGCGCAGCGGCATGAACTTCGACCTTAAGGTTCTTTTGTCCACGGGGGAGGGCATGGGCGGCACTTCCCTGCTGGTGATAGGCGTACTGTACTTTATAGTCAGGATACTGGGCAAGTACATGGGCGCTTACCTGGGCTGCAGGGCGGCGGGCAAGTCCAGAAAGGTGACCAATTACATGGGCATGGCGCTGATACCCCAGGCGGGCGTGGCGATAGGTCTTGCGGCGCTGGGCGCGAGGACCCTGGGCGCCAACGGCGGGCCCATGCTGGAGACGATAATACTTTCCTCCAGCGTGCTGTACGAACTGATCGGCCCCGCTTCCGCCAAAGCCGCGCTGAGCCTGTCCGGCTCGTATTCGGATAAGATAGAGGACCTGGCGCCCGTGGACGAACTGATGCCCGACGGCACCCGGAAGACCGAGACCCAGAAGCTGGTCGAGCGCATCCAGCTTATACAGAAGACCCTGCCCGCAAAACCGGTGAACGAAAACGAGGAAGCGTTTACCGGCGCCGCGGAGGAATATTACGCCGCCGTCACCCGTGAAAGGCGCACGGGCAAGCGGATGAGAAGGTAACTCTTAGCTTTTAGCTTCGAGCTGACAGAAGCTTACAGCCAAAAGCTGAAAGCTTGTCCCGGAGGATAAAATGAACGACATTCTGAACGTATCGATCAAGATAGTGCTGGCCATCCTGGTGGGCGGCCTGGTGGGCTGGGAAAGAGCCTCCAAGCGCCACAGCGCGGGCCTGCGCACATTCATGGTGGTGACGCTCTCCACCGACATAGTCATGATGCTGGAGCTTTACCTGCACGACAGGTTCGGCGCGAGCATATACATCCTGTCCGCCGCGGCCATAATCGCGGTGTCGTCGGTGGCGGTGAACAGCATATTCTTCAGCGCGAAAAACCAGATAAAGGGCCTGACCACCTCCGCCACGCTGTGGGCGTGCGGCGTGATAGGGCTGATAATCGGCGCGGGCTACTACCTGGTGGCGGCGCTGGCGCTGGCGGGGCTGTACCTGACCATCTCCGTGATGCCCACACTGGAAGAGTACCTTAAGAACCGCTGCAACCACTTTGAGGTGCAGGCGGAACTGAACAGCGCCACCAGCCTGCCGTCCTTCGTGGCTACGGTGAGGGAGCTGGGCATCCGCATAGACGAGATAGAACTGAACCCCGCCTATGTGAACTCCGGCATAAGCGTGTACACCGTGGCGCTCACCATCGTCAGCAGCGAGCTCAAAAAGTACAAGACCCACAGGGAGATAATCGAGGCGCTCAAGAGCCTGGAGTACATAAGGCACATAGAGGAAATGAATTAAGGCGGTCTTGTCCCGCGTAAGGCCTTTTGCCGGATTCAGGCAGGCGTCATATGGCCCGCGCGGGGAAAAAAGACCCGTTCCACATACCGAACATAAGGAGTACGTTATGCCCGATACACGAATCACCAAGCAGAAACTCAAGGACCACTGGGGCTATTCCGGCAGGGCGTATATAATCGGCGCGCTGATCGCGGTGGCGCTGGCCAGCATGTTCTTTACCATGGTCACAAACCGCGAGCCCGCGGACAAGTATTCCGTGAATTTCGCCATAGTGCGCTCGTATTCCAACACCGAGCAGTTAAACGGCGTGAGCGACGAGCTGCTCAGGCTCGGTCAGGAGGTCGACCCGGAATTAAAGGCGGTCAAGTTCACGTCCATCATGTTCGAGGGCGACATGAACAGCCAGGAAGCCTACAACTATTACCAGCTTTACATACTGCAGCTGTCGGCGGGCAGCAACGACTTCTTCCTGCAGACGGAAGCGATGACCAGGTCCCTGCTCCAGGGCGGCAATTTAAGGCCCCTGGAGGAAGCGGAGTACTTTGAGCAGTTCGTGCAGAACCACCCCGAAGCGGAGATAATGTGGGAGAAGGAGCCCCTTCCCGAGGGCGTGGAGGAGACCGAGGACAACGCGGACCGGCCCGAGCACGCCTACGCGGTGAGCATGGAGAGCCTGGGCGGGGCGATACAGATGAATTCCTTCGACAACCGGGGCATGTACGCGGGCATGCTGATCTCCAGCGCCAACCCGGATACGTCCATGTACGTGCTGGACAAGTTCTATGACCTGTTAAAGCCCGCCCCGACCGAGGAGACGCAGGAATGACCCAGTCTTCCAAGGGCACGCTTAAGCCCATGACCGCGGTGGTGATAATTATCCTCAGCGTTGGTGGGCTGTACGGTCTTGACGCGCTGGGGCGCTGGGCGATAGCCAAAGGCTGGATAAGCAATATGCTGGGCAGCGTCGTGCTGTGGCTGGCGGCGGTGGCGGCGTTCGTGTACATTTTAAGGAAGTACTGCCTAAACTGCATTTACGAGCTGGAAGGGCAGAAGCTGTCGTTTTACCGGGTGTTCTTCATAAAACCCCGGCTGGAAGAGGCGCTTTTGACCCGGGAGATACTGTTTTTCGGGGACGAAGCCAAGGCGGAAAGCAAATACGCCGTAAAAAAGCGAAAGAACTATTCCTACAAATACAGCCCCTATCCCAGGCAGGCGCTGGTGATGAAGCGGGAGGGCAGGCACGTGCTCATCCGCTTTAACCCCATGCCGGAGCTCGCGGGGGCGCTCAATGACGCGCTTAAAAAGAAATAGCCGCCCGGACCGCATAAAGTGCGGTCCCGCGGCGTTTTATTTTGGATACATCACGGAAAAACACAAAAGGAGGCGCTTATGGCTTATATCCCGGACGAACATCGCTATGAAAACATGGTCTACCGCCGCTGCGGCGCCAGCGGCATCCTTCTGCCCGCCATCTCCCTGGGGCTGTGGCACAACTTCGGGGACATAACTCCCTTCGGGCAGCAGCAGAGCGTGCTGCGCGCGGCATTCGACAGCGGCATCACCCACTTTGACCTGGCCAACAACTACGGACCGCCCTACGGGGAAGCCGAGCGCAATTTCGGCATCCACATGGACAGGGACTGGCACACCCACCGCGACGAACTGATCATCTCCACCAAGGCGGGCTACGACATGTGGCCGGGTCCCTACGGCGACCACGGCAGCCGCAAGTACCTGATCGCGTCCCTGGATCAGTCCTTAAAGCGCATGCACCTGGACTATGTGGACATATTCTACCATCACCGCCCCGACCCCGACACGCCCATAGAGGAGACCATGGGCGCGCTGGATCATATAGTCAGAAGCGGCAAGGCGCTGTATGTGGGCATATCCAACTATAAGCCCGAGGAGGCGAAGGTCGCCATAGAGACCCTGGAAAAACTGGGGACTCCCTGCCTTATCGAGCAGCCCAGCTACTCCATGTTCAACCGCTGGATCGAGAACGGGCTGACGGACGTGCTCAGGGAAAAGAAGGTGGGCTGCATCTGCTTCGCGCCTCTGGCGGGCGGCCTGCTCACGGGCAAGTACCTAAACGGCATCCCGGCGGATTCCCGCGCGGGGCACGACCCCAGGTTCCTTAAGCCCCAGAGCATCACCGAGGACAAGCTGGACAAGGTGGCGCGCCTGGCGGAGATAGCCGCGCAGAGGGGGCAGAAGCTGTCCCAGCTGGCGCTGAGCTGGGTACTCAGGGACAGCGTGGTCACCAGCGCGCTGATAGGCGCCAGCCGCCCCGAGCAGATCACCGAGAACGTGCAGGCGGTGCACGCGGAGCCCTTTACCGAAGAGCAGCTTAAGCAGATAGACGAGATACTGGCAGGCTAAAGCAGGGAGGACAGGCTATGACCAAGCGAGAACGCACAGTTGCCGCCTTCAGGGGGAAGGAAGTCGACCATGTGCCGGTGTGCATGTGGAAGCACGTGCCCCAGAAGTACTGGGAGGACGAGGACGCCTTCGCCGCGTTCCAGGCGGACGCGTACAAGGCCACGGACGTGGACTTCATGAAGCTTTCAGGCGACAGGTACTTCCCCTGGCCCGCCCCCGTGCTGGAGGGCATCCAAGACGCGAAGGACCTGTACAAACTGGAGCCCCTGGGGCCAAACCATCCCCACATCCGCGGGCAGATACGGCGCACGGGCAAGGTGGTAAGGGCGCTGGGAAAGGACTGCGTGACGCTGTACCTGGTGTTCGTGCCACTGTCCTGCATAAGGCTCAGAATAGGCTATGACAGGATGATGCGCTTCATGCGGGAGGACCCCGAGGCGGTAAAATACGCCTGCTCCGTGGTGGCGGAGGACCAGAAACTGCTGGTGAAGGGCGTGATAGAGGACGCGGGGGCGGACGGCATTTTCTACTCCGTGCAAAACGGCGAGGAGAACCGCTTTACCTTCGACTTTTACCGCGAGTTCGTCACCCCGAGCGACAAATCGGTGCTTGACTATGCCAACAGCATAAGCAATATGAACGCCATCCACTTCTGCGCCTGGGAGGGCGTGCCCAACCGCATGGCGGTGTGGCACGACTATAAGGCGAGCGTGATAAGCTGGTCCAGGTATATGGACGTGATGGACATAGCCGAGGCCAAAAAGCTGTTCGGCTGCACTGTGTGGGGCGGCTTTGACAACCGCCCGGGCTCGCTTCTGTACACCGCGCCGAAGGAAGAGGTGGAAAAGGAGACGCTTTCCCTCATACGGCAGGGCGGCAAACGGGGCTACATACTGGGCAGCGACTGCAGCATGCACGACGAACTGGACGAGGAAAGGATCCGCTGGGTGGCGGAGACCTCCCGCCGCGTGTGACGCAAAATCAAACAGAAATAAACAAACCGAATAATACCGAAGGGGCGCTTATTGACAAGGCGCCCCTTTCGCGCCTAAGGCGGACGATTGACCGGGCGCGGGAGCGATGGTATAATAGCCCCAAATGCTTTAGCCCTGGTCATGCGGGCACCAAACACGGTGCGGGAAAGGCGTATTATGGAAAAGAAAAGCGCGCTCAGGAGAATCACGGACAAACTGTACGGCGGTATAGACCTGACCTGGCCGAAACTTATACTCTACGCCGCGGGCACGGCGGTGCTGACCGCGGTGCTGCTCACGGTGCCCGTATTCAAGGGCACGTCCTTTGCCAGGATGGGCGAAACGCTGGAAGCGTGGATATTTTTCGCGGTGATCGTGATGGCCAACTGCAAAAAACCGCTGGAGTCTGCGCTCAAGACGTTCGTGTTCTTCCTGATCAGCCAGCCGCTGATCTATCTGCTGCAGGTCCCGTTTTCCTGGCAGGGCTGGGGGCTGTTCAGGTACTATAAGTTCTGGTTCATCCTTACGCTCTTCACGTTTCCCGCCGCTTATATCGGTTGGTACATCAAAAAAAGGAACTGGCTGAGCCTTATCATACTGCTGCCGGTCATGTGCCTGCTGGCGTACATGTGCAAAGACGGTATGAAGCATGTGATATACAGTTTTCCCAACATGCTGATAATGGTGCTGTTCTGCGTTTTGCAGGTGCTGCTGTACCTTTACGTGTTTACCGAAAAGATCTCCCAGAAGCTGATCGGACTTGCGGTGCCCGCGGCGTTCGTCGCGGTGATGCTACTCATGCCCCCAAACGCGGATTTCTCCACCAGCCAGTTTCTTCCAAACAGTCCCGCGCTCACAGAAAACGCGGTCGCCGCGTCGGACGATACCGGCATAGCCGAGATCGCCGTAACGGGCAATGGGGCAGACAGCACCGTGCGGATAAGGGCGCACGCTTACGGCGCCACGACGTTCACCGTAAAGGACGGCGAAAAGGAGTACCGTTATCGTATCCGCATTTACGAGGAAGAACTGGGCACCAGCCGCGTAGAGATCACGCCCGAATAACACGGGTCTTCCGCGCGGCATCCGCCAAAACACAGCCGGCGTGACCGATGACGGTCACGCCGGTTTCGTATGCTTTACTGAGGATCACAGCCCCCAGATGCCGGACGCGCGCGAAACGGAGTTTATCTGAGGCCGCGGATGAGCGCCAAAAGGCTCAGGCACTTAAGGCGCAGGGTCTCGGCTATGAGTTCCTCCCACGACAGCCCTACTGGCACGGCCGCTGCTTCCGTGTCGGTAATGCCCGCGAGGCTCGCGAGCCTCTCCCACAGCGCTTCCGCCCTGAGTTTCCTGAAGGACGCGGCGTCGCCGGTTTTGCTTTCCAGCGCTTCCAGATAGGAATAGAACATGGCGCGCTCTTCAAGCAGGGCGCACTTTGCCGTATCGTCTCCCGCTTCCCACAGCAGGGCGTACAGCTTCTCCGCTTCCGCAATCAGGTATTCCGCCGTCCCATCTTCGGAAGGATATTCGGGGACAGCCTCAAGTTTCGTTCTGTCGAAACGGACGGTATCGGGAGTTTCGGTGTTTCCCGCTTTTGAGTGCACATGGTTGCTGAAGCGGGGAGTGGCGCTCGTTCCGTTTGAATAGTCAAACGTGATGACCGCGCCGTTGACCGCCGTGCCTTTAGCGATCTCGTCTTCGGTGACGACGGTGGAGTAACTGAACTTAAGCGTCTCGCCCTGCGCGAAAGAGCCGACCGAAGCGATGGGCTCGAAGCCCGCGAGGCTGTCGTACACGGCCAGGTTTTTAAGGTCACTGCCGCTGTCGTTGGTAAGGGTGATTATGTAGTCTATGGTCTCACCGAGTTCATAGTATTCGCCGTTTGCGGGGCCATGAGCCTCGGTCTTCATCGCTCCCAGGCCGGTAGGTTCGCCGACAGTGCCCTCGCGGGGGAAATAGAGCGTGAACGTGCACACGTTGCTCTTGCAGATCGGTTCCTCGTCCCCCGAGATCACGTGATCGGTATCAAAGCCGTAATAGCAAACAGATATGGTCACGCAGCCGGAGTTGACGGGATCGGCAGGCGTTTCCGTTACGAAGGTATGATAGTCTTTCCAATCTTCCCCGTTGGGATGAAAGACGGAGTCTATCGTGTAATCCGCCTCGTTGATGACCGTTTCCTCCGGACCCAGGTACGACGGATTGTTGGAGGTCGGCGCGAACTCCGTGTTGCCGTTATACCAGTATTTCCCTGCCGTCTGAAGCGGGACATGACATTGTTCTTTAATACCTCGAAAGCCTGTTTGATTCTCGCTGCCATCAACTTCCGGCGTTGAACCAGGAATTGTTCATAATCCATCTTCTCCCAACCGTGAGGTAACGCGTTTTCTTCTTCCATATAAGTAATCTCTTCGGCAGTGAACCCTTTACAAATAACTGGATAGTAAGTTGATGGGGCCTCATCAAGGATTTCCATATTGTCTTTCCAGTCAATATAAGCATAGTTAGCCATCTGATTAATTTTCGCATCGTTATAATTCAGCGACTTAAGATATGCTTTGGGGAAAAGATGGTGTTTTTCCAATGATTTTCTCTTTCCATCAGTGCCGGGTTCAAATAGTTTACTTACAAACAAATTGCTTTTCGAGAATAGGACTTTAGCATTGAGGATATTCAAAGCGGCGACATAGGCATTCCATGCATTATTACCTCTGCCAGACACAGCCAATCCTTCAGAGCCAGTAAGTGTAATATCGAAATAATCGTTAGTCAGCCGCTCATTAACCCTCGACAAGATAAACCCTTTGTACTCATCAAACGTTGTAAGCCCCTTAATGACGTTCAGATGATTCTCGACCGTGGACTCAAACGATCCTGTATATAGGGATATCAAAGAGGCATAGAAAAACCATAAAGACATCAAATGCATGTTGTCATTATCTGACGCTTTGAACCGATATTTAGCAATCAAATAAAGCGCATAAGTATAGTAAATAGCATTGCCTGAGAGTATCAGATCACTTGAATGATAACCGGCATTTGTAATTGATTTTAGAAATTCATGCCAGTTGCCCACATCAAGTACATTGGGAAGTTTTGATTTAAGTACATCAAAGCGTTTATCTCGAAGATCAACATCCACTACGCCTTTTTTGTCGAAATCTGCTCCTCGAAGTAGTTTGTAGCCATATTTCAATCGTGCTCTATCAAAAGCATAGGCAATAACAACACGAATAATATCCTGTGCCGTTACTTCTGT
>JAIKYG010000014.1:0-2004 GCA_024683475.1 Clostridiales bacterium | reverse complement strand
TGTATTTGGCGCCCGCATCAGCAAATCCTTCAATATGCCGTTCAGGATGCACGATCATCAGGTGAACATCAAGGGGGATATCCCTTTTTGAGATCATCGATAGGATGCCCTGCCCGAAAGTGATAGCGGGGACGAATTCCCCATCCATCACATCGTAATGCAGTGCGTCCGCGCCGGAAGCGATCACCGCATCAACGGATGAGCCCATATTCAGATAGTCTGCAGCCAGCAGGGAAGGCGCGACTTTAATCATAGCGCTTTGACCACCTTTCTTTCATTTCCTGATACAAAAGCTGATAGCGTTCATAACGGCCTAAATCGAGTTTTCCCTGGGCAAGCGCTTCCTTTACCGCGCAGTCCGGTTCGCTGATATGCGCGCAGCCTTCAAACCGGCAAAGCGACCTGTACGGAGAAAACTCCGGGTATATATCTTTAAGAGACGCAGGGTCCATGATATCGTTTTCCAGCAGGCTGAAACCGGGCGTATCCAGTACGGCTCCGCTGTTTTCGACCGGTATCAGGCAGCACTCCCGCGTGGTGTGGCGCCCTCTTTCGATCCTGTCCGAAATATCGCCGACTTCCAGATCGACTTTGTACAGCGCGTTCACAAGGGAGCTCTTCCCCACGCCGGACTGCCCCGCAAAAGCATGCACGGAAGAACTCAGTTCATTCTTGAGCAGCTCAAGGCCCGCCCCTGTTCTGGCGCTGACTTTAAATGCATGAAAACCGGACATAAGGTACTGCGCGCATATGCGTTCGGCGTTCGCATCGTCTTCGTCCGCTTTATTGGCGACGATCACACTGCGCAGGCGGTTTTTCTGCGCGTATATCAGGAGCCTGTCTGCAAGCAGCAGATCTGCTTCCGGCTTTGAGGCGGAAACCACGATGACCAGTACGTCGATATTCGCTACGGGCGGTCTTTTAAGCTCTGTCCTTCTGGGCAGGATGGCTTTCAGCCAGCCTTCTTCTCCTTCACCACCCGGTTCAAACTCAACGTTGTCGCCGACGAACGGTTTGAGCTTTTTGCGTCGTATCTTGGACTGGGCATGCAGTGTATATATTTGTCCGTCCTGCGCAAGAACGTAGTAGAATCCGCCGATTCCTTTCAGTATCGTGCCCGTCATGGTCAGATAAAGTCCAGTTCTTCGGTAAAGGCGAGCTTGCCGTCGTAATACACCACGAGGGAATGCAGGCCAGGTTCGTCGCTTTCCAGTTCCAGGGCAATGATGCGATCCAGCTCACAGTCGTCCGAGAAGACTTCCACCTGGTTTCCGGAGGGCTTTATCAGGTCTATGCGCACGTTGATATTGAGCGGCACGCGCCAGTTGAAGGACGCCATGTACTTAACCGGGCTCGCAAGTGTTACGGTAATGCTTACGCCGGAGCCTTTCAGCACCCTCGTTCCCGCGGGCGGAGACTGCAAAAGCACAGTATCCGGCAGGTCATCTGTGGAATAGCCGGCAGAGACCTCGCAGGTAAGGCCGAGCGATTCCAGAAGGTCAATGGCCTGCTGGCGCGTTTTGCCGCTGAGCGCAGGCACCTGGATCTCCTCTGAATTCAGCGTGAGCTTGATCGCGGCGCCGGGTTTGGCGGATCCGTCGTTTGGAGTCTGCTCCAGCACGACGTCCATTTCTTCGTCGGGTACGTGCGCGTATTCAATGGTCACAGCGGGAAAGCCGTATTCGCTCAGAAGCGTCAGCGCGGAAGCTTTGTCCATGCCCACGGTGTCCGGCAGGAATACGGGCTCCGCGCCCATGCTGACCGTGAGCGTAACGACCCGGTTTCGCCGGGAGCGGGTGCCGGCCTCCGGTGTCTGCCCGATCACCTGACCTTCTGCGATGAGCCGGTTGTATACGTACATCGGGTCCGCATTCATATCCGCTTCGCTTATGGAACTTATGGCTTCTTCATAGCTCAAGCCAACCACCTTCGGAACGTCCACGCCGTACATGATGTCGCTCACCTTAACGACTCCATAGACAACGATTGAGAGCAAGGTGATCA
>JAIKYG010000030.1:0-25772 GCA_024683475.1 Clostridiales bacterium | reverse complement strand
TATAATCCACCGCGTCCACGGGTGATGACAGGCAGGCCCCGTGCGGCGTCATGCCGTGAACCATGTCAGGGCCGAGAGGCAGCAGCATTAAGCGGAAGTTGGCGTGCGCCGCGGATAAGCCAGCCCCGAGCCCGCGGATATGTTTGTTTTTGGACCGATGCCGAAATGGAGGGCATAAATATGACCACAGCTGAAAAGATCGTTAAAAAAGCAAGTCAGAAAGTGGCCGAAAGGCATTTTGTAAGCCTTAAGGACGCGGACAGGCATATGATCGACCGGGCGATAGCCGAAAGCGTACTGGAGGAGATAGGCGGCGTATGGGCGAAAAGCCAGAAGGCGACCCTGAAGGGGCGGCACGCGGCGTACATCTCCGCCGAGTACCTGACCGGTCGGGCGATAAGCAACAACCTGCTGGCGCTGGGCGCGCTTGACGAGGTGCGTTCCCTGCTCTCAAAGGCGGGGGCGAGCCCCGACGCCCTTGAGGAGGAAGAGGATTCCGCCCTGGGCAACGGCGGGCTCGGACGCCTGGCGGCGTGCTTTCTGGATTCCGCGGCGACGCTCGCTCTGCCCGTGATGGGCTATGGCCTCAAGTACCGCTACGGCCTGTTCAAACAGGGAATAAAGGACTTCCGCCAGACGGAGGAGGCGGACGACTGGACCCGCTTCTCCGACAACTGGACCGTCAGACGGGAAGAGCTGGCGGTGACGGTGGAGATGAAGGGCCAGACGGTGATCGCGGTGCCCTACGACATGCCCGTGATCGGCTACGGCGGGGAGTACGTGGCTACCCTGCGCCTGTGGCAGACCGAGAGCCCCGTGCAGTTCGATTTCACCCTTTTCAACGACTACAAATACGACGAGGCGTCAGAAAAGAAGAACCGCGCCGAAGACATCACCAAGGTGCTGTACCCCAACGACTGGACCCGCGAAGGGCGGCTGCTGCGCCTTAAACAGGAATACGTGCTGTCCAGCGCTTCCATGCAGGACATCCTGAGGAGCTTTGAGGAAAAGAAGCTTTCCTTCCACGCCCTGCCCAGATACATCGCCTGCCAGCTCAACGACACCCATCCGGTGCTGGCGATACCGGAGCTCATCCGCCTGCTCATAAAGCGGGGCGTCAGCTTCCGCTCCGCCAAAAACGCTGCGAAACAGGTGTTCGCTTTCACCAACCACACCGTCATGCCCGAAGCGCTGGAAAAGTGGGACATGGACCTAGTGAGTGACGTGAGCGAGGAGATCGCGGACATATTAAGGCGCTTGGACGCTTCCGCGAAGCGCGAAACGGGCTTGCGTCTCATAAAAGGCGACAGGATCCACATGGCGGACACCGCGGTGTACATGTCTTTTGCCGTGAACGGCGTGGCAAAGATCCACTCCGAGCTGGTCAAGACGCTTCTGTTCCCCGACTGGTACAGGTTTTATCCCGAGCGCTTCCAGAACAAGACCAACGGCGTGACTCCCAGGCGCTGGCTGGCGCTGTGCGACAGGGAACTGTGCGCCCTGCTTGGGAAGTATACCGATAAGGACTTCGTGAAGGACCTGGACGCGCTGAAAGATATTTCACCCACGCAGGAGCTGGCGGACGAACTCAGTCAGGTCAAGGCGGTCAAGCGGGAAGAATTCCGCCTGTGGCTCAAGCATACTACCGGGCAGGAGATCCCGGAAGGCTTCGTTATCGACGCGCAGGTCAAGCGCCTGCACGAGTATAAACGGCAGCTGCTGAACGCCCTTTCCGTGTACGACATGTACATGGACATGAAGGAAGGCAAACTGAGCGGGCTGCCGCCCATGGCGTTCGTGTTCGCGGGCA
Source organism: Clostridiales bacterium (assembly GCA_024683475.1). GTDB lineage: Bacteria > Bacillota > Clostridia > Christensenellales > Aristaeellaceae > RUG14130. The sequence continues at coordinate 23,962 of JAIKYG010000030.1, read as the reverse complement.
AGGCGGCGCCGGGTTACGCCCGGGCGAAAGCGGTCATCAGGTACGTCAACCTGCTGGCGGACAGGATAAACAACGACCCCGACGTGAACGGCAGGATGCGCGTGCTGTTCGTGCCCAACTACAACTGCTCGGTGGCGGAAAAACTGATCCCCGCCACGGATTTCTCCGAGCAGATATCCCCTGCGGGCACCGAAGCCAGCGGCACGGGCAACATGAAGTTCATGATAAACGGCGCGGTCACCGTGGGCACCTGGGACGGCGCAAACATCGAGATAGCCCAGGCGGCGGGCGAGGAGAACGAGTATATATTCGGCGCCCGCATCGAGGAACTGGACGGGATAAGGGAGACCTACGACCCCAAACAGATCTACGGGTCCGACGCGCGCGTAAAGTGGGCGGTGGACAGCCTGACGGATGCCGGCTTCCCGGATGAGGACGGGACTCTCAGCGAGCTTAAGGACAGCCTGCTCATCGGCGCGTCCTGGCACAGACCGGACCAGTATTTCCTGCTCAAGGACTTTGAGAGCTACCGTGAGGCGCGCTTAAAGGCGTACCGGGAGTACGCTTCGGACCCCGCGGCGTTCCGTATGAAGGCGCTTAAGAACGTGCTTTCCTGCGGCGTGTTCTCATCCGACCGCACTATACGGCAGTACGCTGACGAGATCTGGAACATAAAGAAGGTAAAATGATACACGGAAACACACAGGGCATAAGGGACAGCGTCCTTAATGAAATGGACAGGCTCTACGACATACAGTTCGACCGGAGCCTGTTCCTTCCCGAGCGCCTGCTGGGCATGCTGGTCAGCTTCACCACCCAGCTGAACCGGGAGATAATGGTGTACCTGGACCGCAACGGCGAGGTGCTGGAAGTGGCGGTGGGCTCCATCTCCCAGGTGGGGCTGACCCAGATGCACTTAAGGCGCAACTTCGACAGGCTCACGGGCTTCAGGTGCATCCACACCCATCCCGGCGGGAACGCGCGCCTGTCCACGGTGGACATACAGGCGTTAAGGCTCCTGCGCTTCGACGCCATGTGCGCCGTGGGCGTGGAAGACGGCGTGTGCACGGGCATAACCGCCGCGTTCCTGGGGGACAAGGAGTACGGCCAGCTTTCGGTGAACGTGCTGGGTCCCGTGAAGCCAGGGCGGTTGGACCACCGCGCGTGGCTCAAGGAGATCGAATTAAGCGAAGAGCGCGTGCAGAAGGCCATAGAAGAGGGCGGCATAACCCAGGAAGCGGAGCGGGTGATGCTGATCTCCATCGACGGCGAGGACAGCTTGAACGAGCTGGCGGCGCTGGCGGACACGGCGGGAGCGGTGATCGTCTCCCGCGAGACCCAGAAACTGTCCCACCCCGACACTGCCACGTTCATCGGCAGCGGCAAGGCGGCGGAACTGGCGCTCTCCTGCCAGACGCTGGAGGTGGACCTGGCCATCGCGGACGGGGAACTCACCGCCTCACAGCAGAAGAACCTGGAAAACGCGCTGGGCGTCCGGGTCATAGACCGCACCAGCCTCATACTCGACATATTCGCCAAGCGCGCCGCCACCAGCGAAGGCAAACTGCAGGTGGAACTGGCGCAGTTAAAGTACCGGCTGCCCCGGCTGGCGGGCTCCTCCGAGGCGCTCTCCCGTCTGGGCGGCGGCATAGGCACCAGGGGCCCCGGCGAAACGCGGCTTGAAAGTGACCGCCGGCACATCAGGAGCCGCATAGACGAGCTTTCCGGCAAGCTTAAGCAGCTTCAGACCCAGCGGGACCTGCGCAGGAAACGCCGCAGCAAGGACGAGTCGGTCACCGTGGCGCTGGTGGGCTACACCAACGCGGGCAAAAGCACGCTGTTGAATGCCTTGAGCGGCGCGGACGTGTTCGTTGAGGACAAGCTGTTCGCCACGCTGGACCCGGTCACCCGCCGGGTAGAACTGCCGGACAACCGCGTCTGCGACGTGGTGGACACGGTGGGCTTCATAAACAAGCTGCCCCACTCGCTGGTGGAGGCGTTCAAAAGCACGCTGGAGGAAGCGGTGAGCGCCGACCTGCTTTTGATAGTGAACGACCTGTCTTCGCCCTTCGCCGCCAAACAGAGGCAGGTGGTGGGGGAGGTGCTCGCCTCCCTGGGCGCGCAGGACAAGCCCGTGATAGAGGTCTACAACAAGTCCGACGCGCTGAAAGCCCCCGCGCTGGAGCTGGACGGGGACGGCGTGGTCATTTCCGCCCTCAACAAAGAGGGGCTCGATACGCTCAGGCAGCGCATCAGCGACGAGATCGCCAAGCTGCGCCACTACGCGGAGATACTCGTGCCGTATTCAAAGGGCGGGGCGCTCAACATGATACATTCAAAGGGCCAGGTGGAAAGCGAGGAGTACACCGCCGAAGGCACGCTGGTAAAGTGCTGGCTGGACGCGGTCTCTTACGCCCGGGTGCTGAAGGAGCTCAATCAGGATGGCTGACCTGCACTCATACATGGAAGAAAAGGGCCGGACGACCCTGCTGGCTGCGCCTTTCAACGGAGTGGACAGCCTGATCTATGCCCAGCTGGCATATATAGAGTACGACAAAGCGGTCCGTGACCTGCCCTGCGCCCTGAGCGAGCTGGGCGAAAAGGTGGATTACGGCGTAAGGGAGGACGACAACCGGCGCCTGCTGCACCTGGCCGCGTCGCTGCCCCGGTTCAGGGACAGCCGCGCGCTGTGGTACGCGGACGAGTTTTCCGAAAGCGAGACCAAGCAGTTTTCGGCGGTCACCTTCCTGCTGCCGGACGGCACAGCGTATATCTCCTTCCGGGGCACCGACTCCACGATAGTGGGCTGGAAGGAAGACTTTATGCTCACTTTCACCACTCCCGTGCCCGCCCAGGCCAGGAGCGTCGAGTACCTGAACCGGGTGGCCCGGCATATAAACGCGCCCCTGCGGGTGGGCGGCCACTCCAAGGGCGGGAACCTGGCGGTGTACGCCGCCGCTTTCTGCGACGAGGACATCCAGAGGCGCATCGTCGGGGTGTATTCCCACGACGGTCCCGGCTTTGACGAGGACACGCTGGCGCTGAAAGGCTACCGGGCCATAAAGGAACGGATAAGGCGCTTTATCCCCGTGTCCAGCATGGTGGGCATGATGATGGAGCAGGACACCGCCGTCACGGTGGTGGACTCCAGCGCCCAGGGGCTTATGCAGCACAATCCGTACACCTGGCGCATACGGGACGGCGAGTTCGTGACCTGCGACCGGCTGGGTTTTGCGGGGCTGATGATAAGCCGGGGGCAGAAGGAGTGGTTCAGGCGCATGAGCGAGGAAAAGCGCCATTACATGACCGACACGCTGTTCGACATCCTTTCCGCCGCCAACCCCCGCACCCTGCAGGACCTGACCCGGGACAAAAGCACGCTGCTCAAAAGCGCCGCGGCGCTGGTTAAGCTGCCCCCGGAGGACAGAAAGGAAATGTGGGAGATCGCCAAGACCTTCGTGTACTGCCTGTATCAGGGCAGCGGCTACGCCATCAAGACCCGCCTGGACGAAATGAATAAAAAGGCGGAGGAGCTGCTCGGGAGAAAAGAGGAATAAGACCCGGAAAACACACCGCCCGATCCCGTAAAGGGGTCGGGCGGTGCATGTATGCTACAATACTTCTCTTACAGCCAAACAAGATAATAATAAAACCATTTCGCAGAATTCGTTCTGTATAAAACGCCTTTCATGCGTTGTTGTCCCGTTCATACACGCCTTTGGATGTTTGAGAGAGATTTGCTACTTTCTCAAATAATTCAAGTGATGCAACGTTTTCTGTGGCATACTTGAAAATATCCGCTTTCGGTACGGAATCATCGCCTCCGGAAAAAATTGTGGGAGCTATAAAATCACAGCCTGATAAAGACAGACAGCAAGCAGATAGCAATAGGACAATAAGAGTCTTTTTGCTCTGCTTATTTCATAGCTCTCCAATAGTTTTTTGTGGTCATTCTCCGCTTGTCACATAATAGGCTATTCCGTTGGCGTCGCACCACGATTTGACGGCACTAAGATAGTAATTATCCTCGAACCGCCAGTAGTCCGATAGGCGGATACCGCCGTCATCGAATACTTTCCAGAATTTGTGCCAGAACTGTTTATCGGTCAGACTTCTGAACTTCGCGGATATGCTCTTGTCGTTCAGATATTCCACATATGCCCTTTGTACATCGACACGTCGAACTCTTGGGAAATCTACCAGAGTTTCTCGGAGAACAGCTGACGGTATTTCATCATCGGGAGAGTAAAACTCAAATGTTTCCGGGTTGAACAAAGCCGAAGAGCTCTCTTCTATAGGCAACCCTTTTGCCAATGCAACAATTGCCGGCGTTAGTTTCAGAATCATACAGTCCACCAATTTACCCGTTTTTGTGTATTACAGGCTGCCAATTGTCAGTCTGTCAAAACGTTAATGGTCACAAGGTTTATCCAAAACCCATGGTATTCTGCCGGTGAACTCAAGCCAAATCAAAGGCTTTGGTAATTGATGCTCCGGCAACGGGAACTTCTTATGAAAGAAAGCCCAAAAGTGAGGCGCAATTTCATAATCCGAATCATCGTTATCTTCAAGTTCTTTACCTAAGCTGTCGTTATAAAGCACATTGCCGCATACATAATAGAACCCATTATATACAACTGTCATTTCCGGAGTTGCGTTGAGTGCAGATAATTCTTCAGCTTTTTTTATGTCAACACCTATACTATCAAAAAAGGATTTGACCGGATCGGGCAATTTATCGACAGCATTGACATAATTGACACAGTCATCGCAGGGACAATCTATTATGCCGTCTTCTAAATAGAACTGCCTCGTCTTTTCAACGTCTATATCAACTTTCTGATGCCCGAATTCAAATATCATGCGTTATACCTCAACAAACTCTCTAAGCGCGTCGGTGAGCTTTTCGATGTTCTCGGGAGAGGCGACGGTGTCGCGCTTGGTGTGGATGCGGGGAGTGTAATAACCCACACCTTTTTTGTATAGGCAGGCGGCTATGCCCACGCTTTTGTCAAAGCTCTTGTGGTCGCTGTTCATGTTTGCCTTGGCGGCGGGGAACACCTTGCCGCCTTTGTTTTCCAGCGCGGCTTTCAGGGCGGGGAAGCGGGGATCGCCGATCGCTGCGTCCGACGCGCCGGCGATGAACGTGTCGCCGTTGCCCACGCAGTCCAGGTTGACTATCAGGGTGTTCGCTTTTATGTCCGCATGGGCGGCGGCGAAGGCCTTGGAGCCCTTTTTGCCCCTTTCCTCGTTGTCGAAGAGTATGAAGGCGGCGGACGGGTCGCCGGAAAGCTTGGCTGCCAGCGTGAGCACCGCGGCGGTGCCGGAGGTGTTGTCGTTTCGGTTGCGGGTGTTCGCGGGGCCATGGAAGAGCAGCACGAACAGGCCAAAGTAGACCAGGGCGTACACGGCCAGGTACACTGACCTCCCTTCCGTGCCTTCCAGACCGGTCAGTTTCCTTACGGCGATGCCTGCCAGTATGGCCGCTGCCAGCATGACGAATATTATACCGAATATGTACACGTATTGGAGCACCCTGTTGGTGGGCAGCATGAGGTTGGGCAGCAGCCCGCGCCGGGGAGTGTCGTAATGGGCGGTAAACACGGTCTTTGCGCTTTCGGGGTCGCCGATCACCACGTTGTTGTGCCCGCCGCTTTCCTGCACGGTCGCGGCGGACCGGCCTGACAGTTTGGCTTCGCCCAAAGCGTACTCGCGGAAAGCCTGTTTCTGCGCCTCGGAATTGCGGATGGGGAAGCGGGAATCTATGTCGTTTAAATAGTCTTTCATCGTTTGCCTCCTGTTTTGTACGCCTATTGTAGCATCACGCCGGGCAGAATTCAATATAAAGTTGCGTCAGGCCTATTGACAGGGCGGGCGCGCGGGGATATAATATGAACAGTCATTCATATGAACGGAGGGTCATATATGCACGACCACAGCGCGCTGCTGGAAAAGATGCGCTCCCACGCGCCCGACGAGGACAGGATACTCGCTCTGGCGGGGCTGTTCAAGGTGTTCGGCGACCCCACGCGGGTGAGGATACTCTACGCCCTGAGCGAAAGCGAGATGTGTGTGTGCGCGATCGGGGAGTATCTGGGCATGGATCAGTCCGCGGTGAGCCACCAGCTCAAGGTATTAAAACAGAACCGGCTGGTCAAAAACCGGCGGGAAGGCAAGACGGTGTATTATTCACTGGCGGACAGGCACGTGCAGGGCATTATAACCCAGGGCTACGAGCACATAACGGAGGAGACGGAAGATGAAACTGTTAAGTGACCTGGAAAAAGAGCAGAAAAACGAACTTTATGAGATCCTTATCGGCGCGGCGCTGCTTTTGCTTGCGTGGATAGCGCCGATAACCGGCGCGGTCAGGGCGGTGGTGTTCATCGCCATATACATTTTTGCCGCCCGGGAAGTGCTGTTCGGCATGGTGAAGGAAGCAAAGGAAGGCGAGATCTTCACCGAAGAGACGCTTATGAGCGTTGCCACTATAGGCGCGCTGATACTGGGCGAGTTTCCCGAAGCGGTGGCGGTCATGCTTCTGTACCGGCTGGGCGAGTGGTTCGCGGACCTGGCTGTGGACAAGAGCCGCGACTCCATTTCCGCGCTGGCGCAGCTGCGCCCCGACACGGCGCGGGTGATACGCGGCGGCAGCGAAGCCGTAGTGCCCGCCGAGTCGGTGCAGGTGGGCGAGATCATAGTGCTTTTGCCCGGCGAAAGGGTGCCACTGGACGCGGAGATCATCTCCGGCTCCACCACCGTCGACACCTCGTCCCTTACGGGCGAAAGCCTGCCCCGGGACCGGAAGACGGGGGACGAGATATTCTCCTCCTGCGTGAACCTGACGGGGCGGGTGGAGGCGCGGGTGATCGCGCCCCAGGAAGACAGCGCCGTGACCCGCATACTCAACATGACCAGGGAAGCTTCCGAAAGGAAGAGCAAAAGCGAAAACTTCATCCGCCGCTTCGCAAAGGTGTATACCCCCGCGGTGTTCGCCCTGGCAGTGCTGGCGGCGACGGTGCCGTCGATCATAACGGGCGACTGGGCTACCTGGGTGCACAGGGCGCTGGTGTTCCTGACCGTGTCCTGTCCCTGCGCGCTGGTGGTGAGCGTGCCGCTGACCTTCTTCTGCGGCATCGGCGCGGCGTCCCGCAAGGGCGTACTGGTCAAGGGCAGCGCGGAACTGGAAAAACTGGCGCAGGCGGAGATCTGCGCGTTCGATAAGACGGGCACGCTGACCACGGGCGGCTTTACCGTGAGCAGGATAACCCCGGCGGATATAAGCGAAGCAGAGCTGATAAAACTGGCCGCGGCGGCGGAACGTTTTTCCAACCATCCCGTAGCCCGGGCGGTGGCGGGGCTCATAAGCGAGTACCCCGAAAGCAGCCTTATCGAGGAACGGCCCGGCATGGGCGTGGCGGCGCTGGTGGAAGGCAGGCGCGTGCTGGCGGGCAACCTGAAGCTCATGAACAGCGAGGGCGTCAGGGTCGCTTCCCCGGAAGGCAGCGTGCTGGTGGCGGCGGACGGCAGGTTCATAGGCAGCATACAGGTCACGGACGACATCAAACCCTCCGCGGCCAGGGCGGTAGCCGAACTTAAGCGCATGGGCATAAAGAAGGCCGTTATGCTCTCCGGCGACAAGCGGGCGGCGGCGGAAGAAGTGGGCCGCGCGGCGGGGCTGGACGAAGTGGTGTCGGAACTGCTGCCCGAAGGCAAGGTGGAAAAACTTAAGGAGATCTCGAAACAGGGCAGGACCCTGTACACCGGCGACGGCATAAACGACGCGCCCGTGCTGGCGGAGGCGTTCGTGGGCGCGGCCATGGGCGGTCTGGGCAGCGACGCCGCGATAGAGACTGCCGACGTGATAATCATGGACGACGACTTAAACCGCCTGCCCTCCGCCCTAGGCATCGCCCGCAGGACAGTAAGGATAGCGAGGGAAAACATAGTCATCTCCCTGGCGGTCAAGTTCCTGATACTGATACTGGGGCTGTTCATCACCATACCGATGTATCTGGCGGTGATAGGGGACGTGGGCATGCTCCTGGTCGCCACGCTGAACGCGCTAAGGGCGTTAAGCGTACGGACGGAACGAAGCTGAGCTCCGTCCGGCAGTGCGGGCCCCGCGCCGCGGACGACGGCAAAAAAAAGCAACCTTTCCCTAAGGGAGGGCTGCTTTTCACTGCATTTGCAGCCGACCGGCATTCACTTCTCTTATTTTCGGGCTTGTGTTACGGCCCGAATTTTGTTATAATGTATAATATGGATAAAAAGAGCACTTCCGTGGGCAAATACGTTGCGGTCGCCCGGGCGCTGATGTGGCTGACGGAGCTGGCGGTAAGCGTAGCCGCGCCGCTGATGCTGTTCGTATACGGCGCCGTATGGGCGAGGAACAGGTGGCACCTGGGAGTGTGGATAATATTCGTCGGGGCGGCGCTGGGGCTGTACAGCGCGTTTGCGGCGCTCAAGGCGTCCTTTACCGCGATGGGGTTTTTGAACAAAGCCAAACCCGACAGGGATAAGACGAACTTCAATTCTCACGACTGACGCGGGAGGCGGGAATGGATTCCCGGAAACTGGTACTCAGACAGACGCTATACATATTCCTGGGAGAGCTGGTCCTGACGGCGCTCATGCTGGGCGTGTTCGCCCTGATAGGGCGCTTTGACGGCAAGGTTATCCTGGGCGGCGCGGCTGGCGCGGTGCTGGCCACGCTGAACTTCTTCTTTATGGCGGTGGGCGCCATGAGCGCCGCGGACAAGGCGGAGGAACAGGACGTAAAGGGCGGCAAAAGCCTGATCCGCGTGTCCTACATAATCCGCCTGGTGGTGCTGGCGGGGCTGCTGTTCGCGTTTTACAAAAGCGGGCTGGCCGATCCCTTCGCTCTGGTGATACCGCTTCTGTTCGTGCGGGTGATTCTTATGCTGATGAGCTTTTTCGGAAAGGGGGACAAACAGTGAACGTACAGGTCACGGGCCCGTATATTTACTATACGATCCCCATACTGGGAGGCATAAACATAACCCAGACCACGGTGTCGTGCCTGGTGGTGACGGTCATACTGATCGCCGCCATGATAAGCATAGGCAAAAGCCTGAAGACCCGCCCGGAAGGCAAGCAGGCGCTGGCGGAAAAGGGCGTGCTGCTGATCAGGAACATGGTGGTTGACTCCATGGGCGAGCACAACGCCCACTGGACGCCGTTCATACTGACCATTTTCATGTTCTCCATCTGCGGCTCGCTGATAGGCATGACGGGCTTTTTAAGGTCCGTCACGGCGGACCTTAGCTGCACGCTGGCGTGGGCGCTCACTGTCACGGGCATCATCTGGTACAACAACATCAGGCGCGAGGGCTTTTTCGGCTGGCTCAAGGGCTTTACGCAGCCGATCGCCGTCATGACGCCCATGAACATCATTTCCGAGATCGCGCAGCCCGTGTCTATGGCGTTCCGTCATTTCGGCAACATAGCGGGCGGCGGGGTCATAACCGGCATTCTTTACACGGCGCTCAGCATGTTTTCGGCGATAGTGCTGAAACTCGTGGCTGCGGGCGGCTGGGTGACCGGCGCTGTGCTGGCGGCGTTCGGCGTCCTGCTTATCGCGTTCGGGCTCAAAAAACACAAAAAAGGCCGCACGATACTGGGCGGGGTGAGCCTGCTTGTGGGCGTGTTCGGCATACTGGAAGCCCTGGGGCTGCTGTCCGGCGTGCCGGTGCTGGCGCTGGGCATTCCGGCGGTGCTGAGCCTGTACTTCGACCTGTTTTCCGCGTTCGTGCAGGCGCTGGTGTTCAGCCTGCTCACGATGGTGTACATCGCGGGGAGCTGTCCCGCGAAAGAGTAAGACCTGACGGGGAGAGCCCCGTAAACATACAAAAGCGACAATAATTTGGAGGTATATATTATGGAACAGGCGATCATCAAGGCGGGCTGCGCCATCGGCGCGGGCATCTGCATGGGCTTCGGAGCCATCGGCCCCGGCATCGGCGAAGGCATTGCGGTAAGCAAGGCGCTGGAGGGCATGGCCCGGCAGCCCGAAGCGGCGGGCACCCTGAGGACCAACATGATACTGGGCTGCGCCATTGCGGAGACCACGGGTATCTACTCGCTGCTTATCGCCTTTTTGCTGATGTTCGCGGTGGCGTAAAAGCGAAGGAGAAGGTTTGATGGAGCGGTTTGAAAGCTTCATAGGCGTGGACTTCTTTACCGCGCTGTTTGTGCTGCTCAACACCCTTATCATCTTCCTGGTGGCGAAAAAATACCTGACCGGGCCCATAATGGGGCTGATCCAGAAGCGCCAGAAGGAAGTGGACGACGCCTACGCCCGCGCCAAACAGGCCGAGGACGAGGCGGGCGCGCTTAAGGAAGAGTACACTGCCAGGTTGGCGGAAGCCAAGCAGACCGGCGACAGGCTGGTCAGGGAGGCTCTGGACCAGGCGCATCTGCGGGAAGACGAGATCGTGTCCCAGGCCAAGGCCGAGTCCGCCGCCATACTGGAAAAGGCGTACCGGGACATAGAGCTGGAAAAGAAAAAGGCCAGAAACGAGCTGAAGGGCGAGATATCGGACATGGCGGTGAGCCTGGCCGAGAAGGTGACCGAGAAAGAGATCGACGCCGCCGACCACGCCCGGCTGATAGACGGCTTTATCTCTTCCCTGGAGAATGACAAATGAGTGCCGCCGGCGTATACGCGGGGGCGCTGTACGAGCTTGCCCGTGAGGACGGCTCGGCAGAGGCGCTGTGGCCCCAGCTGGAGGGCGTCTCAAAGCTCGTGAAAGAGAATCCCGGCTATATAAAGCTGATCTCCTCCCCGGAAATACCCAAGGAGGAGCGCCTTAAGCTGCTGGACGAGGCGTTTGGCGGCCGTACGGACGAAAGGATACTGAACCTCATGAAGCTGCTGGCCGAAAAGGGGCGCTTTAAGCTGCTGCTGGAAGTGATCAGGCTTTTCAGGCGGGAGTACCTTAAGGACAGCGGCATAATCGAGGCCAGGGTGATCAGCGCCGTGGAGCTGAGTGCCGCGCAGCTTGACAGGCTTAAGACGGCGCTGGAAAAGAAAACGGGCAAGACGCTGCTTTTGACCCAGAAGCTCGACCCCTCCGTGCTGGGGGGCGTGCGCGTGGAAGCCGACGGCGAGACGCTGGACGGCACTGTGGCGGGCGACATTAGGCATCTGGCGAAGACGCTGGACGCCCTGACGTTATAGAAAGTGACGGATAAGATGGAACTGAGAGCCGACGAGATAAGCAAGATCATAAAGGCGCAGATTCAAAGCTACGAAAAGCGGGTGGACGAGAGCCAGACGGGCCGCGTGCTCATGATAGGCGACGGCATCGCCCGGGCGTCGGGGCTTAACGAGTGCGCGGTGAACGAACTGATCGAGTTCCCCACCAGCGTGTACGGCATGGCGCTGAACTTGGAGGAGGACTTCGTGTCCATAGTCATGCTGGGCGACTCGGAGGGCATCCGCGAGGGCGACACCGTGAAGCGCACGGGGCGCGTGGTGAGCGTGCCCGCGGGCGAGAGCCTGATAGGCCGCGTGGTGGACGCGCTGGGCCAGCCCATTGACGGCAGGGGCCCCATAGAGGCGGCGGAATACCGCCCGATAGAGCGGCCCGCCCCGGGCATAATCAAGCGCAAGGGCGTGAGCCAGCCGCTGCAGACGGGCATAAAGGCCATAGACAGCATGATCCCCATAGGCAGGGGCCAGAGGGAGCTCATAATCGGCGACCGCCAGACGGGCAAGACCACCATAGCGCTGGATACGATCATCAACCAGAAGGGGCAGAACGTGATCTGCGTGTACGTGGCCATCGGCCAGAAGCGCTCCACGGTGGCCCAGACGTTGAACATACTTTCCAAGGCGGGCTGCATGGACTACACCGTAGTGGTCAGCGCCACCGCCTCGGAGACCGCGCCGCTTCAGTACATAGCTCCCTATTCCGGCTGCGCCATGGGCGAATACTTCATGGACCAGGGCAGGGACGTGCTTTTGATCTACGACGACCTGTCCAAGCACGCGGTGGCGTACAGGGCGCTGTCCCTGCTCATCCGCCGCCCGCCGGGACGCGAGGCGTACCCCGGAGACGTGTTCTACCTGCACAGCCGCCTGCTTGAAAGGGCTGCGAGGATCGCGCCCGAGTACGGCGGAGGCTCGCTGACCGCCCTGCCCATCATAGAGACCCAGGCAGGCGACGTATCCGCGTACATCCCCACCAATGTCATCTCCATCACCGACGGGCAGATCTTCCTTGAGAGCGAAATGTTCCACTCCGGCATAATGCCCGCCGTGAACCCGGGCATCTCCGTGTCCCGCGTGGGCGGCGCCGCCCAGATAAAGGCCATGAAGAAGGTGGCGGGCTCGCTTAAGCTCCTGTACAGCCAGTACCGCGAACTGCAGGCTTTCGCCCAGTTCGGCAGCGACCTGGACAAGGACACCCGGCGGCGCCTGGACCAGGGCGAAAGGATCGTGGCGGTGCTCAAGCAGGACCGTTCCGCCCCCGTGGACGTGGCGCACCAGGTGTGCATACTCTACGCGGTCATACACAATTATCTTGAAAAGGTGGAGACTGCCAGGGTGCCCCAGTACGAACATGGTCTGTACGAGTTTATGGACGCCGGCTATTATCCCATCCTTAAGAACATCCGCGAGACCGGCAGCATAGCCGACGAAGCCGCGCTGGACGCCGCGGTAAAGGAGTATACCGACAAATTCATCGCCGAAAAGCAGTAAAACGGCGATCGTGGAAAGGAGGACGCGGGCATGGCGGGCAACATGAAGGCGATAAAACTGCGCATAAAGAGCGTGAAGGGCACGTCCCAGATCACCCGCGCCATGGAACTGGTGGCGTCCTCGAAACTGGTCAGGGCAAAGGAAAGGGTAACGAGGAGCCGCCCCTATTACGAAACGCTGTACGCTACGCTTAAGGACATAGTGGCGGGCGCGGAGGAGTTTTCTTCCCCCTTCCTGACCCAAAGAGCGGTAAAGCGCGCCGCGTACATAGTCATCGCGGGCGACAGGGGCCTGGCGGGAGGCTACAACACCAACGTGCTCAAGCTGGCGGAGGGACTGATAAAGCAGGACGCCGAAGCGGGCGTTTCCGCGGTGGTGCTGCCCATAGGCAAAAAGGCGCTGGAATTTTTCGAGAAGCGCGAGCGTGAGATACGCTCAAGGGCGTTCATCCAGGCGGAGGCGCTCAGGGTGAGCGGCTGCTTCTCAATGGCCAAGGACATGTGCAGGGCGTACGAAAACGGTGAGATCGACCGCATCACCCTGTGCTATACCCATTTCGACTCTATGCTCTGCCAGTCGCCCCGCAGCCTCGACCTGCTGCCGCTGACTCTGGGAGCGGAAGACGGGAGCAACCGGGCGCAGCTGTACGACACGGACGCCCCGAGCCTGTTTGCCGCCATAGTGCCCGAGTACGTGGGCGGCATAATATACGGCGCGCTGTGCGAAAGCGTGGTGAGCGAGCAGGGCGCGCGCCGCGCCGCCATGGAAGCTGCGGGCAAGAACGCCCAGGAAATGATAGAGCAACTGAACCTTAAATACAACCGGGCGCGCCAGGGCGCGATCACCCAGGAGATCACGGAGATCGTGGCCGGCGCGGAAAGCTGACGGGAATCATCATAAAGGAGAATTGACTGATGGCACGGGAAGGCAGGATCGCCCAGGTGGTTGGACCTGTGGTGGATGTTCGCTTTGAGGAAGGGGAGCTTCCTCAGCTGCTCAATGCCGTAGAGATCGAGTTTGAGGGCAGGAAAATAACCGCCGAGGTAGCCCAGCACATAGGCGACAGCGTGGCCCGCTGCGTGGCCATGAGCGGCACCGACGGATTAAAGCGGGGCATAAAGGCCGTGGATACCGGCAGACCCATCTCCGTGCCCGTGGGCGACGGAGTGCTGGGCAGGATAATGAACCTGCTGGGCGAGCCCGTGGACGATCTGCCCGCCCCCGAAGCGGCGGAAAGGTGGCCCATACACCGTCCCGCTCCCGGCTTTGACCAGCAGCTCTCTTCCACCGAGATACTGGAGACGGGCATCAAGGTCGTGGACCTGATCTGCCCCTACGCCAAGGGCGGCAAGATCGGCCTGTTCGGCGGCGCGGGCGTGGGCAAGACCGTGCTGATCCAGGAACTCATATACAACATCGCCACCGAGCACAACGGTTACAGCGTGTTCACCGGCGTAGGCGAGCGCACCCGCGAGGGCAACGACCTGTACTACGAAATGAAGGAATCCGGAGTGCTCAAAAACACCGCGCTGGTGTACGGCCAGATGAACGAGCCCCCGGGAGCGCGTATGCGCGTGGGTCTGGCGGGGCTGACCGTGGCGGAGTACTTCAGGGACGTCAAAAAGCAGGACGTGCTGCTGTTCATAGACAACATCTTCCGCTTCACCCAGGCGGGCAGCGAAGTGTCCGCGCTGCTGGGGCGCATGCCCTCCGCCGTGGGCTACCAGCCCACGCTGGCCACCGAAATGGGTGCGCTGCAGGAAAGGATCACCTCCACAAAGGACGGCTCCATAACCTCCGTGCAGGCGGTTTACGTGCCCGCGGACGACCTGACCGACCCCGCTCCCGCCACCACTTTCGCCCATCTGGACGCCACCACCGTGCTGGACAGAGGTATCGCTTCCTTGGGCATATATCCCGCGGTCGATCCCCTGGAATCCACCAGCCGCATACTCAGCCCGGACGTGGTGGGCTACGAGCATTACCGCGTGGCCAGGGACGTGCAGAGGATACTGCAAAGGTACAAGGAACTGCAGGACATAATCGCCATAATGGGCATTGACGAGCTGTCCGACGAGGACAAACTCACCGTGTCCCGCGCCCGCAAGGTGCAGCGCTTCCTGTCCCAGCCCTTCCACGTGGCCAGCCAGTTCACGGGCTACGAGGGCAAGTACGTGCCCCTCAAGGAGACCGTGCGGGGCTTTAAGGAGATAATCGAAGGCAAACACGACGACGTGCCCGAGAGCGCTTTCCTGTACGCGGGCACCATAGACGACGTGACCGACCGGGTCAAAGGGGAAAGCGGCAAATGAGGAGCTTCCAGCTGGAGATAGTCACCCCGGACGGGCAGTTCTTTTCGGGGGAAGCCGAATACCTGTCCCTGCGCACCATAAGCGGGCAGGTGGGCATAATGGCGGGTCACGCGGACTACCTGAACGCCCTGGGCATGGGCGAAGCGCGGGTGACCATAAACGGCGAGACCCGCCGCGCCGCCTGCATAGGGGGCATGGTATCCGTGACGGGCGGCAAGGTCACCGTGGTCGCCACCACCTTCGAGTGGTCCGACATGATAGACCTGGAGCGCGCGAAACTCGCCGAAAACCGGGCACGGGAAGCGCTTAAAAAGAAAGACCTGGACAAGACCGAGCAGAAGCTCAACGAAGCGCGCTTAAAGCGCGCGCTGGTAAGACAGAGCGTGGCGAAATAAAAGCGGCGGGGGACAGACCCCGCCGTTTTTTCG
Source organism: Clostridiales bacterium (assembly GCA_024683475.1). Lineage (GTDB taxonomy): Bacteria > Bacillota > Clostridia > Christensenellales > Aristaeellaceae > RUG14130. Next base: position 8,492 of record JAIKYG010000030.1, on the reverse strand, counting down.
TGCCGCAAAAGCAGTACATGTTTATGTCTTTGCCTGCTGCTTTTCCTCGTGGTATTCCTTTTCGGTGTTCACGTTCCACACGTTGTCCTTTCCGGTCTCGCCGGAAAGGATGTTTTTTACCGCCTCGAAGGAGGTGCACATGCTGTGGTCGATGTTGTTGTAGCGGTGCTGTCCGTTGCGCCCCACGCACAACAGGTTGGGGATCGTATCCAGGAACGCCCTTAACTCGTCCATCCGGGCGTAGGTGTCGAAGTAGGCGGGATACGCTTTTCTGACCCGCTCCACGTGCCGGTCCATGACCTCGTCCGCGCTGTCTATGAGCCCCATGGTGACCATCTCGTTAACCGCCATGTCGGCAAAGGCGCTGTCTGACAGCGCCCACATATCGTCGCCCTCGTCGCAGAAGTACTCCAGCCCCATCCACACACTGTGCTCAGGATCCTTCACCATATAGGGAGACCAGTTGTTGTATATCTGGAAGCGCCCTATACTGACGCTGCGGTCGTGCACGTACACCCAGTTGTCGGGCACTATATTGCCCAAAGTGGGGATCTTCGTCAGGTTTTTAAGTTTCAGCCGGGGGACAAGCACGCCCACGGTCATATAGTCGCGGTAGGGCAGCCCCGCGGCGATCATTGAGCAGTTTTCCGGCACGCCGTCCATGCCCGCCACCAGGTCCTTTACGGGCATGGAGGATATGATATAGTCGCCGTTTACGCTGATCCTTTCGCCTTCTTTTTCATATATCAGCCCCGCGGCGCGGCCGCTTTCGTCCCTCATAATGTTTGTGACGCGGGCGTTTTTGATTATGGTGCCTCCCATGCGTTCGACTTCGGCGGCGGTCAGGTCCCACAGCTGCCCGGGCCCCAGCTTGGGATAGGCGAATTCCTCTATCAGGGAAGTTTCCACCTTGCGGTCCTTTTTCCCGAACGCCTTGCCCAGTATGTCCTTGAGCACCGCCTTTATGGACAGACCCTTTACGCGCTGGGCGCCCCATTCGGGGGAGATCTCCGATGGATGCCTGCCCCACAGGTTCTGGGTGTATCGTTCAAAAAACATGGAGTACAGCTTTTTGCCGAAACGGTTGATGTAGAAGTCCTCAAGGGACTTTTCTTCCCGCTTGAACAGCGCGGCCTTTATATAGCTGAAACCCACCTCAGCGGTGGTCATGAGGCCCATGTTCTTTATCGTATCCAGTTTCAGCGAAACGGGATAATCGAAGAACCGGGAGTTAAAGAATATGCGCGAAAGGCGGTTCCTCCTTAACATTACCCGGTCGGTCTTTTCCGGGTCGGGCCCGCCGGGCGCCAGGGTGGACGTCCTGCCCAGCTTAAGGTCGTCCCCGGGCAGCGCGCCCTGGGTGGGGAGCAGCTTTTCCCACCAGGCGTTCACTTCGGGCACTTTCGAGAAAAAGCGGTGGCCGCCCATGTCCATGCGGTTGCCGTTGTGGCTGACCGTGCGGGAGATACCGCCGAAGCAATCGCTTTCCTCGAACACGGTGACCTCGTACTCGCCGGACTTGTCAAGCAGCTCGTAGGCGGCGGTGAGTCCCGCGGGGCCGGCGCCGATTATCAGCACTTTTTTCATCGGTTTTCTGCGTTCCTTTCGTGTTTTTTGCCAAGCAGCAGGAACAATAACGGTGCGAGCGGGAAAGTGTAATAGAAGAACCTGGCGCTGTCAGAGGCTCCGCTCATAAGCAGGGCGGTCCCGAAATTGTAAACGAACACCGGCAGCACGAGGAAGATCCTTTTCCAGCTTTCAAAGCGGCCAATGGGAAACCGGGCGAGGATGAGCACGATCAAAGCCAGGTGCACGGCTCCCGTGTAGGTGAACAGCCAGGGCAGCAGGGTGGCCGCGGCCCGGGAAATTAACGCGTTCAGTTTCTGCAGCGCGGGGACGCCGCGGAACTCTATGCCAAAGGGGTTGCGGGTCATCCGGGGTATAGAGGTGTAGGCGAAATCGTCGCTTACGGAATACACCGGGTCCGTCAGCTTGATCAGCCCATTCAGTGACACGGCGGGCGCCTGCTTGATACAGCGCCAGGCCATTTCCAGCACCCTGCGGGCACCGTATTCGTCTATTGCCGAGCTGTCGAAGCGGCTGTCCCATTTGACGGCGTTGAAATTGCCCGGCAGGTAGTTTTCCTCCCACAGCTCTTTGGGCGCGGCGCGGTAGGCAAACTCAAGTATGTCTGCTTCCAGGGTTTCGGGGGAATATGTGACCGCAGATCCTATGACCGTCATCGGCAGACCCAGCGTCTCCACCGCGGGTCGGTCGGCGGGAGCCACGTCAAGGGCGGAGTACAGCGGCAGCTTGATGCCGACCACCAGGGCGACGGCGCACAGGCAGACGGCGATCAGGCGCTTTAAGCCGATATGGAAGGCAACCGCAAGCAGCAGTGTGACGGTGAACAGCGGCGCGTTGTGCCTGAGCAGGCTCGTGAGCGCCAGCGCTGTCGCAAACGCGGCGGTATTCGCGGGGCGCCTTATCCACTCGCCGCCGCTGTGATAAATGCGCAGTGTGTAAGCGGTGAGCAGCAGCGCACCCATGGCGAAAGCCACGTCCTTCCATGGGAACATGGCGATATTGCCGGTCTGGGGATTGAGCATTATGAACGCCATGGCGATAAGCGCCGGGCGAGTGCCCGCGCAGTCCTTTATCACCAGCAGCGAATAGCCGATGACGGCGGAAAACACGAGGATCTGGAACAGTATGATCGAGCCCGTCCAGCCACCCGTGAGCAGCAGGGGCAGCTTGATGAACAGAAGCGTGTGTACGGCGGGGTGCCAGTCGTTATAACTGTTTGTCACCGCCTGCGCGTACTGGTCCACGGAATCGGTGGAAAACGCCGCGGGGTAGTAAACTATGTACCTGCACAGGAAGATCAAAAGAGGCACGGCGAAAAGCAGCGCGTTAAGTTTGGTCTCGTTTGCGGCGGAGGGCTTAAGCTCAGAAGCTTTCGGACGTTCGCGCGCGTCCAGTCTGCGCACCGCCCTGAGCGCCGCCGGGCAAAGTGCGGCGCACACAAGGCAGATGGCGAAAAACCATCTGGCAAAGAACCTGAGACTGCTTGCGGCTGTGAAAGCGAACGCGGAAAAGATGAAAACGCAGTACAGTATGAGCAGCAGCCCGTTCACGCCCTCTATGTACCGCCACAGCCTTTTGAACGCGGATTTCAGCAAAAACACCCCGTCTTTCCGCCCTGCGCGACAGTTATTGCAGCATAATTATAGCATTACATTTTACCGTCCGCGGAAACGGAAATCAATACAGTTAATGAAATTGTATAAAAGAAGCAATAAACGAAGGCGCCATCTTCAGGCACATGGCGCATCTCCCGCGCCGGCATCCTTGAGCAGCATGAGCGCGAGCACGGGCATGAGCGGGAAGGTGCAGTAGAAGAGCCTGGACGAGTCTCCCGCCGTGGTGAGCAGAAGCATGGTACCGAAGTTGTGGCAGAACACGGGCAGCAAAGCGAAGAGCCGCTTGACGGTGCCCTTCCGCCTGAAGTCCAAACAGGCGAGGGCAAGCCCGATCAGCGCCAGATGCATCACGCCCGTGTACAGGAACAGGTGGGGGAACACAAGGTTGAGCCCCGCCGAAACAAGTATGTTCAGCTTCTGGAGCAATGGCACGCCGCCGGGAGTCACGCCGTAGGGATTGGAGCTCAGGCGGGGCACCGCCATGTAGAGATGGTCGCCCGAAAGGGTGTAGACCGGCTCGGTAAGCTTTATAAGCCCCTTTAACGAGGCTATGGGCGCGCGCCTTACGCAGCTGAGGGCGATCTTTATGACCCTGAAGGGGCCGTATTCCTCTATCACGTAGAGGTTGGTGAGCTTGCTCCACTTGACGTTGTCGAAGTCTCCGTAGGCGGGGAGGAGCTGCCCGACGTCCAGGCTTTTGGGCAGGTAGGAGACGGATACGTCGCTGTCGGCGAACCTTTGCTCCCACACCTCCTTGGGCGCCACGGCGTATGCGAAATCCAGGGTCTCGCCGTCCAGATGTTCCGGAGCGTAGGTGACCGCGGACCCGATGACCGTCATGGGCAGCCCCAGCATCTCCACCTGCCTCCTGTCGGGGGAGGTGACGTCAAAGCACGCGTACAGGGGCACTTTAACGGCAAAGACCGTGACGGCGAAGCACAGCGCCGCCGCAGCTGTCCGCTTAAAGCCCGCAAACAGCAGGATGGTGAGCAGCATGGGCAGGGTAAAGAGCACCGCGTTGTGCCTTACGAGGGAGGTAATGCCCAGCAGCAGCCCCAGCAGGATGACGTTAAGGGGCTTTTTGAGCCACTCTCCCCGGGTAAAATATATCTTCAGCGCGAACACCCCGAGCGTGACCGCGCCCATGGCGAAGAAAACGTCCTTCCAGGGGTACAGCGCCATGTTGGTGGTCTGGGGATTGAGCAGTATGAAGGCGAGGGAGAAAAGCGCGTATTTTGTCCCGGCGTAAGCGCGCAGGGCGAGCGCGAGATGGGCGATCACAAGAGAAAACGCGGCGATCTGGAACAGGATTATGGAGCCGGTCCAGCCGCCAGTGAGCGCGAGGGGCAGCTTAAAGGCGATCAGGGTGTGGATCACGGGGTGCCAGTCGTTATAGCTGCCCGAGACCGCCTGACCGTACTGTTCGAAGGAGTCGGGAGAGAAGGCGGCGGGGTAGTATATCAGGTATTTAATGAAAAACACAGCGAAAGCGACAAGGAAGAACGCCGCGCCGCACCTTAGGTTTTCCCGGCGGGACCCGGAGGCAGGGGCAAGCTTTCCAGCGTCAAGCCGCCTTAAGCGCCTTAAGACCCACGGGCAGACGGCAAGGCAGGCAAGGGCGATCAGAAAAAACCATCTCGCGAAGAAAAGCACGCTGGTTTCCGCGGCGAAGGCGGAGGCGGCGAGGGGAAAAAACGCGCACAGGGAGAACACCAGCCCCCGCCAGCCCTCCAGATATGTCCACAGCCGTTTCACAGTGTTTTTCATAAAGCCGCTCCTTGACGTGCCGCCCCGCTTTTTGGCGGGAAACGGCGGAAAATCGGTGAACGGGGGCCTCCGCGCGGGAGCCTCCGCATATAATGTTCCTGCTTTGTTTCATTATTTTACAGGCGGCGGACGTAGAAATCAATACCGTACGGCGAAATAAACGCATATATGCGGGAAACATATGATTAATTAATTATATATGATAATATTTATAAACAACAGTATCTTGCAAGGATATGTTTCACAGTGCTATAATCTGACAGACACAACATATAAACAGTCATTTGAATATCGGGAGTACAGCTATGAAGCGTTTGGCAATAACGCTTCTTTTGACGGCTATTATTTTAACTGCGATGCCTCTCACTGCGCATGCCAGCATTTGGGACAGCATTAAGGGTGCGGCTTCGGATGTGTGGGACTGGACGAGTGAAACAGCCGGGGATGCATGGGACTGGACGAGTGAGGCGGCTACAGACGCATGGGATTGGACAACTGGTGCTACTACGGACGCATGGGACTGGACGACTGGCGCGGCTACAGACGCATGGGACTGGACAAGCAGTGCGGCTATTGATGCATGGGACTGGACGAGCGGTGCAGCCGCCGACATATGGGATTGGACAACTGGCGCAGCGGTCGATTCCTGGACTTCCGTGTCTGACTTTTTTGCACCGCCGTCTCACGAGGGCAACCCGAACATACTGCCTGAACCGGAACTGCCTGAAGGAACTCAGAAAATGTACGTAGGTTATAGGGCAAAACGCGTCCAGGACAGCAGAGGATACAGTAACGGCACGGATATCACGAAGGATGACCCGCACTTCGGTTGGGACCTGGGCAAGTTTTACATAAGCGGCTTTACGCGCGTGATGCCGGTCGATGACAAATCCTTCATATTTCTCAAGACTGTAGGTGACAATGTGGAGCTCCACTTTGAGCTGGCCCAGGACATTGATATGCTTGACGGCAGCACGCTCAAGATAATCGCCAAAGATGACGGTGGATATGACGAGGAGTTCAATGTGAAGCCCACGTTCTTCGGACGTGGCACGCTGATCGTCCGCCACTTCGATTACCAGCATAATCCTGGCGAGGCGCAGGTTTATACCGACTATCTAAAGGCAAAGGCCACAGGCTCAGCGGATACAGTGATCTCCCTGAACGAGGAAGGGGATTACGAAGTCGCGCTGGATTACAGAATATGCAACAAAACAAGAATACTCGGCACCTCAGCCACGTCGGACAGCTACAGCAATTACCGCATTTATTTCCATTTCTCCATCCGCAACGGCAACTGCATAGCGTTCCCGTTTGACGTAAAGACCGGAGAGGAACTGAGAAATGCTGCCTCCACACCAAATGGGTTCTATCTCGACCTGGCGTATTCCCGCTATCTCGACATTGATGTGTGTTATTCGGTGATAGTGGAAAACGAGAACGGCTTTTCTGAGGATATTCGCTTCAACCGCCCCGCCCAGGATGGTACGGATTACGCGAGGGAGGGCATCTATACGATTACCGTATCCAACAGATATACGGGCGCGAAGACCGTAAAACTCCTGTATGTCGGCACGGATGAGCGCATCATCAACTATATCAGGCAGGGCCTGAACATAGCCCAGATCGTTGACGCGTTGAACACTAAGTAACTCGAAAGGAGAAGATTTTTCCGTGAAACAGTTATTGGCCATAATACTGGCTTTAGTATTGTTTTTTGTCTTTTCCATTCCGAATGAGGTAATGGCAGAAAAAGGTTCTGACGCACTTGGTTTTAATGAAACATTGCTGCCGTATGTTGAAGATGAGATATATGAAGAACTCATAAACGCGCTCGATGGAACGGATTATGTGGTAGAAAATGTTGAAGCTATCTACATTTCGCAGGAGTATATCGAGGAGGTAGCCTATAACACAAAAGCCAACATCTTTTTCGGATACACTTTGGCGGAACTGGATGCGCAGTTTGAAGGAACCCGCTATGTATTCACGTTGGGTGATGACAATCAAACTACTGTAATACCGTTTCAGGAGTATATTGACAAAGACGCGATTTACACAAGGATTCTGAAAAATGTGGCTATAGGCGCGGGGGTTATACTAGTCTGTGTTACGATAGCGGCGGTAACATATACTGCGGCACCAGCAATCAGCATCGTGTTTGCGTTCGGGGCAAAGACGGGTTTGAAATATGCAGCCTATGGTGCGGGATTCGGCTTTGTTGCAGGTGGAACTCTTAAATATATTCAAACTGGTGATCTTGAAAAGTCTTTTGAAGCGGGTTTGATAGAAGCCAGTGAGGGATTCAAGTGGGGTGCTATTGCCGGGTCAATTTCTGGCACAGTAAAAGAGACAACATTCCTTTGCAAGTGGCATAATTCGACTCACAATGGATGGAATGAAGCAGCACAAATACAAAGAGAAGCTCATATTCACTTGATTTTATTAGGACTGTACACTCCATGGAAGAGTACGAAGTATACAAGAGCGCAGGATTAGTTGAATACAGGATAGGGAATCAACGTGTGTTGTTGCCTAAAGATGTAAATCTTAATCAAGTGTATGACGGTCTGACAAATCGCCAGCGACTTCTTGCTGGCTATAATCCTGTTGATAGCAGTGGAAAACTATATGAATGGCATCATGTTGGTCAACAAAATAGTTCGCCCCTTGCTTTACTTACGTATGACCAACACAGAAAGAATTATGCTGTTCTAACATGGAGGGAAGAGCCAGAAATAGATCGAGTAGCTTTTGCAAAACTGAAAAAAGAAATGAACATGGCTCTTGGTAATAATGTGGAGTTGTTTCAATAACTAAGCTTATAAGGAGAATTAAATGAAAGATTGGATAGCTACTATCGTTGCAGAAAACATGCTTGGCAACGCAATTGGTACAAGCAGTGAAAGCATTTTAAACATTGAGAAGAACTTGGGTGTCAGATTTTCGAAAGAATATAAGGAATTCCTTTCAAGTATTGGCGTCTGTATGTTTAATGGTCATGAGATTGTTGGCATTAGTCAATATTCCGGTTTAGATGTACTAAGCACAACAAATGAAGCCAGGGAGCTTAATCCTGATGTCCCGGCTAACTTTTATGTCATAGAAAATGCACACTTTGATGGTATATATATTTGGCAGGATGAGACGGGTGCAGTATATCAAACGTATCCTAATTGTCAGCCAAAAAAGATCGCTGATAGTTTGTACGAATACTTGGTAAAAAGTAACCGCTAAATAAAGCACACTACGCCTGGTAGAGTTCACGCAGCCCATCAGCCCAAGGCAGCAGGTCGTCGATCGACGACTTTGGATCATGCGCAAAGCGCTCCGGCAGTACTGTCAACAGATGACCAGAGCCTGTGAAAAAAACTCTGTAAATAGGTGAAACAATAAGGCCTTCTGTGGTAAGATAATAAAACACAGGAGGCTTTAGCATGGCTGACAAGAAGAAGGAATACTTTAAACCCGGCCCGATGACTGAAGGGAAACGGAACATCATTCAGGGACTACTTCAGGAAT
>JAIKYG010000029.1:0-5071 GCA_024683475.1 Clostridiales bacterium | reverse complement strand
TAGAAACGAGATCCGCGTGATACGCCACGAACGTGTGCGCAAAAAGATCAGCGGTACGCCCGAGCGTCCGCGTCTGTGCGTGTTCCGTTCCAACGCGCATATCTACGCTCAAGTTATCGACGACACCAAGGGCAACACCCTGTGCGCCGCTTCCACCGTGGAGAAGGATATCGCTTCTCAGGCGGCGGAGCTGGACAAGAAGGGCCAGGCCAAGCTGGTGGGCAAGATCGTTGCCGAAAGGGCGATCGCTGCCGGCATCAAAGAAGTGGTGTTTGACCGCGGCGGATATATTTACACCGGTCGTGTAGCTCAGCTGGCTGCTGGCGCTCGCGAAGGCGGCTTAAACTTCTAAGGGAGGAGATAACGCGATGCAGCGCAGAGAAAGACCAGTCAGTGAATACAAGGAAAAGCTCGTGTACATCAACCGCGTTGCCAAGGTCGTTAAGGGCGGCAAGAACTTCCGCTTCACCACTCTTATGGTAGTGGGCGACGAAAAAGGCAAAGTCGGCTGCGGCATGGGCAAAGCGGTGGAAATCCCCGAAGCCGTGCGCAAGGGGATCGAAGACGCGAAAAAGCACTTCATCAACGTGCCCCTGGACGGCACCACCATCCCCCATGAGATCACCGGCGTGTTCGGAACGGGCAAGGTCCTGCTTATGCCCGCCGAAGAAGGTACCGGCGTTATCGCGGGCGGTCCCGTGCGTGCGGTCATAGAGGCTGTGGGTATCAAGAATATCCGCACCAAGTCCATCGGCTCCAACAACCCCATCAACATGGTGCGCGCCACTCTGAACGGTCTGGGCAGGCTCCAGTCCGCCGAAAAGGTGGCCCGCCTCCGCGGCAAGACCGTGGAAGAGATCCTGGGTTAAGGGGGACTTAAACTATGAAGCTTAAGATAACTCAAACCAAGTCCACCATCGCCGCTCTGAAGAACCACAAGGCCAACATCCAGGCCCTGGGGCTCCATCACGTAGGCGACACGGTCGTCAAGGAAGACAATCCCGCCGTGCGCGGCATGATCTTCAAGGTCAAGCACATGGTGAAGGTCGAAGAGATCGAAGAAGGAGGTCAGGCATGAAACTTCATGAATTAGAGCCCGCGTACGGCTCCACCAAGGCCCCCAAGAGGCTGGGCCGCGGTATCGGCAGCGGTCTGGGCAAGACCTCCGGTAAAGGTCACAAGGGCGCCAAGGCCCGTTCCGGCGGCGGCAAGCGGCCCGGATTCGAAGGCGGCCAGATGCCCCTGACCATGCGTCTGCCCAAGCGCGGCTTCACCAACAAGTTCCGCACTGAGTACGAGACCATCAACATCTCCGTGCTGAACGTGTTCGAAGACGGCGAAGTGGTAGGACCCATCGAGCTGCTCGAGTACGGCATCATCAACAAGGTGCTGGACGGCATCAAGATCCTGGGCGACGGTGAACTCACCAAAAAGCTTACGGTGCAGGCTAACAAATTTACTGCCACCGCAAAGGAGAAGATCGAAGCGGCCGGCGGAAGCTGCGAGGTGATCTGATATGTTTGAGACGCTGAAGAACGCGTGGAAAATAAAGGAGCTGCGCAACAAGCTGCTGTACACGCTGGGAATGCTCCTGGTGTATAGGCTGCTGTGCTTCATCCCCACTCCCGGCGTCGACGCTTCTCAGCTGGCTGAACAGCTTAACCGCTACAGCCTGCTGGACTACATCCAGTGGATGACCGGCGCCAACTTCTCCAACTGGACCATCATGGCCATGGGCATCACCCCGTACATCAACTCCAGCATAATCATGCAGCTGCTGTGCGTGGCGATCCCCTCCCTGGAGCAGCTCAACAAGAGCGGCGAGGAAGGCCGTAAAAAGATCGCCCAGATCACCCGTTACGTCACCGTGGCCCTGGGCTTCGTCCAGGCCATCGCCCTGACCTACGGTCTGAAGGCTTCGGCCGACTCCGGCTTCGTCAGCTACCTGACCATCGGCTTCTGCCTCGCGGCAGGTACCGCCCTGGCCATGTGGATCGGCGAAAGGATCACCGAGAACGGCATCGGCAACGGCGTTTCCCTGCTGATCTTCGCAGGTATCGTCAGCCGCTTCGCCACCGTGGTGGTCGCCAGAGTCCGCTCCGTATTTACCGAGATGTTCTCCGGTACCTTCTCTTCTCTGCCCGGATTCCTGGCCATCCTGCTCATCAGCCTGGTCATGATCGTGGGCGTGGTGCTGGTAGACATGGCCGAGAGGCGCATCCCCGTTCAGTATGCCAAGCGCATGGTGGGCAGGAAGATGTACGGCGGCCAGTCCACCCACATCCCGATCAAGCTCAACGCCAGCGGCGTTCTGCCTCTGATCTTCGCTTCCGCTATCATGCAGTTCCCGGAGACGATCCTTCAGTTCATCTCCAGCAAGGCTGCCACCTGGTGGAGCGACAACCTGGGCAGCGGCACCTGGTGGTACATCGCCATCAACGCGCTGCTGATACTGGGCTTCACCTTCTTCTATTCCTCCATCACCTTCAATCCCAAGGAGATGGCTGAGAATATCCAGAACAACGGTGGACTTATCCCCGGTATCCGTCAGGGCAAGGCGACGGTCGATTACATCACCCGTATCAACCACCGCATCACCCTGTTCGGCGCGATTTTCCTCGCGGTGCTGGCCTTGGTGCCCAACATCGTGTACAAGATCTCCGGCGTGTTCCTGGCGTTCGCGGGCTCTTCCCTGCTGATTGCCGTGAGCGTCGCGGTCGAGACCGCGCGCACGCTGGAAAGCCAGCTGCTCATGCGGCACTACAGGGGCTTCCTGAAGTAATTGGGGGAAGACTCAAATGAAGTTAGTGTTTCTTGGCCCTCCGGGGGCAGGGAAGGGCACCCAGGCGGAGAAGATCTGCCAGGAACTGTCGATCCCGCACATTTCCACCGGAGATATGCTTAGAAGTGCCATAGCGGCCGCCACTCCCACGGGTCTGCGCGCCAAGGCGTTTGTCGAGGCGGGCGCGCTCGTGCCGGACGAAGTGCTTATTGATATGGTACGCGATCGGCTCAACGAGGCCGACTGCGCTAACGGTTATCTGCTGGACGGATTTCCCCGTACCGTACACCAGGCTCAGGCGCTGGACGAGATCAAGGCGCCGGACATGGTGGTGGATATGGAGGTCGAGGACGCGCATCTGCTGAGCCGTTTGACCGGACGCAGGGTGTGCAAAGAGTGTCAGGGCACGTTCCATATTTCGACCCTCAAGGACGAAAAAGTGTGTCCCGCTTGCGGCGGTGAGCTTTACCGCCGCAAGGACGACGCTCCCGAGACCATACAGAACCGTCTCAATGTATATCACACCCAGACTGCCCCGCTGATAGATTACTACAGGCGGGCGGGCAAGCTGGCTCCCGTAAACGGAGAAGGCACGCCCGAAGAAGTGACAGCCGCGATACTTAACGCGCTGAGGGGCTAAGATGATATACACCAAGAGCGAGTCCGAGATCAAGCTGATGCGGGCGGCGGGCAAGCTGCTCCACAGCGTGCTTTCGGAACTGAGAGAAATGATCGTACCGGGCGTTACCACCCTGGAGATCGACGAAAGGGCGGAAAAGCTCATACGCGGAGCAGGCGCGGTGCCCTCCTTCAAGGGCTACGAAGGTTTTCCCTTCTCCATCTGCGCCAGCGTGGACAGCGAGGTAGTGCACGGTTTCCCAAGCAGCAAGGCGCTTAAGGAAGGCCAGATCGTCTCCATAGACTGCGGCTGCATCTTAAACGGCTGGCAAAGTGATTCCGCGTTTACCGCGCCGGTAGGCAGGGTAAGCAAGGAAGCCGAGCAGCTCATGCGCGTTACGGAAGAATGCTTCTGGAAAGGTGCGCAGGCGGCGCGGGCAGGCAACCGGCTTGGCGATATAGGCTGGGCGGTGCAGGAGCACGCGGAAAAGTTCGGCTACGGAGTCATCAGAGATTATTGCGGTCACGGTATCGGTCAGGAAATGCACGAAGACCCTTCCGTGCCGAATTACGGTAAGCCCGGACGCGGCGTAAGGCTGCAGGCGGGCATGACCATAGCCATTGAGCCCATGATAGCGCTGGGCACCTGGAAGGTATTCATCCTGGATAACGACTGGACCGCCGTCACCCGCGACAGATCCATCTGCTCGCATTACGAGCACACGGTGCTTATCACGGACGGGGACGCGGAGATACTTTCCTACCCGGGCAAATTCGCGGGAGGATCTCAAAATGGATAAGCCGCCCATCGTACCCGGCTCCCTTGTAAAGTCGAAAGCCGGAAGGGACGAAGGCCGCTTGTTTCTGGTTATCGAGTCGCTGGACGAAAACTACGTGCTTTTGTCAGACGGCGACACACGCAAGGTCTCAAGGCCGAAAAAGAAAAAGCTCAGGCATCTGAAGCTGAAAAGCCTGCCTGATCCCGAGATCCTGAAGCTCCTGGAGCGGGGGATCGAGGATCACGAAATCCGCAAGTGGATCGCTGCCAAGGAGGAATGCATTTGTCCAAATCAGACGTTATAGAGGTTGAAGGCGTTGTAACCGAAGCCTACCCCAACGCGATGTTCGAGGTACAGCTGCCTAACGGCCACAAGATACTGGCGCACGTTTCCGGCAAAATGCGCATGAACTACATCCGCATCTACCCCGGCGACAAGGTGAAGATAGAGCTTTCGCCCTACGACCTCACCCGCGGCCGTATCACTTGGCGCAGCAAGCAGTAACTCTTTTAAGGAGGAACACAGAAATGAAGGTAAGACCGTCCGTTAAGACCATCTGCGAAAAGTGCAAGATAATCAAGCGCAAGGGTCACGTAATGGTGATCTGCGAGAATCCCAAGCACAAGCAGAAGCAGGGCTGACAAGTTAAAGCCGCGCAAACCGCGCGGCTTTGATTTTTTATGTGCTGACTATATATGCAGACAGCGCCTTCCGCCGCGGCGGGAAGGCATAATTAAGCTCCCGGAGCATATGGTGTGCTACCCGTCAAGAGGACAGTGAATAATTAAAAGGTTCCGTACCGCCGGTTGTGTGAACAGCTGGCGGCATTCTTATGCCGCCGAATAGTATTGTTCATGATACTCGGCCGGTGTCATCAAGCGCAGTTTCCGCT
>JAIKYG010000001.1:0-6160 GCA_024683475.1 Clostridiales bacterium | reverse complement strand
AGGATTTATCAGAGACGCAGTATCTGGAAATCATGGCAAAGCTGAAACTGACGGGTAAAGTCGGATTTGTCATTCGCACCGTGGATGTTGGGGATCATGTTACTCTTGCGGACGGAACCGATATCGGCCCATTTGACGGTGGAGGACTTGATGGATACACCGTTCTCGTTCCTCAAAACGGATTGCCGGATTCGGCAAAAGGGCAGGACAAGTTGGATGTAGTTTTCTACGTCAAGACTAATGAGGCATATATCTGGCTTGAAGGCGATAAGGTTTACTCCTACTATCCGATTGTTGAGGGAGTACCTGTTACGTTTGAGATAATCAATAACACCGCCAATTAACAGCAAACAAGTCACACTATATGAGCCTGCTTTTTCTTTTGAAAAGAGCGGGCTCATTTTCTGCGGGAGATTTCTGCGCTGCCTGAAAAAACCAAATAAGGATTAGCATCAAGCTCCCCCTTCTAGGGGGTGGCAGACAGTGCTGCTTAGTTTTCTATAATGAAAGCATTGAAATCAGCCCGATTTCATGCTATAGTAACCACATCGAAAAGCATGTATCAAATCAGTAAAACAATCCTGTTTATCGTCAAAGCCGCTGTTCACAGCCCCAATAATTCGGGCCGGTGATAGCCGCTTTGATAGCTTTTTGATAGCAAAAGTCCGTAGACTCCATGGGTTGAGGATAATGGGAATCAAACGGAGCCACGTCGAGACAAATCTCCTAAACAAAAGCAGTTAAAGCTGGGATTTGCCTGGTGAGTGGGAATGATCCCGCCGGATCGGCAACTGACAGTTATTATATAAGCCCCTCGCCGCCTGTCGCGGCGAGGGGCTTTTAGTTGCGCGTTCAGAAATCGCAGGCGTTTACTGTTTCCAGTGCTTAAGCTGGGAAAGATAGCCGTCAAACGCGCTGCGCCGTTCGGCTTCGGGGGTCATGTCGGGGTTCGGCACATTTGAGACCAGGAAATCGAGCAGCTTCGCCTTCGATTCATAGGCGAATTTGCCTTCCGCGTAACACCACCTGCAGTAGTCTTCGTTGAAGCTGCCATCCTTTTCGCGGCTTATCATTCCGTCTTCGCTTAGCGGCATCCCGCAGCACTGGCAGATCAGCGTCCTGGGAGCCCCGAGCAGCGTGTTTATCGATACGTCAAACTCTTTGGAAAGCAGCTTGAGCGTTTCCGTATTGGGCTGCGTCTCGCCCGTTTCCCAACGGCTGACCGCCTGCCTGGTCACCAGCACCTTTTCAGCCAGCTGTTCCTGCGTAAGCCCGCGCTTTTCCCTCAGATCTCTGAGAATACCGCATATTTCCATATCAGTCGCCCCTCATCGTTTATTTCGCTTATGATTATACCCCTGCTTGTGTCAGGAGGCAAGCAACCCGTTGTTGCTTCGGGCGCGAAGACCGGTCAAGCCCGGTCTACAGCCGGTCGTACGCGGGCGCGCGGGTATTGATGTTGAAATCGAAATCGCCCGTAACGGCATACACCTCGGACTGCTCGAACACTATGTGCAGCTGCACCCA
This sequence comes from Clostridiales bacterium, assembly GCA_024683475.1. Taxonomy (GTDB): domain Bacteria; phylum Bacillota; class Clostridia; order Christensenellales; family Aristaeellaceae; genus RUG14130. The sequence continues at coordinate 4,633 of JAIKYG010000001.1, read as the reverse complement.
TTTGCCTTCGCTTACGAACTTCTCCAGCCCGCCGCCCTTCCATTTCAGCGGCGCGTCGATAACGTCGCCCGCGATAGGGATAAAGTCGTCCAGGGTATAGCCTTCGATGGGCGCGCCCGCCCGCAGTTCCGCCCGCAGGGAGCCGTATGGGATCGTGGCGTTCAATTTCAGCTCGGGCGTTTTCAGACGGAGCCACTGGGTGACCAGTTCCCCCACGCCCTTGCCCGAATCCACGCTCACGAAGCGGTTGCGCTTAAGCGTGCCGGGGATCACGGCGCAGTTGCTGCGGCCGTCCGGCGTGCCGCCTTTGGGCTGTCCGCTGTGCTCGGAAAGCCACGCGCCCATATAGAACACCACGTCGTCGCCGCGGTCCACCATGCTTATGCAGTACGAGCTGCCCGCGCCGTATTCCCCCCTGTCCGCTTCCGGGAACAGGGGCGCGTTGGTGCAGTTCCACATTAGGCCGTCGTAAGAATACGCGTACTCCGTGGTGACCCTGCCGTCCGATATCCTGTCAAAGGGCATGACGTGCTTCCACAGCAGGCCGATGAATATCTCGCCTGGCGCGTAATAGAATTCCGGCATGCTGTACAGGTGGGTGAGCGGCTCGTCGTCCGGCAGCGGATGCACTACCGCCCTGGGCACCGTCCAGGACTTAAGGTCCCTGCTCTCCGTCAGGCACACGCGCCTCTCGCCCCAGCGGCGGCGGGTAGTCACCTGCATGTTGCCGGTGACCGGGTTGCGCAGCAGGCTTGGATAGCAGTCTATGTATGAAGGCGTCACCGGCGCGTCGTTTATCCGCTCCCAATGTATCAGGTCGGGCGACCCCAGCAGGTACGCGGGCTCTGCCATCAGTTTGCCGTCTTTGTATCCGTAACGCGCCTGGGGAGATTTGTATCTGAAGCGCGGATCGGTCTCCTCCCTGTCGTACATGACGAAGGTGCCTACGGTGTCGCTCAGCCTGCCGAGCATGTGGGGATACCTGGCGCCGGGATCTATCTGTTTATAGGGTTCAAAGCGCATGCCGTCCGGGCTCCAGGCCAGAAATACGGACATATGCTCGTCCGCCAGGGGCTTTTCCGGTTCGGGGATGCCCAGGTACACCATCATATATCCGCCCTGCGGCGCCGGGACTACGCTCTGCGGCCATATGTTCCTGGGATTGTCCGGGTCGGTGTATTTAAGCTCCGGATGCCACTTGGGCTGTTTGAACCTGCGGCGGGTGTTTTCGGACCTGTTCAGCACAAAATCATCAAAAGCGAGTATCGTCTTCACCTGTCTGCCTCCCTGTTCGTCTTCGGCGGGGTCTGTGATGCCCGGCAGTTATTCCCACTCTATACTGGCCGGGGGCTTGGTGGTCACGTCCAGCACCACGCGGCTGGCGCGGGGCACCTCGTTAACTATGCGCCTGGAAACGCGGTCCACCAGTTCGTACGGCAGGCGCGCCCAGTCCGCGGTCATAAAGTCGTCGGTGGTCACCGCGCGCAGGGCGATCGTGTAATCGTAAGTGCGCTCGTCCCCCATGACGCCCACGGAATGCACGCCCGTGAGCACGGTAAAGTACTGGTTGACCTTCTTATCAAGCCCGGCTTTCGCGATCTCCTCCCGCAGTATGGCGTCGCTTTCCCTCACGATTGCCACCTTGTCCGGGGTCACTTCGCCTATAACGCGTATGGACAGCCCCGGGCCGGGGAAAGGCTGCCGCCAGACCAGCTCGCGGGGCAGGCCCAGTGCCTCGCCCAGTGCGCGCACCTCGTCCTTGAACAGCATGCGCAGGGGCTCTATAAGCTCCGTAAAGCCCAGTTCTTTGGGCAGGCCGCCCACGTTATGGTGGCTTTTGATCACGGCGGCGCTCGTGCCCTGACCGCTCTCGATCACGTCGGGATAGATGGTGCCCTGGGCAAAATAGTCCAGCTTGCCCAGCTTGCGGGCTTCCTCCTTGAACACCTCGATAAAGTCCCGCCCGATTATGTGCCGCTTCTGCTCAGGTTCGGTCACGCCTTTCAGGTCGCCGAAAAAGCGCTCCGCGGCGTCCGCGCGCACGAAACGCACCGGGAACAGTTCGCTGAACACCCGGCACACCTGCTCGCTTTCTCCCTTGCGCATGAAGCCGTGGTCCACGAACACGCAGGTCAGGCGGCTGCCTATGGCGCGGTAGATCAGCGCCGCCGCCACGGAGGAGTCCACGCCGCCGGACAGCGCCAGCAGCACCGTGCCGGTGTCGCCCACTTTATCGCGTATCTGCCTGACAGCGGTCTCGGCGTAAGCTTCCATGATCCAGTTGCCTTTGCAGCCGCAGATGTTCAGCACAAAGTTCTCTATGACGCGCCGCCCCTCTTCAGTATGGGTCACCTCCGGGTGGAACTGCACGCCGTAGATCCGCCTGTCGTCGTTCGCCATGGCGGCTATGGGGCAGTTGTCGGTCCCGGCAATTGGGCGGAACCCCTCCGGGCACCTGACCACCTGCCAGGTGTGGCTCATCCAGCAGGCGGAGGACGGCGACATGCCTTTGAGCAGCCCCTCACATTCCTGCATGCGCACGGTCACGCGGCCGTATTCCCTCTCCTTTGCCCGTTCCACCTCGCCGCCCAGCAGGTGAGCGGTGAGCTGCATGCCGTAGCAGATGCCCAGCACCGGCACGCCCAGATCGTATATCGCCGGGTCGCAGCTTGGCGCGTCTTTGTCCTTTACGCTCGCGGGCCCGCCGGAAAAGATTATGCCCGACGGCTTACGGGAACTTATCTCAGGAGCGGACATGCTCCATGGCACCACTTCGGAATACACGCGGTGCTCCCTCACCCGCCGCGCTATGAGCTGGGTATACTGCCCGCCAAAGTCGAGGATAACTATCTTCTGCCTGTCTTCCATGAACTGCCTCCCTGCAATCGGCTGATGGTCGTATAAAGCAATAAGCCGTGACGGGTCACAGCTTACGGCATATATACAGAAGGTGATTGGTGTTTCCCAGAAGCTCCCGCTTTTCCGAAAAAGCGAGATACCATTTTGTGAACATTTCGAAATCCCGGTCGGTGAAGGCAAAGCCGGCGCGGCCTTCCACCTGCTCCAGCGCGCCGTCCGTCCCGGTCGTGGTTATCCATTCGACGGGTTTTTCGGCAAACAGCCGTTCAAATTCGGCTATATCATAGCCGGTAAACAGCTGTTCCTCAAAATGCCTTACACGCCCGTCTTCCGTGAAATTCTCCGCCTGGCCCTCGGCCCAGTTGCCCGTAACGTAATTCGAATACATGATCCCGAAGACCGAAATGAACGCGAAGAATATGACTCCGTTCTGCTTTGTGACGCGTATGGCTTCGTCTATCGCCCTGTGCACGTCTTCCTTTTCGTACAGATGGTAGAGCGGCCCCAGCACGAGCACCACGTCGAAACTTTGATCGGCAAACCTGCTCAGATCGGTGGCATCCCCCTGAAGCGGCAGGAGGTTCGCGAGCCCCTTGCCGTTTTCCCGCAGCACCGCAAGGTTGCTTTCGACCAGTTCCACGGCGGTCACGTTCATGCCTTCCTTCGCAAGCGCCAAAGAATACCTGCCCGTGCCGGCGCCCACTTCGAGCACGCTCGCGCCCGGGGCGGCATAGCGATGGATATAATCCATTGTCACGGCATATTCCAGCTGACCGTGACGGCTCCTCAAAAGCCTGCTGTCCTCGTCCGCCCGGTCATAAAAGCCGCTTAACATCTCGGTCCTTGTGCTCATCGGTCCTCCCTGTTCGGATACGTCGTTCACGCAGGTTCCTGCGTTTTTCCGGCGTCCCGTTAATTCCGATATACGCCGCAAAGCTCTCTCCCCGATTCCGGTCTGTTGTGCCGCGCGGGTGCGTCACAGGTCAAGCCTGTAATAATGGGCGTCAAAATACGTTTCCTCGCCCCACTTCTTATAGCGGGTCTTCCTGTCCGGATAAAACCCGAACTTATTCAGCAGCGCTGTCGACGCCTTGTTAAGGTCCGCCACCTCGCCCATCACCGACCTGCCGCCCCGCGCCTTTATCCAGTCGATAAGCGCGGCGAGCATCTCGGTGCCCAGTCCTTCCTTCCAGTGATCCTTGGAAATGCAGTAGCCTATGTCGTAATTCCCGCCCTCGGGGAATGCGCAGCTCGTGCCCACTTTCGTCCCGTCCTGCCTGAGGCAGGCGACCATGTAGTACCCCTCCGGCTCGGTCTCCATTTCGTCTACGCACTTCAGGTACTTTTCGTCTATGTTTTCGCTTGCGGGATCGGACATATACCTGCCGTTTTCCCTGTCGCCCCACATCGAAAGCACGAAAGCCCTGTCGCCCGCCCGATACGGGCGGATGCGCAGCCTGGGCGTAATAAGGTCTTCCGGAATATCCATTGTCTGCCTTTCTCCGCCGAAAAAAAGATTTGCGATAAGTATAGTATGAACGTCCATAAAAATCAACCGCCAAACAGCCCGGCGCCGGGGCGGTTTTGGCAGTTTTTTCTGTTAAGACTGCACTTTTTTATTGACAGGTGCCGTCCGGAGTAGTAAAATCTCCGGCAGATAAGGCAAGGGAGTCATGTCGTGTGGCTCAGCTTGCCGTTTTTGTTTTTCAGGAGGTACCGTTATGAGCAAGTACAGCAGGGAAGACATCGTCCGCATGGTCAGGGAGGGTGACGT
>JAIKYG010000099.1:0-65276 GCA_024683475.1 Clostridiales bacterium | reverse complement strand
TCCGCCTTTTGTGGTATACGGCATCCAGTCGACTTCCCGCGCCTTCTTTACGCCGTATGCCATTTTGCGCGCGAGTCTGTCGCTCATCTCATTAAGCCAGGCTTTGTCGCCGAACGCGGCGACGATGTCAAAGTTGGACATGGTATAAAGGTTCCTTTCCAATGATGAAAACTGTGGGAACACTGCGGTGCGCCCGGCGGACATACTGCCGGCATTCACCGCGTCAATTGATTTATTCGACCCGAATGGATCGGAATCCTGCCGGCGGCTGGATATTCCGCAATGTATGGTTTTGTTTGGAATGATGTGGTATACTAAGCATGAATCGGTTTGTCGCCGGCTGAAATATCCTTTGTTTATATGACGCGTATCTTTCCAAATACAGAAAGGCGGTATTATAAATGTTTTTTTCTGACGAATACAGCTTTAACGACGGATGGAAGTTTGCCGTCACCCTTGCTTCCGGAGTGGAGAAGGAGAGCTATGATGACAGGCAGTTCAAGCCGGTCGAGCTGCCCCATGACTGGCAGATCCGCAACAGAAGGTATCCCGAAATGGAACTTGGCGGCAACCAGGGCTATTTTTCGCGGGAGCAGGTGGGCTGGTACCGCAAACGTTTTACGGCGCCGCCGGAATGGAAGGACAAGACGGTCTATATGGTGATAGACGGCTGTCAGCGGTTCTATGACGTATATCTGAACGGCGGGCGTATAGGCGGTCACAGGTACGGATATGTCCCGGAGATCATCACTCTGAATGACGGCCTTAGATTCGGCGGGGAGAATCTGATCTGCGTTAAGGTGGACAATGCGCACACGCTGGGCGACCGCTGGTACAGCGGCGCAGGTCTGTATCAGGGAATAAGGCTGCTGGTCAAAAACAAAGCGCATATCGCGCCGTGGAGCCTGTCGGTATCGTATAGGCTGGATAGGAATGACGCGGATGTGGAAGTCCGCCTCGGCACGGTCTGCACCGGCAGCGGCTCAAGGATCGAATGCATGCTGGAAGATAAGGACGGCAGGAATGTGGGGGAGGCGGCTGCGCCTGCGGACGGCGGACTGGCGGAAGTGCGTTTTAAGGTGAGCCGCGTCTGCCGGTGGGGGATAAATAGCCCGTATCTGTATCGGCTGAAGCTGAAGCTCATAAGCAACGGCTGCGTGACGGACGAAGCCGAAGAAGCGATAGGTTTCAGGGACGCCGTGTTCGACGCGGACAGAGGCTTTCTGCTAAACGGCGAACAGGTCAAACTGTACGGCGCAAACCTGCACCATGACGCCGGGCGGGTGTTTGGCGCGGTGATGCCAAAAGAGATACTGCGCAAAAGGCTGAAGGTGCTGAAGGATATGGGCTGCAACGCGATACGCTGCAGCCACAATCCCCAGGGTGAAATGCTGTATAACCTGTGCGACGAAATGGGGCTCGTCGTGATAGACGAACTGTATGACAAATGGTGCAACAGCGCGCTGTACTTCGGTCAGATCTTTGACACGGACAGAATGGATGACCTGGAACGCATGGTGAATCGTGACAGGAACCATCCCTGTGTGGTGTTGTGGAGCGTGGGGAACGAGGTCGAGATACAGTATTCGGAACTGTTCTACGAAAAGCTGGAGGAGCTGGTGGATGCCTGCCACAGGCTGGACCCGTCCCGCCCGGTGTCGATGGCGCTGATCGGTTTTTGCATGCGCGGCTACCTGGATGACAATACGGAACTGAAGAAAAAGACGGATCTGGTGCTCAGATACGCGGACATAGTGGATGTTTTCATGGGCAACTACATGGAAGGCTACTATGAAGCATTCAGAGAAGCCGGAATGAAGAAAGCGATTATCGGTTCCGAAGTGTTCACATATTACAGGAACGAGCAGCTCAGCGCGTTTCAGACGGTGGAACGCTCCCCGTGGGAAGATGTCAAAAAGCATGATTATGTAGCCGGCGGTTTCGTATGGGCAGGGGTGGATTACCTGGGCGAATGTCCGGGCTGGCCGACATTTGGCTGGCCGGGCTGCCCCGTGGACAGTACCGCCCGCAGGAAGCTGCGCAGCTGGTTCGTGGAAAGCCAGTGGAGCGAAAAGCCGGTGCTGAAACTGGGCTTTATTGACAGCAAGGCATACGACGACCGCGCGAGGGCGAACTGGGGCTTCCCGCTTATGAGAGGCGACTTTTACGCCGAACGCTATGATCTTATGATGCGGGTGTACGCGATGACCAATTGCGACGAAGTACGGCTGTATCTGAACAATGACCCCGTGCGCGTCTGCCGTTCATACGGTGAAGACAGGGGGATGCATATGCTTCTGCCTTATCACCCCGGAACGCTGCGAGCCGAAGGCTGGAAAGACGGAAAGAAGGTCGCAGAGCAGATACTGCTGTCATCGGATAAGCCGGTATCGATCCTGATCGAGGTCCCGGAAGAAAAAGTCTGCCCGGGCGAAATAGCGCAGATCGATCTATACCTGGCAGACGAATACGGTCAGGTATGGGAACGCTCTGCTCCGGAAGTCAGCGTTTCGGTCGACGGAAAGGCTGTGCTGCTTGGCGTGGATAACGGGAATTTCCTTACGGATGACGGCGGACCTGACACAAGTTCATGCGCGTTCCACCTGGGTCATGCGACCGCTTATGTCCGTATCGTAGGCGACGAGCCTGCGGTGATACGCGCGTCTTGCGGGGAGATGAGCGCAGAGGCGATCATAAACCGCGGATAAGACACTTACGCCAAACTGCGAAAGGAGCCTGCCGGCGAACAGCCGGCAGGCTTCGTGCATACTGCCCTACGGTATTTATATGTATCCGGGCTGCCGGGTCCAATGCGTGAACGGCGCCGTAACGGATCTGGATATTGACATATGTCATATATGTGAATATAATAATAAATGACATATGTCAGAAAGGGTGATGCCGATGTCCAGACCGGTAAGGTGCCGCAGGATAGAACAGCAGCCGGTGTTTCGAAGCTTTTCCCCGGACGATGCGCCGGATGCGCAGAGCGTTCGGATGACGGTGGATGAGTTTGAGACGCTCAGGCTTATGGATAATGAGGGACTCACTCAGGAAGCCTGCGCCGTAAAAATGGGCATCGCCCGAACGACGGTCACAGCCATTTACGAGAACGCGCGGAAAAAAGTTGCGGATGCGCTTGTCAACGGAAAACGGTTGCTTATTACCGGCGGATGCTGTGCGTATGAACCGGTCGAAATCGAACAATGCATAACGGAGAAAGGAAGCAACAGCATGAGGATCGCAGTTACATATGAGAACGGAGAGATCTTCCAGCATTTCGGACACTCGGAGCAGTTCAAACTCTATGATATCGAGGATGGAAGGATAATCAAAGAGCAGATCGTTGATACCAACGGGAGCGGGCACGGCGCCCTGGCAGGCTTCCTGCAGGCGGCAAAAGTCGACGCCATGATCTGCGGAGGCATCGGCATGGGCGCCCAGATGGCGCTGAATGACGCGGGGATCAAACTGTATGCCGGCGTGCAGGGACAGGCTGATGCGGCGGCGAAAGCGCTGGCGGAAGGCGCGCTGGAATACGACCCGGATGCGCATTGCGACCATCACGGTCATCATCATGACGGAAACTGCGGGCATGATCGCTGCGAGGATCATCACTGCCGCGGAAACTGAGACGGACAGTCAATACTGAATGTAATTGGGATGGACAGCGAAAGCAAATGAACGAAGAATGCCTGATCTGCGGCGCGCCTCTTGAGTATCTGGGATCGGATATCATCATGGAGTGCGCGATATGCCATAAAAAGGAAAACAGCAAGACGAGATGCGCTCACGGCCATTATGTGTGCAACGACTGCCACACAAAAGGGCTGGACGCCATGATCGGTCTGTGCGAGAGGGAGACGTCAAGGGATCCGATCCAAATCATCGAAAAAATGATGCGGATGCCTTTTTGCCATATGCACGGTCCGGAGCACCATGTAATGGTCGGGGCGGCGCTGCTGACCGCGTATCACAACGCCGGCGGCACGATCGACCTGCATGATGCGCTGACGGAAATGATGAAACGGGGCAGAGCCGTGCCGGGCGGAGCCTGCGGCTTCTGGGGCGCCTGCGGAGCGGGGATAAGCTCGGGAATGTTTGTGTCCATTATCTCAGGATCCACGCCTTTGACAAATGAACCGTTTGCCTTATCGCATATGATGACGTCCGAAGCACTGGGCAAGATCGGCGCGATCGGAGGTCCCAGATGCTGTAAACGGGATTCGTTCCTGTCGATCCTTGCCGCCATTGATTTTGTAAAAGAGCATTTTGGCATCGAAATGGAGAAACGGGATGTCGTCTGCCGGTATTCAGCGCAGAACAACCAGTGCATCGGAAAACGCTGTCCGTTCTCCGCATTAAACTGCAGATAAGAGCGGTATTATCACGGAAGCCAAATATAATACAGGGCTTGGGAGAAAAAACATGACAGATCATGCTCAGCTTGCGAAAGAACTGTTTCTCAAAGGCTACAACTGCGCTCAGGCAGTTGCCTGCGCCTTTAGCGACGTAACAGGTTATGATATAGATGCGTCTGCCCGCATGGCGTCGTCTTTCGGAGGCGGGCTGGGGCGGCTGAGGGAGACCTGCGGCGTGGTGAGCGCCGCAGCGCTGGTGCTTGGGATCGTAAAGGGCTATGACGATCCTGCCGACCATGAAGCCAAAAAACAGCACTATGCGCTGGTCAGAGACTTTGCCGAAAGATTCAGAAGCGAGAATGCGAGCATCAACTGCCGCGAACTTCTTACGCTTGCGGGGCTCGTGCCGGAAAGCGGGGGAGAACCCGAACAGCGCACAGAGGAATTCTACAGAAAACGCCCGTGCCCGCGTCTTGTATACGATGCCGCCAGGATACTCGACGAGATGCTCGGATCTACGATGAAACAGGAATGATTTGAGCAGCTGCCTCTTTTGAGAAAAGTTGAAAGGAGCTTTACGGCGATCTGCCGTCGGGCTCCTTTGCTTAATCCGCCGGGATCCGTGCGAAAAAGACTTGATCTTCGCCTTATCCGCAGCAGGGATGATAAACAACATGCAACCTAAACGCCGTTGACTTTTTACTGAAGAAAACATAAAATGAGCGTATTCGTAAGAGAGGACCTGCGCGCGATAAGGAAAGCGGCGGGGTCAAACATATAAAAGCGGAGGAAGAACCATGTTTCGTGTGGGGTTGATCGGTTGCGGCGGGATCTCTACAGTGCACGCTCCCGTGCTGGGTGAACTGGACGATACCGAACTGGTCGCGTGTTCAGATATTATACCGGACAGGGCGAAGCGCTACGGCTGTGCCGCCTATACCGACTGGCAGGAGATGCTGGAAAAGGAAAAACCGGACGCGGTGCATATCTGCACGCCCCATTACCTGCATCCCGTTATGGTATCGGAGGCAGCCCGGCGCGGCATAGCCGTGTTCACGGAGAAACCGCCCGCCATCGACGCGGAGGGCTGGGAAACGGTCAAGCAGGCAGCAAAGCGGGTGCCTGTGGGCATTTGTTTCCAGAACCGCTATCATCCGCATATCCAAACCTGCAAACGCTTTTTGCGGGAAGGCACTTACGGCGAGCTCAAAGGCATCCGCGCATTCGTGACCTGGAGCCGTTCCGAAGAATACTATGCCGCCGCTGACTGGAAGGGCAAATGGGCTACCGAGGGCGGCGGTGCGATGATCAACCAGGCCATCCATACGCTTGATCTGATGATCGGTTTCCTGGGCATGCCCGACCGGACCGAGGCCGTACTGCGCAACCACCATCTTCGCGGCGCGATCGAAGTGGAAGACACGGCGGAGGTATATATGAGCAAAGGGAACATACCGGCGCTGTTTTATGCGTCCACTGCTTACAGCCAAGACGCGCAGGTGATGCTGGAACTGCATCTCGAGCAGGCCGTCATTCGCATAGAGGGCGACCTTATGACCGTGACAAAGGACGGACAGAAGCAGGAGTTCACCTGCATGACCGATCCGGCGCTCGGCCGTTCCTACTGGGGAGCGGGGCACAAAGCCTGTATCGCAGACTTTTACCGCAGCATAGAAAACGGCACTCCGTACGGGAACGATCCCGCATCCTGCGACGCCACGATGCGGACGCTGCTGAAGATATACGAACAGGGGAAGTAGCAGTTATAAAAGCTTGCGGCATATATCGGAAAAGTTGTGGACGAGACGCTTTTCGTACGTCACGGCAGCGCCTTACGAAGCCTGCTGGCTGATTTCGGGCTAAGCACGGTACAGACTGTCTGCTTATAACAGCCGGATGACGGCGATAAGTATAAACAAATCGGATCAAGAACAAAAATGCGGAGGGGAACATGAAGATAGCGGTCAGGTATTACACGAAAATGGGCAACACCAAACGCCTTGCGGAGGCTGTCGCAAAAGCGGTCGGCACAGAGGCGCTTCCGATCAGTGCGCCCGTAACGGAACACGTGGATATCCTTTTTCTGGGCAACTCATATTATGCTTTTACCATAGACCCGGAAGTGCGCGCTTTTATCAGGTCGCTGAACAAAAATATGATCGGGAAGATCGTCAACTTCGGCTCGGCGGCAATGATGAATTCCACGTGGAAGAAAGTCAAGGCTGAGGCGGACAAGGCAGGCATACCCATGGACGAACGGGAGTTCCACTGTAAGGGAGAATTCAAAGGCATCCACAAGGGCAGACCGAACGAAGAAGACCTGAAAGCGGCGGGTGAATTTGCCCGGAATATCGTCGGGGAAACGGGCAAATAAGTCTGAGGTGCGGGATATGGACAATAAAAACGATGTGTTCCGCCCTATGAGACGGTTCAGGCAGCAGGTCAGCAGGGAAGAGTGCATACGCCTGCTCACGGAGGAGAAGCGCGGCGTGCTGTCCATGCTGGGCGACAACGGCTACCCCTACGGCATACCAATGAACCACTGGTATGATCCTGAGGATGGGAAACTGTACTTCCACGGCGCAAAGACGGGACACAAGATCGATGCCATAGCAAAATGCGATAAGGTCAGCTACTGCGTGTATAATGCGGGCTACAAAAAAGAGGGCGAATGGGCGCTCAATGTGACCAGCGTAGTGGTGTTCGGGCGCATAAGCCCGGTCACGGATGAGAACAAGATCCGCCAGATCGGCGAACACCTGTTAAGGAAGTTCACAGACGACGAGGAGTATATCCGGAAAGAAGTCACAGACGCGCTGCCCCGCGCGCAGTGCCTGGAGCTGACGATAGACCACATGACGGGAAAACTGGTAAACGAGTCCTGACGGACCGCAGATCGCAATTGGAATACAAGAACTGGAGCAAGCATGTCGGGAAACTATAAAGCCACGATCAAAGCGTCGTTCCTCGGCTATGTGGTGCAGGCGGTAGTCAACAACTTTGTGCCGCTGCTGTTCGTGCACATGCAGAGCGAGTTTGGCATACCGCTTGCGAAGATCACGATACTGATCACGTTCAATTTCGGTCTTCAGCTGCTGATCGACTTGCTGTCCACGCCGTTTGTGGAAAAGATCGGCTACCGCGCGTCCATGCTGCTTTCGAACGCATGCGTGATCGCGGGACTGGTACTGCTTACTATACTTCCGGGCGTCACGGGAGACCCGTTTGTAGGGATCCTGATCTCCGTATGCGTATACGCGATAGGCGGCGGGCTTCAGGAGGTGCTGGTCAGTCCGATAGTGGAAGCCTGTCCGACGGACAACAAGCAGACCGTCATGAGCCTCCTGCACTCGGCTTACTGCTGGGGACATATGGCAGTGGTGCTGATCTCCACCGCCTTTTTCGTTATTTTCGGGATAGACTCCTGGCGCACGCTCGCGCTTTTGTGGTGCATCGTGCCTGCTGCCGACTTTGTGATGTTCACCAAGGTGCCGATAGCGAAAATCGAGCCCGAAGAAGGCGAAGCGAAAGGCAGCCTGCGCGTACTGTTTTCGCAGAGCTTTTTCTGGGTGATGATGCTTATGATGCTGTGTGCCGGAGCCAGCGAGCAGGCGGTCAGCCAGTGGTCTTCCGCCTTTGCCGAAAAAGGGCTGGGCGTATCCAAGACCATGGGCGACCTGCTGGGCCCCACGCTGTTCGCTTTGTGCATGGCGTCTTCGCGGACGATATACGGCATCTGGGGCGGCAAGCTGGACCTTAAGAGGTTCATGGCGGTCTCGGTGCTGCTTTGCGTTGCCGCGTACATCGTTATAGCTGTCGTGCCGGACCCGATAATAGCGCTGCTGGGCTGCGGGCTCGCCGGGTTCGCAGTGGGCATTTTCTGGCCCGGCACGTTCAGCACGGCGTCAGCCGGCGTGAAGGGCAGGGGAACGCTGCTGTTTGCGCTTCTGGCGCTGGCCGGCGATCTGGGATGCTCAGGCGGGCCGACGTTTGCGGGCCTTATAGCATCCGCTGCGGAAGGTAATATGCGGCTGGGGATCGGCGCGGCGATCCTTTTCCCCGTGCTTATGGGAGCCGGACTTCTTTTGACCGGAAGGCGCAGGGCGGGATAAGCTGCCGCCGCTGTCCGAACAGGTCAGGTGCGAAATAAATACCGAGCTTTCGCGGAGGATATATATGACGCGGTTCGAGTACGGAGACCCAGCTTCCGCCAATATCCTGATCCAGATGGTGGACGATCACGACCTGTCCGTGATCGAAAACGAGGCCAAAGCCATAAAAGCCGAAGCCGGCGGCGACTTTTGCCTTGTCGCGCTCAAGGTCGAAGACTGGAATCGCGACCTTTCGCCCTGGCAGGCGCCGGCGGTGTTCGGAAACGAGGACTTTGGGGACGGGGCGGAAGAAACGCTTGCCGGGGTGCTGGCAGAGACGGGCGACCCGGCAAAGACGTATTATATCGGCGGGTATTCGCTCGCGGGACTGTTCGCACTCTGGGCGGCATATCGGACAAATCGGTTCCTCGGCGCGGCGGCGGCGTCTCCGTCCGTGTGGTTCCCGGGATTTGTGAAGTACATGGGGGATAATACCTTACGCGCCGATAAGGTCTATCTGAGCCTGGGAGACAGGGAAGAAAAGACGCGAAACAAAGTGATGGCCACGGTGGGCGAGTGCATCCGCGCAGCTTACAGGACGCTTTGTGAGCGGGGGGTCACGTGCACGCTTGAGTGGAACCAGGGCAACCATTTCAAGGACCCGGATCTGAGGATGGCGAAAGCGTTTGCCTGGCTGCTGAAAACAAAGTGAGCAGTTTGCGCAACACCGAGCCGGACCGCGTGCGGGTAATGATTTGACCCATTTGTACATCTTGGCTGATATGCTCGAAAAACCGCGCGAAACCCGGTTAAAGGGTTGAACGGCGGTTTCTTTTTATGTACAATAATATCGGAGAGGTGTGCGGAAGCACGCTGCCCTGAAAAACAGATCCACCCGGGAGGAAGAAACAACCATGACCGAACTGCTGAAAATAATACAGAGCAGAAAGAGCGTCCGTTCTTTCGACGGCAGACCCTTGAGCGCACGGGACAGGGAAAAGCTCGAGGTCTACATTCGGACGATCCGGAACCCTTTCGGGATCCCGGTGCGCTTCGTTTTGCTCGACGCCGGAGAATATGGGCTGTCAAGCCCCGTGCTTACCGGTGAGACTCTGTTTGTTGCCGGGAAGGTGGACAAGCTGCCCTTAGCGGACGTCGCTTTCGGGTATTCTTTCGAGAAACTGGTGCTGTATGCATGGTCTCTCGGGATAGGCACCACCTGGATCGGAGGGACCATGAAGCGGGAAATGTTCGAAAACGCCGCGGGCGTTTCGGAAGGAGAGATGATGCCCTGCGTAAGCCCGTTGGGTTATCCCGCCAAAAGGCGTTCCATAAGGGAAACCATGATGCGCAAGGGCGTCGGGGCAGATACGAGACTGCCGGCTGAAAAGCTATTCTTCGATGAAAAATGGGATAAAGCGCTTCCGCCTGAAAAACAGTCGGAGATCGCGGACCTGATCGAAATGGTCAGATGGGCGCCGTCTGCGGTCAACAAGCAGCCGTGGCGGATAATCGTTTCGGGCCGAAACTATCATTTTTATGAAAAGCGGGACAAAGGGTATGCCGGGGAAAAGACCGGCGACCCGCAGAAGATCGACGTCGGTATCGCGCTTTGCCATTTCGTGATGGGCGTTGAGGAGCTGAAGGAAACTGCGGAAATCACGACGTACGATCCCGGCATAACCGTACCGGACGGAACGGAATACATCGCCACGGTCACAAGACGGTAGAACAACCGGCTGCGTGACAGGAAAACAGAAAAAACGGAAGGGAGCATGGAATAATGAGCAGCGAAGAAAGAACATCCAAAGTTTGGTTCACCGACTTCAGGTGCAGGCCTGACGAAGGCCCCGGCGATAAACTCAAGCGGCTTATAAAGGCAGCGGGTATCGGCCGGATAGACATGGACGGCAAGTTCGTCGCGATAAAAATGCATTTCGGGGAGCTCGGGAACATGAGCTACCTGCGCCCGAATTACGCAAAGGCGGTCGTGGATACGGTAAAAGCGCTGGGCGGCAAGCCTTTCCTTACCGACTGCAACACCATGTATCCCGGCAGCCGGAAAAACGCCATAGAGCATCTGTACTGCGCCTGGGAAAACGGGTTCACGCCGCTGTCCGCAGGCTGTCCGATAATAATCGGCGACGGGCTCAAGGGCACGGATGACATCGCCGTTCCGGTGGCGGGCGGGGAATATGTGAAGGAAGCCAAGATAGGCCGGGCCGTCATGGACGCGGACGTGTTCATTTCTCTTACGCATTTCAAGGGGCACGAGCAGACGGGGTTCGGAGGAACGATCAAGAACATAGGAATGGGATGTGGCTCCATGGCAGGCAAAAAGGATCAGCACAGCAACGGGAAGCCGATTATCGATCCCGCAAAATGCCGCGGATGCAGAAGGTGCATGTCGGAATGCGCGAACGACGGTCTCGTGTTTGACGAAAGCGCGAAAAAGATGACCGTCGATTACGAAAAATGCGTAGGCTGCGGACGGTGCATAGGCGCCTGCAATTTTGACGCCATAGATTTCGCTCAGGATGCCGCCGTCAAGGAACTCAACTGCCGAATGGCGGAGTATGCCAAGGCGGTGGTGGACGGAAGGCCGAATTTCCACATTTCGGTGATACGCGACGTTTCGCCGATCTGCGACTGCCATTCCGGAAACGATACGCCCATAATCCCGAACGTCGGGATGCTGGCTTCATTTGACCCCCTCGCGCTGGATCACGCCTGCGTGGACGCCTGCCTTAAACAGGAACCCCTGCCGGGCACGCAGCTGACGGACGAGATGGCAAAGCCCGGGTTCCGTGACCGCCACGATCATTTTGACAACACCAACCCGAACGCGGAGTACAAAACCTGCCTTGCCCATGCAAAGAAGATCGGGCTGGGCAATTCGGAATACGAGCTGGTGATAGTCAAATAGAAGCGCTGTCTGTTTATCGGTCACGGCGAAGTATGCAGGGAGGGAGATAATGATAAAGACACTCTGGCGGTTGAGCCGCGAAGCCATACGTTACCGTACGCTGTATACTGTCGCCGTTTTCTCCACCCTGGCACTGACGACGGTCAATCTCACCGCGCCGAAACTGCTCTCCGCCATGACGGGCATAGTGGAACAGGGCGTTGAAGAAGCGGACCTTAAAAATATAGGCTTGCTGACTGCGGCGCTTGTGGGAATCTATCTTCTGCGCATACTGTTCCGGTTTCTGAGCAATTACCTGGCGCATAAGGCTGCTTGGTATCTGGTGGGCGATCTGCGCACCAAGACCTACGATAAGCTGGAGCATATGCACCTTGGTTATTTCCACGATAAGCAGACGGGCGACCTGATGAGCCGTGTGGTGAACGACACCCGCGATTTCGAGCTGCTTTACGCTCACATGATCCCGGAGACTATTACCAACCTGGTGACTTTCAGCGGAGTGCTGATAGTCCTGCTCACCATAAACTGGAAACTGGCGCTGATAACCTGCGCCCCGATCCCGCTCATATTTGCTTCAGGCTTCGTGTTTTCCAAAAAGGTCCGCCCGTTTTTCCGCATCTCCCAGAAGAAAATGGGCGAACTGAACGGCAAACTGCAGGACAATCTTTTCGGCATCCATGAGATACAGTCTTTCGGGCGGGAAGAGTACGAGACCGAGCGCGTCAATGAACGCAATTTCGAGCACGTCCATGCGATGCTGAAAGCGCTTAAGATCAGCACGGTGTTCCACCCGTCGGTCGAGTTCATTTCATCCATCGGCACGGTCCTGGTGGTGGCGTTCGGCGGGTATCTGGCCTACCGGGATGGACTGCGTGTGGCGGATATCGTGGCTTTTCTGCTGTATCTGGGCCTGTTTTACGGGCCTGTGACGGGCCTTGCGAACCTGCTGGAGAACATGCAGCAGTCCATGGCTGGGGCGGAGCGTGTGCTGGAAGTGCTCGACGCGTCTTTTGAGATAAAGGATAAGCCGGGCGCCGAACCTCTTAAAAACGTGCGGGGACAGATATCGTTCGACCACGTGAGCTTTTCCTACGGCAACAACATACCGGTGTTAAAGGACGTCTCGTTCACGTGCGAGCCGGGGAAGATGCTGGCGCTCGTGGGCCCCACGGGCGTGGGGAAGACCACGCTGACGCAGCTGATATCCAGGTTCTATGAGCCGACGTCGGGCGCATACTGATAGACGGGGACGACATTAAAGACGTGACCATCGAAAGCCTGCGGCGGAATATCTCTCCGGTTTTGCAGGACACGTTCCTGTTCAACGGTACCATAGCGGAGAACATCGGCTATGCCATGCCCGAAGCCGGCACGGAACAGATCGAAGCGGCAGCCAAAGCTGCGAACATCCATGACGACATCATGGCGATGCCGGAGGGATACCAAACGCAGGTCGGCGAACGCGGCTTGCGGCTTTCTGGCGGTCAGAAGCAGCGTGTTGCCATCGCCCGCGCGATACTGCGCCGTTCGCCCATAATCATACTGGATGAGGCCACCGCATCCGTGGATGTGGAGACCGAACGCCAGATACAGAAGGCCATTGCAGGCATCGCCGGACAGCGGACCATTATTGCCATCGCCCACCGGCTCTCCACCATCCGCAACGCGGACCAGATACTGGTCATAGAGGACGGGCGCATCATCGAGCGGGGCACCCATGCGGAGCTTGTGGCGCTGGGCGGCAGTTACGCAAGAATGAACGACATTCAGAACTCGACCCACGGCGGGATAGCCTAAGCGCGGGAAACGGACCGCGGACAGGTTTTCCGTCCGGTAGATTTGGAAGAAGGATATTGATCATGCAGATCACTCTGCAGATGTACCTGATAGTGCTGCCGATGGTGTTTCTGGCAGCCGCGATGGACGCCATCGCCGGCGGAGGCGGGCTGGTATCTTTGCCCGCTTATACGCTTGCGGGGCTGAATTACGACTTCGCGTCGGGAAACAATAAGTTCTCATCTATGTTCGGCTGCCTGATGGCGACGGTCAAATACTATAAAAGCGGGAAACTGCTGGTCGTTCCCGCCGCGATTGCGGCTGCGGCGGCGCTGCCGGGTTCATGGCTGGGCACCCGTACAGCCATGGCTGTGGGAAGCCGGACGATGCAGGTATTCATGGTGTTTGCCATTCCGGCCGTCGGGGCGCTGGTACTGTTTAACAAAAAGCAGAATGACAAAACCGGTCCGGTCACCCGGAAGCAGTATCCGATGTGCGCGCTGATCGGCCTTGCGGTCGGTTTTTACGACGGTTTCTTCGGCCCCGGAGCGGGCACGTTTCTGATACTCCTGTTCATTCACTTGATCGGAATGGATATGGTTTCCGCGTCAGCCACCGCCAAACCTGTCAATCTGTTCAGCAACATCGGTGCCCTGGCGACAAGGATAGCCGCAGGGAATGTGATTTATGCCTTGGCGCTGCCTGCGCTGGTCTGCTCGGTGACAGGCGGGTGGCTGGGAGCAAAGCTCGCGCTCACAAAAGGCGCCGGGCTGATCCGCGTGATGATGCTTGTGGTGCTCGCGCTGCTGACCGTGCGCCTCGCCCTTCAGCTGCTGGGAGTGTATTGAACGATATCGGGCCAGCATGATCCTGCGGGAGACGGAGGATGACCCGATCGCCCGCTGATTTTCCCAAAGAGTTTTAGAAAAAACAGCATTCGGATCGCTCCGAATGCTGTTTTTTACCGCGGTTTCGATCATGTCACTCTTCGTACATGCCGTATACGGTGAGTATATGCCTGGCTATATCGTAGATTATGGAGTAGTACTCCATAACGATGTTCAGGCTCATGTGATGCAGGGGAAGCCCCTTCTCGTTATCGTCGTACAGCAGACTGCCGCAGCGCGGGCTTTCGGGTTCAAGGTTGAAGGCGCCGCTGTAGCCGATCTGCTTAAGAGCGGTCAGCACCCCGTCAAAGTCCACACAGCCCATCAGCGGCGGAAGATGCAGATCCTGCCGCCATATGCGGTAAGTCGAAGCGACCGGCAGCGAGCCGAAATTGTCCTGAATGTGCAGGCCTTTAAGATGGGAGCCTAAGCGGATGATGGTATCATACTGGTTCCCGTCTGCCAGACTCAGGTGCCCCGTATCGAGACATGCCTGGTACAGCGGATGGTCCACCGCGTCGATCAAAGCGCACATCTCTTCGCCGTCGTGGCAGTAAAACGGTTCGTCCCAGCGCCCGACGTTTTCGTGCAGCAGCGTGACGCCGCTTTTTTCCAGCGTCGGGATGAGCTTTCGCACATAGGAGACGTTGAAGTCGAGATACTGCTTTCTTGTCATGCCCATCTGCCCGCCCGGATGGTAGACGAGGTTGGGAATGCCCAGCACGGCGCAGACTTCGATGGCGCGCCGCGTGCGCATGATGAGCGTATCCGTCATGCCGGGTGCGGCCGGTTCGCCGCTGGGCGCATGGGCGATTACGGGACGTACGCCGAGCTTTTCCATTTTTTCGCGGGTCTGAGAAGCCGTCTTCTCCCAGTCGGGCCGGAGATACGGGGCGTCCGCGCCGAACACACTGTAAAGGTCGTAATCTACGTACCTGAAGCCGCATTGGCGCAGGCAGCGGTAGTATTCGAATTCGTCGCACAGCTCAGTCCAGACGGAGCTTCTTGAGATCGATATCTTCATTTCAGCGCCTCCCCGGCAAAGCCGTAGACGTCCAGCATGTGTTCAACGATGTGCAGGCTCCAGCTGTGCAGCCGTCTTGTGAGCTCGGGCGGCATGAGCCTGAGCGGCGCGTCGGCGCGGCGGGAGGCGGACTTCGGAAACACGCGTGGCATGTTCATTCTAAGGTTGAAGCCGCCTGAGTACGCCGTTTCTTTCAGTCCCTGCATGACGCGGTCGAAATCGATATATCCCATCATCGGAGCCAGCCCCAGAGCCTCCCTTTCGGGATGTACTGCCAGAGGCATACCGCCGAAGTTATCGGACAGGTCGACGTTGAGTATCCGTTTTCCCAGCAGGAGGATCTCGGTATACGGCTTTATCTCGGCGACGCCGAGATTCCCTGTGTTGAGGCTTACCTTTAAGCGCTCCGGCTCTCCCAGCTTTTCAAGCATACGGATGAGCTCTATCGCGTGGTGCGTGTAGTGCTGCCCGAGCCAGGAACCGCTGTGCTCTATAAGCAGCGTGACGCCCGAGCCGGAGGCGGCAGCCAGCAGCCGCTTCAGGTATTCGAGATTGTTCTGCTCGTATTCATATCTGGCGTTGTCCTTTGTCCAGCCCAGCGGGATGACCGCATTGTTTACGCCGAGCGCGCCCGCGCAGCGCACAGCCTGCTCGACTTTAGCGTAGTCTTCCGCGGGATTGAAGCCGCTGACGTGGGCGGAAACGGGCCGGATGCCGATCTCATCAAGGCGGGTTTTCAGGCGTTTGGCCCAGGCATCAGGATCACTGTCAGCCCAGCCGGTCTGATTGGCGGGTGAAAACTCATAATCGGCGCAGTCAAAGCCGCACTGCTTCAGCTGCTCGAAGATCTCGGGTTCTGTCAGCCCGTATTCCCGCCAGATCGGGCTGATCGACGCGGATATAGTCATTTTTATCCCTTTCATGTTCCGGTCATTTGTGTCGGTCTATTGCGAATATCATTTACAGGCTTGTCGTAAAGCCGATCCAAGATCTGCCGTGGGTAGCAGGCTAAACCGTCACGGGGGAGACTCTGACATATTCGAAGTCTCCGTAGGGGGCACAGTACAGCCTGAGCCCCGGCTTAAGCGTTTCAAACCACGCCTGCTGCGGGTTTGCCTGCCTCTGCCACTGCAAGCCGAGCCCGTCTGCAAAGTCGTCCGATGTGGTAACAGCTGCGGCAAAAAGCCCCATTCCCGATCATTATACCAGAAAACTGCTGCTAAAACAATTTACCATATCAAAACCGAAGAAACAGTATCAGCCAGCGCCGGCTGTGCAGGCGCGAAGACAAGAACCTGCGGGGGATCGCCCCGCAGGTTCCTGTCGGCTTTTGGTTCATTTATTCTGCTTTGATGTTGTTTAAGTCGTTCATCTCTTCCAGCAGCGCGTTCAGGCCGGCTTCGTCACTGGGCAGGTTGCTTATGATGCCCATGATGCCGCCGTCCGTATTCTCGCTCACCTGTGCCCACAGTCCGTCAGGCTTGTATTCCACGGCCTTATTGTGCAGGGCAGTGAACGCGTTGGACCAGATGCCGGTCAGCATGAACGCCAGTATGAGAGCCACTACGCCGATCACTATGGCGCTGATGCCGCCTTTGCCGGTCTTAATGCGCTTGAATATCGCAAGCCCTATCGCACAGGCGCCTAAAACTCCGGCAGTGATGCCGCCTGCGATGCCGAAAAGAAACGTAGCCAGAGCGGCGCAAGCCACCGCCAGAATGCCAAGAATAACTGCTATGATACCCATTTATTAAATCCTCCGTAAATGTTAATGTCGGTTATAGTATGACCGAATTGTCGTTTTGGATCTTTCACGCTGAAGGCCTCGCGCAGCCCACGCTTTGGTCTTCATTGTTTCTGTATCATTATACGGAGGAAAACCGGCGATGGCAGCAAGCCGCAGGATTTGTTTTGTTAAATGCAGGATAAGCGTATAACAGCGCCTGATCTCGAGATCCAGTTCATCCTCCCAAGCCGATACTCTGTTGTGTGATCAAACGATGCGGCGGCTGAAAAGGTGATGAGGGAAGCGTTCGAAGCGCGAAAGTATGAATGCAGGGCCGTATTTCCGACAGATAATACTCATGAAATAAAAAAAACCGCTTTGCGCAAGATTGCAAAGCGGAAACATACTATAATAACGGTGGTTTATAAACCGCCAAGCAGATTCACAACGTCCATGACCGCCGCTTCTGCCCACTCCCAGTCGGAGGAAGTCAGATAGTCCTTTGCAGCTTCTATACTGGAGATCGGGCGGTCAAAACCGGTGTAATTGCAGAAACTGACGAAGAGAGACAGAGTTTCGTAGCTCTTTGCATCGATGATCTGGGAATACAGCTCGCGGTTTTCGTCGGAAGGATCAAGCGAACTGAGCGTGCGGGCCATTTCCCAATAGTATTCGTCGATCAGGTTAAAAGCGGATCCGTACTCGTTTTCGGAAACGCAGGCCTGCCAGATCTTTGATTTGGACTGGGGCAGGAACTCCAGTGCCGCGATCTGCTCATTGAGCCCCGCGCCGTCGGCGCCGTTGCTGAGCTCCGTCATTATTTCAAAGACATCCTGCATATTGCTCCACTGACCGGCGGCTTCGGGGTTCTGCGCAAAAACCATTCCTTCGGTATACGTGTAATCGTACAGCGCTGCATACCGGTTCCTGTCGTACAGGTTGACCATAGTCAGCGAGCCAAATGTGGGATAGTAGGTTATTGTATCGATCACCGGCTTATTGGCTTTGAGATATGCGGCAAGCTCCTCAAGTGTCTCGAATTCGGGTATCTCGCTGCTGCTATTTTTGACGTAATCGGTCACTATGAGCGTGCTGTCCAGCAGATAGATGTTTTCGGCGACAAGCAGGATATCCGCTTCGGCAAGCGAGGCAGCCCTGAACATCGCCGGCAGTTTCGCCATTAAGTCGCATCTTACTCTGATGGCGGGAGAACCGACATCAAAACCGCTGAAACCGTCCGGGAAACCATCGATCATCGCGTCCGGATAGCCGGAATCCAGGGCGGTAAACTCCTTTTCCGGCGCTTCACGTTCCAAGATGACGAACCGCAAACTGCCGTAATCTATGTCGCCCTGGTTTTCCCAGTAATACGCGCTCAGGTCGTCGGAAACTTCGACGCTGCCGCTGTAGGAATCGAAATGAGCAAGCACGTCATCAATAGAAGGGAGTTCGGCTCTGCAGGCGAAAGAGACGGTGAGAATAAACAGAAGAATAAGGATGATGACTCTCTTTTTCAAGGCTGTGTCCTCCGTTTCTGTGTCGTTCGTGATCCCGCGTAAGTGAAGAAAAAGCCGGGTTTTCATAGAGGCCGATAGGCTCCTCTATTGTTAATTTTATTTTATCAGAGCGGAAACTTCATGTCAATATGTATACTTCATGCCTTCCGTAAAGGCAAACACGGAAACGGGCGCTTACGGATGAACGGACAGCATGTGCCGCTTATCGGGTTCCTGCCGATCTAAATATCTTTAGGCCGGTATGCGGCGTATTTATGCCAGAAGTACACGGGAACGGCGCTCCAGCCATGGCAGAGGCTGCCGGCTTTTGAAAAAGCGTCGCCTCCCTCTATCGTTTCCCAGAATGAAGTCGCGCCTTCCAGTATCATGCTGCCCCAAACGGACATGATATGCTTTTCGACGCATGTGTAGTATTTTTCCGGCTCCATCATCAGCGCGTCCAGCTTGTATATGTAATGGGACAGCGTCACCTTGGTGAAAGGATTCGCAGGGTCCGCAAGCTTTGCCCGGAGATCCCCGGCAAGCTCCTCAGGCACGAGCCCGGTCCACAGCGCCAGTGTCTGCACCAGCTCGGCATAATGGTTTTCGCCTTTTCGGGTCCGGTATGCACGCATTGTGTCATCCCAGAAGGTCTCGTGAAAGTGCGCGCTGATCTCGCCTTCGGCAGACGCGAAATAGTCGTCGGGGCAGACGGCGGCGTATGCCTTGAGCGCCGCGTAGAAGAACAGCGTGAGCGCAGCGTCGGGGATAGGGGTCTCGGCGGCGCCCAAGTGCCCCGCAAGACCGTCCTCCCATTCAAAAAAGTTCCAGTAGTCTTCGCCTTCGAACGGAACAGCTGCGCCGTCACGCAGCTGCGGAAGGAACGCCTTGAGCAGGTCGCGCATGGGCTCAGTGAATCGGTTGTACTTTTCTCCGCCGTATTCGACGAGCTCCCGGCAGGCGATCACCCAGGCTAAAGAGAAGGAGGGGATAGTCAGCCCCGTATGGGAAGGAGTCGTGATGCCGAACAGGCCGTCGGGACGCCGCGACGGGGGAAACAGCGCCCAGCAGGCGGCCGGATAATCATACTCGCCGAAAGCCCAGTACCCCGTCAGAGCCTGGTTGCGGGAATCCATGCCGTACATTGCCTGCTCCCGCCAGGGACAGTCCTCATAGTGCTCGTGCATGCACAGCCGGAGGGTATCTACGGATACGTCATAGATGCGCCTGGCCAAAGCGTCGGTCAGGAAGGAGGGCGCAGCCTTGACGGTCAAAGGATAATCTGCGGAACGTATGGAAAGCTGATTGAGCGTGAACGGCTCATCGGTGCGCACGTGCAATTCCATATA
The DNA here is from genome assembly GCA_024683475.1 of Clostridiales bacterium. GTDB lineage: Bacteria > Bacillota > Clostridia > Christensenellales > Aristaeellaceae > RUG14130. Next base: position 45,640 of record JAIKYG010000099.1, on the reverse strand, counting down.
GCGTCCCGCGATCCGTTTGAGCCAGTTGGTGAAGCACTGCCTTCCCGCTTTGGCGGTGTAACTGAAACCGAAATGGCGCCCGCCGACAAAAGAACGCACGCGGCCGTCATCCAGGTGTTCACCGTAGCCGATCTCAAAAACGGTTCCTTCCCGGGCGTCCACTTCCAGCGTCGGGAAACCGGCCGTTTCCCGGCCAATGTCGACGATCAGATACACGCCGTCATAGCCTTTTTCCGGGAGAAAGCGGTACGCGCCGGGCATGGGTAGCTTAGCCTCGGCGTAAGCGGGCGTTTTATAGGGTTCCAAAGCTTCGGCAAGACCTTCCGCGCGGCGCGGCGCCGTAAGGTCCGCATAGACAGCCTGCGCCGGGGTGCGCTCCGTTTCCGGATCGGGACACAGAAACACGCCCTGGCTCTTTATGACACCGGGTGCGGGATCCTGTATGATCAGCTTTTTTATGGGACGGGGCAGGAGCTGTACGGCGCGGTCTGATACGAAGGCGCGCGTCCACGGAGCTGGCAGTTTGCGCGCGTCATAACGGAAACTGAAGGACAGCTGGGGAGAAACGTTTTCGACGGGCCCGCTCATATAGTGCGGTTCGAAGCGGGCGAGGGTCTCGGGTCCGCTTTCCACCGTCTCCGAGTCCAGTTTCAGTGCGAAGCAGACTCCCGGCGCGCTTTTGACGCACTGGAAAGAGTCGACACCCTGGTAATATGCGCGGATAAGCAGCTCATTGTCTCCCGCGCGGCACAGCCCGGCAAGGTCAAGGGTATCGAAAACCTTGTAGTGCGGATAGTCGTCGTATTGACCGCAGTCGGCGAAGACTCCGTTGACGAATACGGCGTACTCATCGGCGGCGCTTATGTCCAGAAGCGCCTTCCCGCCCGAATACCGGAAATCCGCCCTGAACTCGGCGTATGTATTGACGATCTCCGTTTCTTCATTCACCCAGATCCACCGCATCGTTCACGTCTCCCCTGCCTATGATATATACTCTATTATATAATGGATCCGGCTTCTTATCAATGTGCTTATAGCCATTAATCGAATATAAACGGCATCGTCGTATCCAACTGTTTGCTGAGATAGAGATCAGGGCGACATTCATGCGGTTGACAAAGCCAATGCTTAATGATAATATGACACAAAACGAACAGAGGATCGAGATCATCGAATATGACACACACTGTTTCTCCCCGCGACCTGGAACGGCTGCGCGGTCTGGCCCGCTTAAAGGCCGAATTCGCCAATTCTCCCGAAAACGAGCGCATCCTTGCCCAATGGGAAGCCCTGGCGCAGGGCAGGCGCGAAAGCCCCACCGTGCGGCTGTTGTTTTCAAACTTCATGGACGAGGTGGTGTATTCGCGCCTGCAGTGTGAGGGTGAACAGGCCCGAAAGGTGGAGGCCAAACTGCTTTCGTCGCTGGTGGGACGCGAGCTGTTCCAAGATGACACCCCGATCTCCGCCACCTACGAAATGACCCTGGACGCCTCCGCTTACCCTTTCGGGATCAGGCCTAAACTCACGCGCTCGCCAAACGGCAAGGGCTTTCACATCGAGCCTGTGATCGAAGACCTTGAGGAGCAGCTTGACGAACTGAAGGGCGGCGGCTTTCACATCGACGAACAGAAAACGCAGGACGCCGCCTCCTTTGTCACGGATCTGTTCGGCGATATACTGCCGGTGCGCATGGTGCAGCCCAGCCTGACCGGCGCCATCACAAACCCGCTGGTGCAGCTGATGAGCATGGAAAACTACTATGTATCCATGTACGACTGTCCGGACACGCTGCATGAGGTCATGGACATGGCGACCCGCGTATATGAGGAGTATTACGACGCACTTGAGGCGCGCCGTCTGCTTTTGCCTACCTGCGGGATAAGCCCCGTGGCGCAGGAGAGCTTCGCCTTTAACAGCGAGCTGCCGACCGACAAAGCCGAAAAGACCACGGACGTATGGGGCTTCCTGGAATCCCAGGAGACGACAGCGGTGTCTCCCGCGACCTTCGGTGAATTCGTGTTTCCCTATCAGGACCGCCTGGTGAAACGTTACGGGCTTCTCAGCTACGGCTGCTGCGAACGCGTGGACGCCATATGGCCCGACTATCTGTCCAAATGGAAAAACCTGCGCAAGCTCTCAGTATCGCCGTTCAACAATGAGGATCTGGTCGGCGAATACCTGCGCGGCAGCAACGTGGTGTATTATTCCAAGCCCCGCGCCGAGTATGTCACACAGCCCGGACCGATGGACGAGGAGGCGCTCAGGCGCTATTTCAAAGGGGTGTTCCAAGCCGCCAGCGGCTGCCTGCTGGAGATCGCCCAGCGCGAGGTGGGCACCATATTCGGCGATTTTGAAAGAGGCCGCCGATACGTCGAGATCGCCAGGGAATGCGTAAACGAATACTGGAAGCCCTAATTGATCGGCGCGACTGGCTTAAGCAGATGCCCGAGAGAACGTGGTCTTCCCGCTTTCTGCTATCGTGTATGTACTGAGTATAAAAACGACCCCGCGGGGCACATAGCCTCGCGAGGTATTTGTTTGGGTATTCGTCGGAAACTCAACGCACGGTTTTATTTGCGGATCCAGGCCGCCGCGCCGCGCAGGCTCACGAGGATCCAGTTGCCTTCGATCCTCAGTATCGGCAGTACGGTGTTTTTGTCCAGAAGGGCAACTTTGGGTGCGCCGGTGCTGTTCCAGGCGTAGGCAGGGGTTTTCGCATCCGTGCGGTACCAGGCGGGATCAATGGTGATGTAGGCGGAGTTTACCCAGCCGGAAGGAGAATTCTCGGAATCTCCGAGCACACAGTAAGCCCAGTCGCCGGACTGCTTTGTCACTATGATGCGGGTGCCATAGGGCAGGCTCTTAACGGCTTTAGCGGAAGAGCTGGCCTTTTCGCGCACAGTCAGTTCCTGGCACAGTACCACGGCCTGAAGACCGATCTGTCCCTGACCGAGGGGAGAAATAACTTCCGCCTGAACAGCAAACATGTTTCCGAAGGTAAGGGTCATAACGACCAGAATCATAAGCCAAGCTATCTTTTTCATATATTTTCATGCTCCTTGTTGAACTTTAATGTTTTTTGTGCAGGTCCTTTGGCCTGACCATATTGTTATACGAGGCAAAAGGGAGGGTGGCAGCGATTTGAGAAAAAATATTTGATAATATTTTGCGGACTGCAAAACGCCGTCCGTGACCGTCAGGTCAAAGCCGAAAAAGACTTTCCGGTTACCAGTATTCCGGCAGATCAAATGCAGCAAACATGCGCTGCGGGCAGGTTTGACAAGCCGGACCAAAAATGGTATGATTCTGCCTGTAAAAAAAGCCTGCGGGCGTTTAAGGAAAGGTGTGTTGACTGTGTTTTGTCCTAAATGCGGCGCTGAATTGGTGCCCGGCGCTCGTTTCTGCTCCAAATGCGGCAGTGAAGTCGGCCTGGCTGAGCCGGCTGCCGGGACATCCGGCGCCCAGACATTTACCGTCACCTTCACCCGGGGAAAGCAGTGGTTTGCGATCAATCCCGCGGTAAAGATCATAGTGGACGAACGGGACGAGTACAGGATCGACAGCGGCGAGACCATACGCGTACCAATGACCGGGGGCGTTCACGGCGTGACATTCAGGTGCGGGGTGCGCAACAAGGTAATACAGCTGGAAGTCGCTGGGGATCTGAGCGTGAACCTCAAATGGAACCGGCTGACCGGCAGCCTGGTCGTCAAATAAACCGAGCGAGGCAAGGAGGATAAGCCATGTTTTGTATAAAATGCGGAAAAGAGGTGCCAGAAGGCGCGGTTTTCTGCCCTTTCTGCGGCCAGAAGCAAGGCGCACCCGCAGAAGCGCCCGCTTCTGTTTCCGATGCAAGCGAAACGGCAGCGGGAGGCGCGGGTTATGCCAAGCCGGTAAACAGCTCTCCGATCAAAAAAGCGCGTTACAACATACTGTGCATCATCGGATTGGTGATAGGCGCTATCGCCCTGGTGTTCAGCTATATCCCGCTTGACCTGTTCAAGGTGCTGGGCATACTGGCGGGCATAGCCGCAGTGATAGTTGCGGCGATAGGCGTGGTAAGGTGCAACCGTACCAACGAAAACGGGCGCATCCACGGCGTTCTGGGCATAGTAGCCGGAGCGCTGACCATCATATTCGTGATAATAGACATATTGTAGCTTCCAAACGGTCATCGGACTTAAACCGGTCCCCGGAGCGGCTGCGGCCTGCGCATGCCATGGACCGGACCTAAGGGAATACCGGCAGATCTCTGTTTCCGTGTTTCTTTTCCGCACTTAAGTGGATGCGTGATCATATGAAATGAGAGGATACAGCCTATGAACAGAAAAGTCAGGATCGGTGTTTTCGGCGCGTACAGGGGAATGACGATGATCTCCGTGCTGCTTAAGCATCCGGAGGCGGAGCTTGTGGCGATATGCGACAAGTATCTGCCCGCGCTTGAAAAAGCCGGCAGCGCCGCGAAGGAAGCGGGGCTCAAAATTGCACTGTACGAGAATTTCGAAGACTTTTTCAGGCACGACATGGACGCCGTCGTCCTGGCAAATTACGCGAACGAGCACGCCACGTTTGCCATCAGACTGCTTAAAAGCGGACGGCACGTATTAAGCGAGGTGCTCCCGTGTGAAACGATGGCCCAGGCAGTGGCGCTGATAGAGGCAGTGGAGGAGAGCGGCAAGGTATATGCGTACGCCGAAAACTACTGCTACATGTGGCACACGTTCGAAATGCGCGAAAGATATGCCCGCGGCGACATCGGAGACGTGATGTATGCCGAGGGCGAATACGTCCACGACTGCGCCGCGATCTGGCCGAGCATCACCTACGGTCAGAAGGATCACTGGCGCAACAACATGTTCCCGAATTTCTACTGCACTCATTCCATCGGTCCCATGCTGTACATAACCGGGCACCGGCCGGTGCAGGTGACCGGCTTTATCACTCAGCGCAACGAGACCGTGCCCCCGCTCGGGCTGAAAAGCGGCGAATGCGCCGGGATAGAGATACTGACCCTGGACAACGGCGCGATATGCAAAAGCGTGCACGGCCACCTTAAGCGCGAACCCGGCAGCATCAATTATGAGATCTACGGCACAAAAGGCTCCATGGAGTCGGAAAGGTTCATGCCAAGCTACGCCGGACAGGAACGGGAAGCCGAGCTCCAGGTATACCGTGAGGGCGAAAAACTGTGCATAGGGACTACGGAGCGCTATCATCCCGGCCAGCAGGCCATCGCGGCCGATATGGCAAAAAAGTTTTCCACACACGGAGGCAGCGACTTTTATCCCACGCATTTCTTCATAGAGCGCATACTCGGGAACCCGGACGGCGAAAAGTATTCGATCGACGTATACCAGGCGGTCGATATGGGCATCTGCGGCTTACTGGCATACCGTTCGGCCCTGAACGGCAATATGCCGGTCCGCGTGCCAAACCTGAGAAACAGGGAAGAACGCGAAGCCTACCGCTTTGACAACCGCTGCACCAATCCTAAAATCGCCAAAGGCGACGATCTGCTGCCGTGCTATCCTGCCGGCAACATGGAGTATCCGGACAGCGTTTACGAAAACGTGCGCAGGCTCTGGCTCGAAGGGCAGAACGCATGATAGTCTTTTTCGGCATCGAATCACAAGCAGTTATCAGGGAGGTGCAAATATGCAGCTTGCACGTATGACATGGCCTCAGGCTGAGGAGTATTTCAGCAAAAACGATATAATCCTGCTGTCGGTGGGAAGCATCGAGTGCCACGGCAAACATCTGCCGCTGGGGACCGATACGCTGATCCCCCAGAAGCTTCTGGAGCTGATCGAGCCGTTGACGGACGTGGCGATCGCTCCGATAATCCCGTTCGGGGCGTGCGACAGCCAGACGGATTATCCCGGCACCGTCTCCCTCGGGCAAGATACGCTGTACGATGTGTTCACAAAGCTCACCCAGGGATATAAATCCCACGGCGTGCGCCGCTTTGTGGTGCTGAACGGGCATGGCGGCAATGTCCCGGTCCTGGACCGGGTGTCGCTGGACATGCAAAGACAGGGCTGCATGCTGGCGCAGATGAACTGGTGGCTGATGGCCTGGGATCTGGATCCTGCGTGGAAAGGCGGGCACGGCGGCGCGGAAGAGACCGCGGGCGTGCTGGCGGTGGATCCCAAACTTGTGGACTGGAACAGCGTGGAGGATATGGTGCTCAAGCCCGTTTCGGACGAGCTTGAAGCGACGGGCTTTAAGACGGTGCGCTACAAAGGCGTGGAGATACCGCTGGTGCGTCCGGTCACGGATATCAGCGACAACGGCTGGATCGGTCCGGATCATCCCAAATACGCCACCGAAAAATGGGGCAACGAGATGCTCGAAGCCTGCGCGAAGTACATTGCGGACTTCATGGAGGCTTTCAGGCGCGCGCCTCTGCCGGACCGCAAGTAAGAACGGAGTGCAAAAAAACAAGCGGGGACCGCTGCCGGGCAGCGGTCCCCGTTTTTGCACAGGCAGAATGCGCCGATCCGCGTTTCAGCTTACGTCGAATGAGAAAACATGCGCTTTGTCGTTCCCCCAGGTCTCCGTCGGCACAAGGCGGATGCCCAGATACTCGCCTTCCAGCGGAAAGACGTTCAGGCGTTCGTAGTTGTTGTGCGTTTCGTATAAAACGGTCCATTCTCCGGAGGCGGTCAGACCTTCGATCCGGTATGCCCGGGTCAATGTTTTGGGCACGTGGAAATCCGGGCAATGCCACGGGCGGTTGGCGAGCATATTGTGACGGAACGGACGCCCTCCGATATGGGGCATGGTGTCGCGGTTCAGGTCGCTGTCCCACACGATGCGCGCCCTGCTGACGGCGCGTTTTGCTCCGAACAGATATGCGGCGCTGTCACCCAAAGCGAGCGTCACGCCGTTGTCGCTGTCATCAATGGGGCGGTCCAGACCGTTGCGCAGGTTTTCGGCGCTCTCTGAGGGGCACTCAAGCTTGGCGCCAAGAGTCAGTTCGGGAACCTTTCGGACATGGAACGGCAGGTAGCAGTCGTCTTCCATCAGTATGTCCTGGAGTTCCCCGATGCTTTTCTCGTAAACGCCGCGGGGAGTCGTTTTGTCGCGCACCGCCAGATACGCCGCCGCGCCCACAGCCTGCCCCAGCGTGGCGCAGGTGCCCATTACGCGGGTGGAAGAGAGCGCCCAGTGGGTAACGGATATATTGCGGCCCGCGCAGAACAGATTGTCGATGTTGCGGGAATACAGGCTGCGGTATGGGATGCCGTAAGGCCGCGGGGCAGGATAATTGACATTCGGGTGGTCACCCGAGTAGAAACCGCGCGGGTCGTGGTCGTCCATGGACCAGCCACCGTAAGCGACCAGATCGGGGAAATGCCCGCCGCTCTCAACGTCGTTCTGCGTCATTATCACGTCGCCCAGATAACGCCTGCTCTCGCGTTTGCCGGGCAGTATGCCGACCCAGTCCATGCGCCAAGAGGCGTTTTTCTCCCTGTTTTCGGGCGCGTTTTTCACGTAATCCCACAGACCGTAGGCGATGCGCAGCAGTTCGTCGCGTTTTGCTTCCGTATCGCCGATGGAATCCGCGTCTCCGCCGATCTCCAGATACCAGAAGTTTTCCGTGGGATTGCCCATGTCGGGGATGCGGTGGGGCAGGTCATCGGCAGTGTAATGATATGCCCATTTCGGAGGAATGAACGTGGAGGGTCTGTCTTCCTGCCTTGCCTGTATCATGCAGCTCATACCCATCGTCTTGCTGTCGCCGGTCTCGGGCGCGATGCTTTCGCCGAATGTGCTTTTTGCCTCGCGGCCGATAACGAAGTCCGCGCCGGAAAGCGGCGCGAGCACGCTGTCGCCCGAGCAGTCCGCAAACACACGGGCGGTGATGGTATGATACTGTTCGGTGGTCATCTGCCAGCCGGTCACGCTTTTTATGCGGTCATGCTCCATTTCCAGCGCGTTTACTGAGCAGTTGAGCAGGAGGGTGAGGTTTGCTTCGCTGCGGGCAAACTCGTACAGTATGCCGTCCCACACGGGATAGTTCTTGTCCGGATTACGGTACAGGTTTTCCAGCATTATCTCTTCCAACAGGCCGGTCTCCAGCTTGTTTTCGCCGCAGAATCCCGCACCGCACACCCACATGCGTATCTCGCTGGAGGCATTGCCGCCCAGCATTGGCCTTTCCTGCACCAGCGCGGTTTTTACGCCGTGCCTTGCGGCTTCCACAGCGGCGCACAGCCCTGCTAGGCCTCCTCCGACTACGCAGAAATCCACGTCGTGGCGGATCGTTTTAAAGGCTTCGGGTTTCATAATATCGCCCTCCAATAAGTTCCGATAGTTTGCGGACCGGTTTTGAACGCTCAGTTTCTGCGGTGATTCAGCGCCGTATCGAACAGCGCTTCCAGGCTTTCCACCGGGGTGTCCGGCGTCGCGCCGTTTCCCAGCGTGAGCATGAAGCGGCCGTCCGCGCGGTCATAGGTGTCTATGAGGAAACGGGTTTCTTTCCGCACGTCTTCGGCAGTGCCGTAGGGTATCGTCCTCTGCACGTCGAAGCCTGCCCAGATGGTGATCTTATCGCCGTATGCTTCGGCGATATGCTTTTCGTCCATCGTGTATTTCTGTATGGGATGCAGCACGTCCACGCCCAGGTCGATCAGGCGGGGAATGAACTGCTCCACATTGCCGCAGGTATGCAGCCAGAAATGCATTCCGAGCGAGTGCACATGATCGATCACCCGCTTGTAATAAGGCGCGAAAAACTCGTTAAAAATATCAAGGCTGAAAAAAGTGGAATGCTGGGTCCCGATATCGTCGCTGGTGAATATGGCGTCAACGCCCAGCGTTTCCTTTGCCCGGGTGATAGCGCGGATATAGAAATCGGTCAGTTTTTCGAAAAGCGCGTGTACGGCGTCCGGGCAGAGATAGAAATCTATAAGCGAGTTTTCCATCCCGCAGATGCTCCATAATCGCTCAAAGAAGAAATAAAACCAGTAGGCGACCCTGTATCTTCCGTCTGACGGGGGAGACGCGGGGATCAGCCCCGGGTAATCTGCGCTCGGAAAGTCGTCAAGCAGGAAGCCGATCTCCGCTTCCAAGTCACCTATGACTCCGTCGTTGTCCAAGGCGGCGCCCTGGCTGACCGTGTCTTTGTAAGCCCAGCGGTAGGAGGGATCGTCCGGCGGAGCCGTATGCGCACCCGGAAGGTTCAGCGGGATCATCTGGGCGTCCATGGGGCATTGCGACAGCAGCACGGCTACGGCGGCGCGCTTCGTTTCGTCAAAACTGCCCGAGTTGATCCACACGTGAAACAGCAGCGGCACGCGTTCCGCACGCCCTTTTCCCTCTATGACCCTGATCAGGTCTTCGCGAAGCAACGGTTTATGATCCATCGAACCTTCTCCCGAGCGTGTTCATCGATCCCTGCGCCAAGCCGGATCTGATCATATTCTGATTATAAGATTAAACCGAATAAAGTCAACCGTGTTTTTCGCAAAAAAGGGAAATATCGGGGCAGACGGCTTATCGTGGGGCGCAGACCGGGGGATGGGGGAAAGATACATTAGACTGAATAAAAAACGAACGCCGCGGAAAACCGCGGCGCCCGTTTATGTGGAGCGTTATTACTTGATCTCGATGGTGGCGCCAACTTCGGCGAACTTCTTCTTGATCTCTTCGGCGGCTTCCTTGGCCACGTTCTCCTTGAGGGTCTTGGGAGCTTCGTCTACAACAGCCTTGGCTTCCTTCAGGCCCAGTTCAGGGCACACTTCGCGGACGACCTTGATGACCTTGATCTTCTCGGGGCCAACTTCCTTGAGCACCACGTCGAACTCGGTCTTCTCTTCAACAGCCTCAGCAGCGGCGGCGGGGCCGGCGGCTACGGCAACGGGGGCGGCGGCAGAAACGCCGAACTTCTCTTCCATGGCCTTTACCAGGTCGGCCAGCTCGAGAATAGTCATGCCTTCAACGGCAGAAATGATATCCTGAATATTCATGATAAACCTCCAATTATTAGTTAGGTAAGATAGGGATTATTCTTCGCCGGCCAGCTTTTTGCGGTAGGCCTCTACCACGCGGACGAAGCCGCTTACAGCGCTCATCAGGCTGCCCATGAAGCGGGCGATAAGCACTTCCTTGCTGGGCAGCTCGGCCAGAGCCTGCACGCCTGCGGCATCCAGATATGAGCCGTCGCACGCGCCGCCCTTGATGGCGAGCTTCTTGGTCTTCTTGCCGTAATCAGCGGCGATCTTCGCGGGAGCGATCATATCCTCGTAGCCAAAGGCCACGGCGGTGGGACCCTCCAGCAGGGCTTTGAGCTGCTCTCCGTAGGGAGTCTGCTCGGTCGCCAGGTGGATCATGGAATTCTTTATAACGGTGTATTCGACGCCGGCCTTGCGGAACTCATTCCTGAGCGCGGTATCTTCGGCCACCGTGAGACCCCTGAAATCCACCAGAACCACGGTAGACGCCTTGCTGAACTTTTCCTTTAAAGTTTCAACGGCGGCTTCCTTGGCTAATCTTGCGGAAGACTTCTTTTCATTTTCGGACATTGTATTGACACCTCCATTCCCGTCCAGCGTATTGACGGTAAATAAACGCCCCTGCGTTGGGCGCAAGGGCGGTAATCTCTCTTATAAACTCAAGAAAAAACCTTCCGTCGCGCCTCGGCGGGCATCGGACTTACTGTCCGGATTTACGCTTTCGCGCCCGCTGTCTGTGGCACAGGGCTTTTTACCAACGGATATTTTATCACCTGCAAGGTAAATAGTCAAGTTAAAGCTTGTTTAAGCCTTGAAATATACGGGAAGTATTTGGTATAATACCAGCAGTTTACAATCGGAGGAGATATGCCCGCTGCTTACAGGACCGCCGCGCTGCTGATGAGATATGTTCTGGCCGCGCTGGGGGTATCGATCGCGCTCAGGAGTGCGTACATGGTGTTTGTGGATCTGCGCCGTGCGGCCCGCATCCGCCGTCAGGAGGGAGAAAACTCCGCCGTGGCGGTGTTGTTCTGCCTGCCGTCGGATAAGCAGGGCAAGGAGATCCGCCTGCCCCTGACGCGTTCGGGCTGCGTGGGCAGCTCATCCAGCGCAGACGTGTGCGTAAAAGGCAAAGGTCTCAGATCGCGCCATTTCGAATACGAGATCAGGGACGGACTGATGGAAGTGACGCCTGCTCCGGGCGCGAAGGTAAGCAAAGTCAAGGCGGACGACGGCCCGCTTGTCGTAAAGCCGGGAGAGCAGCTTCTGGCCGGGAAAGCGGTCATATACTTTAAACTTATTCGGCGGGCGGCGAGGCCCGTTTCCCCCGGATACAGGCGGGTATACAAAAGAAAGGGCGGCAAATGAGGCTGTTCAGCCTGAAAAAAGACAAAACGCTGATAGAAGACTACAAAAAGCAGATCCACCGCGCCTATGAAACGCCGCTTATGATAATGATAATGGCGTTTCAGGCGGTGTGCATGGCGCTTATGGCGTTCAAGGACGGGAGCGTCAACCTGTTCTGCCTTATCATGGCCGTCGCGCTGCCGTTAGGCACATGGGGGCTGACTTACGGTATAAACAAACTGATCTACGCGGACAAGGCGCTCATCCTGCTCACCGCTTTTCTGGCGGGGCTGGGAGTCATAACGTTAAGGGCAGTGCTGACTTCATCCGCGAAAGCGGTATCCCAGGCTTTGTTCCTGCCGCTGGGCTGCGTATTCATGCTTATCGGAGCGCTTGGGATACACTTTATCCGCATAAGAGGCTGGCTGATTTGGCTGATAATGGCGGCCTGCGCCGTGTTCATGGTGATGCCTTTCGGGTTTTCCACCGCTTCCAGCGCCAAAAGCTGGATAAGGATCGCCGGTCACCAGCTGCAGCCCTCGGAGTTCGTCAAGCCCGCGCTGGTAGTGATACTGGCCTACGGATTGACCAGGGGAAGCCGCATAAACGACTGGTTCGCTTACGGCGCGTACGCGGCCATGCTCTGCGCGATACTGCTGTTTCAGAGGGATCTGGGCGCGGTGCTGCTGTATTTCCTGCTGACTATGGCAATGTTTGCCGTGGGCACGGGCAGGTGGAAGCTGGCGCTGGCAGGGCTGGCACTCGCGGCGGTCATAGGCGCGTTGTTCGTGTACTACGCGGACAGGATACTGGGCTTTTCATATCTTTCCGCCCGCATAGATATCTGGAGGGATCCCTGGAACAGCCAGAGGGAGGAGAGCCGCCAGATCGTGCAGGGGCTAATGTCCATTTCCAGCGGCGGGCTGTTCGGCGCCGGACTGGGACTGTCTGCCGCGCGGAAGGTTGCGGTGGTGGCGTCGGACTATATTTTCGCCGCCATCTGCGAGGAATTCGGTCTGGTGTTCGCGTTCTGCGTCATTTGCGTTTATGCGATGATCCTTTTGCGGGGCTGCGCGGCGGCGATGAGCGCTCGGGGGAAATTCTACGCCCTGGCGGCGTTCGGCGCAGTGTTCGAGCTGACCAGCCAGATGCTACTGATAGTGATGGGCAACCTGCACATCGTGCCGCTGACCGGCGTCACGCTCCCCTTCGTGAGCGAGGGCGGCAGCAGCCTGTGCGGAAGCATGATGCTTATGGGGCTGGTGCTGGGAGTGAGCGCACTGAACGCCAAGGATGAGTACGACGACCTTAAGACCCTTGAAATGAGGAGCGGGAGGCTTAAGCTGTGAAGCGGATAAGGAGGCAGATAAGCGCTTTGTGCGCGATCCTCTGCGCGCTGTGCCTGCTTACGATGCTGGTCTTCTCGTTAAGCGTGAACGCCAACGGCGCCAGGTGGCTCAACCGCGCCCAGAATACCCGCATACAGGAGGCGCGCAAGACTACCGTGCAGGGCACGGTATACGACAGCGCCATGACGCCCCTCGCTTTCAGCGCCAGGGCGGGGGAAAGAGAATATATAAGCGACCGGGCGGCGCGGCTGTCGCTTTCCCATGTGATAGGCGACCAGAAAGGCATGAGCGAGACGGGGGCGGAGATACGCTTCGCCACCACGCTGCTGGGCATGACGGACCGGACGGGTACGGACAAGACGCTCCAGAGCCTCATGGGGGACGATCCGGTGGGCTACGACATAGTTCTGACCGTGAACGCCGAACTCAACAAGTATGTGGCGTCGCTGTTCCCGGAAGGCGCCAGAGGCGCGTGCGTGATAATCAACTATAAGACCGGGGAGATACTTGCCAAGGTGTCCCTGCCCGCCTTCGATCCCGCCCACATGGATGAATGGACGGAAGACACCGCCTACTATGACCGGGTCACCCAATTCCGCTACGCGCCTGGCTCGGTGTTCAAGATAGTGACGCTTTCAGCCGCGCTGGACGCGATCCCGGGCGTGCTGGAGGAAAAGTTCAGATGTGACGGCGAGTGGGATTTCGCGGGCAGCGTGATCCGCTGCGCGGGGGGCATATCCCACGGGGAAATGACGCTCAGGGACGCTTTCGCAAAAAGCTGCAACATATCTTTCGCGTCTCTCGCTTACCGCATGGGGGCGGCGAGGCTCAAGGCCGAGGCGGAAAAGTTCGGCTTCAATACGGAGTTTTCCTTTGACGACGTGATCCTTTACGCGTCGCGCTGCCTGAACACTTCCGACTCGGAGGGCGAGCTCATACAAGCCGGGTTCGGACAGGGTACTACGGGAGTGACGCCCCTGCACATGGCCATGATAAGCGGAGCCGTGGCAAACGGCGGCGTGATGATGGAACCCAAAATGGTCAGGGAAGTCAGACGGCACTCCGGGCTCGTGATCTCAAAGACCCAGGCGAAAGCATTTATCACCTGCTTAAAACCGGATCTGGCGCGCACGGTCGCGTACTATATGTACGAGACCGTCAACAGCGGCACAGGCACGCGGGCGAAGATAAACGGGTACACGCAGGGCTATATTTGCGGCAAGACGGGCTCCGCGGAGACCACGTCCGACAAAAACAGCCAGACCAACGCCTGGTACACCGGCTTTTTGTACGAGGACGAGAATCATCCCTACGCCATAGCGGTAGTGGTGGAAAAGGGCGGCGCGGGAGGCAGCGTTGCAGCGCCAATAGCCGCCAAGGCACTTAAGAAAGCGATAGATCTGGGATTATAACAGGAGGATATGCCATGAATGTTCAACAGTTCGCAACAGCCATCCGCGAGAACGTGTCCCGCGTTATCGTAGGCAAGGACAACGAGATCGACCTGATAGTCGCCGCAATACTGGCGGGCGGCCATGTGCTCATGGAGGACGTGCCCGGCACGGGCAAGACGCTCATGGCGAAAACCCTCGCCAAAAGCGTGAACGCCCAGTTCAAGCGCGTGCAGTTCACTCCGGACCTGTTGCCCACGGATGTCACGGGTCTGAGCGTGCTTGACAGGGGCACCGGGGAATTCGTGTTCAAGCCCGGCCCGGTGTTCACCAACATACTCCTGGCGGACGAGATCAACCGCGCGACGCCCCGCACCCAGAGCGCGCTTTTGGAATGCATGGAGGAAAAGCAGGTGACCATAGACGGCGAGACCCGTCGCCTGCCCAGCCCGTTCATAGTCATCGCGACCCAGAACCCGGTGGAGACCCAGGGCACTTTCCCGCTGCCCGAAGCGCAGATGGACAGGTTTCTGATGCGCCTGAGCCTGGGCAGGCTGACCGGGCCGGAGAACGTGGAAATGCTCAAGCGCTTTATGGGCGAGAGCCCGCTTGTGGAGCTGGACAGCGTATGCGGCAGCGAGGAACTCATACAGGCGGGGAAAGAGTGTGAAAGCGTGAGCCTGTCCGAGCCCGTGATGGAATACATGTCGTCACTGGTGCTCAACACGCACGCGGCTACGAACGTCATACTGGGGGTCAGCCCCAGAGGCCTTATCGCGCTCATGCGGGCGTGCCGTGCCTGGGCGCTCATAAAGGGCAGGAGCTTTGTGACTCCCGACGACGTGAAGACGCTGGCTCAGCCGGTGCTGGCTCACAGACTTACCCTTAAGAGCGTTTACGGCGTAAATGACGCCGCCAGGACCGCGATAAACGAGGCTCTGGAAATGACGGAAGTGCCAACCGAGGATATCAACGAGAAATGAGCGTACTGTGGCTTGTCGTGCTGACAGCTCTGTTTGGCGCGGTCCAGGCGCTGCTGTTCGCATGGTTTAACTACAAACAGCTCTCGTACAGCCGCTATTTCGCCAAAAATACGGCGTTTCGCGGCGAACAGACGGAGCTAATAGAGCGCATCCGCAACGAGAAACTGCTGCCCGTGCCCTGGCTAAGGGCCGAGAGCCGCATCCCGGAGGCGATAGTCTTCAGCGCCGACGAAGGAGAAAAGCAGCAGGACGAGACCAGCGGAATGTATCACAAGAGCCTGTTCTTCCTTTCGCCCATGTGCGCCATAACCAGGCACCACATGATAACTCTGGCGAAGAGGGGCGTATTCGACGCGGGAGGCGTGGCACTCACCGTGGGCGACCTGTTCGGGCTCAACAAAAAAACGCGTCTTCTCAACCTGGACTGCAGCATAACCGTTTATCCGGCATTGCCCGGAAACGATGATATTCCCGACCCGGCCAATAAATTCCTGGGCGACGCGCTGGTAAAGCGCTGGATAATGCCGGATCCGTTCCTGGTGAGCGGCATACGTCCATATGCCCAGGGAGACAGCCTTAAGGACATCCACTGGAAGGCGAGCGCGAAGAGCGAGAGCCTGCAGGTGAAGGTGAGGGATTTCACGTCCGATCCGAAGGCGCTGGTGATATTGAACATTCAGACCAACCCCCGTCAGTGGGCGCAGGTGCCCACCCACGAGGAGGAGAATGTGGAACGCGCCATAAGTCTTGCGGCGGGCATCTGCCTGAGGGCGATCAAATCCGGCATGAGCGCGGGTTTTGCCTGCAACGCCGAGATGCTGGGCAGAGAGAAGGCGGGTACGGGGATATTCCTGGCTTCCGCGCCGGGAGAGGCCCAGTTCGAAGGCATACTGGAGACCATGGCCCGCATAGTGCTGAAGCCGGATTTGAATTTCCACACTTTTCTGTCCGGTCTGGGAGACGTGCACGGGGAGGACATACTCATACTGTCCGGCTACGTGAGCGAGGAAGTGGAACATGAGATCGCGCTGCTCAGACAGAAGGGCAATACGGTCAAGGTGCTGAACCTGTCGGGGAGGGAGATCAGATGAAGCGGCTGGGAAATATGCTGTTCCGGGCAGGAATGTGCGTGCTGACCCTGGCGCCGCTGTGCGCAGGCGGAGGCAGTCTGCTTATGACGGGCACCGTATTTGCCTGCGCCTGGTTTGCGGTGCAGACACTGATCATCGCGTTTGCGGCGCTGCTGCCCGCGTATGTGGGTTCATACAAGGTGCAGGAAATGACTTCGTATGCCGCTTCGCGCATGAACGATCCCAACCCCGACCGGGAACTGATCAGAGAGACGGTAAAGACCGGGCACCGCTTTCCCATACGCATGACCGTGTTCATTCTGCTGCTGGCGGCGGCTCTTGCAACGGGCTTACTGCTGCCCGGCGAATTGTTCCAGAGCACGATCAAGCACGTGATGATGGCGGGCGCGATGGGCGCGCTGGCGTTTACCGCGATGCTTACACTGCCGGGGAACGACTGCGTGTGGACGCAGCTGCCGGGAGTGGTGCTGGGCTTTCTAAACTACACGGTGATGGCGCTGGTGCTGCATTTCGGCGAGCCCGCCCGGGAAACGGAATATCTTATGGGCGCCTGTGCGCTGGCGTACGTGTTTATGGGCGGAATAAGCCTGAACAGGCAGGGGCTCTCCACCTCTTCCGGCGGAAAAGGCGAGGACAAACGTCCGCCCATTAACGTGGTCAGGAAAAACCGCAGGATAGTTATAGGCTTCGCCCTGGCTGTGTCCGCGGCATCGTTCGTAAAGCCGATAAAGGCTGCGGCGCTGTGGGTATGGGCGCAGATAAAAACGCTGATGAGCTGGATAGCCTGGCTGTTAAGAGGCGGACAGGACGTGGTGGAGGAGGGCAACATCGACGCCCTGCTGCAAAGGGGAGATCAGGCCGTAAAGATTAACCCGGAGAACATTGAAGCCGAAGCCGATATCGGCGGCATCAGCACGATGGACAAGATCTTCCTGATCGCGTTTTTCAGCATCGTGGGCCTGGGCGCGCTGTGGCTGATCTTTTCGGGACTGGCCAAGCTCTCCAAAAAGCTGTCCGAATTGCTGGAGCGCTTCCGTGTGCAGGCTACTCAGGGTTATTATGACGAAAAAGAAAACCTGATGGAAGGCGATGAGAACCGCCGCCACGCAAGGGACATGTTCAGGGACAGGCTCAAAAACCTGTTCAAGCGGGAAACGCCCTGGGAAAAACTCTCCGCCAGGGAAAAGGCCAGGCGGCTGGTCAAAAACCTGTACCTCAGGCAGGGCGGGAAGATAAATGGCTTAAAGACCCTGACTGCCCGGCAGGCCATAGAACAGATCGGTCCCAAGTGCGCCAGGCAGCTGTCCGAGGTATACGACGTTGCCCGTTACAGCGAACTTCCCGTGGAGGAAGACAGCGTAAACGAGCTTAAAAAGGAGCTGCGCTGATGCAGGAAAAGCAGCTTAGCGACAACTTAAAATGGAAAATCAGGAACCTTCCCGACTCCCCGGGCTGCTATATCATGCGCAGCGGCGGGGACGTCATTTACGTGGGCAAGGCCAAAAACCTTAAAAACCGGGTCAGACAGTACTTCCAGTCCAGCCGTGACCACACTCCAAAAGTGCGGGCGATGGTGGAAAAGATAGACGATTTCGACACCGTGCTGGTGGACGGCGAACTGGAGGCGTTGATGCTTGAGTGCAACCTGATAAAACGCTACCGTCCTCGCTACAACATACTTCTGAAGGACGATAAGCATTATCCGTTTATCAGGATAGACCTGAACGAGCCCTTCCCGGCGCTCAAGATCGTGCGGGAACAGGTCAAAGACGGCGCGAAATACTTCGGTCCTTACATCGGCGCGGCGGCGGTAAGGGAAGTGCTGGACACCGTGAGGAGCGTTTTTCCCATACGCAGCTGCCAGAAAAGTCTGCGCGAGGGCATGAATGAGAGGGCCTGCCTGCATTACCAGACGGGGGAGTGCTGCGCGCCCTGCGCGGGAAAGGTGACGAGCAAGGAATATCATGCCCAGCTTCAGGGAGTGATCCGCTTTCTTTCCGGGCATGACGAGGAAGTCAAAAGGCTGCTCACCCAGAAGATGCTGGCGGCTTCGAACAGCATGAATTTCGAGCGCGCGGCGCTTCTGAGGGACAAGATCAGGGCAGTCGTCGACCTTATGCAGCGGCAGAAGACCCTGTCCACCGACGGCGACGACATGGATGTGATCGCCCTCAGTCCCTCGATGCAGGACATTTTGGTCGACGTGATGCTGTTCAGGGGCGGGAAAATGATCTCATCGACCATACACACCCTTGAAGGCGCGGCACGGGAGGACGAGCAGGAAGCGCTGATACGATTCGTGACTCAGTATTATTCCCTGTCGAATCCGCCCGCAAGGGAAGTGCTTATCGGCATGGACCTGGCGGAACGGGACACGCTGGAGCAGCTTTTAAGCGAGACGGCGGGCAGGAAAGTCAAGCTTCACAGGCCCGAAAGGGGAGACAAGGCCGCGCTCATCCGCATGGCGGAAAAGAATATAGAGGACGCCCGGATAAAGATAGAGACCAGGCGCGAAAAACAGCTTGAGAGAACGCTGGGCGCGCTTAATGAACTGGCGTGGGAACTGGATCTGGCCGAAGCGCCGCGCAGGATCGAAGGCTACGATATCTCCAACACGCTGGGGCAGCAGAGCGTCGCCAGCGAAGTGGTGATGATAGACGGGGAATGCCGCCACGACCAGTACAGGCATTACAGGATCAAGACCGTGGAAGGAGCAAACGACTTCGCTTCCATGAAAGAAGTCATTTCCCGCCGGTTTACCCGCGGGCTCGAGGAGATCCAAAAGCGCCGGGAACAGGACCTGCCGCTGGAAGAAGGCAGTTTCTCCGATTTTCCGGATCTGCTGCTGATAGACGGCGGCAGGGGGCAACTCAATATGGCACTGGAAGCCCTGAAGGAACTCGATCTGTCGATCCCCGCCTTCGGCCTGGCCGAGCGTGTGGACGAGATCGTGCTGCCGGACAGGGAGGATACGATACTTCTGGACAGGCATTCGCCCGCGCTGCACCTGATCGAAAGACTGAGGGACGAGGCGCACCGTTTCGCCATAACCCACCACAGGAAGCTCAGACAGTCAAACTCCATAGCTTCCCGCCTGGAAAAGGTGCCGGGAATAGGCCCGGCCCGAAGGAAGGCCATATTAGGTCACTTTAAGACAGTAGAGGCGCTTAAAGCAGCGAGCGTGGAAGAGATCTCCCGGGTAAACGGGGTGGGGGAAACGTTCGCGAAAGCCGTGTATGAATTCCTGCATGAAAACGGGCCGGCGGAATGACCGCCGGCCCGTTTTATATATAGGACTATACGTATCTCTGGGTGAGCACGTCGATGACGCCGCGGGTAGTGAGCCTGAGCGTCGGGATAACGGCAAGGCTCATGAACGAAAGGGTCATAAACGGGTCGATGCCGTCGCTTACGCCCAGCCGGTGAGCCGCAGCCTTCGCGCTTTCCAGGCGCTGGTTGACGTCGTGTATCGAGCTGCCGCTCATCAGACCTGCGATCTCAAGGGGCAGTTCGGCGATCACTTCGCCGCGCTCCACGACGCAGATGCCGCCGTGCATATGGGTGATGCGGTTGGCGGCAGCCGCCATGTCCGCGTCGTTTTCTCCGACTACGATTATGTTGTGGCTGTCGTGCGACACGCTGGTCGCCACCGCGCCTCTCTTCATTCCGTAGCCCCTCAGGTAGCCCAGACCTATGTGCCCGGTGCCCCTGTGGCGCTCGATAACGGCTATCTTAAGCACGTCTTTCTCGGTGTCAACGCCGTCGGCGTAGCCGTCGTCCGTGGTGATTATCTCGCCCTTCACCATTCCGATGATGGCTTTGCGGCGCGTATCGAAGAAACTGGCAGGCGTGAGTTCGTTCACGCGGAAGGTATCCAGCGCCTGCTGACGCAGGTTATCGTCGATCTCCGGGCGTTCAAAGTCCAGCACCTGGCCGTTGGAATAACGCAGGGTGCCCTTTTTGTAGACTTCAAGAACGTTGAACCTGTCCAGGTCATCCACGACGATCAGGTCGGCCAGGTAGCCGGGGGCGATCGCGCCCTTGTTATTCATAAGGAAGTACCTGGCGGCGTGGTGGCTGGCGACCTTGAGCGCGATGATCGGGTCTGCGCCGGCGGCAATGGCCTTTCTGACTATGCAGTCGATGTGACCTTCGGAAAGGATGTCGTTGGGATGACGGTCGTCGGTCGCGAACATGCAGCGGGAGTAGTACTTTTCGTTCAGCAGGGGCATCAGCGCGTTCAGGTTCTTGGCGGCGGTGCCTTCCCTGATCATTATAAACTGGCCTTTGCGCAGCTTTTCCAGCGCTTCTTCGATCGTGGCGCACTCGTGGTCGGAGTACACGCCCGCGGCCATATAGGCGTTGAGCGGGTTTCCGCTCAGACCCGGCGCGTGGCCGTCTATCTTTTTGTGGTGGCTTTGGGCGGCGACGATCTTTTCGATGCAGTCCACGTCGCTGCCGATCACGCCGACGAAATTCATCATTTCCGCGAGACCAAGCACCCTGCCGTGCTCGTAGAAAGAGTCGATGGCGCGATAGTCCAGGCGCGCGCCGCTTTCGTCCAGAGGAGTGGAGGGCACGCAGGAGGGGAGCATGAAGTGTACATCCACGGGCAGCCCCTCGGTGGCTTCGATCATGTACTCGATGCCGTCCACGCCCATTACGTTCGCGATCTCGTGGGGATCGCAGATGACGGTGGTGGTGCCGTGAGGCAGTACTGCACGGGCGAATTCGGCGGGGGAGAGAAGCGTGCTTTCCAGGTGGATATGCGCGTCTATGAGCCCCGGCAGAACGAGCTTGCCGCTGACGTCCACCTCGTTGATGCCGGAATACTCGCCCATGCCGACGACCAGACCTTCCGCCACGGCGATGTCGCCGGTGCAGAACTCCTTTGAGAACACGTTCAGGTATTTGGCGTTTTTGAACACCAGGTCGGCCTTTTGGCGCCCGGCGGCTACGTCCACCACCCGCAGCTTCTTCTGCAGCTTGCGGTTGATCTTTCCGGTAAAGCTTTCTTTTATCCCTGCCATTTGATCCTCCTACAGAGTTCGGATTAGTTTGACGCAGCGCGCCAGGATCGTTATCTCGCCCCACAACAGGCTGTCTATCCTGAGTTCCCGGTCATAGGACTGGAGCATAAGATGGGAAGCGTCAAGCTTTTTGATGCGCCTCACCACTCGCTTTCCGCCGTAATGCACCAGCATGAATGCGTCGTCAACGGGCGTTTTTTCGGGCACGCACAAAAGCAGGTCGCCGGCGTGGACCCTAAAACCGCTTAACGAATCGTCCGGAACGCGGAACAAGGTGACTTTGTCGGGGGTGCCGCCTTCGATCTTGCCGCCCACCACGGGGAAAAGCATATGGTCTATCACAAGTCCTTTTTCGTCCAGAATGGGCACGCGCTTTACGACCCCGCCCAGCGCGTCAAGCCAGGCGGCGGAGCTTTCCGCGTCCTGCTCGGCCTGCTTTTCGGTTTTGGACGATGTCTCGGCGGGCTTTTCGACAGGTATGATATACGGCCTGGGGCGGGGACGGGGCTTTTCTTCCACGGCGTTAAAGGTATCGATCTCCGTGGACATGCTCTCGGTTATCCCGCATGCCTTGAGCAGCCGCTTCACCTGGTCGTCGGAGGGGATGCGCCGGCCGGACTCGACTTCTTTTATGAAGCTTTCTGCCAGTCCGGTCTTCTTTGCCAGCTGTTTTTCCGTAAGCTTGTATTTCAGACGGTTTGCGCGTATGGTGTCGCCCATGCGGCTCATAGGATATGCCTCCAAATGATATTAAAACTAACGTTTGATTTGCACGGGCGGCTACTGCTGCATTTTGTCAGCCAGGTCTTTTACTATCTGGTAGTATCTGCTGCCGTCCTTCTGGCCGAAAGTGGCGCGCAGCCGGTTGTACGCGGCGCGCATGCCCTTGCTGGTGGAGAATATCTCGGCGATCTGCACGGCGTGCTCGGCTTCTATGCCTGCCTGAACGAGCAGGGCGACCTCGTCGGAAACGGGTTCTTCAGCAGGAGCGGCCTCGGGGGACCGGGCAGGTTCCGCTTTTGCGGGCGCCTCGGCAGCCTGGGCGGCCTCAACCAGGAATGTGCCTTCATCGGACTCCTCGAACTTAAAGGAGTCACCGTACTGCCTGCGGATGTAATCTATAGGCTTTCTGTGGGAGCGCTGCTGGTCCACCCTGTAATCGGTGAGAGTATTCAGCGCAGTGAACAGCTGGGAGGAAGCTATCTTCCCGTTGGCAGCTGCCAGCTGTTCCTTTATGAAAGCGCGGATGACCTGGGCGCGGCCGGCGTGAGTCGCTTCGGCCTTGGGCTGAGGCTTGGGCGCTTCGGCGGGCTTTTCGGCGGGTTCCTGCGGCTTGGGTGCGGGAGCGGGCTGCTGCGGCTTGGGTGCGGGCGCGGGAGCAGGCTGCTGAGGTTTGGGCTGAACGGGTTTGGCCGCCTGCTGGGGCTGGGGCTTGGGCTGGGGTTTGCTTACTGCCAGAGTCACAAAGGATGTGCACGCGGTCTTCCACAGGGGATTCGCCTTTTCGGTGCCCATGCCTATGACTTCCATGCCGCCGCTCCTGAGGCGCACGGAGAGAGAAGAAAAGTCCGAATCGGAAGAAGCGATTATCACGGTGTCGCACTTGCCGATAATGTCCATCGCTCCGATCACGAGCGCGATATCGGAAGAGTTCTTGTACTTGGAAGGACGGATGGTGAGATTGGGATGTATGGCGTATCTGAGCGCGGGCTCGACCCAGCTGTTGAGCGCCTGGGCAGCGCCGTAAAGCTCTTTGAACACTATGTCGCCCAGTTTCGCGGCGTGGGTAAAGATCTGCTCCGCGAACACGGGCTGCACGTTTTCAGCGTCTATAAGAATGGCGATTTTCACAAATAATACGGTTCCTTTCGTTTCGTGTGTCAGTATGAATACTCCCGGCAGTACAGAGGGATGGCGGGCAGCGCGTCGATAAACCCGGCCTGAAAGTCCAGCCAGCGGGCAAAATACGCGGCGTAGTCGCCCTCATCGGTCCTGTAAGTGTCCCGCGCCGCCTGATAAAGCTCCGGGTCGTCTATGCCGAAAAGGTTGTCCGCGCCGTTCGGCTTAAAGAAAAGGGACAGGTCTTTGTCCGGACATATGTCCAAAGTGATGAGCATAAGGTCGCTTAAGCGCTTTCGCGGCGAGCGGGCGATCCGCTCAAGCTCGGAGGAAGCGAGCGGCTCGCAGATTAGTTCGATGCCTACCCGGGCAAGGGGCTGCACAAGATATGCGTCAAGCAGTTCTTCACCGATCTCCCCGTCCTCGGCATAAGAGAGGCTGAGGCTCAGGCGCACGATCTCGCCGCCTTCAAGCCGGCAGCGGACGCCGTCGGAAGTGGCGTCGTAAGGTTCGCCGGCTTCGTTGAGCGTCCAGCCGTCCTCTTCCAGCAGCAGGGCCGCCATATCGGGATCGGTTTCATAAGGCTCGGGAAGCGCGTTCGCCGGGTGCGCGAAGGCGGGATCGTTTACGGAGCAGAAGCCGTTTATGCCCGCACTTGCCGGGATGCCGGCGGCAGCAAGCAGTTCGTCTCTGTCAAGGCACAGGGCGACGGCTTTGCGCAGATAAGCGCTGTACACCGAGTTTCTTTCACAGGCAAACGCCAGACAGGTATAGGCGGTGGGAAGGGGAGAGGAGGCGTGCCATTCACCCTTGTAAAATGGATTCTCCTCCAGGACCAGCTTTGCGCCGTCGAAGCTCACGAAACGGTACCTGCCCGAGGTGACGGCAGGGTTTCCCAAATATCCCGTTACGGGGTCGAGCAGCGCCGCGCGCAGGAGATCCCCGTCAGGTCCGCCTTCAAGCGGGTTTTCGGCCGAAGCGATAAACGCGCCGTCGCCTTCGTCATACACGGCAAGACCCGGGAACAGCCGGGACGCGGGGAAGGGAGTTAAGCTGATTAGGCCGCTTTCGAAAAAGCAGGGCAGGCTTGCGGGGGATACGGTGAGCGCAAGCTGATGATCGCCAAGCACCCTGACGCCGCCAAACTCTCTGCTTCTGCCGGAATGATACCTGTCCCAGCCTGACAGGTAATCAAACGCATCTTCATCGGCGCCCAGATCCACGATGCAGGGCGAGGCCAGCATCAGTATGGTGAAGGCGTAGTCGCCGGCTGTGACGGGGCTTCCGTCGGAAAAACACATATCATGTCTGAAGGAGATCAGGTATTCCCTTCCGCCGTCTTGCGTATCGGCGACGAGTATCTCCTCTGCCACGGAATCGTCCTGACGGTACCTTAAGTGTTCCTCATCCCAGTATACGGGGCTCAAGCCGTTAAGCAGACGGCGCGCCAACGCGTCGTAAGGCGTCCCTTCCCAAAGAGAAGAGAAAAACGCGCCCTCCATGCGGAAAGCCAGGACCGTTTCCTCAGCCGGAGCGCCGCTGAACATCATGGCGCACAGCATAAACAGCGCTGTCAGGACGCTCGACACCCTTTTCATAACTTCCTCCATATGCATGTGAGTATTCATACACAGCATAATTATACCACATAGAGGCGGCGGAATGGGGAAAAAGAAGCAGTTTTACAAAAAAATAGCATAAAAAAAGCGGGAGAAACGCTCTCCCGCCGGGTTTTTACCGTTTTGACAGCTTGCTCAAACTGTTTTCGAAGCAGCCGTCCATGATCGCGGACACCTGCCGCGCCAGCGATTCGGGCCGCTGTGCCATGCCCTCCGAGATCCATCTGACCACTATGCCCATAAGCGCGTAGGAGTAGAAGGCGCACACGCATTCTCTGTCGTCATTGTCCACAATGGCACAGGAGGGACAAGCTTCCAGCGCCGGCATGAGCAGTTTCTGGAACTCAGCAAGTATGAAACGCTCGAGGAATTCCCTGTTGAAGGAGGATTTCAGGTTGAGCAGCAGGCGTTTGCGCGGTTTGAGAGCGTTGAGCATATCTATAAACCGCTGCTGCCAGCCGGTGATATCGCGGCACTGACCCATCGCATGGCTCAGCTCGTTTTCCAGCGTCCAGCCCGCCAGGTCGTAAATGTCGCGAAAATGATAATAGAAAGTCATGCGGCTGACGCTGCACTGGGCAGTAATGTCGGAAATGCTTATCCTTGCAATGGGGCGCTTGTCCAGCAGCTCCAAAAACGCCCGGGAAAGGTGCCGCTTGGTGTCGTCGGATTTCATATAGCCTCCTGGTGCAGAGTATGTATAAAAGATTGCGCGGGGTCGTTCAAAAAGCTTTGTCGATCGGTTTTTTATGGTGCGCATCCGGACTTTGCAGCCGAATTGTTGAACATGGTGTTGACTATCAAGACGTTATGAATTATAATAACGCTTGTGCAGAAATTCAATAAACAGATTAATCGGATAATGTTCGATAATAACCAAATATGTCAATATTTATGAGATAATGAACCAATTTAGCGTAAGATGTTCGGAAAGGAGGAGTTAAGTTTTGGAAAACAAACCCCGCAGTGAGGACAGGCGCGTCAGGCGCACTAAGAAACTGCTGACCCAGGCGCTGACATCGCTTATGAAGGAAAAGCAGCTGAAGGATATTACGGTCAAGGAGCTTGCCGAAAAGGCGGACATGAACCGCGGCACCTTTTATCTTTATTATAAAGACGTCTTTCAGATGCTCGAAAGCATAGAGGATGAACTGATCTCGGCTCTGGATCTGATACTTGACGAAAAGCTCGGCGAGACTCCGCCTAACGAACAGCTGCTGGTGGACCTGTTCGATTTTATCCGCGAGAACCGGGAGATAATGAGTGTCCTCATGTCTTTCAGGGGAGATATATGCTTCCTTTACAGGCTGAACCGCCTGATCAGGGAGAAGCTCATAAAGATATGGGGCATCTCCAGCGACATGGAAGGCGAGTTCGACTACGACTACTATTTTGCCGTGTTCGGCTGCACGGGACTTGTGAAGGCATGGCTCAACCGTGACTGTCTGGACAGCAGCGAAAAGCTGGCGAAAAGGGTAAACGACATACTGCAGGGCCAGCGCCTGGGCGATCACACGATCAGCCGTATCTGACAGGCAGGAATTCCGGGCGCTCTGTGGAATAGTATACGCGGGGTGATCATATGAAACTGCACAGCCTGTGGAGCTGGAGACCTTACGTTCCGCCGGGAACCGAAAATGAAGACATATATATTTCTCGCCTTGCGCCCGAAAAAGACCGGGTCAGGGCGGAGTTTTTGTGTCCGGAACACAAAAGCGGAGTAAAGATCATTCTGCGTGCCCTTGGCGGGGAACCGCTTAGCGCGGGCGAAACGCGGGAGGATTTCTGCGAGATAAACGGGCTTGAGCCGGATACCGACTATGAACTCAGGCTGGAATGCGCGGGAAAGTCCAGCCGACCGCGCCTGTTCAGGACCGGAGAGAGGGCCGGAGGGGGAGTGACGGTCAATTACCTTCACCCTGACGATGACTATTATGCCTTTTCCGGGCATTACCTGTGTTCTCCCAGCCTTATTCGCGCGCCCCAGGGGCATCTTTTGTGCTCCATGGACCTGTTCGCGCCCAAGGCGCCCCAGAACCTGAGCCTGATTTTCAGAAGCGACGACGACGGGAGGACGTGGCACTGGGTGTGCGACCTGTTTCCCTGCTTCTGGGGCAGGCTGTTCGTGCACAGGGGCGACATCTATATGCTGGCGTGTTCGACGGAGTACGGCGATCTGCTGATAGGCAAGTCTGAAGACGGGGGCAGTACGTTCTCTCCTCCCAGCGTATTGTGGCGCGGAGCGTGCCACTGGGCTGAAAAGGGCGTGCACAAAAACCCGCAGCCCGTGGTCTGTCATGGCGGCAGGATCTGGAACAGCTGCGAATGGGGCAGCTGGGCAAAGGGCGGCCACGACATAATGGTATTTTCGGCGCCGGAGGACAGCGACCTGCTCGATCCCGCCAGCTGGGAATTCACTCCGCCCGTGCCGTACGATCCTAATTGGCCGGGCGCGGCGAAAGGCAAAAGCGGGGGACTTCTGGAGGGCAGCCTCACGGTGCTGCCGGACGGCAGGCTGGTCAACCTGATGAGGTACGAGATCGCTTCCTGCGAGCCCGGTTTCGGCAAGATAATGTACTTTGAGGTGACCGCGCCGGATAGACCGCTGGCGTACCTGGGCACCATCGACTTTCCCGGCAATCACTCCAAGTTCGTGGTGAAATATGACGAACAGAGCCGCTGCTATTACAGCCTGATCGACCGCCTGCGTTCGTATGAGCACCGTCTGGACAGGAACCTGCTTGCGCTTATGGTGAGCCGGGACTGCGTAAACTGGAGCCTCGCGGCCGACGTGATCGACGCCACGGACAAGGACCCGAAGTTTACGGGTTTCCAGTACACCGATTTTATATTCGACGGGGACGACATACTTTACCTGACCCGCGCGGCGGACAACAATGCGCATTCGTTCCACGACGCTAACTATTCCGTGTTCGGAAAGATAGAGCGATTCAGGCGTTACGCCTTAAAATAACACCGGTGGGGGACAATTATGAAAGAACTGTTTGAAAGATTCGTCCGCCTGAAGACGCGGGTGGCGGGCAACAGGGAACAGAAAGGGTTCGAGTATTCCTTTGGTGTGACGGTACATGAAAGAGACGGCATAACGCCCATGACCCGCTGGAACGAGCGGATCCTGAGCGAGGCTGAATTCGCTCTTAAACTGAGCGAGGAAAACGGCGGCGCTTTCGAAAAAGAGGTCGTAAGCTGCTTTGAATGCCTTGAATCCGCACTTGACAGGGACGGAGTGCTAACCGACCGGGCGTGCGAGGAGGCTGAAAAACTGCTTCTTCCTCTGGCAGATGCCGCAAAAAGCTACAAACTCATACTCACGGGGCATGCGCACATAGACATGAACTGGATGTGGAGCTGGCAGGAGACCGTCGCAGTCACGCTTGCCACTTTCACCACCATGTGCGACATAATGGACGAGTATCCGGATTTCACGTTCACCCAGTCCCAGGGTTCCGTTTATAAGATAGTGGAGGAGTACGACCCGGAGCTTATGCGCCGCATAAAACAGCGCATAAACGAGGGCAGGTGGGAAGTTGCCGCCACAAGCTGGGTCGAGACCGACAAGAACATGCCTTCCGGCGAAAGCCTGCTCAAGCACATAGAGCTCACGCGCAGGTACCTTAAGGATGTCTGGGGCGTAAAACAGTTTGACCTGGACTTCGTGCCCGACACATTCGGCCACGCGCTGACCATACCGGAGATAGATGCTTTCGGCGGCGTCAAATACATGTACCACTGCCGGGGCAACGACCTGGACGAGTATCTGTATCGCTACAGGGCGGCGTCGGGCGCCGAGATACTGGTGCTCAAGGAGGCCAACTGGTACAACGGAAGCATCAAGCCGCATACCGCGCTGGGTCTGTTCGACATAGTGAAGCGCCAGAGCGGGCTTAAGACGGGCATGGTCGTTTACGGCGTTGGAGACCACGGCGGCGGACCCACCCGCAGGGACGTGGAAGCCGCGCTGCGGATGCAGAAGTGGCCGGTTTTCCCCACCATTCGCTTCGGTGGTCTCAGGGATTACTTCAGGGACGCGGAGCAGGTAAGGGACAAGACCCCCGTGGTGACGGAGGAAATGAACTATTTCGCTCCGGGCTGCTACACCACACAGAGCCGCATCAAGCGCGGCAACCGGCGTATGGAGAACGCACTTATCGATGCGAGGGCTTTGACAGCGCTGGCGGCAGCCAAAACTGGTTTCGCTTACGACAAAGCGCGCCTGGAAGAAGCCCAGAGGGACGTGCTGTTCACCCATTTCCACGATATACTCACCGGCTCCTGCGTGCAGGATTCCCGCGAGTGGGCGATGGGACTGTTCCAAAAATCCGCGTCGGTCACAAATACGCTTTCCCAAAAGGCGATGAGTGCCGTGTGCCGGAACATAGACACCGCGAGCCTCAAGGTGTTTTCCGATCCGGAAGACGTAAGCTATACCCAAAGCGAAGGTGCGGGCGCCGGCTGGGGAATAGAGAACTTCAAGGGCGCGCCCTCGCCCGAACGGGGAAAGGGACTCAACCGGGCGTTCACGCTGTTCAACACTCTGCCGTATGCGCGCAAGGCGGTGTGCGAGCTCACCGTATGGGACTGGACGGGAGATCTGAAACGCCTGACGGCCTGCGACAAGGACGGCAAAGCGCTGAGGATGCAGCTGCTGGACAGGCAGGTGCAGAAGTACTGGGACCATATGTACTTCCGCGTGCTGGTGGAAGCCGAAGTTCCCGCCCTGGGGTATACCACCGTGGCGCTGTATCAGGCGCAGGCGGAAAGTTATCCCTCCTTCCTGCTGGAACCGGAGCGCACCACCGGATTCTATGACGACAAGGTGCTGGACAACGGCGTCATCAGGGCGAGGATAGACAGCAGGACCGGCCGCGTTGCGGAACTTATAGACCTTAACAGGGGCGTGAACCTGCTTAAGGAGGGCGAAAGCGCGGGACTGTGCGTGCTTGAAACGGAGTGCGCCACGTCCAACGCATGGAACATAGGAAGGACGCTTAAGCAAACTAAGGTCGACCGCTGCACGGAGCTCAAAACACTGAATGAAGGCAAGCTTAGGCAGAGCGTGAAAGCTACGTACCTGATGGACGGCATCTGTCGCATTCCTTCCAAAGCGGAAGTGACGTATCATCTGGACGCCGGCAGCGACACTCTGAGGCTGGAACTCAAGGTGGACTGGCAGGAACAGGGTCACGAGATCATACCGGTGCTGAGCTACTACTGCCCGCTTAAAGGGCTCACGGGCGCGTTTGAGTGCCTGATACCCCAGGGCAGGATCACCCGCAGGGTCTTGAACAACGACGTTCCCGCTTTCGCGGTTACTGCCAGGAGCGAACTTGACACCGCGCTCACCCTGACCAGCGACTGCAAGTACGGATACCGCCTTGGCAAAGACGGGCTGTCAGTCACGCTTATCAACTCCGCCACGAACCCCGATCCGTACCCGGAGAGGGGCATACACGAGATCAACCTGTACCTGCGGGCGGGAGCAGAGATGCAGCCCGAGATGACCGCGAACCTGAACAACCACCCGATACTTTACCAGTCTGTCAACGCGCACGCGGGCGCGCTGCCCCAGGAGGCGGGACTGATAAAGCACATAAGCGGCAGCATCGCCGTGACGAGCGTGGAAGAGAAAGACGGCGGTCTTCTCATCAGAGGGTACGAGACGGATGGCAAAGACGGAGAGGCGGAGATCGCTTTCGGCGTCCTGATAAGCGGGGCGTACAGGCGGACGCTTAAAGAAAACGAGCGGGAAGAGTATCTTCCGCTCAAAGACGGACGCGTGACGATACCGCTGCGCGCTCACGGGATATGGATGATAGAAGTCAGGTGACGAAGATCCGCCCCGGAGGCATCTCCGGGGCGGTTTTTTTGCCCAAAGGCTTTATTGCATTATATAGATTTTACAGCTTTTTCGCTTCGGTGAGCAAAAGCAGCGCCATGGACTGGCCGTAAGGCTGGGCGTTAACGCGGATATTGCGGTAATAATCCAGGCTGTCGCTCAGGCAGGTGCCTGCGGAAACGTCCTTCAGCAGACCGTTTTCGTCTATGCGGGAGAGTATGGCGTCAAGCCCCTTAAGCGCGGTCTCACGGTAGCTTTCATCCAGATAGCCGCAGCGTACAGCCTTGAGTAACCCGTAGGAGAAGCCTGCCGTGGCGGAGGCTTCCTTGTAGCTTTCGGGCTCGTTTATGAGCGTGTGCCACATGCCGTCAGTGTCCTGATATTTCCTAAGCGCCTTTGCCTGGGTCTCCAGGGTCGACAGCAAAAACAGCCTGACCCCGTCGGAGACCTGTGCCATGTCCAGATAATCCACCAGCCCGGCGGTGAACCAGGCGTTGCCCCGGCCCCACAGCGCGCCCGCGTAATGGTGGCGGCCTTCGAAATTGAAACCGTGGAACAGCAGCCCCGTTGCCGTATCGCTCAGGTATTTGATGTGTACCAGAAACTGGCGCACGCTTTCTTCGGTCATGTCCCTGCGCCCGAGCAGCTGCCCCATGCGGGCGACGAACAGCACGGTCATATACAGGGTGTCGTCCCACAGCTGCATGTAATTGTCCGAATCTATGGTGATGTGCTGAAAACCGTCCTCTTCCGTGCGGGGCAGGGAAGTCATGGCATATTCGGCCCACTCCGTGCAGATGTCCAGATAGTCTTCCCTTCCGGTCAGTTCGTACAGGTAGCTCAGCGTCAAAAGCGGACACATGCTGTTTATGTTCTTGACTGGCTGGCGGTCTATGCGCTCGTCGAACCAGCCGGTCAGGTATTTGAGCACTTTGCCGTCACCGCTGTCCCGATAGTACTCATACAGCCCGAACAGGGCAACGCCTTGGAACCAGTCCCAGGCGTCCATGAAATGGGAACCGTCCCGGGAAGTGAAGGCGAGGGGATTTCTTTTATCGGTAATGCCGGAGATTATCCTGCCGACGGCGGCATCCAAAACAGTCCTGTCCATTGTCGCGCCTCCTAAACGAAACTCAGCCTTATGGTGTGGTCAACGGGGGTCTCAAACGTGCAGCACACGGTGAACGATCCGTCCGGCACGGGAACGCTGCCGCGCATCTGCGCGCCGTAGGGTTCGTTGAACGCGCCGCCTTCGATCACCAGTTCCCTGCAGTCGTCGTAGAGATACTTTGCGGTACGGCACTTCTGATAAATGTAGTCTCCCGGGCGGGCGCGGAACTCGCTGTCGGAAGTGATGTAGTGTCCGCCGGGTTCAAGAAGCATCTCCAGCTTGCACAGTACGTGTTCGATCCCTTCGGTGGAGATGTGCGCTTCCAGTCCGCTGCCGGTAAAACGGACGCGCACACGGATCATATAGTCCTGCATGAACACGTTCGGCCTTAATGAGTGATCCATTTCCCGCCAGACGGACGTGGCGGGCTTTTCGGGCATCGGCCCTTTGTAGCCCCAGCGGCAGCGGTAGGTCAATGTGAAATACTCGCCGTCGCGGGTTATCTCCTGTGCTTCGAACTGGCCTTTGGCGTAAAACGTTCCGCAGAATCGCATCCCGACCCAGTGGTTCAGCAGCTTGAGCTTTGCGAACATGGGATCGTTCTGGATCAGCGTAAGCGCCGTGTCGCCCCGGCGCATGCGCACCACTCCGCTTTTTTCAAAATGCCTGACAAAATCGAAGCATGGGGGAGTGCCGGTTGCGTCCATGCAGGAGGGGTCAAGGGAAGGATCCATGAGCACGAAGGGAAGGTACTCAAAACCGGGCATCATTTCCTTCGGCGCTTTTGCGGCGGCCCAGCTCATGGCGCTCAGGCTTTGCTCCAGCATTTTGTTGGCGATCCAGATGAACTCCGGATCCTTGGTTTTTAGCGCCATATACAGGTACAGCCCGTAGTATATGCGCCAGTCGGGAGCGGTGCCCGCGTCCTGGCGGGTGGAGTTCATGGTGTTTATGGTGAGGTCGGGCTCAAAATAACTGGGCATCATTTTGAGATTGCGTGATACGTGCTCCAGCATTTCGGGCATATTCCCGGCTTCGGCCAAGAATATGAGCGCCCGGTCGCAGACGATATTGTACGTGCCGCTGGAACGCTCGGTAAACTCGCCTTCCTCGTCGCAGTCGATCCCTTCGTCAAGCAGCTTTCGGAGTTTGCCGAGGCAAGGCGCATATCCCGTGATGTTGTACAGAAACGCCAGCGCGGCGCTCATCACCCAGCGGTGATTGGGAGTGTGAAAGCCGCCGTCGACGACTCCCCGGGCACAGTTCTCCAGGTATCTGTACATGAGCGTCCAGACGCGCTCTTCTGCGGGTGTGTTCCGGGTCCGTGCGCGCATCAGCAGCGCGATGGGGGCGATGGTGCCCGCGGTAAACGACGTTTCGGCGCCGTCGTGGAAGTTGGTCTCCAACAGGTCCATTGTGCCGTCCTCGTGCTGGAGTCTAAGAGCGTATTCCAGGGCGGGAACGCTCCTTTCCAGCATGAGAGGGTCGCCAAAATACTTCTGCCCCTCGCAGTAATACGCCAAAAGGAACGTCCGGGCGGTATACAGCGCGTAATGGGGGTTTGTATAGCCGCCTGCCACGCCGACTATGGTGCCGTAAAACCGATCGGACGGATCGGTGCACTGCCGCCTTAAGGCGTCTTCGGCGCCGTCCTGCACGCCTTTGAGCCACATATCTTTGTGTGTAATACCCATAATCGCTCCCGAATCAATAAGTGTGACGCTATTATACAACACGGCAGAAAATATAACAAGTCAAAGCGGCGCGATTCGTATTTTGTTTGCGCTGCGCACAAAATGAGTGAAAAATGCACAAAAAAGAAGCGAAATCATCCCTGCCCCTTGACAAACGTTAACCGTTTCTTTTATAATCAATTTGATATTCTGTGCTATTGGGAGGACGTATAAGTGGGCTACAAAGAGACTGCCGACAAGGTGCTGGGAATGCTTAAGCGGGCGGACGGCAACGACCCTTCCCGCGGACACCTCACCATGAACAACTGGGAATGGCCCACCGGCGTCGCGCTTTACGGCATATACAAGACTTATCAGCTAAGCGGCGACACCAAGATACTCGATTATCTTACGTCCTGGTACGACGACATGCTTTCCCGTCCGGAAAAGCCCCACAAGAACGTAAATACCGTGGCTCCCGTGCTGGCGCTGACCTGCCTGTATCAGGAGACTAAAAACGAAAAATACCTGCCCGTGATAGAGGAGTGGCTGAGCTGGGTACTTGACGAGATGCCGCGCACGGAGTACGGCGGGCTGCAGCACTGCACCGTATGGAACAAGCACTACCAGCAGCTTTGGTGCGATACCCTGTTCATGGTGGGGCTGTTCCTCGCCAAGGCGGGCGTGGTGCTGGGCAGGCAGGAGCTTGTCGAGGAAGCGGAATACCAGTTCCTCATCCACATCCGCTATCTGCAGAACAAGGTGAACGGGCTGTTCTACCACGGCTGGACCTTCGACAGGCGTCACAATTTCGCCGAAGCGTTCTGGGCGCGGGGCAACGCGTGGTTCACCGTGTCCGCCATCGAGCTTTACGACATCACCAAAAGCAACAGCGCCGCGATGCGCATGATAAAGGGCGCGTGGCAGGATCAGGCGCTTGCGCTGTGGAAATACCAGCGTGTAAACGGGCTGTACACCACGCTTATTGACGTGGAGGAGACCTACTGCGAGACCAGCGCCACCGCCGCCATCGCCTACGGCATATTAAAGGGCGTGAGGCTGGGCTGGCTGGGTCAGGAAGTATACGGCCCCATGGGCATGCTCTCCGCGCAGGCTGTGCTCGGTCAGATAGACGAGACCGGCGCGGTGCAGGGCGTGAGCGGGGGCACCGGTATGGGGCACAACCTCCAGCATTACAAGGATATAATCGTAACGCCCACCGCCTACGGCCAGGGCCTCACGTTCCTGATGCTTACAGAATTAATGCAAAGGGAATAGAAACCGGACTACAGGGCTTGCCGGCTTTGCCGGCCGGGCCTGGCATATATTAACAAGGCATCGTTATCCGAAAAGAGTTATCAGAAAGGTTGGATGCGCATGAGCACCAAAGCGATGGAGCGAAAAGCCGTGTACGGCAGCGGCGCGAAGTACTGGCGGACCCTGTTTTCCGAGGTCAAAAGGGACAAGTGGCTGTATCTGCTGCTGCTGCCCGGCCTGGTCTACTTCGTAATATTCAAGTACCTGCCCATGTTCGGGATCCTCATCTCGTTTGAGAACTACAACCCGTACACGGGCGTGCTGGGCAGCGCCTGGGTAGGCGTCAAGTGGTTCAGCTACTTCTTCTCATTCAAGACGTGGGTGGATTACCTTGTCAATACGCTGATCCTGAGTTTCATGAATCTGGTGCTGTATTTCCCGGCGCCGATCATCCTTGCGCTTTTGCTCAACGAAATGCGCTCGCTGCAGTATAAAAAGCTGCTGCAGACGCTTTTGTACGTGCCGCACTTCATTTCCATAGTTATCGTGGTCTCCATAACCTTCGTCATGTTCGGGCCCAGCGGCATAGTGTACAAGCTCACTCAGCAGCTGCTTGGGACCACCATAAACTACATGGGTTCTCCCAAAACCTTCCGCTGGATGATCATCGGACAGACCATCTGGAAGGAGACCGGCTGGGGTACCATAATCTTCCTTGCCGCGCTCACCAACGTGGATACCCAGCTGTACGAAGCCGCCATGGTGGACGGCGCCGGTCGTTTAAAGAGACTGTGGCATATCACCCTGCCTTCCATCCGCTCCACTATCGTGCTTATGCTCATACTGCGCATGGGCAGCGTGCTGGATACGGGCTATGACCACCTGATCCTTATGACCAACCCGTTAAACTACCAAGTCTCCCAAACCTTGGACGTGTTCGTATATCAGCAAGGTATCCAGGCGGGCCAGTTCTCTTACGCTTCCGCCATCGGTCTTATGAAGGCTGTGGTAAGCGTGAGCATGGTGCTGACCTCCAACAAGCTGGCGCACCTGCTAGGCGAGCAGGGTCTGTATTAGAAAGGAGGACTCTGTTATGGCACAGCAGACAGCAGTATTGGACAAGAAAACCAGGAAAAGGCTGGAAAGCTCGGGCCCGGTAGGCCAGCACTCCACCTTTGGCAGCAGGATGTTCGACGGTCTCAACTACCTGATAGTTTCCCTGGTGGCGATAACCACAATTCTCCCGTTCATATACATCATCGCCGCTTCCTTCGCGACAGAGTACGAGATCAACACCCGCCCGCTGTTCTTCTTCCCTCATGATGTGTCTTTCGGCGCTTACGAGTATATATTCTCTTCCAACAAGATACTGAGGGGTTTTGGCAACTCCGTGTTCATCACGGCTGCGGGCACGGCTATAAACCTGTTCTTCACCGTGACCATGGCATACGCCATATCCAAGCAGCGCTTGAGGGGCAGGAATTTCTTCCTGAACCTGGTCATTATCTCCATGTTCTTCTCCGGCGGCATGATCCCCGGTTACATCATAGTGGCCAATGTGCTGAAGCTTAAGAACACCTACTGGTCGGTGCTCCTGCCCGGCGCCATCAGCGCGTACAACATGATGATAGTCAAAAACTTCTTCCAGGGCATACCTCAGGAACTGGAGGAATCCGCATCCATAGACGGCTGCAACGACGTGGGCGTGCTGATAAAGATCGTGCTGCCGCTGTCGCTGCCCGTGCTTGCCACCTTCGGCCTGTTCTACGCGGTGGGTCACTGGAACAGCTACTTCTCCGCCATGATCTACATGACCGGCACTCCCGAAAAGTGGCCTCTGCAGGTACTGCTGCGCGAGATCATAATCCTGGCTACCGGCTCTGCGGGCGATATGTCCAACATGGACCCGGAATTCGTGAAACCCCCGGAGCAGTCGGTCAAGATGGCCGTTATCGTGGTGTCCACGGTACCCATCATGTGCGTGTACCCGTTCCTTCAGAAGTACTTCGTGAAGGGCGTTATGGTCGGCGCGCTGAAAGGCTGATCCCCGCACCGGATTGCGGTTTTACGGTCTACAGCCAAACAAGGTTATCCGCGGTGTGAACCGCTGTAAAAGATAACAAATCAAAAAGGAGGAAATCCTAATGAAGAAACTGGTTGCCCTTATGCTGGCGCTGGTGATGGCCCTGACCGCCATGAGCATTGCCATGGCTGAGGAAGAGCCCTTCGTAGTCACCGTGCTGCTGCCCCAGTTCCCCTCTGAGATCGACTTCCAGCAGGAGAACAACCCCGTATTTGACTACATCGAAGCGCAGACCGGCGTGAGACTGCAGATCAAGTGGGGCGCCAACGATCAGTACGCCACCATCTTCAACACCGAGCTGACCGACGACAACAAGGCCATGCTCATCTCCGCCACCGATGCGAAGGCCCCCGTGGTCGTCGACACCGCCAGGGCGGGTGGCTTCTGGGACCTCACCGACTACGTGAAGGACGCTGAAGAGTATCCTTACCTGGCCGCCGGTTCCGCTGCCGTATACCAGAACATGTCCATCGACGGCAGACTGTTCGGCATTCCGCGCGGACGTGCCTTCCCCCGCGGCGGTATCTACTATCGCTGGGACATCGCCAATGAGCTGGGCTTCGACAAGGTTCCCGAGACTATCGACGAGCTGACCGAGCTGGCTGAGGCGCTGGCCACCTACAAGGAAGACACCTACGCTCTGAACATGTGCTCCTACACCGCGGGCACCATCAGCGTGATCACCGTGGCCATGGGCGCTCCCAACACCTGGGGCATCGATGAGGACGGCAACGTATATCCCGCCCACCAGGATCCCGCTTATCTGGAAGGCCTGAACTGGCTGCGCCATCTCTACGAGATCGGCGGCATCGACCCCAACTTTGCGCAGATCTCCACTGCCGACTGGGATCCCGCCGAGCGTCAGGGCAAAGCCTACATGCGCTTTGACTGCATGGACAACGCCCATCGTCAGCAGAAGTGGTTCGACGACAACGCCGGCGCCACCGAACTGATCTGGATGAGCGTCTGCGGCCTTGAGAAGGAAGACGGTTCCATCTCCGTATGGCCCCAGAACCCCGGCTACGCCGGCGCCGTGCTGGTGACCAAGTCCGTTAAGGAAGAAGACCTGCCTAAGGTGCTCAAGTTCCTCGACTGGTGCAACAGCCCCGAAGGCAACACCGTTATCAACGCGGGTATCAAAGGTCTGACCTACGAAGTGGACGAGGAAGGCTATCGCTACACTCCCGAAGACGGTGACTACACCACCAACGAAGGCAAGTATCACAACAACCTGAACCAGCTGAGCATGGGCGTTGCCGGCGACCTGCAGGATCCGCCCGCCAAGTATGTTGGCTCTGAAGCTTGGGTATTTGCCCGTCAGCGTTACGATGCCCTCAACATCGAGTACGCCAAGTACGCCGTTGCCAATCCCTGCCTGCCCTACACCAGCGAGACCTACGTAGCTCACGGCAAGGAACTGGACGACATCATCGGCAACGCGGCTGCGCAGTATATCGCCTGCATCATCGACGAAGATCAGCTCCGTCAGCAGTGGGATAAATGGGCTGAGCAGGGCGGCACCGCCGTTACCAGCGAGCTCAACGAACTGTATCACGCCGACCACGAATAATTTTCAAGCCAGCAATTGGGGCTGCCGTGCAAACGGCAGCCCTTCCTATGAACAGGGAGCATTGAGACGGACCAACTGACTGACAGTACGGTACATTGCGATTTTCTGCGGGAAACGCTTTAGTCCGTCCGCTTCAAACCCAAGAGGTACCTTATGAACAGAGTATACTGCTGCTTTCCGGGCGGGAAGCACAAGGCGCTCACGCTGAGCTATGACGACGGCCGCACTCAGGACAGGCGGCTTATAGAGATCTTCAACAAAAACGGGATCAAGGGCACTTTCCACATCAACAGCGGCCTGATAAGCCGGGGAGACAGGGTGCCTTTGGAAGAGATACCGGAGCTTTACAAAGGGCACGAAGTGGCCTGCCACACTGTCACGCATCCTACCATCGCCCGCTGTCCCCTGCCCGAAGTGGCGCAGGAAGTGCTGGACGACAGGGAAGCGCTGGAACAGTTTACGGGCTATCCTGTCAGGGGTTTAAGCTACCCCAATGGCTCGCTTTCCAAAGAGATAGAGGAGCTGCTTCCCGCGCTGGGCATACGGTACAGCCGGGTGGTAGGCTCCAGCGATTCATTCGCCCTGCCCGAGGATCCGTACCGCTGGCAGGCGACCTGCCACCACAATCACAGACTGCTGGAGCTGGGCGAGCAGTTTTTGGGGCTGTTCAAGCGCCAGTATCTGTACCTGATGTACGTGTGGGGCCATTCTTACGAGTTTGACGACAAGAACAATTGGGAGCTGATGGAGCGCTTCTGCGAGATGATGGGCGGGAAGGAAGACATCTGGTACTGCACCAACATCGAGTTCATGGACTGCATGGACGACTTTAAACGCCTGTGCTTTACAGCCGACAATTCTTTAGTATATAATCCCAATGCCAGAGACTGCTATATATCGGTAAATGACGCTCCCGCCGTGTGCGTGAAGGCGGGGGAGACGCTGAAGCTGTAAGCTTCAGACGCACTTAAAGATTGCAAGGGAGGATATCGCCATGCAGGTCTATCGCGACAAAGTTACGGGCTATGAGGTGAGACAGTACGCTTTCGGACCGGAGCGCAACAGCAAACTGTACTTTACCTGTGAGAACTTTTCCACCGACGACAAGTACTTTTTCTTCATGAAGCAGCAGCTGGAAGGCAAGACCGACGGCGGCTGCTACCGTGCCAACGTGGAGACGGGCGAACTCCAGAGGGTGACGGATTATTCCTACCGGGGCTTTGCCACCGACAGGGAGAAAAACATAGGCTACACCTGCAAAAACGAGACCGAGGTGTACGCGGTAGACCTGGATACGCTTAAAATGACCAGGATCGGCGACCTGCCCAAGGGCGGACAGATCACGGGCCACCTGACCGCGGCGAACACCGGACGCATCGCGTGCAGCTACCACCTGGCAAACAAGTATTACGGTCTGGTGATACTTGACCCGGGCAAGGAAGCCGAAGTGGTGTACCAGAGCGATTACCGGCTGGGTCACGCACAGATTTGCCCTTCGGACGAAAACCTGATCTTCTACATTCACGAGACCGAAGGCGACGCCTTCCAGCGCACCTGGATGTTTGATGTGAAGGAGAGGTATGTGCGTCCTTACTACGTCGAGCATCCCTCCGAGTGGATCACCCACGAGGTGTGGAGCAGCGACGGACAGGAAATGGCGCTGATGAAGCTGGATCCCGCGGGACATGTGGACGGCAGCAAGGGTGAGGTCCACACCGGCAACATCATAATCGGCGACAAGGACGGCAGGCATTTCGACATAGCCGCCACCAGCACCCAGCTGCTGCATCCCTGCATCAGCCGTGACCGCAAGTGGCTGTGCGCGGACAGGATAAGCTATCTGGGCACCACCGTTCAGGAAGGCGTGGTGCTTGTGGAGAGGGCTACCAAAAAGGCGAAGCTCATCGCGACTACCGGATCCTGCAAGACCGGCGCCGACCACCAGCATCCCTCCTTTAACCGCGCAGGCGACAAGATATTGTTCTCCAACCCCGATGAGAACGGCATCGGTCAGGTGTGCGTCATCGACATTGAACAGGTCAAGAAGGACTGGTAATATGCCGAACATATTCATTCTCGGCGATTCCACCGTTGAAGACAACAAGCCTCCGTTCAGAGGCTGGGGCTGGGCGCTGCCCGAGTACGTCAAACCTGGAGTGGAAGTCAGAAACTACGCGCTGTCGGGAAGAAGCAGCCTGTCTTTCCGGAAAGAGGGTCTGTTTGAGCCGGCGCGCAAGGAAATGTGTAATGGTGACCTGCTGCTCATACAGTTCGGACACAACGACGAAAAGGACGACGAAAGGCACACTGACCCCAAGACCGGATTTCCCGAAGAACTGTTGGGATACTGCCGGGCGGCATGGGAAAAGGGCGCTTTGGCAGTGCTTATGACACCGGTCTCGCGCAGGTTTTTTGTGGGAGACGGCAGCCTGCTGTACACTCACGGTGAGTATCCCGCGGCGATAAGGGACCTGTGCGCGAAGGAAAATATCCCGCTGATAGACCTGGAAGCCGCGTCGCGCCGCCTGTATCTGGAACTGGGCGAAGCCAAGACTGCCGAGCTGTTCGTCAGGCTGGCACCGGGAGAAAACCCGGATTTTCCCGACGGACACGACGACAAGACCCACTTTAACGCCTACGGTGCGAAGCGGATCTGCGAACTCGTAGTTGAGGGGCTGAGACGGTTCGATTTTGCGGACAGGTTTCTGAAATAGCACGGTTTTGTTTTAAAAACGGAAGGAGACGGGCTTAGTCCCTCTCCTTCCGTTTGCTTTGCGCTGTTTCGAAACCGAACACCAGCGCTTCCTTTTCCGCCCGTGACAGGTGTTTAAGCTGCCATTCGCGCCGCATGGCGGAGCGTTTGTCGGGGTATTCTTCCCAATACGCCAAAGTGACCGGCAGCCGGGCGCGGGTATACTTCGCGCCTTTGCCGCTGTTGTGGGTTTTGAGCCGTTTGTCAAGGTCGGTCGTCCAACCGCCGTACAGGCTGCCGTCCGCGCAGCGCAGAAGGTAAGCGTAACACTTTTTTGAGTATGCGAACTCGATCTCGTTTAACCCCGCCGTGACGGCATGGATGTTCCCGGTCTCCATGAAGCCGATCCGGCGGTACAGCCGTGACGCTTTTTCGTTGTTTTCCAGTATCCAAAGCGTGGGAGCGCCGGCACATTTGCGCATTGCAAATCTCAGCAGCCTGGTCCCGCAGCCCATGTTCTGCTTTTCGGGCAGTACATACAAATCTTCTATAAGGCTGCCGTTGACGGATACGATGCCGATAGGCTCCTCTTCCGCAAGCATAAAGAACCGGCTGCCTTCCCGCATTTTGCGTTCAATGTATTCTTTCTGCCGGGCGGGCGTGTGCAGATCAACGAAGTCGGCGGAACAGAAAGATCTATGCGACTCTTTCCATGAAACGGAATGCACCGTCGCTGCCTGCATTATATTTTTTCGGTTGACTTTGATGATCATGAACTTGCCTCCGATTCCGACTGTTCCCTTGCCGTATTATAAAGTGTATCTGAAAACACCAGCTTGCGCAACGGTTTTATGGTTTAATTTGTGTTTTCGTTTCAGACTGACTCTGTTCTGACAGGTTCAGTAAATAACTGTTGACGAAAAAAGATCCTGCCGACGGCTGCCGGCAGGATCGGCGTTCTTTGCGGATATATCAAAACCTTAGAAAAGCGTCGATGCGGCGCAGTCTAAGGGAAGAAGCTTTTACAAAAGGCTTTTTCCGAAGGCGTATGCTTCTTCAAGCTCGGTTTCCCTGTGCGCTGCTTCTTCCGGATCGGAGATCCCACCGCAGAACAGAGCCCCCGCAAGCGTTGCTTTCTCAAAGCAGTCCACCCAGCCCTGCAGGCCGGATATGGCTTTTTCGGGAGTGGTTTTCTCATCCTCCGCCGCGGTCGCCAGTATATAGACATTGCGGAAACGGTAATCCGAGGGGTAGAGCGGGTTCAGGCGGTCAAGGAGCGTTTTCATCTGCCCGCTCATTTCATAGTAATAGATTGGCGTGGCAAACACAAGGGTGTCCGCGCTTTTGACCTTTTCGGCTATTTCGGCGGCATCATCCTTCAGCACGCATTTTTGAGTCTTCTGGCAGGCAAGGCAGCCGATGCAGAACTTGATCTCCTTACCCTTAAGGCTTATATGCTCCACTTCATGACCAGCTTCTTTTGCACCGTCGATGAGCCGCCGGGCAAGTATGTCAGAATTGCTTTTTGCCCTTAAACTCGTCGTGATAACAAGGACCTTGCTCATTTTACTTCCCTCCGTATGAGATCGTTATGGTAACGCTGCCTTTGCCCAGCAGATCAGCCATTTGAGCGGCGGTTTTGTCCGTGATCCTGCCGAGCCGTGTGTAAGCCCAGGAGTTCGAACCGTAAAATACGACGATCTGGTTGCCGGAATACAGGACGATGTCTCCGGCGACGGTAGTTGTCTGCCTGTCGCTTCTGGGCAGACTTGTGCCGAGCGGACCGACCTGCTCGAAACCTCCGTACATGGACATTTTGATCTTAAGCGGTTCGGTCTTAGCCAGATCGATTAGCGCGTTTACGGATTGGTTGTCTTCCCATTCAACGGAAACTTCCGTGTCATCGATCAGAAAGTGCAGTGTTTTCTCCACGGCGGTCCCTCCCGTATCCGAAGCAGTGTTCGGTTCTGTTTTCACGCCTGAGCAGGCGGAAAGGCTGATCAGCAGCGCGATCCCGGCAAACAGTACGATCCACTTTACCAGTTTCATACGCTTCTCATCATTTCAGATACTGTTCGAAGAAGCTTTGGAGCTTGTCAAACGGTATGGCGTCCTTACCGCCGCCGTCATACAGATCGGTATGCACGGCGCCGGGAATGATCATCAGTTCCTTGTTGCCGGTATACTTGCTGTCTTTCACCATATCGGCATATGCGTCACGGCTGAAATAGCAGGAATGAGCTTTCTCGCCGTGTACAATAAGGACCGCGCTGCGGATCTCGTTGCTGTACCGAAGGATCGGCTGATTGACGAAGGATTCGCAGCCTGTTACGTTCCAGCCGCCATTGGAATTCAGGGAACGGGGGTGATAGCCGCGCCTGGTCTTGTAATAGTCATAATAGTCCTTCACGAAGAACGGCGCATCGTCCGGCAGGGGATCGACTACACCGCCGCCAAGCTTATACTCGCCGTTCTTCAGATCTTCAAGCCTCTGGGCGCACATGGCGGCTTTGGCCTGATACCGGGCTTCCTCGCTGTCTGCGGAATCAAAGTATCCCTTTGCATTTACGCGGGTCATATCGTACATGGTAGCGGCTACGGTGGCTTTGACGCGGGTGTCCAGCGCAGCGGCATTCAGCGCCATGCCTCCCCAGCCGCAGATGCCGATGATGCCGATGCGGTCCGGGTCAGCCTTTTCATGAAGGGAAAGAAAGTCCACCGCCGCCATGAAGTCCTCGGTGTTTATGTCGGGAGAAGCCATATAGCGCACGTTCCCTCCG
Source organism: Clostridiales bacterium (assembly GCA_024683475.1). Classification (GTDB taxonomy): domain Bacteria; phylum Bacillota; class Clostridia; order Christensenellales; family Aristaeellaceae; genus RUG14130. The sequence continues at coordinate 2,009 of JAIKYG010000099.1, read as the reverse complement.
CTCTCGCCGGTAAAGGAGGGATCGAAAGCGATAGTCAGAAAGCCCCTTTCCGCCATCGTCTGCGCGTACAAACCGGAGCACTGCTCCTTTACCGCGCCGAAGGGACCGCAAACGGCGATCGCAGGAAGCTTGCCTTCCGCGCCCTTGAGGACATACATATCGGCTGCCAGCGTGATCCCGTAGCGGTTAACGAAAGTCACCTTGCTGTGGTCGACTTTTTCGCTTTTCGGGAATGTCTTGTCCCATTCCTGATTAAGAGTGAGTTCTTCGCTTTTGATCATATTCGATAAGCCTCCGTAAACAGCGATTGCATTTCTTTCCGAACCATGATACAATTGCAGTGTAACACATAAACCTGACTTTAGGTCAAGAGTATATTTATTAATTTAGGAGATTTTTTTATGTACACGATAGGGCAGGTCTCCGAAATGTTCGGTCTACCGATCTCAACGATCCGCTATTATGACAAGGAAGGGCTTTTTCCGTATATGCAGAGGCAATCCGGGATTCGTCAATTTGGAGAAACGGAAGTAGAAGCGCTCCGCGTGATCGAATGCCTGAAGGCTTCCGGCCTTGAAATAAAGGATATCAAAAGGTTCATGGAATGGTGCGTGGAGGGACCGTCCACCTATAAACAGAGAAAAGAACTGTTCGAAACGAGAAAAGCCGCGGTGGAAGCCGAAATGATACAGCTTCAGAAAACGCTCGATATGCTCAGATTCAAGTGCTGGTACTATGAAACGGCGATCAAAGCGGGATCCGAAGACAAACTGAAGGACATGCTGCCGGATGATATGCCGCCAGATATAAGGAAAATGTATGACAATGAGCATTCATAGAGTCAAACGCCTCCGGACCGCATCGGCACGGAGGCGTTTTTTCTTTGACGCAGCGCGTCGTCCGGGATTAACCGATTGCAAATCAACTGCAAACTAAAGGCACGACCCTGATCCGGTGTCAGGATCAGGGCCGTGGTGTGATGGAGGCGAGGGGAGTCGAACCCCTGTCCGAAAACCCAAAGCAAAAAGTGTCTCCGAGCGCAGTACGCGTATTGAATTTCCCTTTGGCAGGCTCCCACGCACGGGATCGGGCCGCAGGTAGCTTCATAAATGCCGGCGCGCCGCAAAGCTTAAACGCGCCCGTTCCCTGCCTTTATGACGCCGGTGGCCTGCGCCGCAGGAGGCTCAGGGTCGACGGTAGCCGCTTAGGCGGCTACAGCGTAACTGTTTTCGTTCGCAGTTATTGTTTTTCCCGATTTTAAGGCAGTTCGGGGCTGCCGCTCGCTGCTTTTCACTTCGTGATCCCCGTCGAAACCAAATACGCCCCCGTAAGATCAGTCGTCAAAAGAGTGTTTCGCGGTCTTGCGGAGCGTACGGGAGATCTCCCTGTCCGCGTCCCGCTTGGCAATGTCGTCCCGCTTGTCGTAGTTATGCTTGCCCCGGCATAACCCGAGCAGCAGCTTGACGCGGCCCTGCTTGAGATACAGTTCAAGGGGGATAAGCGTAAGCCCCTTAAGCGCCACCTGCTGATCCAGCCGCCGTATCTCCGCCTTGTGCAGCAGCAGACGCTTGACGCGCATCGGATCGGGATTGAACACGCTGCCGTTCTCGTAAGGGGAAATGTGCATGCCGTATACCAGCATCTCGCCGCCCGAAACCTGACAGTAACTGTCTTTAAGGTTGCACCTGCCGCCGCGAATGGATTTGACCTCCGCGCCTTTCAACTCTATGCCTGCCTCAAAGCTCTCCTCGATGAAATAATCGTGTCGGGCCTTACGGTTCTGGGCAAGCACTTTTCTTTCGTCCGCCACGACCATCCCTCCTGTCGAAAAAGCATTATACCATAAAACAGAGGTTTTGTAAAGCCCGCTGCACTTGTCAACAAAAATTGGACAGTTGATGGTGTTAAGTTTTAAACACGAAAAGCATCAAAATTGAACTAACACCGCCATCCTTGACAGAACCTTGAAAAACGCCAGATGGGAAGGTGCCGACGGCGAAGAACTCATC
>JAIKYG010000094.1:0-2581 GCA_024683475.1 Clostridiales bacterium | reverse complement strand
ATATCTCGACACGGCGTTTGAAAGAGCGGAGCGTCTGGGCGTGAAGACAGTAGTGTTCGGCTCGGGCCGTTCGCGCATGGTGCCGGAGGGCTTCGACACCGCGCAGGCGTGGCGGCAGATAGACAATTTCCTGCGCGCGTGCGAAAAGCATGCGGCGCAGCATGACATCACGGTGGTCATCGAGCCTCTCAGAAGCGTTGAATGCAACATTATGAACTACGTTTCCGAGGCGACGCTGATGGCCGCGCTCATAAACCTTCCGCACATCGCGGGGCTCGGAGATACGTACCATATGGAGATGGGCGGAGAATCCTTCAATTCCCTGCGCATGGCGGGCAGCCTGCTTAAACACGTGCACGTAGCAAACGCCATCGGCAGGAAATTCCCGCGCCCGGGCGACGGCGAAAAATACGCGGATCTGTTCGAGGCCTTAAAGGATATAGGCTACGAGGGACGCGTGAGCGTGGAGGGTGGCTGCGACGATTTCGACGCCGACGTCGGCCCTGCGTTCGAAGCGCTGAACGCCGTAAGGTAACAATCTGTTTTTCGTACAGGCAAGCACGCTGCCGGCGCCTGAGTGGCGCCGTACAGCGTGCGAGGCTTTTGGATAATACTTATTCGGTTTTGGCCGGAGGTCTTTGCTTAGATGGTTTTCTCCTCAAGCGCGTTTTTGTTTTTCTTTTTGCCGATAACGCTGCTTCTGTATTACGCGTGCAAAATAAACAGAACGCTCTCAAACGCCGTGCTGACCGTGATGAGCCTCATGTTTTACGCATGGGGCGAGCCGCGCTTCGTGCTGGTGATGCTGGGCAGCATCGTGCTAAACTGGCTTATCGCGCTGTCGATAGGCAAGAGCCGGTCGCCCTCCCGCAAAAAGCTGTATCTGGCGCTTGGCATAACGCTTAACGTACTGATACTGGGCGTGTTCAAATACGCGGGCTTCGTTATCCGCAACATAAACGCGCTGGGCGCGCATATAGCCGATCCGGGCATCGCGCTGCCGATCGGCATTTCGTTTTTCACGTTTCAGGCGATGAGCTATATTATCGACGTGTACAGGGGCAAGGGCTGCGCGCAGAAGAGCCTTATGAACGTGTGCCTGTACATTTCGTTTTTCCCGCAGCTTATCGCGGGCCCCATCGTCAGATACGAAACCGTCGCGCTCGAGCTTACGGGCAGGCGAGAAACGCTTGACGACTTCACGGAGGGCGTGCGGCGCTTCATTATAGGACTTGCCAAGAAAGCCGTGCTCGCGAACACTCTTGCGGAGCTCGTCGATAAAATCTACGCGCTCGAAAACGCCAGCGCGCTTGCGGCGTGGATCGCCGCGTGCGCGTATCTCATGCAGGTATATTACGATTTTTCCGGCTACTCGGACATGGCGATAGGTCTCGGACGGATGTTCGGCTTTCACTTTCCGGAAAACTTCGTGCTGCCGTTCATTTCGAAATCCGTCACGGAATTCTGGCGCAGATGGCATATTTCGATGTGCACGTGGTTCCGCGACTACGTGTTTTTCCCGCTGGGCGGCAGCCGTGTCAGGACCAAAGCGCGGCTTATATTCAATATGCTCGTGGTGTGGGCGCTTACGGGGCTCTGGCACGGCGCGGACTGGACGTACGTATGCTGGGGACTGGCGTTTTTCGCCGTGCTGGTATTCGAAAAGCTTACGGGCTTCGGCAAATGGGCGGAAAAGCACGCGTTCGGGCACTTTTACGCCATGCTTGCCGTGGTGGTGATAACCGTGCTTATCAGAAGCAGCGACATTTCCTTCGCGTTCCGCTTTTACGTTTCGATGCTCGGCCTCGGCGGCGCGGGACTCTCGGACGGGCTCACGCTGTTGCTCCTTAAGGAATACGCGTGGTGTCTCGCACTGGGCGTCGTATGTTCGCTGCCGGCAGGCGAGTTTTTAAAGCGCAGGCTGAAAATACCCGATGCCGCGTGGCAGCTTGCGTGCGGCATAGCCGTAGTTGCGTGCGGCGTGCTTGCGGTGTCCTACGCAGCGTCGGGCGGCTACAATCCCTTTATATATTACAATTTCTGAGAGGCGCGCATGAGAAAAACGGTAAACGCGTGTATCGCAGTAATATTCATAATCTGCATCTGTACGGTCACGGTCCTGACTCTTTCGGAATACGGGCGCAAATACGCCTACGGGTTTTTCAAGAGCTATAAGGACAGGCTGGACGACGACAGCGACATATTCGACAACGCTGAAGCGCGCATATACAAGCTGAACTACAACGCCGAAAACCGCCTGTGGGGCAGGGACGCGCTCAGGCACCTGACGGTGCGCTTTCAGATGGCGCTGCCCGGCAAGGATATAGTATCCATAGGGGGCGCAAGCATGGTGCATCTTACAAGCGGCGGCTACTACAATCTGATGGACGGGCCGCTCGTACAGTCGAAAATCGACGATATTACCGAATTCGCAGAGAAGGCCGCGGATATGAGCGGTGCGAAAACGCTGTTCGTATACTGCCACTGCGCGCTGTTTGAGGACGGTCTGCTGCCCGGCGATACGCGGTATTTGGACAACAACGGCACCTTCGCGGACGAAATGCTTGCGTCTTTGTCCGCA
>JAIKYG010000059.1:0-3047 GCA_024683475.1 Clostridiales bacterium | reverse complement strand
CGCCACCGCTTCCGTCAAAGCGCTTGTCTCCTATGATAAGGCCTTTGCCAATGTGCGCCGCACCGTCGACGCAACGGAAGAGCAGCTGGCGGATTTCTATGACCGTATCGAGATCATGAGCACGGAGGTTGCTACCTCCGCCGACGATATCGCCGAAGTCGTGGCTACCGCCGGACAGCTGGGTATCCATACGGAAAACATCATGGATTTCACCCGGGCTATGATCGACCTTGGCATGGCGTCGACGGACCTCGAGGCAAACGAAGCGGCGACGCAGCTGGCCAAGTTTGCCAACATTACCGGCATGAGCCATGATCAGTTCACGAACCTGTCGAGCGCCATCGTCGCCCTGGGCGTCAATTACGCCACCACCGAGAGCGAGATCGTGGAGATGAGCAAACGCCTGGCCGCTGCCGGTAAACAGGTCGGATTGTCCGAAGCCCAGATCGTGGGTTTTGCCGCGGCGCTGTCTTCTGTCGGCCTGGAAGCCCAGATGGGCGGTTCCACTTTTTCCAAGGCTCTCGTCAAAATGGAGGTTGCTGCCGCGACAGGCGGGCAGGCGCTTACCGACTTCGCCAGTGTCTGCGGTCTAACGGAAGATGAATTCAAACGTATGTGGGAAGCCGATCCGTCCGAAGTATTCCAGCGTTTCATTGTCGGCCTGTCCGAATTGGGCGACGAAGGCGTGAGCGCAATTGCCACCCTGCAGGAGATCGGCATCAGCGAGATCCGTTTAAGGGATACGTTACTGCGCGCAACGAATGCTACAGAACTGTTTTCCGAAACACAGAAGACGGCTATTGAAGCCTGGAACGAAAACACGAAGCTGGCAGAGTCGGCAGCGGTCAAATATGATACTCTTTCAGCCAAACTGACCAACCTGAAAAACAAAGCCCTCGTCGCGGGCAGGCAGATCGCAAGGGATCTCACGCCCACTATAGAAAGCCTGATGGAGAAGGCAAACAGCCTGATCACGGCTTTCATGGGCCTCGACAAAAGCCAGCGTGAGAATATCATCAAATGGGCAGGCATAGCCGCGGCCATCGGACCGGTGATCCTGATCTCCGGAACCCTTATACGTAATCTCGGTTATATAACAGGGGCGCTGGGGAAAGTATTCACCGCTTTCGGTAAGTTCTCCGCGGCTGTCACCCTTGCAGGGGGCGGTATAAAGGGCTTCGGTTCGGTGCTCCTGCACTCCAAAGGCTTTATGCTGCTGCTGACAGCGGCTGTTGTAGCCGGGACTGTTGCCCTTATAGATTACGCTTCCGGTGCCAAAGCGGCGAGAGAAGCATTAAAAAACCTGAATGAAACCGCCGACGACTGGAAGAATAACGCGGCGAGTACGTTCTATTCGGAATCAAAGGGCTTGGAAGCGTTCGGTCTCGCCGCCGATGACTTTACTAAGAATATTACATCCACAAAGAAATGGATGTCGTCCCTGACTGCGGAGTGGGCGGACGAAACGATCGAGACGAAGGATACCATAGAGAGCTATGTATCTTCGTTCAAGACCATGACGGATTCCACCCGCAGCGCGCTTTCCGAAATGGCGGATACGGCGTCAGAGGCGGGCTTTACGGCCATGAACTCGCAGATCAAAAAGGATATGGCCGAGCTCGATGTGCTGGACGCGCGAGTAGAAGAGCTGCTAACCAAACGGCAGGAGTATTTCCTGTCTGACGAGGATATAGCGGAACTGAACGCTTTGCTGCTTAAGCGCGAGGAGATAGAGATCAGATACCGCCTGTCCGAAGCTGACACGGACGGCTTCTCCAAACTCGAAGCGGGCATAGACGCGGCGATCGCCCGTGCCGAAGCCCAGGGAAAAGACGCCGGTATCGATGTGTATAAGGACGCGCTTCTGGCCGGCGCCGAAGGCATGCAGGCAGTGAACAAGGCGCTGGACGAACAGTACGACGAACGCTACGCGCTCGTACAGCTTTTGACTGACGAAACGGAAAAGGAGACCGCGCTGGCGGAGCTGAACGAGTGGTATAACTCCGAACGTCTGGACGCCGGCCGCGAATACGCCCGCGTCATGGGCAGGGCGATCGCGCCGGTATTAAACAGCGACAGCGTCCAAAAGACCTACAGTCAGATGTCCGAACTGGTTACGCTGCTGACACAGTATTCAAACGGCGATAAAGGGATAGTCGATCTTAACGACTTTATTGCGGGCCTTAACGAGGACAGCATTACCGAATTCTACGGGCTTGTCACACAGATACAGTCGCTGCGGGATCAGGGGCTGGGCTATGATGAGATAAGCACGCTGACAGGAGTAGATATCTCTTTCCTCGAGAGCGCGTACGCCCAGCTGGAGCAGATCAATACGCTGCTCACGGGCATGGGTACGGATAAGAATCTGGAGCCGCTCAGGAGCATGTTCGGTGATGCCATTTCCGAAGAAGTGCTGAAGATCGCAACCGATCTGGATATGGAGGGCGCGAAGAAGGCGTGGACGGAGTTCGCCGCCGATCCCGGCGCGGATGTGTTCACAGACGCGATCGTTGAAGCTTACAGAGAAAAGGAAGGCGGCGCGGACAGGAGCGCGGTAAATAACCCCGCAGGCTTCTATGCCCTTGTTGAGGGATACCAGAAAGACCCCGCAGGCTTCAACAGCGCCTTTGCTGCTCCGTCGGAACTGAAAGCTTTAGTAACAGCTTACGCCAAAGACCCGGACAAGTTCAGTTCGTACTTCACCGCTCCCGGGGGACTGAGCGCGCTGGTGGCACAGTACCAAAAGGACCCTGAGAACTTTGTATCGACATTTTCCGGTCCTTCGGAGCTGCTGGCCTTTGTATCCGCGTACGCCAAAGACCCGACTACGTTCAACGCGGCGTTCGACGATCCCACCGGCCTGACTGCTTACGTGACCGGTTACGGAAAAGCGCCCACGTTCAGTTCGCTGTTCGACAATCCTTCGGGGCTTACAGCATACGTCAAAATGTATGCCAAAGATCCAAATTTTAAATCTTTCTTTGAAAATCCCACAGGCCTGACGGCTCTGGTTATGATGTACGCCAAAGACCCGAAAGGCTTCA
>JAIKYG010000053.1:0-109657 GCA_024683475.1 Clostridiales bacterium | reverse complement strand
ATATCTGTTCGCCCGGCTGGAGTATGTTTGAGAAAAAGCCCTCCTTCATCGCATCGCCGTTATAATCTTTGACATTGGATGTGATCACGCGCAGGGGGACGTCTCCCGTGTTGGTCAGGGTCTCGTTCAGCCTGACGCCCAGATAGTATTCGAAGGTCTCCCACATGTAACCGAATGTGTATTCCGCCGATAATGTGAGTTTGAGGGACGGGTCCATGGGTCCGGTGGCGGGGACGGCTTCGGTCTTGGTGTGGGAGATATTGCGCTTGCAGTAGTAGGTGATCTCGCCTTCTTCGGTCTCGGTGGGCGCTTTGGTGAGCGTGCCGCCGTCCCAGTCGTGCCCGAGGGGCGCGTCGTTGCCCGTGCCGGAGTGCGCGCCGCAGCGGGAACACACCCAGTAAAACACGCCGTAATGGGTGCAGTCCGCGTAGCCCGTGTACACTTTTTCCGCCCACTCGTGGCCCAGCGCGGGCAGGTTTTCGGCTTTCCGGGCGCCGCAGGAGCAGACATAGGTGACGTGACCGCCGGCTGTGCAGGTGGGGTTCACGCGGCTGACTGTCTTCCACACATGGGTGTGGGGTTCGTCCGCAACGGCAGAGGGCAGAACGCCCGCAAGCAGTATAAGCGCCAGCATGAGCGCGGCAAATCGTTTCACGGTATAAACCTCCTTCGCGCGGGTCTCCTAACATAGATTTTACCACAGTTAAACGCGTTTGTCACCTGCCGGATCTCGTATCGCAGGGAATAAAAGACCGCCGGCGTGTGCCGGCGGGCATTCGGGGGCGCGGATATTTGTTTTGCCGGGTTTTTCAGACGGCTTTAATCGTCCGGATACTTATACTTTACTCCGTTCTGCCTGCAATATTCTTCGGCGTAAGAGCCCTGCCAGACGGTGGCGGTGAGCCCCTCGATGGGCGCGGAGAACGCGCCGCCGCCCACCCTTAGCACGTTAAACGCGTCCCTGCCTATATGCGTCACACTGCCGGGGATGGTTACCGAGGCAAGCGATGTACAGCAGTAAAACGCGGTGTCGCCGATGCTTGTGACGCCCTCAGGGATAACGACCGACGTCAGCGCTTCGCAGCCGTGGAACGCGCTGCCGCCGATCTCGGTAAGCCCTTCCTTTAGATATACCGAGCTCAGGCTTCTGCAGAACAGAAACGCCTGTTCTTCTATGCTTTTCACGCTGCCCGGGACCGTGACCGATCTTAGGCGCACGCAGTCGGAAAACGCGTAAGCGCCTATGCCCGTGACGGTTTTCCCGTCCAGCTCCGACGGGATATCGAGCGTTTCGGCTTTTCCGCTGTATTTGGTTATTTTCACGGTGCCGTCGGAAAGCTTGCGGTAAGTGTAGTCGCTGCCTGACAGACCGCAGCCGGTCAGCGCCAGGGCAAGCGCCAGCAGCAGGCAGATTAGCGGCAGAGTCTTATTCATACGGCATCCCCTTTCAGGCATATCCCGGGTCAATGATACCACAGGAAAAAGCGCTTGTCACCTTTTATTTGTTTTGGGGGCGGGGAAAGGCGCGCCGCGCCGCCCAAAGGGAGGTCCCGGGCGCAAAAAACCGCCCCGCAAGCCGTACGGCACGGGGCGGTCAATGTGCGTTCAGATGTCCAGGTAAAAATATATGTCCTTTTTGCCTTCCTGATTCGTGCCTTTGTACACTTCGGTGTCCAGCCCGCCTATGCGGAAGCCGCTTTTAAGGTAAAACAGGCACGCGCCCAGGTTGTTGTCCTGACCTATGGTATAGATGCCTTTGTAACCGCGCCGGGAAGCCACGCTTTTCGCCTTTTCGATCAGCAATTGGGCGGCGCCTTTGCCGCGGTATTCCCGGTTTACCTTGAGGTCGTAAAGGTACATGTAGCCAAAGGGCGCGTTTTGCATCACGGCGAGCCCCACGCAGGCGCCGCCTTCGTAGGCGCCGATGAACGCGCAGGCGGGCGACATACGGTCAAAGTCGTAGTTTTCGTCCGGAAAGCACATTTCTTCCGTGCTGTCCGAAAGGCTTATTTCGTACGTCCACTGCCCGCCGGCATAACTTGGCAACAGCTTTCCGAACAGGGTGAAGGGCTGGTTGGGCAGGTTTATGTCCCCAAACTCATCCCTGCCGATAAGCCGCGTTTCCAGCATGGCTGCCTTTGCCTATTCCCCGCGGGAATATTCGGTGGGCAGGTCGGCTTCCTTTGAGAGCTCCGCGCCGTACCTGCACAGCAGGGAGGCGACTATCATCATTATGCCCATGGAGAAGGACACGGTGTCGCCGGTGGTAAGCTCGGCCACGTCTTTCATGAAGTGCGCCATCACCCGGTAAACGAAGTCCGCGACGATCTTGGTGCCCACGGGGATGCATATGGCGCAGATGCCCAAGCGCATAAGCTCGCCCGCGCCCTCGAAGGTGAAGGGAGTGCCGGTAGCCAGCTCGTGCTCAAAGTATTTCTGGGCGAGCTTGGCGAGCACCGCTTCCCCGGCGCACAGCACTATGCCCGTCGCCAGGGCGGCATAGCAGGTGTTGATGCTGATCTCGGCGTGCTTTTCGATAAAGCCGCGGATGGTCACGCCGCCGAGCTTTATCCCTTCCGGGAACAGGGGCAGGCTGATCAGTCCCGCGGCGCAGAGTATGCCGCCCACGAGGCTGAATACGAACACTATGCTGCTGAAGATCTTGCCGAGTTTGGCCAGTTTTTGCAGGGTGCCGAGTGTTTTCATCGTTATTCCTCCGGAAAATGTGTTGGTTTTATCAAATCGCGTTCCCCAGCGGCGCGGGCGCGCCTAAGCAAGGGACGCGGATTCGGTATCGGTCAGGCACGGGCGTGCGGCTATTTGCCGTTTTTCGCGCCGTACACGCCCGTAAAGTGGCGGGCGAACGCCTCGATTTGTTTAAGCGCCCACTGGGTCTTGTCCGGCTCCCGGTCGCACAGGCGGATCAGGGCGCTTATGGGCGCGGTATAGCTGAGCGCCAGCATCTCCGGGTCGTCTTTGACCAGCAGCCCTGCCGCCTGCATGCCCTCGAATATGCGGGAAAACATGTCAGTGAGCCCGGTCAGAAAGTGCTTTGTGGCCAGTTCCCGGGCGCGGGGGTCGCGGAACTGCTCGATGGAGAGCAGCTTGCGGGTCTTTACGACCTTTTCGTCAGACACGGTAAAGCAGGTGAGCCGCATGGTCAGTTCCACCAGTTCCTCAAGGGAACCGGGCACGGGGGGCAGGTTGCCTTCGGAGCCGAAACGCGCGGCGTAATAGGCGGACATCTCGTCCAGCAGGCTGTTCCAGATGTCCTGCTTGCTTTTGAAATGCCGGTACATGGAGGATTTCGCCAGCCCCAGGGACGCGGTCAATTCCCTTATGTTGGTGCCCGCGTAGCCGTTTTGTGAAAACATGTCCAGCGCCGCGGAGAGTATGCGTGCTTTGGTGTCCTTCGCCATGGGTGCCTCCGGGTCAGAACTGCGGGCGGGGCGGCATACCGTTTGCCGCGCAAAAAACCGCGGCCGCGCGGCCTATGATTATAGCGAACGCGCGGTCACGTGTCAAGGGGGAACGCGGTTTATTGCTTTTTTACGCCTCGTGTATCAGCCTTAGGGCGTTCTTGTAATAGATGCCGTCCAGTACGTCTTTTTCGAGGCCCAGGGAGTCAAGGAACTCCCGGTGCTTGTTGTAGTAGTAGTCCCGGCCGTAGAGCACGCGGGTCCTGAAGCGGGTCAGGAAGCCCTTGGTGTATTCGGTGTCCCTGGACAGGGCGCGCAGTCCGGAATTGGCGGAGATGTCGCAGTACAGGTTGGGGTAGGTCTCAAGCAGCCGCTCGATTTCCCCGCCGGGGATCACGGGGCCGTCCGGGTATGGCATGGTCCTGTACAGTTCGTCTTTGGAGATGTGCGCCCAGAAGCCGGGAGCGTGGCCGATAAAATCGGTGCCGGGGCAGAGCTTAAGCACCCTTTCCAGGCAGTCAATGCCGCCGCCGTACCACCAGGAGGGGCGGGGGAAGAGCTTGCCGCTTTCGTACTCGTAGTCGAAGTGCAGCAGCACGGGCAGACCGTTTTCCCCGGCAAAGCGGAACAGGCGCAGGGCGTCGGGGTTGTCGTACATCATGCGCAGCTTCACTTCGCCGCAGATCTTTACGTCAAAGGAACCGATGGCCGCTTTCAGGCGGTTTATGGCGTACGGATCCCGCGGGTCGGGCGCGAAGCCCAGGGTGAAACGGTCGGGATACTCGCGGATATACTCCAGCGTGGCGTCCAGGGGCACGGCAGCCAGGGGAGTAGCGCGGCTGACGCACCAGCTCACGTCCGGGTTGCACTCGGTTTGGGGGGTCTCCCAGGTGAGCAGCCAGGTCTTGTCTATGCCGCACTCGTCCATGTTGTCCACGAGCTTTTTGGCGTTGTAGCCGTGGTAATACGCGTGGTTGTGGATGTCGATTATCATTTCCGCGCCTCCGTCACGCGTTGTCCGCGCCGTACCAGCGCCCGCCGTTCAGTTTGCTGTCTTCTTCCAGTATCTGCTCGTAGTTTTCCGCCACCGTGCGGTAGGCCTCTATGTACTTGTCTATGCACTCGGGCAGGTATTTTTTGAAGGGCGGTATGGACACGCAGTACATCTTCTCGGAGGGCGCGCAGGCGGCGTCCAGCTCCCTGACGTCCCGGTCCTCGAACGCGATGCGGGAGGGCTTGCCGATGTTGTAGAAGTCGAAGGTCTTGAAGAACGGGTGGGTGTGCAGGCAGAAGTTGCCGCCTTCCCAGCAGTGCAGCCCGCCGGTCTCCTGCCTGATCGCTTCGGCGAAGCGGCCGGATGACAGCCCGCCCAGCTCCCCGGGCCTGTATGTGCCCTGGGGCAGGTACCAGGCGCCCATGGTGGAGCCGGAGCCCTTTTCGGGGCGGATGGGGTGCAGGCCCTTTATGTCGTCTATGCCGTCGCAGAAGTACTGCATGGCTTTGTCTATCTCGGCCGTGCGCGCGTCGAAATGCTTGAGCTGGCCCAGCGCCAGGGTGCTGCACAGCTGGTTGGCGCGGCCTTTCACGCCGCCTAGGGCGATGTGTGCGTAGGGGAGCAGCTCCGGGTCGGTGATGTTCTTTTCGTTGTTGCGCTCGTAGTGGCCGTACGCGAGGGCGCGCTCGTAGAGCCGCTTGTCGTCGGTGACCAGCATGCCCAGTTCGCCCGCGGCGAAGGACTTCCAGCTCATCATGCTCATGGCGGCTATGTCGCCGAAAGTGCCCACCTTCCTGCCCTTGTACAGGGCGCCGTGGGCGTGGGACACGTCCTCTATCACCTTAAGCCCGTACTTTTTCGCGATGGGCATTATCGCGTCCATGTCCGCGGGGTAGCCGAAGTAGTGTACCACCATTATGGCCTTGGTGCGGGGGGAGATGCAGCGCTCAATGTCGCCGGGGTCCATGCTGAGCTTTTCGTTGATGTTGCAGAACACCGCGCTGGCGCCGAAGTTGATGGCCTGGGACACGGTGCCCCAGTAGGTCTTGGTGGGGCAGATGATCTCGTCGCCCATGCCGAGACCTATGGCGAACATGGCGGCGGACAGTGCCATGGTGCCGTTGGTGAAAGCCAGGGCGTAATCCCGCCCCTGCCATTTGGCGAATTCATCCTGGAATTTAAGGGTCACGTCCGTGCCGGAAAACTTGTTCTTGCGTATGACTTCCAGGCAGTTCATCTCGTCTTCTTCGGTTATGATGGGCCAATGGAACAGCTCGTCGGGCATTTGGGTGTGGTCAAACAGTTTTTCGCCGCCGCAGAGAGCCAGCTTCTTTATCATACTTTCACCGCCTTAAAATATATTAGTGACCGTTACTCGAAACGGGGGATCTCGATCTCCTTGCCGCCCGCCAGCGCCGAGGCGTGGGCGAGTATGCCCGCCGCGCTCACGTTGCAGGCGAACTCGAGGCTGATCGCGGGCTCCCGCTTTTCCAGGATGCTGCGGATGAACTCGTGCACCAGGTGGGGATGGGAGCCGTGATGCCCGCCCGCCGCGCCGCCGGTCAGCGACTTTTCGGGCTGGGTGGGGTCGTACTGGCCCTTCGCCAGGGTATACTGGCGGATGGGCTCGGGCAGGTTTTCGAACACCGCGGGGGACTTAAGGGTCTCGTACGGAGTAGAATAGCCCCTGTGGGGAGCGCCCTCCAGCCGGGTCATTATAAGGTCGTCCGAATCCTTGAAGCCCCACTCCAGGGAGGCCTTGGAGCCGTACGCGTTGAAGCCCTCCAGATACGCCCGCGCGGTCTCGAACAGGGTGCGGGTCACTTCGCCCGCAAGCCCGTTTTCAAAGCGCAGCAGCGCGGTCTCGGCGGGGAAGGGGTTGCCGTAGCGGCACCTTAATTCCGGGCGCATGGTCCCGGAACCGAAGCATACCACTTTTTCTATGCGGCTGCCCGCCAGCGCCGCTATGGGGGACATGGCGTGGGTGGCGTAGTACATGGGCGGCAGCCCCAGCCAGTACTCCGGCCAGTTCTCCATGTCCTGGTAATGGCAGCCCTTAAGCAGCTGCAGACGCCCCAGGCTCCCGTTTCTGAACAGGGAGAGCGCGTTTAGGTACTGGCGGGTGTACAGCGTGGTCTCCATGAGCATGTAGGCCTTGCCGCTCTGTTTTTTGGCGCGCACGATATCGCGTATGCCCTCTATCGTGAGGCTCATTGGCACCGTGCTTGCCACGTGCTTGCCGCTTTCGAGCACCATGACGACCTGCTTTTCGTGCAGGGGGATGGGAGTCACTATGTGCACGGCGTCCACTTCCGGGTCGTCAAGCACGTCCTCAAAAGAACCGTACACCCGGGGGATGTCAAGCGCTTTTGAGGTCTCCTCCAGCTTTTGTGTGTTCGTATCGAACAGACCGATGAATTTCACGTCCGGATGGTCACGGTATATGGGTGCGAACGCGCCTCCGAAACTCAGACCGCACAGCACCACGCCCAGCTTTTCCATACTGCCCTCCGCGTATATATTCCTTATGCTATTATAAGCCAAATCCGCCGCGCTTACAAGCTCAAAGCGCACAAATCCGAAAAAACAGGAATAAGAAACGGGCGGGCGCTGTCTTTACATAAAACTCAAAAAGTGTTATAATAACACTAACCCCGCACAGCGGGAAAATACTATTGGAGGTCTTCATAAAATGAAGAAACTTCTCAGCATCGTTTTGGCGCTGGTCATGCTGGCGAGCGTGTTCGCCTTTGCCGAGGGCGGCAAGGACTACTCCGGCTACACCATCCGCATCTATTCCAACTCCAACTCCGGCGAGCGCGTGCCGTGGCTGGTAGAGCAGGCGAAAAAGGCTGGCTTCACCATCTCCATCGACGGCAACGACGTCATTTCCGGCGACACCCAGGCCATCCAGAAGGCCAACGAGAACAAGGACGGCGACATCCTGTTCGGTCTGAACGAGACCCGCTGGGGCCAGCTGCTCAAGGGCCAGTACGAGAACCTGTCCATCATCGACTGGACTCCTTCCTGGGTGGAAGAAGTCGGCGACTTCAAGTATGACGGCAAGGCTTACGGTCTGGTAGTGCAGAACGTGCTCATGCTCTACAGGAACGACGAGTTCGGCACCAAGGGCGAGGAGCTTCACTTCCAGCACTGGGCTGACATCGTGAACAGCGGCTACACCTGGTACCGCCAGGGCAAGGTGGGCGGCACCACCAACGCCAACATCAACAACTCCATGCTCTACGCTTTCACCGATCCCACCAGCCCCGCGGGCGGCATCTCCATCGAAGGCTGGAAGACCCTGTGGGCGTACTGCGCGGGCGGCGTGTTCACCGGCGACTCCTACGGCTTTGATCCTCTGAACAGGGGCGACGTGCAGATAGGCACCTTCTACTCCTCCTCCCTGTCCGGCAAGATCGACTCCGCCGAGATCGACAGCGAGCATCCCCTGAAGGGCTATCTCGAGCCCGAAAACTGGAACCTGGTCGACATCGCCGACGGTACCTATTACATCGCCGAGTACATCGGCATCCTGGACCGCGAAGGCAGGACCGAGGAAGAGACCGAAGCCGTGAAGGCGTTCGCCGAGTGGTTCGGCTCCGCCGAAGTGCAGGCTGCGTGGGCTGACGAGTTCAACTCCTATCCCTGCAACGCCGTGGCTGCCAGCGAGATCTACGGCGACGTGGTTCCCGCCATCTACCAGATCCCCAACTTCTCCAAGAACCTCGTGGAAGGCACCGACATGACCTACGCCGAGTACGTGGGCGCACATTCCGCCGAGTGGACCAACATCATGACCAACCTGGGCTTCTACTGGAAGGATCAGAACGCTCCCGCCGAGCCCGATTGGGACAACCTCGACTGGGCGACCCTGACTCAGGCCAAATAAACCGAAATAACGGCGGGGGAAGGATCTTCCCCCGCCATTTGTGCGTTATTTCCACGAGAGCATGTGTCCGCGGGAAGGAAAATCGGCAGGTTTTTCTTCCCGCGAACGCAAAAAACCCATACAGAAGGAGTCTTTTTTATGATCGAGCTAAGGGACATATATGTGCGGTTCGGGTCTTTTGAGGCGCTGCACGGCATAAACGTGGATGTGAAAGAGGGCGAGTTCTTCACCTTCCTGGGCCCCAGCGGCTGCGGCAAGACCACCACGCTGCGCACCATCACGGGCTTTATACAGCCCTCTGCCGGCAACGTGTTCGTAAACAACATCGACATCACCAACGTGCCCATCGAGAAGCGCAACATAGGCATAGTGTTCCAGTCCTACGCCCTGTTCCCGTCCATGACGGTGTACAACAACATCGCTTTCGGCCTGAAGCTCAAAAAGATACCTTCCGGCAAGACGGACAAAAAGGGCGAGGAGATCCAGCGCCACTACACGGGCAAGGAACTGGACGCCAAGGTGCGCGAGATCGCCAAAAGGGTGGACCTGACGGATGACCAGCTGGGCAAGGCGGTGAGCCAGCTCTCCGGCGGCCAGCAGCAAAGGGTGGCCATCGCCCGCGCGCTGGTGACCGATCCCGCCATAATCTGCATGGACGAGCCCCTGAGCAACTTGGACGCCAAACTGAGGGTGCAGCTCAGGAACGAGCTCAAGGCCATGCAGAAGAAGTTCGGCATCACCACCATCTACGTCACCCACGACCAGGAGGAGGCGCTGACCCTGTCCGACCGCATCGCGGTGTTCAACAAGGGCTTCATAGAGCAGATCGGCACCCCCAACGAGATATACAACCATTCCGCCACCGAGTTCGTGTGCAACTTTATAGGCGACATCAACCCCCTGACCGGGGACATCGCCTCCCGGCTCAGGCTGGGCGAGGGCATGAACCACTTTATCCGCCTGGAGCGCTTAAGGGTGAACAGCCCCGAGGAGAGCGCCATGAAACTTGAGGGCGTGATAGAGAGCGTGGAGTACTACGGGCTGTACCTCAAGTACTTTATCGACGTGAACGGGCAGCGCTTAAAGGCAATCGAAAAGAACGACGGCATAGCCATCTACCAGCCCGGGCAGCAGGTGACGCTGTCCATGCATCCCAGGGATATAATGAGCTATCCCGCCAAAGCGTAAAGGAGGTAAGTCATGCAAGGCTACAAGCTGGGCGAAGAAGCCTCCGGCGCCGAGAAATTCGGCAAAACGCTGGTAAAGGTGTTCTGCGTGGCGTTCTTCGTGGTGCTGTTTCTGTGCTTCATGGTGATCCCCTGCATAAACACCATTTCGCAGATATTCACCGCCGACAAAAGCGACCCCTGGGCGGTGGTCAAGTTCTTCCTGGCGGGCAACATGCCCAAGTACGTGCTCAACTCCCTGCTGCTGGCGGTGTGCCTGACCATAACCGTCAACGTGGTGGGCATAAGCATAGTTTTGCTCACCGAGTACTTTGACATAAAGGGCGCCAAGATACTGCGTCTTGGCTACATGACCACCCTGATCTACTCGGGCGTGGCGCTTGTCACGGGCTACCTGTTTTTGTACGACCACAACGGCATGCTCACCACCTGGCTGGCAAAGCTGTTCCCAGGTATCAACAAGCGCTGGTTCTCGGGCTTCGGAGCGGTGCTGTTCACAATGACCTTCGCCTGCACCAGCAACCACGCGCTGTTTCTGAGGAACGCATTAAGGAGCATAGACTACAACACCGTGGAAGCCGCCCGCAACCTGGGCGCCAAGCCCTTCAAGGTGCTGTTCAAGGTGGTGTTCCCCACGCTGCTGCCCACCCTGTTCTCCCTGACGGTAATGACCTTCATCACCGGCCTGTGCGCCATGAGCGCGCCCACGCTTTTGGGTTACGACTCCATAAACCCGGAGATCGTGCGTCTGGCGGGCTCGTCGGTGGCGGACGAGGCGTTCCCCCAGGCCAGGGCCGCGCTTTTGAGCGTGATACTGGCCATGTTCACCATAATGCTGCTTACGGTGCTGTCGTCATACGAGCGCAAGGGGCACTACCTGAGCGTCAGCAAGACCAAGGCCAAGCTGCAGAAGCAGAAGATAACCAACCCCGTCGCCAACGTGTTTGCCCACATATACGCCTATGTGCTGTTCATCATCTACATGATCCCCGTGGTGATGATAGTGGTATTCTCCTTCCAGAACTACCCGGCGATCCGCTCGAAGGCGCTCAACCTGAGCGAGTGGACGCTGATAAACTACTTCGGCAAGCAGGATTATTCCTACCTGACTTCCGCGGGCAGGTACCGCACCAGGGTGGGCTCCATAAGCGGCGTGTTCTCAAACGCCGACACCTTGGGCGGCATAAGGCTGAGCTTTATACTGAGCGCCATCGCCGCCGCCCTGGCGTGCGTGATAGTGGTGGTAGTGGTCAACTACATATTCAAGCACAAGGGCAAGAAGCGCTCCGTCTTCCTTGAGTACTGCATGCTTTTGCCCTGGCTGCTGCCAACGGTGCTGATCTGCTACAGCTACCGCACCTTCTACAACAGCCCCAACTGGTTCTCCATAGGCGTTGCGGGCAACACGCTGCTGGACGTGAACTTCAACCTGTACTATAAGGAGAACGTGCGCTTCCTTATCATAATGGCGTACACGGTGGTCAAGCTGCCGTTCGCCATACGTATGATAAAGGCGGCGTTCTACGCGATAGACATCGAGCTCGAGGACGCGGCGAGGAACCTGGGCGCGAGCCCGCTGGTGACGTTTTTGAGGGTCAAGCTGCCGATAGTGCTGCCCAGCGTGCTGGCGGTGTTCGCCCTTAACTTCAACGCCCTGTTCACCGAGTACGACATGAGCGCCACCTTCGCCTCATCCTACGGGCGCAGCTACGCCATGGTCATACAGAACATGACCTTCGAGGAAGGCCGCGAGGGCTACAACATCAACGCTTCCGGCCGCCGCAACGCCTCCACCGTGTTCATAATGGTGGTGAGCGGCCTGATACTGTACCTGGTCTACGGCGTGGGCGCGAGGGACCTGGGCGACCGCCTCGCCCTCAGGGAAAAGCGCCGCAACCGCCTGAACAGGATCCTGCACCCGTTCAGGGGCAGAAAGAAAGCCGAAAAACAGGCAGCGTAAACCAAACCCTCCGCCCGGAACGAAACGCGTTCCGGGCGATTTTTGTGTCTTAACGGCGGGAAAACGCCCTTATTTTCCGTTGACAGGCATATATACTTTTGTTTATAATACAAAAGGAAATAAACGGGGAAAGAGCGTTCCCCGTGCATAACACACAAAGGAGTTGCGGTTATGAAGAAAATTCTCGTTTTGGCAGGAGCGCTGCTGCTTTTGCTTTCTCTCGCGCTGGTCGCGCATGCGGACGCGTGGGACATGACGTTTAAGCAGGAAGCGCTGGATTCCAGGGTACTTGTAGTCGAGGCGCCCGGCGTGGACACCATCGCCAAGAACTGGGGCTGCGACGGAGTGAACGTGATAGCCAAGGTGTTCAACTCCAAGATCGGCTACACCGAGGAAGCGGAGTTCAAGTTCGCGATCTCGGATTTCGATCCAGAGGCCAAGACCATAAAGATGGAGCTGCCTAACTTCGGCAAGTGGCAGGTGACTGCCGAGTTCACCAAGAAGGGCCAGATCACCCGCCGCGTCAAGGACCTTGACGTATACTTCGGCGTGACGAAGGCGAACATAGTCGACTGCGTAGCCACCACGGATACGCTCATAACCGCGCTCAAGTGGTACACCGAGGACGGCGCGATCGATACCTCCATCCCCACCTTCCTGGACATCAGACGCCCGAAGGCTTTCGACTGGCAGAACCTGCCTGAGAATATGTACCGCCATGCCATGATCAGCGCGGAAAGGAACGAAGAGGATATCGGTTACTGGAGGCGCTGCGGCTATCTGAGCGAGTTCGTGCGTGATCTGCTCATAGCCAACCCCGACACCTACTTCAATTTCTACCTGAACGACTACCATATGCGTACCCTGGCGTGCCTGGCGTGGGCGAACAAGGTACCGGACGGCAACTATTCCGTGACCATGGTGACCGACGGTTCGGCTTCCTACTCCATGTTCAGAAGGGCGTATTCCGGCACCGACAACGCCGCTGCCCTGCATGAGCAGTATGTGAAGGAGACCGAGGAATACCGCGCGGGCATCAAGAGCGGCAAGATCACCAACTACGAAGACATGTTGTACCTGCGCGACCGCGTGTATGCCCTTATGGACGTGGAAGAAGCTCACGGCAATCCCGTGCGCTGGTGGGTAGTCAGGAAGAGCGGCGACACCTTCGGACTTCCGGACGCCGACTTCCAGGCCAAGGTGCTGGCGGACACCCGCATCACCAATAACTACATCAACAACCTGCTGGCCGCCATGAGCGCCGCGGGCAACGACGAAGCGTTCAAGACGCTGTACAGCTTCGAGGACGAGATGTTCCAGAACGAGCGGGATCAGGGCAAGAAACTGCTGATGTTCCTGGGCAGCTCCGCCGCGGTGGAGAGGGACTATCCGCCCATGGATTACATTAAGTTCCACATCGCGTTCTACGGCGACACGTACGCCTACTTCTACAAGGGCCATCCCGGCAACGTCCAGGTCGAGCTGGAGGAGAACAAAAAGCCATACACCGACATCGGCGTGCACGTGCTGGATGCGTCCATAGCGGCCGAGCTGTTCACTTACTTTAACCCCGACATCTACGTTTCCGGTTACGAGAGCAGCTACTACCAGAACACCGGCAACGAGGAGCAGGATGTGGGTCTGTTCAGAAAGACCTTTGAGAGCGCGCTGGCCAACCCCAACATCGTGGAATACGCGCCTCTGATGGATCTGTTCATCTCCGACATGGCAGTGCCGGACGACGCCAGCACTTATGCCGGCAACGAGGACGCGCTCAAGGTGCTTGATGCGGCGCTCAAGGCTGTGCCCGCGGAGGAAGCCGGAGACCACACCTATCTGGTGCAGTTCAACAACGCCAACAAGCAGGTCTGCGAATATGATTTCGCCCTCTGGAACGCTACCAGGGAAGTTATACACTATCTGACCGGCAGCGTGGAGGAAGGCCTGACGATAGCGGAATAAACGGTATTGTACGGTATAACCCAAGTCACGGGTTATACCGTATTTTTTTCCTGTATCAAGGGAGGGAATACGATGAGAAAACTGGCGCTGATACTGGTTATGTGCCTTGCGGTATCTTTGTTCGCGTGCGCCGCGGGGGAGACCGCGTGGGATGTGAAGGTCATCCCCGAAGGGCTGGATTCCAGCACGGTTAGGGTGGAGCTGCCCGGCATGGACAGGCTGTCGAACAACTATCACGGCGACAGGGTCAGGCTGTTATTCCAGATGAGCTACGACAGGAAGGTCATCAAGGAAGAGAGCAGGATAGTCGAACTGTCGGAGTTTGATGACGAAAACTCCTATACCATGGAGCTTCCCTATTTCGGAAAGTGGATGTTCACCGCGGAATATATGACTGGCGACGTCATAATCAAGCGTGAAAAGAACATACCGGTAAACCTGGGCGTGACTAAGGTCAATTTTATGGACGGCGTCGCGACTACCGACGTTCTGATCGAGGCGCTCAAGTGGTTCACCGAGGACGGAAGCATCGATACTTCCATCCCCACCATAGTGAACATAAACCGCTACAGGGCGTTCGATTATGACAATCTGCCCGAGAACATGTACACCAACCCGCTCATGACGGACGCCGAGATCCACAGCAACGTGGGCTACTGGGTGCGCGCCGACTGGACGAAGCAGTATGTGAAGGAACTGCTGGAGATCAATCCGGACACGTACTTCAACTTCTACGTCAGCGACATACACCTGCGCCTGCTGGCGCCGATCTGCTACTACAACCATATTCCCGACGGGCAGTATTCCATCACCCTGGTCACCGACGGCAGCGCCACATATACGGTGTTCAGGGATATCTACAACGGGGAAAACGGCTTTGAGATGCACGAGAACTATATGAAGGAGTTCGAGGAATTCAGAGCCTCTCTCAGGGACGGATCCCTGCCCAATTACGACGACAGATACTTTATCCGCAGGTATATCTATGCGCTGCTCGACGTGGAAGAGGCGCACGGCAACCCCGCGCGCTGGTGGGTCGTAAGGAAGAGCGGCGACACCTTCGGGCTTCCCGACGCGGAATTCCAAGCGAAGGTGCTGGCGGATCCCCGCATCACCAGCAACTATATCAACAACCTGCTGTCCGCCGTGAGCGCCGCGGGCAACGACGAGGGCTTCAAGCAGCTTTACAGCTTTGACGACGAGATATTCGGTTCCGCGAGAAACGAAGGCAAAAAGCTCATGATGTTCATAGGCACGTCGGCTGCCCTGGAAAAAACCTATCCTCCCTTTGACTACATGCAGTTCCTAATAACGTATTTCGGGGATGAGTACGCGTATTATTACAAGGGGCATCCGGGCAACTATACGCTGGATTCCGAGAGCGTTCAGCAGCCCTACAAGGATATGGGCGTCAATATGCTGGATGCTTCCATCGCCGCCGAGCTGTTCATGTATTTCAACCCCGATATCTGCGTGGCGGGCTACGAAAGCACGCTTTACCAGAACATAGGCGACGTGGAGCAGGACGTGGCGCTGTTCAGGCGCACTTATGAGACCGCGATGGATACCACCAACCTGGCATTCTATGCCGACAAGATGGACATATTCATTGCGGACATGACCGATACCGAAGACACGTTCACCTTTGCCGGCAACGAGAAAGCGCTCAAGGTGCTGGAAGCCGCGCTGAAAGCCGTGCCCGAGGAAGAGGCGGGCGACCGCAATTATCTGGTCGAGTTCAATAACACCTCCAGGCAGGTGAACGAATACGACTTCGCCATCTGGAACGCCAGCAAGGGCGTTATCCGCTACCTTGCCGGAAGCGTCGAAGAGGGACTCAGCCCGGTCGAATAAAAGCATGCGCCGGCGGCGGATTAAGCGCGCCGGAGAGCTGTAGAATAAGGAGTGGATACGATGAGAAGAATAGCGCTGATACTCGTGCTGTGCCTTGCCTTTTGCGCGTTTTCCTGCGTTCATGCGGAGACCGCGTGGGATGTGACCGCCCTGCAGACCGAGCCGGATTCGCTCAAGGTGGAGGTGAGGCTGCCCGGCATGGAGCGCCTTGCCAACAACTATCACGGCGACAGCGTCAAGCTGATATTCAGGATGAGCCGCGACAGAGACGTCTGCCAGGAAGAGGAGTTCCTGGTAAAACTTGAAGAGTTTGACGACGAAAACGCCATCACTGTGGAGCTGCCCTATTTCGGCAAGTGGGTGCTGACCGCGGAATACATGACGGGAGACGTAATAATCAAGCGGGAAGGCAATATACCCGTGCCGCTCGCCGCGACCGAAGTCAACGTCATCACCGCCACCGCCACCACCGATACGCTCATAGAGGCGCTCAAGTGGTTCACGGGCGACGGAAGCGTGGATACGGGCATACCCACCATAGTCAACCTTAACCGTTACCGCGCTTTCGACTGGGATAACCTGCCGGAAAACATGTACCGCAATCCCCTGGAGACCGTGTCCGAAAACGAGAGCGCCCAGAACTACAACGACCGTGTGGCGCACCTGAGCGGTTACGTGAAGATGCTGCTTGAGATTAATCCGGAAATGCGCTTCAACTTCTACGTGAACGACATGCATATCTATACCCTGGGCAGCATGTGCTACGCCAACAATATCCCGGACGGTCAGTACACCGTGACCATGGTCACCGACGGCAGCGCCACGTATAGCGCTTTCAGGTCCGCCTATGCGGGAGAAAACGCGCAGGCGAAGCACGAAGCGCTGACAGAGCAGGCAAAAGCCTACAAAGAGGGCGCGAGAAGCGGCGAGATCAGGGATTTCACCGTGAATTCCGCCGCAAAGCTGAAACCGCTGGTGTACGCCCTGCTTGACGTGGAGGAGGCAGCCGGCAACCCGGTGCGCTGGTGGGTGGTAAGAAGGAGCTCGGACACCTTCGGGCTCGACGACGCGGACTTCCAGGCGAAGGTGATGGCGGATACCCGCATAAGCAACAACTACATCAATAACCTGCTGGCAGCCATGAGCGCGGCGGGCAACGACGATAAATTCAGGACGCTGTACAGCTTTGACGACGAGATATTCGCCGCCGCCCGTGAACAGGGCAAGAAGCTTATGGTGTTCATAGGCACCAGCCCCAGCCTGGAAAAAACGTATCCGCCCTTCGACTACATGAAGTTCATCGCCGCGTATTACGCGGACGAGTACGCCTATTATTACAAGGGGCATCCGGGCAACTACAGGCTCGACAGCGAAGAAGCGCAGGCGCCATACAAGGCGCTGGGCGTGAACATGCTGGACGCGTCCATCGCTGCGGAGCTGTTCATTTACTTCAACCCCGATATCTGCCTGGCGGGTTACGAAAGCTCGCTGTACCAGAACATCGGCGAAGAGGAACAGGACGTGGCGCTGTTCAGAAGGACTTACCAGACCGCGTCCGCCGACCCGAATCTATCGATGTACGCGGACAAGATGGACGTCTACATCGCGGACATGCTGAACACGGAGGACACGTTCACCTTTGCCGGGAACGAAGAGGCGATGAAGATACTCGAAGCTGTACTGAAAGCCGTGCCCGTGGAGGAACAGAACGACCATAACTACCTTATCGAGTTCAACAACAACGGGAAGCACGTGAACGATCACGATTTCGCGATCTGGAACGCCGACAGGGAAGTCATACACTACCTGACCGGCAGCATGGAAGAAGGTCTGGCGATAGCGGAATAAGCGTTTACTGCACATTGGCGGCGGAAGGCATCCCGCCGCTGTTATATTTTCGGTCAGGGCTCAAGCGGCTTTACAAACCCGCGGATGTGTTGTATAATATCCCCCAAAGCGTCAAGCGAGGTTTGTGTTATGAAGACTTACACCGTAAAAGAGTTATACGCGCTTTCTCCCGCGGAAAAAATGCCCGCCAAGGTGCAGGGCTGGGTCCGCACCTGCCGCCAGAGCAAGAACGTGGCGTTCATCGAGCTGAACGACGGCAGCTTCTTCACTTCCCTGCAGATAGTGGTGGAAGCGGATAAACTGGAGAATTACGCCGACGTGATGCGCCGCGTGACGGTGGGCGCCAGCCTGGAGTGCGCGGGCGAGATCATCCCCACGCCCGAGAACAAGCAGCCCTTCGAGCTGAACGCGGACGCGCTTACTGTGCTGGGCGACAGCCCCGCTGACTATCCCCTGCAGAAGAAGTTCCACTCCGTGGAATACCTGCGCACCATCGCGCACCTGCGCCCCCGTGCCAACCTGTTCCAGGCTGTGTTCCGCATAAGGAGCGTGGCGGCGCAGGCGATACACCGCTTCTTCCACGACAAGGGCTTCGTGTACGTGCATACTCCCCTGATCACCGGCTCCGACGCGGAAGGCGCGGGCGCGATGTTCCGGGTGACCACACTGGACGCGGGCGATCCGCCCAGGCTCCCCGACGGCAGCGTGGACTTTGACAAGGACTTTTTCGGCAAGCCCGTGTCCCTGACCGTGTCCGGCCAGCTGAACGGCGAAGTGTTCGCCACGGCTTTCGGTTCCATATACACCTTCGGCCCCACCTTCCGCGCGGAGGAGAGCTACACCGCCCGCCACGCTGCCGAGTTCTGGATGATAGAGCCGGAGATCGCGTTCTGCGACCTTAACGGGGACATGGACATCGAGGAGGAGATGGTCAAATACATCATTTCCGCCGTATTGACCGAGTGCCCCAGGGAGATGGCTTTCCTGAACGAAAGGGTGGACAAGGACCTGATCGAGCGCCTCACGCTGGTGAAGGA
Source organism: Clostridiales bacterium (assembly GCA_024683475.1). Classification (GTDB taxonomy): domain Bacteria; phylum Bacillota; class Clostridia; order Christensenellales; family Aristaeellaceae; genus RUG14130. The sequence goes on along the minus strand of JAIKYG010000053.1, from coordinate 91,504 downwards.
TTCCGATTTCGCCCGCGTCACCTACACCGAGGCCATAAAGCTGCTGGAGGAAAGCGGCAAGGAGTTCGAGTACAAACCCTTCTGGGGCTGCGACATGCAGACCGAGCACGAAAGGTTCCTGACCGAGCAGGTGTTCAAAAAGCCCGTGTTCGTAACGGACTATCCCAAGGAGATCAAGGCGTTCTACATGCGCCGCAACCCCGACGGCAAGACCGTTGCGGCGGCGGACCTGCTGGTGCCCGGTATAGGCGAACTGTGCGGCGGCAGCCAGAGGGAAGAGAGGCTGGACGTGCTCACGGGCATAATCAACGAGCTGGGCATGAAGCCGGAGGACTACTGGTGGTACCTGGAGCTCAGGAAGTACGGCAGCGTGGTGCATTCCGGCTTCGGCATGGGCTTCGAGCGCATGATAATGTACCTGACCGGCGTAGGCAACATCAGGGACGTGCTGCCCTTCCCGAGAACGACCAGGAGCTGCGAGTTTTAGTCGTTCAAAATCAAACTTCGTTTTATTTTGAACGAAGAAAGCGCTTTTTCCTGAAAATCTCTGCGGATTTTCCGAGCGGAAAAAGCGTAAAGATAGTATTTTTGCTCCCGCGGGGCAAGCTCCGCTTCGCAAAAATACCGTCCTCGCGCCGCGCGTGTCGCCGCTGCGGAATGAAGTTGGAGGACTCCGCCCTCCAAACCGCCCGAATATAGCTCGCCGACAGGCGTTCTAACAGCTAAGAGCTAAATCCCGACATCTTCCCCCTCCTCCCGGGGGCGGAATATACAACGGACAGTTCGAGATCCATCCTGTCCTTAAACAAAACTAGGAAAAAGGAGATGGGTCTGCTGAAGGCAGACCCGTATTTTACCCCATGAAGAATAGCAAAAACACCGTATCCTACATTACCCGCGCGGCGGTCGTCGCCGCGATCTACTTCGCGTGCACCTACGTGATGTACTCCTTCGGCTCCGGCGCCATACAGCTCAGACTTTCCGAAGCGCTGTGCGTGCTGCCCCTGCTTATGCCCGAGGCGGTGCCCGGCCTGTTCATCGGCTGCCTGATCGCCAACCTGATCGGCGGCGGCGCCGTATGGGACGTGATCTTCGGATCGCTGACCACACTTGCCGCTGCGTATCTCACCTACAAGGTGGGCTACAAAAAGCCCGGGGTCAAGACCTCCCGCTACTGGCTGGCAATCAGCTTCCCTGTGATCCTGAACGCCGTGATAGTGGGCACCGTCGTGTGGGCGTGCTACGGTTTCTCCGGCTTCGGAGTGACCGACAAGCAGACCTTCGGCTACCTGCCCCTGACCATGCTCACCGTGGGCATCGGCGAGGCGATAGCGGTGTACGTGTTCGGCACAGTGCTCTACCAGGCGGTGTACCGCCTGCCGGACAGCCTGCTGTCCAAATAAAGAAATTACCGCAGCCAATGAGGGAGGGAGGCTGCGGTAATTCCATTAGCTCTCGTTAACGACGACATATTAGCATATTTTTGTTCATTTGTCAACAACAGTAAGGATCTTTTGCGCCGGGTCCCGTTCGGGCCCGGCGTTTATGTTACTTCTGTTTTCTGAACGTTTCCCGGTCGGATACTTTCACATGGGGGAAAGCGCTCGATTCGGAGGCGATGTACATAAGGCGGTCATCGTCAAGACCGAAGGCGAAGCGAAGCGCATGCCCGTTTTCGGGGTCCTCGTTTAGGTACACGGCGCCGTACCAGAGTTCCCAGGTGCCGCTGCCAATGTAGCTGCTCAGGGCGCCTTCATAAAAGGTGTAGGTGCCGTCCGGGTTAAGGGTGATAGTGAAATCTCCGCCGAAACCCGGTTTTTCGCATTTGTATTCTCCCGCGATAACGGCCATTTCCTCACGCCTGAACACGTCTTCGACGGCGTTTACCGCATTATGGTAACCTTCCGGGAATTCGTTTTCGCCTGAGGCGCGCACCATGTCGCCGTCCGCGAAGGAGAGTTCCAGCGTAAAGTGTTCCCCGTCGAGCACCCGGGGGTCGCTGCCCCTGAAGCCGTTCCAGTCCTCAAGTTTGTATTCGGAAACGAGCTTTTGCAGCTCTTCGGCGAAGGCGGGAGGAAACTCCCTTACCGCCTCGTCGTCTTCCATGAGGTAATACCTGCCGTTACGCAAAACGACTTCGCGGTATACCGGCATCATGTAGCCGCCCCGCCCGAAAAAGAAGCGGGTGAGCACGTGGTCCTGCGCCAGCTTTTTGCACAGCGCTTCGAATTCCAGCTGTTTGCCGTAGGAGGCAAAGCTGTATTCCTGTATGTTACCCTCGTCTCCCGTCCAGTACAGGTACGTCCAGGGGCCGGAGTCCCCGTCCTCCAGATGTTCTTCCCGGGCCTTTACCGTGCCGCCCGCGAGGCATGCCGCAAACTCCGCCCAGATCTCGTCCGTGATCTCAAGCGTGCCGGAAGCGACAATGTCTTCTTCCGTCTGGGACCAGCCGCCCCCCTGGCGGGACTCGTGGAAGAACCACTTTTTGCCGTCCTGCACATAAAAGCGGTAGCGCTGGTAAAGCGGGGGATAGTATGAGGCGTCCACGGTGTAATAAAAGTCGGTTATGCTGTTTTTGCTCACGTCCGTGCCCACGGTGAGCCCCGCGGCGTCTACGGTTGCCGCGCCCATAAGCATGGCGAGCAGCGCGGCGAGTATGCGCTTCATTCTTCTCACACTCCCATCTTTCTGAGTATCCCTTCGGCGGTGACGCCGGGATGGGTCACGTACAGCCGGGCGATCTTTTCCGCAAGCGCGGGGTCAATGCCGTGCTTCCGGGCGATCTCCTCCGGGCTGCGGCCCCGGGCGGTCTCCCTGACAACGACTTCGGCAATGCTTGCCAGGTCGGGCGCGCTGTCCGGCGCGGTCTTTTCTTTGACGTTTCCGATGTCGATTTTGTTTGCGGCAAGGCCGTTTTCGTCCAGAATGAGCACCGCCATGGTGACGGGCTGGTAAAAGCGGCGGGGACCGCAGCTGCCGGGATTGAGCAGAAGCGTCTGTTTCCCGTTTCCCGTGTCCTCCCACTCGCAGTAAAAGGAGTGGGAATGCCCGAATATCACGAGGTCGTAGGGGGTAAGGTCCCGGGGCAGGTCCCGCTTTTTGTGGGTCATCAGGACCTTGAGCCCGCCAAGCTCAAACTCCAGCATAAGCGGCAGGTCTTCGGCCCACTCCCGGTCGTTGTTGCCCCTGACCGCCCTGACCGGGGCGATGTTACGTAGATTGTCGAGTACCGACGGGCTGCTTATGTCCCCCGCGTGGAGGATGAGCTCGCAGCCCTTAAGGTTTTCCGCCACCTCGGGGCGCAGAAGGTCGTGGGTATCGGATATCACGCCTATCTTCATTTCGTCTGCCTTTCGTCCTTTAAAAAGTGCCTGACACCGGTCACGGGCCGGAAAAGCTCCGTCCTGAAAAACTCCGGATATATGGCGGCTTTTTCGTCAGGGGACACCCACTTCAGGAATTCTTTGCTGTCGTCTTCGGTGAAGGAGGCGCATACGGGCTCGAAATCCTCCGGCACCTTCATGTAATAATAAAACGATATCTCGTAGACCGGTTTGCCGCGGTGCGCGGGGGAGTCGGCGTAAAAATAGTTTTCGTGCACGAAGCCCAGGCGCTCCGTTTCCAGCCGCACGCCCGTTTCCTCGAACACTTCCCGCCGTACCGCTTCCTCGGCGGTCTCGCCGAACTTGAGGCGCCCGCCCACGGAGTACAGATAATCGCTCCTGCTGTTGCCGACCATCAGGAACCTGCCTTTTTTGAGTATGATCGCGCCGACCCGAATGTTTATTATCCCCTCGCCGCAGGGTACGGTCATGTCCGGACTCATCGTATCCTCCCGTGACTATAGTCAGGACTCAGTCGAACAGCTGCCCGGGAAGCTTGAGCTTCTGCTTGGGCGGGAAGTGCTTGTCGAACTCTTCCACGTCCGCGTCGGCTACATAGTAGCCTTTGGGCGTCTGGTATACGCCCGTAACGCCGTTTAGGTACCCTGGGATGAGTTCCCTGCACAGGAAGAAGGAGTCGTCCGCGCCTTCGGGCAGGTCGTGGTAGCGGATGGAGAAATTCCTCGCGTAGTCGAAGCCGCTTTTGCCGTAAAACAGTATGTTGCCTTCGAACAGCACCGCGCCGAAGCCCATTTCGGCGGCTTTTTCGATGGAATAGTCCAGCAGCTGCTTGCCGTAGCCCTTGCGCTTGAGCTCCGGGGTTATGCAGATGGGACCCATGGTGAGCACGGGCACGTCACGCCCGTCGTCCACGTTTATGACGGTCTTCATGAACATGTTCTGCCCTATGAGTTTTCCGTCCTTTTCCATGACGAAGTCCAGTTCGGGCACGAAGGCGGGGTCGTCCCTGAGCACGTGCATGATCAGGTGCTCGGAACAGCCCTGGCAGTACACGTTCCAGAAGGATTCGCGGATCAGGTATTCGACTTCCGCATGGTCCGCTTTTGTTTCGCGGCGGATGATAAAGTCTTTGCTCATTATATTTCAGCTCCGTGTTTTTTTATCCATCTTATTGTACCATAAGCGGCCCAAAGTATTCAATCCCGCCTGCAAAACAAAGACCGGCAGCTTTCCGCCGCCGGTCCCTTTCTGCCGGGATCTCACTTTTTTCTTTTCACGGGCACCCATACGGCGCTGTGGTAGTCCGGGTCGGTCATTTCGCCGTTTATGCAGTCATACCATTCCACCGTGGCGTTTCCGCTCAGCTCGAAGTCCGGATTCCCGGGGAGCCACTCGCGGAAGATCCTAGTGTTCATGTTCTGGAGCGTGCGGGGATTGGGCCCCACGCAGTCGAACACCGCCCACTCGCCGCGGGGGAATTCGTACAGCACCATGCCCTCCGGCACGGGACCGCCGGTGTACTTGCCCGCGATCAGATAGCGGAAACGCTCGCCCTCCAGGTCGTCTATGCACACGCCGTATTCGCCGATGCAGTTGTCCATGAGCGCCTGCTCGTAAGGGTTGGCGGGGGGATTGCCCGCGTATACGTTCCGGGCGTATTTTTCGCAGGTATCGTCCCAGAACTTGGGTATCTCCTCGTAGGAATTCTCGTAACCGAAGATCTTCTGGAACCCGATGAGCCTGAACGGGAACATCAGAGTGATCTTAAAATCCATCTGGCTGCCTCCCTGTATGGAAATATTGACCGTCATGGGAAGGAAAGATGTGATGCGGCCGCCCTCCCGCGCCTGGGAAGGGGTCACGCCGTGAAAGCGGGTGAACGCCTTGGCAAAGCTTTCGGGCGTCTCGTAGCCGTACTTGAGTGCGATGTCGATCACTTTCGCGTCCGTGTCCCTGAGCTCCAGCGCCGCCAGGTACAGCCGGCGGTTCCTTATGTACTCGCCTACGCCGCAGCCCGTCATCAGCGAAAAGCCCCGCTGGAGGAAGAAGGGGGAAAGGTAGACCCTGTCCGCCACGTCCTTTACGCTTATATCGTCCGTCAAGCGGGATTCGATATAGTCGATCGCCGCGCAGATGCTGCTGAGCCATTCCATAAACATCCCGTCCTTTCCTGACAGATGCAGTATATCCGATTGGGAGGCGCCTGTCCTGTCATTTTGTGCGCGATTTTGTCGGGTTCACCTGTGGATATACACCCGCGAGGGGTGTGTTTCGCCGTCGCCTGTCGCTTCGCACAGGTATTCCCAGCCGTAGCGCTCGTAAAAGCCCGTGTGGTCGGTGACGAGGTACAGGGGCGAGACCCCTTTTGAGCGCATGTCGTTAACGGCCAGATCAAGCAGCTTTCCCGCGACGCCCCGCCCCCGGAACTTCTCCAGGGTGTACACCGCGCACACGTTGGGGCACAGGTCTTTCCGGTCGTGAGAGTCGTTGGCTATAACGCCCAGCCCGCCGATTATCTGCCCTTCGTGCAGGCACAGGTACCAGCCGTATTCGGTCTTTTGGTCCAGGTAAGCCTGCATGCAGTCCAGATAGGCCGCCGCGGGCACGCCCCACCTGCCGTGGAACCATTCGGCCGCTTCCCGCATGAGCCCGGGCCGCTGCCTGAGGCTGATATATTCGAAGGTATCCATCACACGGTCCCGTTCACGATCCTGGCGTACACTTCCTCGGGGATCATGGGGGAAGCGATCTCGTCCATGAGCTCGGGGGAGATACTGCCCGTTTCGGCGTACTGCCGGCCCGCCTCGCGCACTTTTTCGAGGCGGGGCTTCGTTACGGGCCCGGCTTCGGCGGCGGAGAACATGGGGCTTTCGGGCACGGTGATCACCGTACGCCCCGAGGGGAAGCACAGTTCGAACTGCTTTACGGCGGGCTCGAAGTTGTGCCTGCTGTTGGGGAAGCCGCAGCCGCAGATCATAAGGTACCTGAGCTTTGAAAGGTCCGCCTGCTCCAAATGCTCGTAGCGGTCGCCCACCTTGCGCATGGACATGGAAGACAAGGGAAGCGTGCGGTCCAGCAGCGCCTTGAGCGGGGCGGGCATGCCGTAGCAGTACAAAGGAAAGCTCCAGACGAGCAGGTCGCTGTCAAGCATCTTTTCCAGTATGCCTTTCATGTCGTCGTCATGGACGCAGGCGCCGCCGTTCCTCATGCACGAGAAACAGCCGGTGCAGTACTCTATATGGCTGTCCACGGTGTGGATAACGCTTATATCCTGTTCCCCCGCGTCCTTCATGCCGTCGAGGAACGCGCGTGTGATATGCATGGTGTCGCTTTTGTCCCGCTTGGGACTGCCGTTCAAAACCAGGATCTTCATTTTAGGGCCTCCCATTCCTGTTTTGTTATGCTGTAGTAGGTCAGGTCCCGGGGGATGTCCAGGTAGACCAGTTCCTTTTCCGAAAAATGCGAGTAGCGCATGCCGTTTTTTTCCATCACCCGCCTTGAAGCGGTGTTGCCGGTAAAAAAGGAGGCGCGCACGGCGGTGAACCCTTTTTCCTCAAACAGGTATTCGAGAAAGCGCCTGACCGCCTCGGTGGCGTAGCCCTGCCCCCAGTAGTCTGAGCCCAAGCCGTAGCCGATCTCGCAGGAAGCGCCCTCCGCGCCGAAAAACAGTATCAGCCCTATCAGCCGCCCCGTCTGCTTAAGGCGAACGGCGAACACGTCGGGGTTGCCGATTATCTTTGTAAGATCCACTTCTTCGGGCGTTTCGGCGTAGCGGCACACGAAGGTCTCAAGCACCTTCCTGTCGTGGGAGATGTTGGTAAAGTAATCCTGCCTGTCGCTTTCGGTGACGGGGTCGAGTATGAGCCGCTCGGTCTGCATATACGCTCCTTTCGCGCCGGGGAATGGTTAGAAAAAAAGGGAGAGGTCAGCGCCTCTCCCATTATACACCGCAGCGGTAAAATATGGAACTATCTTTCTTCCCTGAAGTACGAGATGCCCAGCGATTTGGGGGGACGGTTCTCCCTGCGGTTGCGCACGGAGGAGATGATGAGCACCACGATGGTGAACACGTAGGGCAGCATCTTGAGCAGGGGCTTGGCAGCCATGGTCACCTTTATGAAGGAAAGGTTGGCGATGTGGCTGGAGCAGGAGAACAGTACGCCGAATATGAACGCGCCGGGGATGGTGATGTGGGGCTTCCACAGCACGAATATGACCAGCGCGATTGACAGCCAGCCGAAAGCTTCCAGGCTCAGGTACGCCTCCTGGGAGCACATATAGTCCATTATGTAGTACAGTCCGCCCAGGGCGCTTATGCCGCTGCCCGCGCAGGTGGCCAGGTACTTGTAGCGGGTGACGTTGATGCCCGCCGCATCGGCGGTGGCGGGGTTTTCGCCTATGCTCCTGAGGTTGAGCCCCACGCGGGTGCGGTACAGTATCCAGCCCGCGCCCAGCGCGATTATCAGCGCGATAAAGAACATCACGCCCAGGGTGTGCAGGCTGTCGGTGTGGGAAGCGAAGGGGAAGCGGAAGTAGTTCTTGGGGTTCACCAGGTAAGTGTTGGCCTGCACCAGCTTTTTGTCGCTCATGAGCACTTTCATAAGGCCCACGCCGAAGGTGGTGAGCGCAAGACCCGTCACGTTCTGGTTGGCGCGCAGGGTGACGGTGAGGAAGGAGTAGATAAGCCCCATCAGCGCGCCCATCAGGAAGGAACCCAGTATGCCCAGTATCACGATCAGGAAGGGGGGAAAGCCCGCCTTCACGCACATGTTTATCACCAGGCAGCCGCCCGCGCCGCCCATGCACATAATGCCCGGGATGCCCAGGTTAAGATGCCCCGCCTTTTCGGTGATTATCTCGCCGGTGGAGCCGAACATGAAGGTGGCTCCGAAGCCCAGGGAGTCTACTAAAAAGTCAATAAACGGACTCATGCGCTTTATCCTTTCGTAAGTGGAATGGGAGGCTTACTTCGCCAGAGCGGGCGCTTCCTTTTTGCGGAAGTTAATCTTGTAGTTGATAAAGAACTCGCTGCCGATTATGAAGAACAGCACTATGCCGATGATAACGTTGGGGAAGGCGCCGGACACGTCGAAAGTGGTGGATATCTGGTCCGCGCCGAGGTTCAGGAAGATGATGAGCCCGCTGGTGATTATCATCATGATGGGATCGAACTTGGCCAGCCAGCACACCATTATGCCGGTAAAGCCCTGGCCGCCCACGCTTTCGGTGGTGACGGACCTGTCCAGCCCCGCGCCGATTATCCAGCCCGCCAGGCCGCACAGCATGCCGCTTAAAAGCATCGTGCGCACGATGACCTTGTTGACGTTTATGCCCACGTAGCGGGCGGTGCGCTCGCTTTCGCCCACCACGCTGATCTCGTAGCCGTGCTTGGAGTAGTTTAAATACACGTACACCAGCGCGGTCACCAGGCCGACGAGTATGATTATGAGCAGATAGTCGGAATACTGGCTCTTGCCCAGGCCCGTGAACACGATGGGCAGCTTGCCGCTGTTCAGTTTGCCCAGGGAAGAAGAGCCGCTGGGCACCCACTTTATCAGGCAGTAGCTCACGAAGAAGGTGGCTACATAGTTCATCATAAGGGTGAAGAGGGTCTCGTTGGTGTTCCACCGGGCTTTGAACAGCGCGGGGATAACGCCCCATATCGCGCCCGCCGCCAGCGCCGCCACGAACATGAGCAGCAGCAGCGCCCAGTCCGGCCAGGCGACCCGGCCGTTGGTGTACTTGCCGCCCAGGTAGAAGTTGACCGCCACCGCCGCCAGCACGCCCACCAGGGTCTGGCCTTCGGCGCCGGTGTTCCAGAAGCGCATGCGGAAAGCGGGGGTGAGCGCCAGGGCTATGCACAGCAGCACCGCCACGTTCTTAAAGAACTTCCAGCGCTTTGCCAGGGTGGAGAACGAACCCTTTATGAAGCTGTAATAGAATTCTCCCAGGCGGGAGGGTTCGAGCCTCAGTTTTTCGATAAGCAGCAGCGCCACCAGGCCGCATACCGCCATGCCCAGTATGAACGCCGCCAGACGGATGAATGCCTTGCTCCACAGGGGCAGCACATCCCGCCGGCTTAAGTGTACCAAAGGAGCCTTTACCCGGTTCGTCTGCATTGTTTATTCTCCCTCCCTGTGAGATACGGTCATGAGCCGTCCCAGTTCTTCTTTTTTGACGCTGCGCGCGTCCAGCGGCTCGCTCAGGCGCCCGGAATTCATAACCACTATCCGGTCGCACAGTTCCATAAGCACGTCCAGGTCCTCGCCCACGTATATCACCGCCGTGCCCAGCGACTTCTGCTTGGCCAGCAGGTTGTATATGGTGTAGGAGGAGTTGATGTCCAGTCCCCTCACGGGGTACGCCGCCATGAGGACCTTGGGGGAGGAGGAGATCTCCCTGCCCACCAGCACCTTCTGCAGGTTGCCGCCGCTTAAGCGCCTGACGGGCGTTTTGACGGAGGGGGTCACGACCTCCAGTTCCTTTATGATCTCTTCGCCCAGCGCCTTGGGCTTCTTGAAGTTCAGGAACATGCTCCTGCCCTTGCGGTAGCTCCTGAGCATCATGTTGTCGCTGATGCCCATGTCGCCCACCAGGCCCATGCCCAGCCGGTCCTCGGGCACGAAGGAGAGCTTGACGCCCAGCTCTCTGATCTCCAGCGGGGTCTTGTCCCTTAAGGACATGATCTCGTCGTCGTCGAACAGCAGCTTTTCCTCGGCTATCAGCGCGCGCAGCTGCTTGTCGTTCACGCCGGTCAGACTCACCCGCTTGCCGTCCGGGTAGTGCAGCTTGTTTTCCGCGGCCAGCCGCCTTATCTGGGGCAGCTTTTTGTGGAACAGGGTCACGGGCTTGTTTTTCTTGGGGTTGGTGAAGATTATTTCGCCGCTTTCGGGCCTGTTGAGCCCCGCGATGGCTTCCAGCAGCTGCCTCTGCCCGCTGCCGGCGATGCCCGCTATGCCCAGAATCTCGCCGCCGCAGGCGGTAAAGCTCACGTCCCTGAGCGCCCAGCCGCCCTCTTCGTCTCTGAGGGACAGGTTTTTGACCTCTATGCGGGGACGGGGGTCCACGGGCAGGGTGCGGGCGATGTTAAGGTCCACCTTGCGGCCCACCATCATGTCGGTAAGCTCGCTTTCGGTAGTTTCTTTGGTGTTCACGGTGGCGATATGCTTGCCCTTGCGCATTACTGCCACCCGGTCGGACACTTCCATCACCTCGTTTAATTTGTGGGTGATGATGATCACGGACTTGCCGTCGGCCACCATGTTGCGCAGTATCTCGAACAGGCGCCTTGTCTCGGACAGGGTGAGCACCGCGGTGGGCTCGTCAAGTATAAGTATCTGCGCGCCCCTGAACAGCACCTTGATTATCTCGACGGTCTGTTTTTCGGACACGGACATGTCGTATATCTTTTTGTTGGGGTCTATATTAAAGCCGTATTTGGCTGAGATCTCGCTGACTTTGTCCGTCACCTGCTTAAGGCTGCCGCTGGCATTGTCAAGCCCCAGGGCGATGTTCTCGGCGGCGGAAAACACGTCCACCAGTTTGAAATGCTGATGGATCATGCCGATGTTGTAGCGGTACGCGTCGCGGGGGGAGCGGATCAGCGCTTCCTGCCCGTTTATACAGATATGGCCGGCGTCGGGATAGTAGATGCCCGAAACCATGTTCATAAGCGTGGTCTTGCCGCAGCCGTTTTCGCCCAGTATCGCCAGCACTTCGCCGGGATACACCTCCAGGCTAACGTCGTCGTTGGCGAGCACGTCCTTTCCGAAGCGCTTGGTAATGTGCTTGAGCTCGAGTACAGGCTGCATAAATACCTCCGGGGAGCAGATAGTTGGGATTGTTCGGCGCTTATCGGCGGGACCGGACAAAAGCGCCGAACGCTGTCTGCCGGTCATCAGGCAGAAGATACGCAATGAAGGGGGAAACTGGTTTCCCCCTTCATTTTATCGTCAGAATGGATTAGAACGCGGTGTTGAGCAGCTCGATGCCGTCGATGGTTACTCCGAAGTAAGGAGCGGAACGGAAGTAGCTCTCAGCGAACACGCCGTCGATGATGACTTCGGTATCGGGAGTGTAGGCGTCGTCGGTGTCGACATCGGCCAGGTAGGTGGTGAGCTCGGCGCCTTCCACGGTGAAGGTGGAGGTGGCGAACACCTGCAGGCTGCCGTCTTCCAGACCGGCCTTGGCGGCCTCAACAGCTTCCACGGTGCCTTCGGCAGCGGCGGCAGTGTTGATGTCGGTGATCTTTACGGAACCGGTAGCGATGGTGCCGGTGTAGTCATAGTCGAACTTCTCGCCCGCGGCGACCTTCTCGCAAACGAAGGTCAGGTAGGGAGCCCAGTCGATGCGGCTGGCCACGATGAAGGTGTTGGGGCAGGCTTCCACGGTGGAGCCGTTGTAGGACACGTTGGGGATGTTGGCGGCTTCGCAAACGGAGGGAGCGCCCATGGAGTCGGCGTGCTGGGAGATCAGGTCGCAGCCGGCGGCGATCAGAGCCTTGGCGGCGTTGGCTTCTTCAGCTTCGTCGTACCAGGAACCGGTGAACTGCACCTTCATGGTCGCGTCGGGGCATACGCTCCTCACGCCCAGGAAGAAGCTGGTGTAACCGGAGATAACTTCGGCATAGGTGAAAGCTCCGACGTAGCCCACCAGGGGAGTCTCGCCCTTGAGCTGGCCGGCGGCCTTGATCTCATTGATCTTCATGCCGGCAGCGATACCGGCCAGGAAGCGGCCTTCATAGATGGAAGCGAAGGCGTTGTGGAAGTTGTCGAGCTTCTCGGTGTGAGCCATGGTGCCGGTGGCGTGGCAGAACTCGACTTCGGGATATTCCTTAGCGGCCTCGATCATGTAGGTCTCATGACCGAAAGAGTCGGCGAACACGATGTTGCAGCCTTCCTCGGCCAGCTCGCAAGCTACTTCGTAGCAGGCGTTGGATTCGTCGATGTTGCGGCGCAGAACCAGTTCGATGCCCAGAGCGGCTTCGACTTCCTTGGCGGCGTTGATGAAGTTAAGGTCGTAAGTGGAGTCTTCGTCGTGCAGCAGGATAACGCCCAGCTTAACTTTGGCGGTCTCGCCTTCGGCGAAAGCAAAACCCATGCAGGCGATGGCCATGACCGCGGCCAGAACCAGACTAATCAGCTTCTTCATTAAGATACCCTCCAAAATAGTTTATGTTCCAGGGAATGACTGTATTATATACCAGTTTACTGAACGATGTAAATGTTAAACGCGCAAATATTCGGTAAAAATACGAACATTTTTTGCAGACAATATGTTAAAGTTCGCTCTTACAGCGGCCGGATGACCGCCGCGGCAGCCCCGGGAAGGCGATATGCGGCCTTGTTTGGCGGCATCCGCCTGCCGCCGCGCCCGTGCCCCGCCGGGGCGCAGCGAAGGTTCGCGGGCACATAAACAGGGTACTTGACAAAGCTCCCGCGGGCATATACAATACTCTGCGGGTAAACCCAATATATTTTATGAGGTGTGTTATGAAAAAATGGAGATGCACCGTTTGCGGTGAGATCGTAGAATCCGAAGAGCGTCCCGAGAAGTGCCCCCGCTGCAAGGTGCCGGGCGAGAAGTTCGTCGAAGTAGTGGAAGACCAGCTGGACTGGGCCGCCGAGCACGTTATCGGCATCGCCAAGGACGTTCACGAAGAGATCAAGGAAGGCCTGAGGGCCAACTTTGAGGGCGAGTGCTCCGAAGTGGGCATGTATCTGGCCATGAGCCGCGCCGCCGCCAGGGAAGGCTATCCCGAGATCGCCGAGTACTGGAAGACCGCCGCGTTTGAGGAAGCCGAGCATGCCGCCAAGTTCGCCGAGCTGCTGGGCGAGTGCGTGTCCCCCTCCACCAAGGAGAACCTGACCGTGCGCGTAGCCGCCGAGAACGGCGCCACCGCCGGCAAGACCGAGCTGGCCAAGAAAGCCAAGGCGCTCAACCTGGACGCCATCCACGACACCGTGCACGAGATGGCCAGGGACGAAGCCCGTCACGGCAAAGCCTTCAAGGGACTGCTGGACAGGTATTTCGGAAAGTAAACAACAACTGAAGGAAAGCTGTTATACTACAGCTTTCCTTTTCTATACATATGGATGTCCATAAATGGTCTTTCATACTAAAACATTTCAAGTCCTACCAGACAAGTATTTTGGCAATACAAAGGAGAATTCATTAGCTCCACGATTGCTTATGTAGGCGATGATAGGAATTCAATCAGCGAAGAAAGAAGGGGAGTTAGAGCTATGGGAGTACGAGTAACGAAACGATATAATGCTGATGGGAGTATTACGAAACGAACAACGTATTCAAGAAAAACACTCTTGGGTAATAGAAAATCTACAACTTTCGTTGAAAGAATTCCTGCTGGGAGTAAAAAAAGTCACAGTTTTCTGTTACATCTGCTGCTCTGCTGTGTAGGAATAGGCTTTTTCACTATTCCTTACTATACACTGAGTTCCAAACATAAGTGGCATCTGTAAAACTCGATATTGCAAAGCATTCGCGAGTACGCCAAAGCGTTATTTAGGGAAATAAGACCATTATTGGCTTTTTCTGCGGAGCGGCGTTGTTGCCGCTCCGTTTTCAGACGCAGCTTGTTTTTTTCTCCGGAACATTAAGCCCGGCCCATTCCTTTTCTTTTCGCGATCTGATATAATTATCCCGAAAGGGAGGTATTCGGCATGAATCCGAATCCAAAACTGACGGGGACGTTTCTGCAGGCGAAGCGCAGTTATTTATCGATCACCGTTCGTTTACCGAATTGCCCGCGGTGACAATCAGGAGGTTGACCCGAGTTATGGATGAGGTCCGTCTTGTTAATGCCAGGCGTTCGTTTGATTCGATCGATATAGCGAAATTTCTTGGCAGTATCCTGATCTTTGCGATGCACGGTTCTGCCCTTGACGATTTTAAGATCGCGCCGTCGGTATTGGAAATAGCGGCGCGTTGGGGCGTTCCGTTCTTTTTCATAAGTTCCGCATATTTTTTATTTCGGAAAAGTGTGAACGGCAACATTGAAAAGGCGCATTTGCGGCATTATCTGTTCAGGATAGGCATGCTGTATCTGTGCTGGATGGTCTTTAATATTCCGTCCATTTATTTAAGACGTCTCTACCAGAAAGACCTGACTGCCGTTGGCATCTGGCTGACGTTTATAAAAAACTCGGTCATATCATCGACTTTTACCGGGTCATGGTATCTTGTAAGCTGTATGTTCAGTGCATGCCTTGTTTATTGGCTCAGCAAAAGATTCCATACGAAGACCATACTGTTATTCACATTGCCTTTGTATCTCCTGTGTGCTTTGACCTCCATGTATAAAGGAATCCTGCCAAAACAGGCAGCCGGGATCTTCGGTTTTCTTTGTTTTCCCTTGAATCTATTCAGTGGGTGCTTCTATTTTGCATTAGGCAAATATATATCCGAGAATGAATCCCGGCTGGAAAAGAAACTGACAAAAACAAAGATCCTGATACTGTTTCTTGCGTTTTATGCGGTGTATACGGCAGAGTTTCTGGTCACAAAGCATTATGATATATTCGCTTCATCCGACGCGGCATTTTCCTCGGCGGCAGTGGCATCCGCCTTATTTCTCTTTTGCCTGAGATCGAAAATAGCAATAAAAAACAACGTATTGCTCAGGAAAATGAGTGTCATAATCTATTGCTGTCAAAGCAACGTCCTGTTTTTCAACAGCCTTTGCGTGATGCTGCTTGGCGTACATTTTTTGACCGCGTTTCTCATGTCCTGCCTGATTGTCGCCGGCATTTCGATCGTCATATTCGCTGCTCAGAAGAAAATGCGGTGGAAATGGGTCAACTATATGACGTGACCGGTTTGTATCGATCATCGTTTATTTCCGCTAAGCTGCGCTAAAGCCGCTCCGTTTTCAAACGCCGCTTGTTTTTTCCCGCGGAACATCAAGCGCCGACCCATTCCTTTTCTTTCCGCGTTCTGTTATCATTATCCCGAAAGGGAGGTATTCTGAATGAATCTGGATCCAAAGCTGATGGGGACGTTCCTGCAGGCGGAACGCAAAAAGATGGGAATGACCCAGTCCGAGCTTTCCGAAAAGCTGAATGTCAGCCCGCAAGCCGTGTCGAATTGGGAACGGGGCGAAACGCTTCCGGATGTTTCCGTCCTGCCGGACCTGGCCGAAACGCTGCACTGCTCTGTTGACGCGATACTTTCCGGCGGCAAAGGCTGCGGCGGCTTCCGCAGGCATATCACGGTGGCGCAGATGCAGGAAGCCCTGCTTTCGCTGGACCGTATCGGGGAGCTTCTGGGGCGGGATCACTTTATCTACCAATGCATAATAGACGCGCTGAACACGCGCATGAACACCGCCGTCGAAGCGTCTTTTTCCGACCCGCACATTTTCGACGTGTTCACGATCGAATTTCTGCTGGCGTGTATCGGCAACGGCGATTATGTCGATCCAAAGGATGTGGAGACCCATATCCCGCAAAGCAGGGCGCGCGATTACCTGATGAGATCCATGCAGGAACACGGCATACGCTGACGCAGGGCGTCGGGCGGCCTGCCGACGAGTGTTTAGGGCAGCGGGAAAAAGAAAGGTGCGGCCGGTAAAACGCCGCGCCTTCTGTTTTTCATTATTGAAATGACCGTGTTTATATGGTATCATGACCGCAGGCGGTCTTCGGTAAACCAGGCTTCTGACGGGTCAGTCGGGAAGGAGTATATGTATGCGCGGGGATCATCTCTTTTTTAAAAGGATATTTGCGGCCGTACTGACGGCGCTGCTGCTTTTGGGCGGGTGCTTTAGTTTTGCTTATGCCGCCGCGCCTTTCAGCTATTCGAGCGCCCAGGACGCGCGTCTCAAGGCGCTGGACTGCTTTATGACCTGCGCGTTCTCCGTCGAATACAGCGGCGACAAAAACAACGTGGCTAAGACGCTGACGCGCTGGGAGAACACCATAAAGATCTGCGTCACGGGTTCGCCGGTATATGACGACTTAAGGCAGCTGGACAGGTTCATCATGGACGTCGCCACCCACTGCCCCAATATGCCCAACATACGCGTGGTCAACAGCGAAAGGGACGCCAACATCACGGTCTACTACGGTCCGCTGAGCGAGCTGGGCAACCACCTGGACGTTTACAGGGAAGGCAACTGGGGCGCGTTCAGCTATACCTATTCCGGGGGACGGATGATATCCGCCAAGGTGGGGATCGCTACCGACGTGAACTGGACCGAGAGCAAGCGGCACCTGCTGATGGAGGAGCTGGTGGGCACGTTCGGGCTGACGAACGACCATTACGCCTATTCCGACAGCATAGTCTATCAGGAATGGACGACCGTGGGCGAACTGTCCGAAGTCGACTGGCTGATGCTGAACATGCTCTACGATCCCGACCTGCGCTGCGGCATGAGCGCGAAGACCGCGTACGATATCCTGCGCGCCAAGATACTTTCATAAAGAACAAAACATAAAATGGGGAGCAGTCTCATCCGAGGCTGCTCCTGTTTTCAGATTTCTTTTATCCCAATGCTTTTCAGGTAATTGTATGTTCCGTCATAAAACTCGGGCAGACGAGTGTTGTCTTCCCAAAAGCCGCTGGGAGTTTTATTCGTATTTCCGTATGGCACACAGATGACCATCCCGCTTCTTGCCCGTGTCAGCAAAACGCGGTACGCATTTAGCATATACTTGCGTTTTTCCTGCTTTGTTTCGCTGTCTCCGACTTGTTCATTCCACTGTGTCTTGCCGTTAAAGCTGTAATAGTGCCATTGACCGTTTTTATACCGCATATCCGCATCCCACAGTATGCAGGTATAATCCAGCTCAAGGCCCTGTACCTGGATCTCGGTTGCCGCATCTTCCAGGTAGTTTGACGACCTCGTGTCAGCCTTGTCTTCCAAAAACCAATGCACGGCGTTCTCATCGTCGGACGGCAGGATGTGTACCGCCAAGGGTTTGAACCTTGCGGATTCTTTTGTTACGAGTATGCCTGTCCGTTCTGTGCCTCTCACTTTTTCGTGAAGCCATTTACGCGCTTTTGCCATGTCCCTGGTAAGGACGATGGGATATTTATCTTTGATCTCATCATACAGCCGCGGAGCTTCACCGTCGAAACACAGCAGGGAGTGCACAAATGCGGAAAGTTTCTCGGCTCTGAACGAACGCAGGGAAACGCCAAGATGCAGGTTTTCCAGGTATGTTACCTTGGGGTTGTCCTTCAGAAGCTCATTTACCTTTCCTTCGGCATATTCGGCTTCAGTCAGTTTGGGGGATATGAAAATATACCAGTTAGGGAAATGTTCATTCAAAGCCTGTATCCATTCCGAAATACCGGCTTCACCCGTGTTTATTTCCTGCCCGCCGCCGACAAGGCACACGATGGTCGCCCAGTCTTCTCTCTGATCCAGGGACCAGATCAAAAAAGCGGCTTCCGACATCGGGAAATTGGGCACCTTAAGCTTGTTTCCGTATGTGCCGCCTCTTTTAAGGTATTCCGCAAGCCTTTTATGAGTCCATGAGCGCTGTGCTTCATCGAAAATGGCTACGTGTTCAACTTCACCGTACCCTGCATTTTTCATTTTCACGGCTTTTTCAGGGTCGATTTCAAGCACGCCGTTTACAACGGGGTTCTTTATCTTTGCAAGCATATTGTCCCGATACCGATGGATCATCTGTATCGACTTGCTCACTTCTCGGCGGGCATCCGAAAGGTTCTTTTTCTCGTTGCGTTCACGGCATCTTTTGAGGTTATCCTGAGCGAGTGCTTCTGTCAGCACTGCAACAAGCGGACCGTTGCCGGAAAGATATACGGCTCCCTCGTCTTTGACGGGTTCGGTCTGCCCTTGATAGGTCTGTCTGATCGCCACGTCAAGCCCTACAAGAGTTTTGCCCGCACCGGGCACTCCAGTCACGAAACAGATGCTCTTCTTGCCTGCTGCTTTGCTGCGCTGTATGATTTTCAGTATGGTGGCTATGGTCCTGTCTGTGGATACTTTATCCGCTTCGTGCCTTGTGATGTTTTCTACGGAATGATTCTCATACAACGTCCTTGCCGCCTCGATTATCGTAGGTGTCGGGGCATATGGACTTATGATCCAGTTGGGATCGACGGGAGGTTCATAAGGAAAGCGACGCAACACTTCCGCGATGGTGTTTTGCAGACCCGATTCTCCGGTGATCAGTGGATTGACGACTTTGTCATCGTACACAGACATCCGGACGGTCGAGGAAGAAGAGCTGTGATTTGTCGCTATAAGGATAGGCACGATGATATTGTTCTGGCTGAATTTGTGGAAGTTTTTCAGGTCCAAAGCATAGTCGAGCACCTGGTCAACATCCGCTTCCAGAACTCTGGATTCACCGACCTTGAATTCAAGGCAGAAAATGATCCCTTTCAGGAGCAATACCACGTCGATTCTTTTGCCTAAGCGGGGAATGTCGTATTCAAAAATGATCTGCCCGTCTGTATATTTGTATACGGACAGAACGCGTTTCATGATGGCTATCTCGGCTTTCCAGGCTTCCCTCGTTGTCGTAAGGGCTTCCCCGTGATATTTATCGCACAGCACACCGAATATGTAATTCTCGTCTTCGGCAAGAAAAGCTCGGAAATTGCTGTTATACAGACAACGAGGGCTGCTGATCATAAAGGAACTCCTTTTTAAGAAATATATGGCGCTTTACACCTCAAAATCGCAGGCGAAGGAGCTTTCGCGCACCTCGTGCATGCGCTTGCGGATGGGCATGTGCAGCGGGTGGGTCTGGTAGGCGTCGAAGGCGGTGCGGTCGGTGAAGGTGCAGATAAGCGCGATGTCGCAGGAGCGCTCGCTTTTGAGGATGTCGCTGCCGGCTTCTAGGTCGGCAAGCCCCTCCACGCGGCCCTTCATGGTGTAGAAATTTTGGACAAGTTCGGGGATCAGGTGTTTGTATTCGGGCTTTATCTTGAACAGCACGATGTGGCGGATCATAAAACGACCTCCGTTGGAAATATAGGAATGACCCCACGGGGAAGCGTTCTCCGTGGGGTCGGTTTTCAGCGTGTGCGCCGTCTGCTGCGGGAGAGGACCTCGCTGATCACAATGCCCCGCATGAGCTCCCGGGCACGCCCGTAATCGATGGCGGCGGGGGAGTCGGTATCTTCGGAGGCGATGGGAGACATGCCGTCGTGGCAGGGGTCTTCACCCTCGTGGAAGGAACTCATGTCGTCGTGACAGGGGTCCTCGCCTTCGTGGAAAGAGCTCATGTCATCATGGCAGGGATCGACGCCCTCCCGGAAACCTTGGGCGCTGTCCCAGCTTTCTTCATCCTCCGGCTCGAACCGGGGCGGACGGGAAGAGGCGGCAGAACGGGTCCTCATGTCCTGATAAGCTTTGTTCATCAGGGATTCCCGGATGCGCTGCTTGTCCTCTTCCATCCGCTGCCGGGCGGCGGAAGAGGAGGCGGATCCGGATTTCCCCTTTTGAGATGCTCCCCTGATTATTGCGACGAAGGCAATGATCATCAGGAACATCATCGGTAAGAGCCGTTCCATGCTAACTCCTTATTTTTTGGGCGCCTGCGCGGGCTTGGGAGCTTCCGCTCCGGGCGCGGCGGCCTTGGCGATGCCGGTGCGCATCTCGGTGTCCGCGATGGTGTTCTGCATGTTGTAGTAGTCCATCACGCCCAGTTTGCCAGTGCGCAGGGCGTCTGCCATGGCCAGAGGCACCTGAGCCTCGGCTTCCACGACCTTGGCGCGCATTTCCTGAGTGGCGGCCTTCATTTCCTGTTCCTTGGCGACAGCCATGGCGCGGCGCTCTTCCGCCTTCGCCTGGGCGATGCGGCGGTCGGCTTCGGCCTGGTCCATCTGCAGCTGGGCGCCCACGTTGCGGCCCACGTCCACGTCCGCGATGTCGATGGAGAGGATCTCGTAGGCGGTGCCCTTGTCAAGGCCCTTGTCCAGCACGGTCTGGCTGATCAGGTCGGGGTTCTCCAGCACGGCCTTGTGGGTGGCGGAAGAACCGATGGTGGTGACGATGCCTTCGCCGACACGGGCGATGATGGTCTCCTCGCCGGCGCCGCCCACCAGGCGCTCGATGTTGGTGCGCACGGTGACACGGGCTTTGGCGCGCAGCTCGATGCCGTCCTTGGCGATGGCGGCTACGGGAGGCGTTTCGATGACCTTGGGCAGTACGCTCATCTGCACGGCCTGCAGTACGTCGCGGCCCGCAAGGTCTATGGCGCAGGCGGTGGTGAAGGACAGGTCGATGGAGGCCTGCTTGGCGGAGATCAGGGCGTTTATGACCCTTTCCACGTTACCGCCCGCCAGGTAATGGGTCTCCAGCATGTCGGTGGTCACGTCCAGGCCGGCTTTGCAGGCCTTGATGTAGGCGTTCACGATCTTCTGGGGAGAGATGCGGCGGAAGCGCATGCCCACCAGGGAGCTGATCTTGACCGGCGCGCCGGACGCCCGGGCGGTGATCCACAGCCCCAGGGGCACGTAGCGCAGGAAGAGCAGTATGAATACAAAGATGACGACTATAAGGATGATGATAAGTTCAGGCATTTGATACCTCCGTTATTTCTCGGCCTCAGCCGGTTTTACTGTGAGCTTTTTGCCCTCGGTCCTCAGCACGGTGACCCGGGCGCCCTTGGGGATATAGCCGCCCTCGGACAGCACTTCCAGGCGTTTGCCGCCTATCAGCGCATCGCCTACGGGGTTGAGCGGCGTGAGCGCTTCGCCTTCCTGGCCCACCAGGGATTCTTCTTTATTGATATCCGGGACCGGGGTGGATTCCCCGAGGATTATGCGGGACTTGCTCAATCGTCCGCTGGCGGCACTCTTAAGGGACAGGGCTACCGCGCAGGATGCCACCGCCAAAGACGCCAGCAGGGTGATCAGTCCGCCGGTCACGCCGTAATTCCTCCACATAAGCCAGGTGCCTACAGCCAGAAGCGACGCTCCCGTAAGACCGGGCAGACCCAGCCCCGGCGTGATCGCTTCAAGGGCGATAAGCCCCGCGCCTACCGCCAGGCAGGCAATGATAATAACGATTTCGGGCACGATTCTTCACCTCCCTCAGCGTATATTATACCAAATACCTCCATGGGGGTCAAGAATAAACCCCCTTCCTGAAAGAAGGGGGAAAACCGGGGCATTTTACAGCTTGTATATCCTGACGCCCTCGAACTTCTTGAGGAGCTTGAGCATGCTGTTGAAGGGCTTCCAGTCCTTGCCCTGCTCGTCGGCGGAGAGGCTTTCGTAATGGGCGAGGATCTCCTTTTCGTTTTTCCAGCCGTCCATGCACAGTATGTGGCGGCGCGTCTGCTCGCGCAGGGCTTTCTGCGCGTCGGGATCGCCCTTTACGCAGGGGGCGGTCAGGTATTCGTCGCCCCGGGTCCAGCCCATGGCTTTGTGCTGCTTGACCCAGCGCTCGTGCTCCATGGGCGCGAACACGTCTATCTGCGCCTTTGTGAACCTTTCCAGCAGCTCGTAGTCCACGGGGCGGTCGGTGTAGAAGCAGCCCAGCGCGTTCAGGTAGCGGGCAAAGCTCTTGACCTGGTTTATGTTGCTCAGTTTGTATTCCAGGGACATGCTGTCGAACTCCGCTTCCAGGGTCTCCGGGGGCACGGATTCCTCCCTGCCCTGGTAGCTGTAGCGGGCGTTGAGCGCCACGGCGAAGTCGTACATGTGCAAAAAGCTGCTCACGGACAGGAAAGTGTGCTTGGCGGACCTGTCAGCTTTTTTGAGAGCGACGCCGACCGTGAAGGGGATATCCTTGAGGTCCACGATCTTTTCTATGTCGGTCTTGAAGCGCTGCTCCTTTTCTGCCATGTCGCTGAAAGCCTTAAGGCGGGGAGGCTTGCCCTGCCTGCCGCCTTCTTCCCAGGCGGTATAGGCGCGGGAGAACGCGTCGATCTTGGGCTTCTCCTCCCGGTCGTAGATATAGGTGGCGTTTATGCGTCCGCCGCCAAAGTCGATGTAAGCGCCCATGGGGTGGAGTTCGGTGCGGGAGGAACGCCCGTAGGCGGTGCGGTCCCAGCACTGGAGCTCGTCGCACAGCATCAGCAGGAACGCCAGGGGATGCAGCGAGGCTTTGAGGGGCGGCTTGCGCTCCGGGGATTTATAGAACGCTATGGCGAACTTGAACAGGCTGTTGTGCAGCATTATGGCGGTCAGGGCGTCCAGATGGGCTTTGGTCAGGCGCCTGCTGCCCAGCACGCCCGCCAGCTCCTGGAACAGGCGCGCGGCGCTGAAGAAACCGTGGTCCATGAAGTAGCCGAATTTGTCGGGGTCGGTGGGCTTGGTCTTTATGGTCTCGGCCATTTTTTCTTCGTTTATGCCGTAAGCTTTGCCAAGGGTGTTCTGGATGCCCCAGGCCAGCAGCTCGGGCACGGAAGCAAAATCCCTCCCGAACAGGTTTTTGAGCGCCTCGCGGGCGTCCGGGCTTATATCGGTAAGGCACTCAAGGTCGCGGTAGGCGATGTACAGGCTGCCGGGTCCCCGCTGTTTGCGGTCCACTTCGAAGTACGCGAGTATCTGCTCGAAGGGTATCTCGAAGGGGTAGCCTATGTCGTGGAACAGGCTGGTGAAGCCCCAGTACTCCAGGAAGAACGCCGCCGCTTTGTGTTCGTTTTCGGCGCCGCCCAAGTCGTAAAAGGCGTTGAACGTGTCACGGAACAGGGGATTGGTCTCGTATATGGCCAGACCCAGGGCGAACACGTACACGGAGTGGGAGTAATGGTCACGGTGCTTCATCAGCAGGGAGCTGGCGTTGGACTCGAACTCGCTCAAGAGCTCCACCATCTTCTGGCTGCGGCAGTATTCGCCCATGAACATCTCCAGCCAGGAGTAATACACGGTGTAGGCGTCCTCTGCTACGCCGGAGTCGATGAACTTTTCAAGTTCCCTTTCCAGGCACAGCCGGTCCGTGTCCTTCTGCATGTTGAAGGGCACCTGGTCGGGGCGTATGCCCGTGCCCAGATATCTGCCCTGCTCTTCTTCAAGTTTGGTCATTGCCGGGTCGAACCTCAGGCCCTCGCATCTTTCGTGCAGGAACCTGAGCGCCGCGCTTTTAAGGTCCGTGCCCGTGCGGGCGTCTCTGGCCAGATAGGGCTGCCTGGGGCCCAGGTCTTTGCCCAGGAGTTTTTTGTTGCGCGCGCGCATGGCTGCAAAAGCTGTGTATCCCATATTCCGTCTCCCCGCCTGTTTATTTTTCCGCGCTGAGCTGTCTTGCGTAGGAAAGCACTTCCTCCGCAGAAGTAAAGATGTTCCCGATCAGGGCGCTGCCGTCCTCGTAAAGCACGACCGCGTCGTCCGTTTTTTCGTCAAAGCCCCATTCCCTGACGGGCCGGTCGGCGCACAGCCGGTACAGGGTCTGCCCGGTCTTCATGTCCGCCACTATGAACAGGTCCTTTTCCTTGTTGGCGCACATCAGGAAGCGGCTGTCGCTGCTGAAGGTGAAGCCGTCCACTTCGCACTTAAAGCTCCATTCGTCGGACAAGTACACCCTTTCGCCATCAGCCAGCTCATATACGGCGATCGCGTTGTAGGCGCTGCTTAACGCCACCAGGCGGCTGTCCGGGGAAAAGTTGATCCGGTAGCCGGGGGTAAAGTCCCTGACCTTGTACTGCCAATTGGTGCCGTCCATCTTTAAGACCGTAAAGCCGGGGCCGTTTACTTCGTTGATCACAGAGTACATGTCGTCGGGCGATATCACCCGGTGCATGTCGTTGCGCTCGAAATACAGGCTGCCGTCGTACGCGTCCTGAACGTACTGGGTGCCGCTGCCCATGCCGGTAAGTATGTAGCCGGAGGACAGGTAGCGTTCCCCCGCGGGATCGGCAGCGTAAAGGTAGCTTACTGACGAAAGCACCAGTTCGCCCGTCGCCGCGTCGTGCACGCCGTCGCCGCACAGGAAGTACCTGCCGTCCGGGGTCGCCGCGGCGCAGAAGGTGTTTTCGAGCGTGTAGAGGATCTCGCCGGTGCCGGCGTCGTACACCACGCCTGTGTAGCCCAGGTAGTCACTGGCGTCCGTGCGCTCGTTGTCGAAAATATAATTGCCCGCCCACACCGGAGGCTCGCCCATGCTTTCGGGAATTTCGTCCACGTGCTGGACGGCTTTTTCGCGGCTGACCTGCCAGAGTATCTCGTCGGTCTCTATGTCGCACACGAACACGTCCTTAAACTGGTGCACGAACAGCTTTTTGCCGTCCGGTGACAGAGCGTAGCCGTTTATGACCTTATACGGAGTCTCCAGCATGTAAACGAAAATGGGGCCGTCGGTGTTGACTATGTCGAAGCCCTCGGAATCGAATCTCACAAGATATTTGTCCCCGAACGCGAGCCCGCTGCTGCCCTGGTAGGACCTTTCGGTCTTGTACCACAGCATCTTTTCGGCGTCCGGGTCGTTCACGGTGTCCCAGATCAGGAAACCCTGCTCGAACACCGCCAGCACGTCGTCCCCGTGGAAACACGCGGTGCTGACCCAGCTTATGTTGTCCAGGTCGTTTATCGTTTTGCCGGTCCCGGCGTCGATCAGGCGCACCAGGTGACCCATGTGGGAGGTGACCACCACCCGGGAGGAGTCTTCCTTCCAGCGGGCGGAAGTGATCAGCTCGCTAAAGGAGGAGCTCCACAGCAGCCTGCCCGTGGCGGCGTCGCAGCAGTCCAGTACATAGCCCGAAGAGGGGATGAGCACCTTCGTGCCGTCGGGGGAGAAGAACTGCGTGGCGCGCTTGGCGCTCACCGCGAAATAGTCCACCGCCGAATCGAGCTTGACTTCCGGGGACAGGCTGCCCGCGTAGCACGCCTGTTCCAGCAGGGAGACGAGGGGTTCCTCCCGGTATCCGCCTATGGAATCCGAGAGCTCCCGCGCCTTGAGCAGCACGTCCCGGGCAAAGGCCTTTCTGCCGTCGGTCACTGCGGAAGAAGCCTGTTCGATAAGCAGGTCGTACTCGTTTTTTACGGAAGCGACGCGCTCCGCCTCCAGCCTGTATTTCTGGTATGACAGATAGCCGAATATGCCTCCCGCGGCCACGAGCGCCGCGCAGGCGACTGCCGCCGCGTTGCGCCGCACGCGCCGCTTCTGGCGCATGTACAGGCCATCGAAGGTGGTGCCCAGCATGGGGGCGAGTATGCGCAGCTTCTCTTTTTTCAGCTTTTTGAGGCTGCCCCTGAGCGTGGCGCTCCTGACGTCCGCGGCGAGGGGCTCTATGTCGATTTCGTTGCCCTGCGCGTCCTTTCCCTTGCACAGCAGGGCGGGAAAGGCATCCTGTGGCTCGCCTTCCGCCAGCACCGCCAGCACCCGGTCGCGGCCCCGGTGCTCGATGAAATACTCCAGCTCCCGCATGCACCAGCGGCTTTCCAGGTATCTGGGCGAGCACACGCAGATGAGCCAGTCGCTGTTGTCCAGCGCGGTCTCTATATCCTTGCCCAGGTTCGGGGACAGGGGCAGTTCCTCCTGGTCGCGGAACACGTTGCCGGGGTGCTTGAGCCCGGTATCTCCCCGCAGGGCGGAGGGGATGGAGTAGGTTTCGATAAGGGTGTGCAGGCGCTGGGCGATCTCCTTGTCGGGAGTGTAGTGCCTGTAGCTTATAAAGGCGCAGTACCGGCGCTGTTCCATCTGTTTGACCCCCCCGGTGCTTAAATATATGCTTGCATCCGCACATATTCTAACATATCGGGAGCGCGCGCACAATACGCCAGGGCCCATATTTCTTCCTCGGCGGGGGCATAAAAGCCCAAAAACGGCGGGACTTATTGCAAAAAACAGCCGCAATAAAGTATAATCCGTTCAGAACGCCGCACAGGAGGGGATACTATGCCGAATCTGTTTCCGAGGACCATGGTGGAAAACATATCTTTACCGCGCATGCTGATGGGCACGAACTGGATGCTGGGCTGGAGCCATACCACGACTTCGGCGGACCATATGATACAGAGCCGCTTTTCGGAGCCTGCCCCGTTCAGGAGAATGGTCGAGGCGTACTTAAGCTGGGGCATAGACGCCATGATGGCGCCTTTCAGCGGCCACGACGCGCTCCTGACCGGCATAAAGGAGGCCGAGCAGGCCACGGGCAGGCATATAATAAAGATCGACACGCCCATAATCGACGTGGCGGACAGCGCCGCGTCCCGCCGGGAGGCGGAAAGGGTGATCGCCGAGTGCGCCAAAAACGGCTCCGAGATATGCCTTATCCACCACAGCTCCGCCGAACAGCTGGTAAGCAAGCTCAAAGGCACCATGGACCGCCTGCCCGACTATCTGGACATGATCCGCCAGCACGGCATGGTCCCGGGCCTGTCCGCCCACATGCCCGAACTCATACTGTATTCCGACGCAAACGAATACGACGTGCAGACCTACATACAGATATACAACTGCGCGGGTTTCCTTATGCAGGTGGAGGTGGAGGGCGTGCGCGCCATAATCGAAAACGCGAAAAAACCCGTAATGACCATAAAAGCCATGGCGGCGGGCCGCGTGTCGCCCTATGTGGGGCTGTCGTTCTCCTTTGCCACGCTGCGCCCCTGCGACATGGTGACCGTGGGCGCGCATACGCCGGAGGAAGCGGACGAGGACGCCGAGATCGCCCTGGCGGCCATAGAGCGCCGCTATCCCGACATGCAGCGCCGCTCCAGCCCGAACAAGACGGCGGTGCTGGGCGGAAACGTGAAATAGGACAGGGAGAAGGCCCTCACTTGACAGGGCGGGAGCAAAGTCATACAATATTATCGGAAACAGGCGGTCTTTTCGGCCGTCCGGATCCGAATAAGAGAGAAACGAGGAATATAAGATATGTTGATCAAACTGCTGGTAGCGCTGGTGATAGGCGGCGTAAGCGGTTTTGCCGCCAATAAACTGATGAAGGGCAAGAGCGACAACATCGTGCTCAATGTGATCCTGGGCCTGGTGGGCGGTCTTGTGGGCGGCTTCCTGGGCAGCCTGATAGGCATCGGCGGCGGCTGGGTGATGAGCATCATCCTGTCCATCGCGGGCTCCTGCCTGGTGGTGTGGCTGTACAGGAAGTTCATCAAGTAAACAGCGAACAAACGAATACCTGAAAACCCAAGCCCGGCATACGATTGCCGGGCTTTTGGGGAACAAAGCAACGCCAAATGAAAAAGATACTCGGCACAGTCGCAAAATGGGCGGTCCCCATACTAATGACAGCGCTGCCTGCTGCTATGTTTTACTGGGAAGTCATGCATTATCAGGCGCACTTTGATTCCAGTCTTACCGGAATTGTCGGAATAGCATGCGTTGTCGGCGGTATTTTTCTGCTGACCGGAGCGATCGAGAAAAAACAGAAGGTAAACGCCGCAATATGCGGTTTGGCAATCGCATCGGGATTGTTCTTTTACTATTGGAGCACGCGTATTCCATTTTGTACGAAGTGCGAGCCCATGAGCAAGCAGGACCTGGGATTCATGCTGGTACCTTTCGCTGACCGTTTTGGACCATATTGGGGAGATTGACATTTTAAGCGTTAAAGATATAGGATTTACAGCATATGCGGTATGTCATAGTCGTATACTGTGACAGAGCGGCTGCTATAGAACTGGCGAAATTTGTGAAACTGTATTAGGAGGTACGATACATGTTCGGCAAGATAATGGCGATATTCCTGGCGGTGTTCGTCGTGCTGGGAGCGATAGGCTACGTGATTTCCCGCCGCCGCGCAAAAAAGGGCGAGGGCGACGGGCTGCCGGATCACGGCTTTGAGAACCTGGTGGACCTTAACGACAGGTTCAACCGCGCGCGCTATATGAACCAAGACGCGGAGAAGGACGGGGAAAAAGAGGACAAATGACCCTCCGCCGCGAATACGGAAGGAGCGGACCGAAAGGCCCGCTCCCGTTTTATATCAGTCTGTCTGTGTTTTGAACACCCGGCGTATGGCGTCAAGGTAGCCGTAGCCGTACAGGTCGTCCGGCTCCAGATAACTGCTTTCCGTCCACTCGTTCCAGCTGTTGACCGTGATGAGCGGAGGCTGTCCGGGGTGGCTGTCCGCGTAGGCTTTGGCCAGGCGCAGCGCCTTTTCGATGTTCTGAGGCGTGCAGTTTTTGAGTATCCCGGGGCGGAAGTCGATAAAGCGGGGGTTGTTGTCCCAGCCTACGCTCACGTGGGGGAAGTAGGGGAAGGGCAGGGTCTCGCTTAGCCGCTTCCATTCCTTTTCCACATCCCTGAGCACGTCTGAGTAGTCCCGGTCGATGTCGGTAAAATGCACGTACTGATAGTGGGAGCAGCTGTCGAAGCCGACGTCGCCGAAGGCTTCCGTGGGCACGTTTCTGGAGCCGTCCGCGCCGCTTAAGTTGGTGAATGAACTGTTCCACATTGTGAACTGCAGGTGCACTCCGGGCAGACCCGCCTTTACGCACGCCTCCCTGAACCAGTCAAGCGCGGCTTTGGTGGCCTCTGCGCCGCCCAGACCTGCCGCCAGTTTCGGCACGTCGTAGATCATGAACACGGGCTTGCCGTCTATGGTGTAGTAATTGGGCAGTTTAAAGTACTTTTCGATCACCCGGCTCATGGCGCGCTCGAATTCGGCGCGGTCCACCGAGCCCTGCCACACCACGGTTTCCAGATCACGGGAATTGCGCTTGTCCCACAGCACGCCCGCGTCGTGGTTGGCCCACATCAGGTAGAACTTCATTTTCCCGCTGTTTTTTGCCTTAAGGAAGCCGTCATTCAGGCAGTTTTCCAGGAAGGGCCGGCGGTCGTACCAGTACCAGTCGTATATGAACACGTTCACGCCGTGACTGACGGCGGCGTCTATCTCCATCTCCATCACGCCCGGGTCGGCTTCGTTCACGTAACCCCACAGGGGCTTGCGGGGCCACAGATGGCCCGGGAACTTCTTTTCGGCGCTTTTGACCGACTGCCATTCGCCGATGCCGTCGGGCCAGAAGATGAGGGTGCGCTTTTCGTCCCCGGTGTAGGCGGGCCAGACGTAGGCGGCGATATCGTAGTGCTTCATATCATGCGTTCCTTTCCGCGCCAAGCGTCATTCGTCCAGCTTGTGTCCGCAGTAGGGGCAGTAGCGCTTTGCGTCTTCGTCTGCTTTGCCGTCGCCGTTTTCCGCGCGCTCGTTTATCACGGAGGAAAAGCCCGCCGCCAGTATGCCGGTGGGTATGGCAATTATGCCTATGCCCAGCAGCGCGATCACCGAGGCGAACAGCCGCCCGGTGTGGGTGATGGGGTAGACGTCGCCGTAGCCCACGGTGGTGAGCGTGCAGATGGCCCACCACAGGGCGCTGATCACGTTGGGGAACGCTTCCGGCTGCACGGGGTTTTCCACGGTGTACATGATTATCGCCGAGAACAGCATCACGAAAAAGCAGATGATTATGGATATCACGAGCTGCGAGGCGGACTTTTTGATGACTTTGACAACTATGGTGAGCGCGTCAAAGTACCTGCCCAGCTTAAGGATCCTGAGCAGCCTAAGCAGCCTCAGCAGCCTTATCATGCGCAGGAACCTCAGGTCTATGGATATGAACGGGATAAAGAAGGGCAGTATCGCCGCCAGGTCCACTATCGCCATGAAGGAGCGCATGTACTTTAAGCGGGGGTGCTTTGCTTCCGGGTACAGCAGGTCCGCCGTCCAGATCCTGAGCAGGTATTCCAGCGTGAAGACAGCGACGGATACGTATTCGAACACCTTGAACACCGCGGCGTAGCTTTCCGCGATGCCCTTGAACGATTCCAGTATTATGGAAAGGATGCTCAGCAGTATCAGGGTCATTATCGTGCCGTCGAACAGACGGCTCAATATGTCGCCCTCCTCAGCTTTGTTTATTATCTCGAATACCCGTTTTTTCAGCATTTGAGCGCACCTCCGTGGAAAAAAGGCTGTCGCCGGGCGCGAACTTTGTTCCATATGATAACACATACGGGAAATAAAGTCTACATTTTGACGCGCGGATCGGGCGGAGAACAAAAACCGTCCCGGCTGCGTTTTCAGCCGGGACGGTCGTTTATGCGGTTTATTTGGTAGTCAGGCTCTGGGTGTCCATGGCGATGGCCAGTTCCTCGTTGGTGGGGATTACCCACACGCTCACCTTGCTGTCGGGAGCGGAGATCAGCTTCTCCTCGCCCCTGACCTTGTTGGCTTCGGGATCCAGCTTGATGCCCAGGAACTCCAGGCCTTCGCACACCTTCTGGCGGCCCAGCGCGTCGTTCTCGCCGATGCCGGCGGTGAAGATCAGGGTGTCCAGCCCGCCCATGGCGGCGGCGTAGGCGCCGATATACTTCTTGATGCCGTACTGCCACATATCCAGCGCCAGCTTGGCGTTCTCGTTGCCCGCGTCGGCGGCGGTGTTGACATCGCGCATGTCGGAAGACACGCCGGAGATGCCCAGCAGTCCGCTTTCGCGGTTGAGCATGGTCAGGGTGTTGGTGACGGACAGGTTTTCGAGGTTGGCGATGAACTCGACCACGGCGGGGTCAACGTTGCCGCTGCGGGTGCCCATGAGCACGCCCTCAAGGGGAGTCAGGCCCATGGAGGTGTCCACGCACTTGCCGTCCACCACCGCGCTTAAGGAGGAACCGTTGCCCAGGTGGGCGATGATCATCTTGTCGTGCTTGTAGCCCTTCTCGCCCAGCAGCTCCGCCGCCCTCTGGGATACGTAGCGGTGGGAAGTGCCGTGGAAGCCGTAGCGCCTGACCGCGTGCTTGTCGTAATACTTCTTGGGCACGCCGTACATGAACGCCTTGGGGGGCATGGTCTGGTGGAAAGCGGTGTCGAACACGGCCACCTGTGGAGTGCCGGGCATGACCTTCTCGCAGGCCAGTATGCCCTGCAGGTTGGCGGGGTTGTGCAGGGGGCCGAGAGGATAGCAGGCGCGGATGGCCTGCTTGCAGGCGTCGTCCACTATGCAGCTCTTGGTGAACTTGTCGCCGCCGTGGAGCACGCGATGGCCCACCGCGCCGATCTCTTTTACGTCGGCGATGACGCCGTGCTCGGCGTCCACCAGCGCGTCAAGCACCATCTGGATGGCGGCGGTGTGGTCGTCGAACTTGACGTCCACCACGTACTTTTCGGCGCAGCCTTCGCCGTAACGGTGGGTTAAGCGCCCCAGCTCCATGCCGATGCGCTCGGCCAGACCCTTGGAGATGACCTCCTTGGTGTCCATGTCGATCAGCTGGTACTTAAGGGAGGAAGAGCCCGCGTTGATGACCAGAATTTTCATATGATTTCTCCTTGAGAAGTGTGATATGGAAAGGCTTTGTTACTGCGCCTGTACGGCGGTGATGGCTACGGTCGCCACGATGTCGTCCACGGAGCAGCCGCGGGACAGGTCGTTGCAGGGCTTGGCGATACCCTGGAGGATGGGGCCGTAGGCTTCGGACTTGCCGAAACGCTGGGCCAGTTTGTAGCCGATGTTGCCCGCCTGCAGGTCGGGGAACACCAGTACGTTGGCATGGCCGGCAACTTCGCTGCCGGGAGCCTTGAGTTCGCCCACGGAGGGCACTATGGCCGCGTCGAGCTGCAGTTCGCCGTCCAGCTTCAGGTCGGGAGCCAGCTGCTTGGCAAGGGCGGTGGCTTCCTGCACCTTGGTCACGTTGTCGTGCTTGGCGCTGCCCTTGGTGGAGAAGGAGAGCATGGCCACTTTGGGCTCGATGCCGCCCAGGGAGACCGCGCTGTCCGCAGCCGCCACGGCGATGTTGGCCAGTTCTTCGGCGGAGGGAGCGATGTTCACCGCGCAGTCGGAGAAGATCATCACGCCGAACACGGGGCTTTCGATCAGGAAGCAGCTGGACACGGTCTTGATGCCGGGCTTGCTCTTGATCACCTGCAGCGCGGGGCGCAGCATGTCGGCGGTGGAGTGCACGGCGCCGGAGACCAGGCCGTCCGCGTCGCCGCTCTTGACCATCAGGATGCCGTAATACATGGGATCCAGCGCCTTCTTGGCGGCTTCTTCCTCGGTTATGCCCTTGGCCTTGCGCAGCTCGTAAAGCAGGGAAGCGTAAGAAGCGGTCTTTTCGGAAGTGGCGGGATCGATGATCTCGATGCCGGTCAGGTCGGTGCCGGTCTCGGCGGCGGCCTTCTTTACCGCGTCCAGATTGCCCAGCACGGTGATGGTGGCGATGCCTTCCCTGACGATTTTGGCGGCTGCTTGGATGTTGCGCTTTTCGTCGCCTTCGGGCAGCACGATGTGCTTAACGTTGCTCTTCGCCTTGGCGAAAATGGTATCGATAATGGCCATAAACGTCCTCCATACGCGTATAAACGCAATTTTCTAAGCATATTATACTACCAAGGCGCGGGGTTTGCAAGAGGGAGAAAGCCGCGGCTGTTAAATGCGTTGAAAATGAACATTTTTTGGGATATAATAGTCGTACTGTAAAGACCTTATATAATGGGAGAGACCGGGAATGGAAAAGCTGAAGGGGTTGTTCCTGAAATACAAAGAACAGATACTGTACGTGTTTTTCGGCGGGCTGACCACGATGATCAACTGGGGCGCCTACGCGCTGTGCTACAACGTGCTGGGCGTTTCCAACGTGCCGTCGGTGATAATCGCGTGGATACTGGG
The DNA here is from genome assembly GCA_024683475.1 of Clostridiales bacterium. Lineage (GTDB taxonomy): Bacteria > Bacillota > Clostridia > Christensenellales > Aristaeellaceae > RUG14130. Next base: position 58,655 of record JAIKYG010000053.1, on the reverse strand, counting down.
CGTGGCGTTCGCGTTCGTGACCAACAAGATATGGGTGTTCGAGAGCAGGTCTTTCGACACGAAAACGGTCCTGCGGGAACTGTGGACGTTCGTGGCGGCGCGGCTCGCCACGGGGCTGCTGGACCTGGGCATAATGTATCTGGCGGTGGACGTGCTGGGCGGCAACGGCAACGTGTGGAAGCTGATCTCCAACGTGGTCGTGATAATCCTGAACTACGTGTTCAGCAAGCTGATCGTGTTCAGAAAGCGGGACGGCGGGGATAACAAAGACGCGGCATAGGGCATACCGAAGCCTCTGCCGCTCACTTCAAAGCGCAGCGGAAGAGGAAAAACGATGAAGGCATAAAAAGGGCGGGGGATCTTTATCCTCCGCCCTTTGGTTTTTGGTTTTACTGCTGATCGGCCGCCTTGTATCTTTCAAGCAGCGCCTGTATGCGCGCGTGGGGGTTGAGCAGCTTGTCCAGGGAGTGGTCGTGGTTCAGAGTGGCGATTATGAAGGACATGTACTTGCTCATGTCCGCCTCGATGAACCATTCCCTCTGGCGCAGCTCGGGGGGCAGATAGCACAGGTTGGTGCCGATGACGCCGCCCAGGTAGCCCTTTTTGTACGCCTCGTCGAACGCCTTGTAGCCGTTGGTGAAGAAGCAGAAGGTGGCGGTCATGAACACGCGGCCCACCTTGCGCCTGCGCAGATCCTTGAGCAGGTCCAGCATGCTTTCGCCGGAAGAGATTATGTCGTCCGCCACCAGCACGTCCTTGCCCTTTACGGAAGCGCCCATGTAGTCGTGGGCGATGATCTGGTTGCGCCCGTCCACCACCTTGGAATAGTCCCTGCGCTTGTAGAACATGCCCAGGTCCAGCCCCAGCACGGTGGAGTAGTAGATGTTGCGGCCGATCGCGCCCTCGTCGGGGGAGACGATCATCATGTGTTCCTTGTCCAGCTTAAGATCCTTGTGCTTTTTGAGCAGAGCCTTGAGCACCTGGTAGGTGGGCATTATGTTCTCAAAGCCGGTCAGCGGGATGGCGTTCTGCACGCGGGGATCGTGGGCGTCGAAGGTGATTATGTTTTCCACGCCCATGTGGGTGAGTTCCTGCAGCATCAGCGCGCAGTCCATGCTCTCGCGGCTCACCCTGCGGTGCTGGCGGCTCTCGTACAGGAAGGGCATGATGACGGTGATGCGGTAGGCTTTGCCGCCGATGGCCGCGATCACTCGCTTCAGGTTGGCGTAATGGTCGTCGGGAGAGGTGAGCACGGTCTCGCCGTACATTTTATACTTGATCTGGCGGGCGGTGACGTCGGAGATGATGTACACGTCGTAGCCGCGCACGCTCTGGTCCAGCAGGCCCTTGCCTTCGCCGGTGCCGAAGCGGGGGCACTTTATGGAAAGCAGGAAGCTGTCGGTATCTTTGCCGGGGAAAGCCACAAAGTCGGAGTTTTCTTCGGCGGGCGCTTCACGCCAGGCCATCAGGTACTGGTTGATTTTTTCGCCGATCTCTTCGGTGCCGGGCAGGGCGATGATGCCCAGAGGAGCTACGGGAGCGTTTTCAAACGGGACTTTCATGGCACCGGACAACACTTCACTCATAGCGACACAATCTCCTTGTATTTAAGTATAGAATATTTTAACAGAGTAAATGTAAATTCGTAAAGGCATTATTAAGAAAAATTGCGTTATTTTCGCACGGTGCGGAAAGAACAGAAAATGCCGGGGAAACCAGTTCCCCGGCATGCGGCGTTTACAGTCCGCTCAAGTCGTAATCGGGCTCGATACCGGCGATCAGCGCGTCGATGCCGAAGGTGGAGTCGACGTAGAATATTTCCAGCGTGCTGTTGCTGTAAAGCATCTGTATCGCCAGGTCATCGGCGGGCTGCCAGCTCGCGATCAGGTATCCGGACGGATCCTCGTCGGGCTTCATCGCCTTGAAAAAGCTGTTAAGCACGGGATCGATAACGGGCTCGGCTGCCGGCTGACCGTAGAGTTTGGCGTAAGCGCCGGTCAGGTATTTGGACGCGCTGCCGTCCGGGTCGGTGAGCATGATGTCGGCCAGCCGGACGCCGCCGTTCATGAACACGTAGCACGCGGTGGCGGTGTATCTGCTGAGCTTGGTGGGGACGCCCTTCGCGCAGATCTGCTCGGGATCCGCGTTGACGAGCGTGCCAAAAAGGGGCAGGTCCTGGGTAAAGGCGGAGGCGTTCTCGCCCGCCAGCACTTCCTGCTGTGAAGCGCCCCACCTGATGCCGTTTCTGAAAGCGGAGGCTTCGGGCGCGGCGGGGGCTGCTGCGGCCACGTATTCGGTCTTTTCGGGGTTGTAGGAGTAGACGCCGGACATGAACTCGTTCAGCATCCTGAGCATCTCCGCTTCCCTGGCAGCGTCGTCGGAGGAGAATTTGTAGCCGTAAAGATCGAAATCGATGTTGAGGTAGTAATTTTTGTCGGCGCTGTAGCCCGCCTTGTCGGACAGCAGCAGGGAAGTTTTCAGATGTGCGTATTCCATCTGGTTGTCAAAGTTTTTATAGCCGCGGGAGTAGCACTCGAAAACGTTGCCCTGCTCGTCGGTAAGGGTGAACACTTCCTCGGGCGTGTCCTTTTTGATATAGTCGACGTAGGAGTAGGTCTCCATGTTGACGGTGACGTTTACGCTGATCTCTTTTTCGAACTCGGCATACAGCGAGAATTTGTTGTCGTCCGCGTCCGTCACGAACAGAGGCGCGGTGTAGGATACGTGGTCGACCTGGCGGGAAAGCCGGGTGGAAAGGTCGAACTTGATGCCGAAATCGCTGAACTCCATGGAGGGAGTGAAGAAGTCGGAGAAAGCGTCGTAGGTCCAGAAATCGGACGCGGAGGATATGGTATCGTACTTGATCTGGTTCTGGACGCGGGGCAGCTCGCTTTTCGCGGCGGCGGTAAGCAGCTCTACGCGCTTCTCGGTGGTGTAGTTGCGCGGGAAATTGAAATTCAGTTCCACGTACAGCTTGGCGTTTTTGGAAATGCGGTCCAGCTTGATTACCGCGCAGACCTCAGAATACTCGGGATCGATATACGCCGCTTTCCCGTCGGAACCGTCATAAATTATGTAAGCGTCGTTATTGCACCTGTTGAGCAGCCTTTCGTAGGAATACTCGTCCATCACCTGGTAGGTGTACTGGAGACCCTCTTCGTCGTTGATGAACGACATGAAATCAGGCTGGAACTCGTTGCACAGCATGCCTTCCGGGCAGGGGAAGGTGATGACGGCGCACTTTGAATAATACCCGTAGGCGAACAGCCAGGAAGCGCTGCCGTTGGAGAGCCACACCTGGGGAACGTTCTCCTTCTGGAACATCAGGACTCGGGAAAAGTTTTTGGCGTGCTGCTGGAACAGCGAGGGTTTTTCCTCGGCGCAGGCGAACGCGCCCAGCGCCAGCACCAGCGCCAGCATAAGAGCGATAAGCTTTTTCATGTGCATTCCTCCGAAAGATTTGTTCTGTCAATAAACATTATACCTGAGTAATGTTAAAAAGGAGAGATGTGCGATTACGAAACGATAACATCGCCGGCAGATCGGGAAAATGAAGGGGAAGCCGCGCGTATTTGCGCCCCGGCAGTCTGCCGCGGGGACGGGTCCGTTTTGTTACAGGCATTCATCCATTATCCGCTGCGCGGTAAGGAGGGCGGCGCGACCCGTTTCGTAGCTGCCCAGCGCCGCGTGGTGGCGGGCGATCTTTTCGGCGTAGGCGGTCCCGTCAAACGACAGTATGCCGTCTATAAGTCCGCGTTCGTCCTCGGAAAACACGCCGGGCCAGGTACGGATATCGCTGTAGAAGTTGCGGATGCTCACGTAGTTGGCTATGTCGGGGCAGTACAGGAAAGTTTGGAGCCCCGCGAACGAAGCGTCCCAGATGGAGGAGGAATAGTCGGTTATCAGGCAGTCCGCGGCCAGGAGCAGGGGCTGCATGTCTTCCTCGCCGCTCACGTCCCCATCAAGTTTAAGTGCGGCGGTGTCGGAGTAATAGTGGCCCCTGAACCAGATCTCCCACTGCCCGCCGAAGCGTTTGCTCAGCGCGGTTTTGACTTTCTGGGGGTCGAAAGGCGTGAAAAGCGACTGGTCGTCCCGCCAGGTGGGCGCGTACAGGGCGATATGCCTGTCAGTCCAGCCCAGGCGCGCGCGGGTCTCGTTCCTTAGGCTCTCCCTGCCGGGGGAGAAGAATATGTCGTTTCTGGGCATGCCAAACTCAAGCACCTCGCCCTGCCAGCCGAAGCTGCCTTTTATGACCTGATCTGTGAATCCGCGGGAGGAGGACAGGTACGCCCCGAAGCGTATGCCCTGCAGGCGGAGGTATTTTTTCTGTATGCCCGTCTGTATGCCTTCCCGTTTGTACAGCCCGCCGCCGTGCCAGGTGTGGATGAAATACTGCCCCCTGCGGCGGGGAAGATAGGGTTTGTAGTGGATGTTCGTCACCACCACGCGGCTGGTCAGGGCGCGGTAAATGAACTTAAGGCTGCGGTCGTTTATCACGTTTATTCCCCGCTGCTTAAGAAATGCGTAGTTTTCCGGGTGCCTAAGTCCCCAGTTGATCTCAAGTTTCCCGTCCGCCAGTTTTTCCAGCGCTTCGCTCACCGCTCTGGGGCTGCAGGAGTACCTGGTGCCACGGTAGGACACAAACATCACCCTGTTTCGCTTAACGGGCAACAGGGTGAAGGGAGTGAGCAGCGCCCGCACCAGCAGGGCGAACAGGTATTTTAAGAACAGTCTCATTTGTCGGCCAATTCGTACTCGGGCTTTAGGAAGTGGTGGATCAGGCGCCTGTCTTCCGGGGGCGGGGTGAGGTAGTCGCTGCCGTACTGCTGCTTTAGGTATTCGTGGGCCAGGTTGGGCACGAATACCTTTATGCCGTCAAACTCCGTCTCGTGGGGAGGCAGGAACACCTCTTTGGGCCGCACTTCGCCCCTGTAATGGCGGATGCCGGAGCCCGCGGTCAGGTAGGGGCTCATCTCTCCCCGCTCCGCCCGGTCGAACTTTTCGTACCAGTACTCGTAAGGCTTCACGCTCATAAGGAAGCCCAGCAGCATGCGCAGGCGGTACTTGAGTCGATGGGGAAGCGTGTCGGCCATATAGGCTTTGTACACGGGGTTGCGGTATTTGTACAGCCGGCAGGACACGCTCAGGAAGTTGAGCGCGTCTATATAAAATCCCTTGAAGACGCGCTTTGCGGGGCTTGCGGGAGCGTAGTCCAGGGGCATGATGTCCACCCATACGCCGCGCACCTCGTCGGTCTGGTCGGGCTCACGGGGCGCGGAGGGGTCGGGCAGGATGATCTTTATGAACAGGTTGGTGGGGTCCTTGACTCCGGGGGCGCTCAGCACGTACTTGTCCCCCAGCAGGGAGGCAAACTCTTTGCGCAGGCGGTCGTAGTCCTCCCGGGGCATGACCAGGTCCACGTCGTCGTCCCAGGGGATAAAGCCCTTGTGGCGTATGGCGCCCAGGCAGCTCCCGCCCGCAAGCAGCACCCTGAGCCCCGCCTTGTCGCAGGCGGCCTGCACGTCGGAAAGCATGCTAAGCAGCGTTTCCTGGCGCTGTTTGGTGCTGTCCGGGTCCTCTTCCCTGAGCAGGTACCTGCCCTTGGGGATATAGGTCTTCGGGGGCGCGGAGCAGGTGTAGGGGGTGGTGTTGCTCCTCAGGAATTTATAGCACAGCGCGTGCAGCCAGGCGGGCAAGAGCTGCAGCCCGCAGGCGAAAAAGCTGTTGCGCAGGTATTTTTTATAGCTCACTTCCCCGCGCAGGTACATTTCTTTGTAGAAATCGTTGAGAGCGCGGGCGTTTTTGAGGCCGTGGCGCCTTTTGTGCATGGCCTTGCCCGCACGGACAAGCAGCAGGGTGTCGGTCAGGTTGGCGGCTTTTGCGCCCAGCCGGTGCAGGCGCATCCATAAGTCGTGGTCCTCCACCCGGGGACGTTTGCCGTTGTAGCTGCCCGCCTTTTCCACCGTGGACTTTTTGTACACGCAGGCGGCGTGGTTGAAGGGGGAACGGGTCAGGCAGTACGCCCAGATGTCTTCGTTTTCAAGGGGCACCACCCGCTTGCCCGTGACGTTCGATATCTCGCCGTCGAACTCCTCTATCACGCCGGAAAGTATGTCCACGTCCGGATGCGCGGCAAGATATGTCAGCTGCTTTTCCAGCCGGTCGGCGAGGGAATAGTCATCGGAGTCCATGCGGGCGACATACTCGTTTCTGCAGGCGGAAAGGCCTGTCCTGAGCGCGTTGCCCAGCCCCCCGTTTTTTTCCAGGGGGACGATATTGAACAGCCCGGGATGCCTGCTCACGCGCTCGTCTATCACCCGGTCCAGCGCGGGGGTCAGCGGGCCGTCCTTGACCAGGACGATCTCGTCCGGCAGTACGGTCTGGTCCAGCAGGCTGTCCAGGCTCAGGGCCAGGTTGTCGGCGTCCTCGCCCGCCCACACGCTTTCCAGCACGCTTACGGGAGGCAGAACGGGTCTTTCGGTGTTTTCCATTATGCGCCTCCTTCGTGATAGCCTTCTTTGTAGAACACGGCGAACAGGGTCTTGGTCAGTATCCTGAGATCGTAGTCGAAGCCCACGTTGCGGGCATATACGCCGTCCAGCAGCGCCTTTTCCTGCGGGTCCAGCTCGTCCCGGCCCCGGATCTGGGCCAGACCCGTGATGCCGGGCCTTACCGCGTAGGCGCCGGTCTTCCTGCGCTCCTCGTCCAGTTCGAACTCGTTCCACAGACAGGGGCGGAAACCCACGAAGCTCATGTCGCCCTTCAGTATATTGTACAGCTGGGGCAGCTCGTCAAGGGACAGGGTGCGCAGGTACACGCCCACGCGGGTGATGTACCTGCCGCTCTGGTAGAGCTGGTTGGTGGCCATCTCGCTGGGGGCGTCGGTGCGCATGGTGCGGAACTTGTATATCTGGAAGGGCACTTCGTTCATGCCCAGGCGCTTCTGTTTGAACAGCACGGGGCCCTTGGAATCCAGTTTGATTATCAGCGCGATCAGCGCCCAAAACGGCAAAAGCGCGACCAGGAGCACAAACGCTCCCGTCACGTCCAGTATCCGTTTTATGTAACGCCTGTACAAACCAACATGCCTCCGCGCACACTATATCAATGATATTATACCACCGAAGAGGGAAGGTGGCAATAGAAGATTGAGTGAAGACAAAATGGGAAAACTCTCCGCCGCACAGGCGCTGCCCGCAAAAAAAGCGCCGCGGCGCGGCGCCCTTGCGTATACGGATGACTGGGCGGCGGGATATATGCCCGTTATCTTGAGTATACGCCGGTCAGGACTTCGTTTTTATAGGCGTCCTTTAGCGGCAAATCGGGATACAGATCCGCGATGTCCGCCGCTTTTTGGTTGTCGTAGGGCACGGACAGCACCGTGATCTTAAACGGGGCGGGCCCGTCTTCCCCCTCCAGAAGCAGCGCGTGGGCCCTGGTGACGCCCAGGTTGTTGCCCACGCTGCCGGTGTTCATGGCGTATCCGCCCACCAATGGACGCACGAAGGGCCTGTGGCTGTCCGCGCAGATCAGGCCGCCGGCTTCCGGCCTGCCGTCGCGGAAACGGAAGCCCGCCCTGAGCTTTTCGTCGGGATCGCTGCTTATATACAGCGGATCCAGGAAACGCCCGTGCACCAGGCGGAAGCGGATGCCGCTGATGGTGAGTTCGTCCTCCAAAGGCAGAGAATCCAGCCAGTCGAAGCGCTCGGCGCCTATCTGATCCCTGTAAAAACGATGCTGTTCGCGGTTCATGCTGAGGCCCCTATCCCAGTTTCCCGCGATGCAGTGAGTACAGAAGCGCCTGACCCAGTCGCAGGTCTTGTCGCTTTCGGGACCTTTGCCTACCGCGTCTCCCAGGAACCATATGTCGTCCGGCCCGATCTTGTCTATTTCCCGTTCCATGGCTTTGGTGGCGACCATGTTGCCGTGCAGGTCGGCCAGAAGTACGATCTTCATCCTTTGTCCTCCGATCTTTGCGTTGAGCGTGTTTCCCCGCGGTGCGTTTAGGGGGACCGGGTCATTCTGCCGCGTGGTCAGGGTAGGCGGCGGTAAACGCGTCTGCGTCCGGATACACCTTCGGCTTCAGGCCCGCCTTTTCGTATTCCCGCAGGTAGGAGCGCAGTACGGCGTCAAATCCGGCGGCCGTTTTTTCAAGGTCACCGGGGTCGTAAGCGGAAAGCGCGTCGTAATTAGCGATATCGACGCTGCCGGAGATGTCGGACAGCATTTCGTCCAGGCTGCCCAGGCTCATGAAAGCCAGATGGCGGTCGCCCGTTTGGGCGGCCAACGCCATTTTCCCGTGCCAGTTCGAGTACATTTCTTCGTAAGTTCCATTAAGCGTTTCGGGGGAAGGCTTTGCTTTCGGCGGCAGGACTGTCTGCCGTGCGCGCTCAAAACACGCCGTCGTTTCCCTGACGAGCGCCGTGAGCCGCTGTTTCAATGCAGCGACGGAACCTGCAGACAGCACGTCTTCGATCAGTTCGCACAGGCGCCTGGGCCGGTTTTTCATGGCGTTCAGTTCTTCGAACCGGCGCCTGACGCCCCTGCGGAAATAGGTCTTATTGAGCATGGCGACGGCGTTTTCGGTGTAATACAGTACGCCGCAGGCCGGTTTTAGCGCTTCTGACGGCGTTTCGGCGATCATCGCCAGGGCGTACAGGCGCTGCGCTTCCTTGAGCGCTTCTTCCGCTTTGCGGTGATCCGCTTCGCAGAAAGGCCGGTCAAGCTTCCGCCTGACCCCGGCGCGCAAAGCTTCCAGCTCGTCCATATACCTGTCGTCCGAGCAGTAAACGATCCGGGAATCCATGAGCTTCGCGATATTCGGATCGCCAAACTCCGCATCCCGGCGCAGGCTTTCCCAGTCCGTGCAGTAGATATCGTAGCCTACGGGCGGGTCTTCCAGTATGAAGGCGCTGCCCAGCTGCCACCCGCGGCTGTCGTTAATGAGTATCAGCAGGTCCAGGTCGGACAAAGGATGGACGTCCCCCGTCTCAAACGAACCGTATATGCCTATCAGCGCGACCGCGCCCGGGCACACGGCTTTTTCTTTTTCAAGTACGGCGTCTATAATCTTTTTGTTTCGTATCTCGGCGGCGTTCAGGCGGATCACTTCCCTGCTTTATGGATTTGCGCATATTAATTGTATTATACAGTAACATGGACAAAAACGGAAGAAAGCGCGCGCACTTTCTTCCGCATGTGTTTATTTGTTCCGACAGGCACCGGCGAAGGGGCTTTGCCAGGTCACAGCTGCGCCAGTTCCGCGTCTATTTTGGCCAGGGTCTCGTCCCGGTCGGCGCTGTTGAGGCGCATGGTGACCGCTTCTTTCAGGGACACTACCTTAAGGTAACTGGGCACCAGGGGCAGTTTGGGATAGTATTTTAGCACTATCTCGCCGGCTTTCGGGTTTTCCAGCAGTTCCGCCACCATGTCGCGGCTGGAGAACAGGCCCTTTACGGGCACGGTGGGCATGAAGGTGAGGGAGAAGTCTCCCGCCATGAGCTCGAACTTTTCCTGCTCGCAGGGCAGCGTGAGCAGGGCGGTGGCGCCGAAGGGCACGCGGCAGGAGTAGCTCACCGTGCCGTCGGGATTGACCTTCCAGCTTACGCGCCATTCGCCCGCGGCGCTGTCCAGCGTCATGTCCGCGTTTTTGAGGGAGGAGGAGAAGTGGGGGGTGAGCTCCGCGCGCCTGAAGCCGGGGTCAAGGGGCTTGATGCCCGCCACGTCGGCGTACATCCAGCCCACCACCGCGCCGTAAGCGTAGTGGTTCAGGCTGTTCATGCCCGTGCCCGAGATGCTGCCGTCGGGCAGCACGCTGTTCCACCTTTCCCATACGGTGGTGGCGCCCAGCTTGACCTCGTACAGCCAGCCGGGATATTCCTCGTTGAGCAGCAGGCGGAACGCCCTGTCCGCTCTGCCCATGCGGGTGAGCTCTTTGCACAGCAGGGGAGTGCCCACGAAGCCCGTTTCGAGCAGCCCGCGGCTGTAGCTGATCTTCTGCTCCAGGAGTTCCCGGGTGTGCTCGGGCTTAAGGGACAGATCCTGATTGAGCGCCATAAGGTACGCGGTCTGGGTGTTGACGCCCACACGCCCGTTCTTGGTTATGTATTCGTCCCGGATCATGCCGAGCAGCCAGTCGGCCATGTCGAAGTACTTTTTCGCGTCCTCCTTAAGGCCCAGGACTTCGGCGGCTTTGGCGGTCAGCGTGGCGCTCAGGCGGAAGTGCACCAGGGCGATAAGGGGCTTGTCCGTGCCGCCCAGGGAGCCGTCGCCGATCTTGGGACCGTCCAGCGCCAGCCAGTCGCCGAAGTGGAAGTGGTTGCGCCAGCCCTGGTCTTTGCTCTCCAGGCGGTACATGTATTCTACCCAGTCCCGCATGGCGGGATAGCTGTCTTTGAGCACGGTACTGTCGCCGGTGTGCATATAGGTGTTCCAGGGGATCACGCACGCGGCGTCCGCCCAGGCGGCGGAGCAGCCGATGTTGCCGAAGGCGGGCACCACGTTGGGCACTTCGCCGTCGCGGGTGACCTGCTCGGTGCGCAGGTCGTACATGAACTTGTCGTAGAAGGCGCGGCAGTCCCTCTGGTAAAGGGCGGTGTCGGAGAACACCTGCGCGTCGCCCGTCCAGCCCATGCGCTCGTCCCTCTGGGGACAGTCGGTGGGCACGTCCAGGAAGTTGCCTATCTGGCCCCACTCGGCGTTCTTGATAAGGCGGTTGATAAGCGCGTGGCCCGTGGTGAGGCAGCCGGTCCGGGTCATTTCGGAGTGCATGACCAGGCCCGTAAAGTCCTCCGCCTTAAGGTCCCTGACGCCTTCGATCTTCGCGTAGCGGTAGCCGTAAAAGGTGAAGCGGGGGCGCAGCACGTGGGGCTCGCCGTCGGACACGTACACGTATTCCGCCTTGGCGGTGCGCAGGTTGTCGCGGTAGAAATTGCCCTTTTGCAGTATCTCGCCCACCTGCACGTGGATCTTTGTGCCTTTGGGTTCGTGCACCTTGAGGCGGAAAGCGCCGGTCATGTTCTGCTTAAGGTCCATCACCGTCTCCCCGGCGGGGGTGACGATGAGCTCGGCGGGCAGTTCTTCAAACACCTTTACGGGCGGGGACAGGCGGGGAGTGAGCTCGCCCTTCGGCGCGTCCTTGACTATGGCGTTAACGGGCGGCAGGGCGGGCAGCGTGTCGTCGACGTACTCGCCGTCGTAGATGTTGGAGTTGTAAATATTGGTGCGGGTGACCGTCCATGTGCCGTCGGTGCCGATCACGTCTTCGGTGCCGTCCGCGTAAGACAGCCTGACTTCCGCCAGCAGCCGCCAGGAAGAACCGTAATACCCGCCGCCGGTGCGGTCGTCAAAGGAGAAGCGGCCCTTGTACCAGCCGTTGCCCAGGGTCACGTTGAGGGTGCCGCCGTCATTAAGCATGTCCGTGACGTCGAAGGTAAAGTACTGCACCCAGGAATTGTAGTTGTTGCAGTAGGGGGTCAGGCACTCGTCGCCCACCTTTTTGCCCTCTATATCGGCCTCGAACAGGCCCAGGCCTGTGATGTACAGCCGCGCCCGGTTTAAGGGCTTTTTCACGGAAACGGCTTTGGAAAACACGGGATGCCGCTTTTCGGCGTCGTCGCAGCCGATCCACTCGGCCTGCCAGGGCTCGTTTAACTTTGAGGTCTCGAAGAACGCTTCCTCGCTTTCGGCTTCCTCGCCCGCGTCCGTCCTTACGCTGACCGTCCAGGTGTAGCGGGTGCGGGGGCTCAGCTCAAGGGGCAGCTCGGCGCCCAGGGAGTCCAGCTCCGTCCAGCCGGTATCGCAGAACGCTTCGCCCTCTTTTTTTACGACAATGCGGGCGGCAGCCTGGGTCTTGCCCCGGGCGTCCTCCACCTTCCAGGAAAACACCGTGTGCCTGAACAGGAACCCCACGGGATCGACGATGCGGTTGAGCCTCAGATCGTATACGCGCATAAGACCTCCCAAAATGTTTATTTGGCTTAATTATACCAGACGCGCGGGCAAAATAAAAGGGATACGGGGAAATAAGCCGCTTAAGCGCCTGAAGTCCGCCCTTGTAAAACCGCGTTAACTCCTATATAATAAAGCCAAACCCAAAGGGAGGTCAGTTTTATGCATTACGACACGCCTTACGGCCGCTATATCGACGGGGGGAAAGCGTTCGAGATAAACACTCCGCTCACGCCCCGAAACTGGTACAATTACTTTTTCACTGATAACTACGTGAGCTTCACTTCCCAGGCGGGAGTGGGCGAGGGCTTTTTGCAGGACGACCTGGGCAGGCGCATATTCGCGGTGAAAAACCGGGGCATGTACATAATCGAAGGCGGCAGGGGCTGGAACCTGTGGGGACTGCCGGAGGAGGAAGGATACGCTTCCTACCGCTGCGTCCACCGCGCGGGCTCCACGCTTATCGAGCTGGAAAAGCACGGGATACTCAGCCGCTGGACGCTGTTCGTGCCGGAGGAAAACGATGCGCTTTCCAGCCTTGAAGCCGGGGAAGTCGAGCTTGTGAACCGGTCTGACGAAACGCGCGCGCTCAAGCTGATCTCCTACACGGACAACGACCTGGACGGCGCGTATAAACGCCAGGGCTACAATACCGCAAAATGCTTTAAGCGGGACGACTTTAACGGCCTTGCCTTTGAATTCCACGACACGTTTTACGGCGAAGACCGGGAGTTCGTGTTCTATACCGCGTGTTCCGCCCCGGTCACGGCCTGGGAGACCGCCAAAAACGCGTTCATAGGCACCTACGGCAGCGTGAACGCGCCCCGGGCATTAAGGCACGGCGGCTGCATGTGCCAGGGCTGCGTAGCGGAAAAGCTGGGCTTCGCCATACAGACGGAGCTGAGCCTCGCGCCCGGAGAAAGCGCTAAGGTCAGGTTCGTGTGCGGCCTTGCGCCGACCTTGGATGCGGCGAAAACGGCGGCAAAGCGGTTTGACACGCCCGAACAGTTCGGGGCGGAGTTGGAGCGAGTGTATGCAAGGATAGAGGAAAGGCGCAGCGGCATCACGCTCGAAACGCCGGACGAAGTCTTCAACAGCCTGTACAATCACTGGCTCACCTACCAGACCGACATGGGCAGCCGCTGGGCGCGGGTAAGGCACAACGGATACCGGGATATGGCGTCGGACACCGAGTGCCTGGCGGCGTTCAATCCCGCCCTGGCGTGGGAAAGGATAAAGCGCATACTTACCTACCAGTACCCGAACGGCTACTGCCCCCGCACGTTCATAGACGGTGAGATCCGTCCCAACAAGTTCTCGGACTGCACCGTGTGGCCGGTGTTCACCGTGGCCGCCGCGATAAAGGGACTGGGGGACATCAGCCTGCTGGACGAGGAAGTGCCCTTTAACGACGGCTCGAAAGCCGGCGTGTGGGAGCACCTTAAGCGGGCGGGAGAGTTCCTGTACAACTTTAAGGGCCATTACGGGCTCACCCAGATTTGGGGCGGGGACTGGAACGACTGCATGAACAACATAGGCCTTGAGCATAAGGGAGTGAGCGTGTGGCTGTCCATCGCGCTGGTGCGCCATCTGCGCTTTCTCAGGGAACTGGCGCTGCTCAGGGGCGAGACCGGGTACGCGGACACGCTTTCGGCGCGGGACAGGGAGATGTGCGCGCTGATAAACAGATACGGCTGGGACGAAAAGGGCGGCAGGTACATTTACGCCATAAGCGACGACCTGAGAAAGGTCGGTGCGGAGGACTGCGAAGAAGGCAGGGCGTTTTTGAATCCCCAGACCTGGGCGGTGCTGGCGGGGGGCCTCGGCGAGAACCGGGAGATCCCCGCCCTGGACAGCGCCAGAAAGGCCCTGGACACGCCGCTGGGCACCAGGGTGAGCTATCCCGCGTACACTAAGAAGAGCGCGTGGGTGGGTCCCATCTGCGAAAAGGCGCCCGGCGTGCAGGAGAACGGGGGCGTGTACCTCCACGCCATGTGCTGGCTGCTGGCCGCGGACTGCGTGCTCAAGCGGGAACAGGACGTGCAGAAAGACCTGGAAAAGATACTGCCCTTCACGAATCCCGTGGTGCAGGGCCGCGCGGAGCCATACGCCCTGTGCAACTGCTATATGGAGCAGGAGACGGGTTACCGCTACGGCACTCCCGGGCAGAGCTGGCGCACCGCCACCGCCCAGTGGCTGTTAAAGGCGGTGACCGAGTTCGTGTGGGGACTCAAGCCCCAAATGGAGGGCCTCAGGATAGACCCATGCCTGCCGGAAAGCTGGAACGGCACGAAGGTGAAATACGTCTTCCGCGGCAGGACCTACGAGATAGAGTACTTAAGAGGCAGCGAGAAGGGCGTGTACTTCGAGGGCGAACTCTGCGAAAACGGCGTTTTGCCGCTTAAGGACGGCAGGGTGACGGTGAGGGTGTAGCGCCGCCCGCGGCAGATATGGACCGCAACAGGAGGCAGACGCATGGATTATATACATGAGCTGCGCAGGCTCACGGGACCTCGCAAACTGATACTCAACTGCGCGGGAGCGCTGATAATCAGGGACGGGAAGATCCTCTTCCAGCGCCGGACCGACAACGGCAAATGGGGGCTGATAGGCGGTCTGCTGGAAATGAACGAGACCTACGAGGAAGCGGCGTTAAGAGAGATAAGGGAAGAGACCGGGCTGGAAGTCAGGCTGGAGAGCTTTCTGGGCATATTCCATAACCACGACATGGTCTGGGCAAACGGCGACGCCGCACATGTGATAAGCGCGTATTACACCGCCCGCATAGTGTCGGGCGAACCCCGCATAGACGGGGAATCCTATGAGCTTAAGTTCTTTGGGAAAGACGAGATACCGGAACTGTTCGCCGAGGACCACATAAAGGCGCTGGAGGCGTACTTCGGCGGCACGCGGTATCCGCTGCTGAACGAAAACCCGGGAAAGCAGCCTTTACAGGCGGAAGAAGAATAATACCGGGCGGCTGTAAACGCACAGACCGCATTGGTTTTCGGGTGAACGGCGCGATGAAGAGGAAAAGGATCCGGATGACAACAGTATTGATAGTTGTATGCATATTGGCGCTCGCGCTCGCGGCGTTCGCGTTTTGGCTTCCCTCATTCATAATGACCGGAAACAGGCAGACGCTCGAAGAGGCGTTCGAGTGGCAGACGGAGCATTATGATACGTCTTTTTATGAGGGTCTGGACAGATCCGATTATACCGTGACGGGGTTTGAGGGATACGAACTTCACGCCGAACTGCTCAAAAATCCCGAACCGAGCTCAAAATACGTGATCCTGTCACACGGTTATACGGACAACCGGATGGGTTCCCTCAAATACGCGCGGATATACCTGGAGCTTGGGTTCAACTGCATCATTTACGACCTGCGCGGGCACGGTGAAAACGCAGCGGCGTTTACGACATACGGGATCCGGGAGGGCATGGACCTGAAATGTCTTGTCGATGATACTATAAGCAGATACGGCGATATGACCGTGCTCGGCCTTCACGGCGAATCTCTCGGGTCCGCTGCCTCGATCACCGCGCTGAAATACAAACCGGACGCGGATTTCGTAGTCGCGGACTGCGGCTTTTCCGATATCGAGGGCGTGTTTAAGGAGGGCTTCCGAGCCGCCCATATCCCCGCCTGGCCGGTAGATATCGCTTCCGCCGCGGGCAAGCTACGGTACGGTTATTCGTTAAAGGAAATGAGGCCCGTAGACGCTCTGGATGAGAATGAGATCCCCATCCTGTTCATTCACGGAGCCGACGACACTTTCATTCTTCCGAAGAATTCGGAAGAGATGGCAAAGAGGACAAAAGGCTATAAGGAACTGTATATCGTTCCGGGCGCCGGCCACGCCGAAAGCGTGCTCGAGGCGCCGGAGGAATACAAGGAGCATGTGGCGGCGTTTTTAAAGCGGCTGGGCTTTGTCTGAGCATTAAGACACGATCCGGATATAAAACGGCGGATCATCCGCGTTTCATAAAAAGCGGCCATAAATAGCGACAACAGGCGCCGACGGTATCGTCGGCGCCTGCGGCTGATTGCGGTATTGCGGTATAAAGCTGCGCTTATTCGGCGGTCCTCAGCTTGCCGTCAAGGGCGGCGCGCACGCCGCGGGCGAGCTGGTCCGCGCAGGAGGTGGGCTTGTTGCCGCACAGGTTGCCCTTAAGGTAGCTTTCGATCTTTTCCGCTTCCCAGCCGTCCACCAGCTTGCTGATGGCCTTCAGGTTGCCGTTGCAGCCGCCGAAAAACTGGATATTGGAAACCTTGTTGCCGTCAAGGTCGAAACTGATGGCCTGGGCGCAGGTTCCCTGGGTGGGGTAAACGTATTTCATTTATCTGTCTCCTTTATATGTCCGCCGCGGGGCGGTTGTTCGTCAGATCGCTCCGGCTGTTTGAATGTACACGGTATGGCGCGATCTGTCAAGCGTCATAAAGGTTATTTTTCTTGATTTTTCGGCAAAAACGTGGTATCATGCCCCGGAACGCTTGAAAGGAAGTGAAAGGATGAAGAAGTTTATCCCCAGAGACAAACTCTCCAAAAAGGCGAGAAAGCGCCTTGACACCGAAAAGCGGGAAAGCTGGACGTTCAGCCCCGTGACCAGGCGGATAGAGAGCAAAAAGCTCTACAACCGCAAAAGAAGACCCTCCGACCGGTACGATACTTACGGCGGAGGGTCTTGTTTTGCCTGACGGCGGTCATCCTTTGCGTTTATCCTTTGTAATGGCGGTATTTTTCCACCGCGTCCAGTATGGCGGCCATGTTGTCCAGGGGGACCTCGTAATTGAGCTCCACGTTCAGGGCCAGGGCGCCCTGGGGCAGGTACAGGCTCTCCACGGCGGAAGCCACGTGGTCGTACAGCTGGGAACGGGTGGCCATGGGGAACATCTGCCTGTCAAGGTCCAGGCTTATGGGGATGATCTGATCTTTGCGGCATACCCTCACCAGGTTGTCCAGCCCGTTGGCGCGGAACTGGGGATTGATCACGTCCACGCTGCACTCCATTATGTCGGGCATTATCTCCCAGATGCAGCCGTCCGTGTGCAGGTAGATGAGCTGGTCGGGCTTGTAGGCCTTTACGATGCCGAACAGCTTCCTGAAGCAGGGCTTTAAGTATTTTCTCCAGCGCTCGGCGCCTATCGCCAGACCCCGCTGCATGCCCAGGTCGTCGCCGAAGTAGATTATCTCGTCCATGCGGGGGAGTATCGCCGCCACCTGGTAGAGGTTGTATTCCAGCACCTTGTCTATCAGGGTCTCGATCACCTCGTCCTCCTGGGCGAACCAGACCATGGCGTTCTCAAAGCCGCACAGGTCCAGCAGGCGCAGGTACATGAAGCCGTGGGGCAGCCGCCCGTCGCGGCAGGAGGGGATCTTGAGGTTGAACACGTCCTCCTCGCTCTTTATGGGGTGGCCCACCACGTATGCCTCCATGCCGGAGTGCTCGTTGTGCCACTCGCAGTTCCATTCGTCGATGTACACGCCCTTGCGGTAGCTTGCGGGCAGGCTGTCCTCAATGGTCGAAAGATCCTTTTTTACGCCGTGGAAGAACTGGGGATACTGATCCGTCAGGCGCTGGAGCTCGCTTCCGTACTTTATCCACGCCGCGGGCAGCATGCCCACGGAAACGGGTATGGTCTCGGGATGCTCCATCCTGATCGCCTGAGCCAGCAGTGATGACATGATGACTGCCTCCTGTGTTTTGCTGTTTATTTATATTTTTTGGCGCAGCCGCGCACAATGGAATCCATGGCGCCGAGTTTCCTGAGCATGTCCTTCGCCAGCGCCACCTGGCAGCGGGTGCGGTAGATGTTGTGGCCGGGCTTTTTGACCTTGAAGTACTTGTCGCCGGTGATGTAGTCGTCAAGGAAGCGGGTGGCCAGTTCGCACGCCAGCACGAAACCGCTCAGACCCAGCGTATCCAGCTCGTTGGCGGTGAGCACGGGGGCGGTCTTGCTAAGGAAGCCTTCCGCGAAGGCCCAGAAGACGTTCAGGTCTATGCCGGTGCGGGAGATGTTCTCCGCATCCTCCTCGGTAAAGTTGGCGGCGAAACGGATGGCGTCGCCGAAGTCGTGGCCCACCAGGCCCGGCATGACGGTGTCCAGGTCTATGACCACCAGCGCCCTGTGCGTGTTCTGGTCGAAGAGCACGTTGTTGATCTTGGTGTCGTTGTGGGTGACCCTTAAGGGCAGCTCGCCCTTTTTCTCCATGTCGGTCATGGTGCAGGCCAGGTCCTGTACGCTCAGCAGGTAGTTAAGCTCCTCCTTAACGTCCTTTACGCGGTTTAATTTGTCCTCTTCCGCGTCTTTTATCAGCGTCTCGTAGCGCCTGCGCGTGTTGTGGAAGTCCGGTATGGTGTAGGCCAGGCTCTTTACGTCGAAGCCGCTCAGCACCATCTGGAAATCGCCGAAGGCCTGGGCGGCGGAGCGCATTATCTCCAGGTCGTCGGTCTTGTCGAAAGTCACGGAAGGCACGTAATTGCACACGCGCCAGAACTCGTCCCCGTCGAACAGGTAGGTCTTGCCTTCCCGGGTGTGGTGGTACTTAAGGCAGGTCTGCTCCGGGCGCATCTGCTGGATGTAGCCGGTGACCCGGTCTATGTTGTCCATGAGCGCGGCGGGGTCGCGGAAGGCGTAGGTGTTCACCCGCTGCACCAGATAGCTGGTGATGCGGGCCATGCCCGTGCCGTCGTCGCGTATATAGTCGGCGCGGTAAGTGTGGTTCACGTTGCCCGTGAATATTTCCTCATAATTGAAAAACGGGCCCGGCAGGGCGAATTTGAGCCCTACCTGCTGCAGTTTGCGGGCGAGATTCTCATCCATGTCTTACTCCGATAATAGTGTTTGTTTCACGTGTCGGGCCGGTTCGTTCCGAGAGCCCGTTCGGTCCCGTCAGCCCCCGTACACTTCGGGCTTGAGTATGCCGATGTCCGGGAAGTTGCGGTATTTCTGGTCGTAGTCCAGGCCGTAGCCCACCACGAACTCGTCGGGCACCACGAAGCCGCTTATGTCCGGGGTGACGTCGGAGACCCGGCGGGAGGGCTTGTCCAGCAGGGTCACCACCCTTAAGCTCTTGACGCCCTTGCCCAGCATGTCGTTTTTGATGTAGGCGATGGTGCGGCCGGAGTCGATTATGTCCTCCACCAGCACCACGTTGCGGCCCTTGATCTTTTCGTCCAGCGCGGACACTACCTTGACTTCGCCGCTGGACACGGTGGCCGCGCCGTAAGAGGAGGCGGTCATGAACTCGATGTCCAGAGGGATGCTCACTGCGCGGATCAGGTCCGCGAAAAACACCACGGAACCCTTCAGCACGCACACGAACAGCGGACGGTCGTCGTTTCGGTAAAGCTCCGTCATTTCGCGCCCGATCTCGTTTACTCTCTGCGCGATCTGCTCCCTGGTCAGGAGTATGCGGGACATGTCGTTAAGCATTTTTGCCTCCTTGATGGTTTTTATCAAAGACTTTCGATCCTGACTTCGCAGGCGGGCGCGCCCGTTTCCACGCGGGTGGTCTCGCTTATGCCCACTCCGGGCAGCCAGAGGACTTCGTTTTGCTTTGCCAGCAGGGGCATAAAGTCCCTAAGCGGCAAAGGCACCTTGCGGTCGGTCATGTAGTCGCCCAGGGGCTTGGTGCCCTTCATGCCGAAGGGGCGGATAAAGTCGCCTTCGCGCCTTAAGCGCAGTATCGCGCCTTCCAGCGCGGCGGCATTCAGGCGCTGGGTCAGCCCGTTGTCACGGACGGGCACGCTTTCGCAGGGCAGGACGTTTAAGCGGCACACGCCGGGCAGTTCCGTTTCGCCGGGAACGGATACCTGCGCGCTGCCGGGGTCGCGGGCGGGCGGCAGTATGTAGAGCCTGTCCTCCGTCCGGAACGTCCGCCATCCCTCGCCCGCGTCCGTAAAGCCGGGCAGGGTCAGCATCCTTTCGATGTCCGAAGTGTCGGAAAAGGGAAGCAGCCGTTTGAGCGCCCGGTACACGAGCGGGTCTTCCTTGGGAGGGAGGCTGCCGAAATCAAGCACACGCACACCCCATTCCCGGGCGAGGTGTCCGGCCATGTATTCCCGGGCGAGGCGCTCCAAATATCCGTCCTCCCGGGCGCAGATGTCGCCGAAGCGGCACAGCGCGTCCTCGCTGCCGGGGTATATCTGCTTAAGCACGGGCAGCACGTTAAGGCGTATCGCGTTCCTGGGGTTGTCGGGCAGCAGGTTCGTGGTGTCCTCCCGCCAGGGCTGGCCGATATCTTCCAGGTACTGCCGTATTTCTTCGGGGGAGATGTCTATCAGGGGGCGGACGAGGGCGATTCTGCCCTCGGAAATGTCGATCTCCCGCATGGAGGCCATGCCCTTAAGCGAACTGCCCCTCAGAAGGTGCATGAGCAGCGTTTCCGCCCGATCCCGCCGGTGGTGCGCCAGGGCGATACAGTCGATCTTAAGCTGTTTTGCGGTATCCTGCAGAAACTCGTGGCGCAGGCGCCTTGCGCAGGTCTCGAGCCCCTCGCCGCTTTCCCCGGCCAGGCGCGGCACGTCGGCGCGCAGGGAATAAAACGGCACGTCCAGGCTTTCGCACAGCCGGCGGCAGAACTCCATGTCTTCGACGGAGGCGTCCCCGCGTATGCCGTGCTCCATGTGGGCGGCAAAGAGGGTCAGGCGGCCTTTATCCCTTTCGAGGCACAGAAGGCGCAAAAGACACACGCTGTCCTTTCCGCCGCTCAGAGCGGCCAGCACGCGCTTTCCGTATAAATAACTTTTGTCACTCAGGCTCAGCGTATCCCTTGTTCCTCCAGAATAAACACCCACCATAATTATACCTGACGGGGGCATTTTTGGCAAGCTTGCAAAAAAACCGCCGGTGGTGTATAATAACTGTGTATACCCTTTGAAAGGAAGGCTTGCCTTTGCAGGACGTACTGTACAACCTTATAATGCCCGGCGTGCTCATAGCCGTGGAACTGATACTGGTGCTGGGCGTGCTGCTTATAATCGCGCTGGTAAGGCTCAACCGCGCCCGCAGGGACATAGAGGAGCTGACGCAGCGCATACAGAAGGATTTTGAGCAAAGCCAGCAGGCAGCCAGGGAAGAAGCCGTAAAGCAGCGCAGGCTGCTGAGCGAAGGCCTGGCGGCGCTCAACGACACCATCTCCCGGGGACAGCTCAAATAGCGCGGGAACAGTTTAGGAGGAGTATTTGGAGCAGGAAGTATCGACCGTAACCAGAAGTTTCGTAGTGGAGGACGCGGGTAGCCTTATGCCCCTGTTCGGCCTTAACGACGAGAATATAGAGCTTATCAAGAAGGAACTGGGCATCAGCCTGTTCACAAGGGGCGGCGAGATCACCCTTACCGGCGACGAGGACAGCGTTTCCGCCGCCATCACCACGCTGGAAAAGCTGACCCAGATAATCAAGCGGGGGGACAGCATAGACAAGACCCGCATCCTTTACGCCATAGACCTGGCCCGGGAGGGCAACGCCGAGCGCATTGAGGAGATCATGCAGGGCGTCATCGCCATAACCTTCAAGGGGCGGCAGGTCAAGTGCAAGACCCTGGGTCAGAAAAAGTATGTGGACGCCATAAAGCACAACACCTGCACCTTCGGCATCGGCCCCGCGGGCACGGGCAAAACGTACCTGGCCGTGGCCATGGCGGTGGTGGCGCTCAAAAACAAGGACGCGGAAAGGATAATCCTCACCCGCCCCGCGGTGGAAGCGGGGGAGAAGCTGGGCTTCCTGCCCGGCGACATGCAGCAGAAGGTGGACCCGTACCTGCGGCCCCTGTACGACGCCATAAACGAGATGCTGGGCCCGGACGCGTTTGCCCGCCTGATCGAGCGCCAGCAGATAGAGGTGGCGCCCCTGGCGTACATGCGCGGGCGCACGCTGAACGACGCGTTCATAATCCTGGACGAGGCCCAGAACACCACTTCCGAGCAGATGAAGATGTTCCTGACCCGCATGGGCACGGGCAGCAAGATGGTCATAACCGGCGACGTCACCCAGATCGACCTGCCCGGCATACGCAAAAGCGGGCTGGTGGAGGCGCTGGAGGTGCTTAAGGGCGTGGACGACATCGCCATCTGCCGGCTGACCCACAAGGACGTGGTGCGCCACGAACTGGTGCAGGCCATAGTCAAAGCCTACGAAAGGCACGCGAATCTCACTGGAAGATAGCTCATCCGTACACAGAGGGAAAAACCATGACAGGAAAACGCAAAAAACAGCGCCGGGTGTTCGGCACGCGGCTGCTCGGCACGATCATAGCCCTGACGGCGTTCGCGCTTCTGTTCGTGACGCTGTCTTACGCGGTCACGCCACAGCGCTACGACATAAGCGTGGGCCAGCCCGCGCCCACCACCCTGAAAGCCGCCAAGGACGTGGAGGACAAACTGACCACCGACCGGCTCAGGCAGGACGCTGCGAACGCGGTAAAGAGCATTTACGTCTACGACGAGACCGCCGCGGACGAGGTGAAGACCGCGCTTGCGGACAGGTTCAGTGCCTACAGGACGGGGCTTATCGAAGAGGACGCGGAGGAATCGGGCGGCGAAAATGCGGGCGCGCTGAGCAAAGCGGACGCGGCTGAGACGGAAAGCCTGTTTTCCGACACGCTGGAAGGCGTGTACGCGCTTATGGGCGGCCATCTGGAGCAGTCGGGAGTGGAAGGCGCGCTCGAAACCCTCAAGACCCAGCTGACCGACAAGGGGCACGACCCCGAGCTGGCTCAGGCCGCGACCGAGATCGCTTCCGAGTACATAAAGCCCAATTATTATTACGACGAAGCCGCCACCGAAGCCGCGAGGGAGGCGGAAAAGAACAAGGTCGTTCCCGTCACCCGCATCAAGGGCGAGGTGATCGTTTCCGACGGCGAGTTAGTGACCCAGGCCCAGTACCAGATGCTCTCCACCCTGGGCATGATAAACGAAAGCTCCTACGACATGTGGCTGTACCTGGGCATCGCGCTGCTGATAATCACGCTGGTGTTCTCCGTGGGGCTGTACCTGTACATGTTCGAGCCGCTGATCTACGGACGCCCCAAGAAGCTGGCGATACTTGCGATAATCTCCGTGATAGTCATACTGTGCTGCGTGGCGGCGCGGGAAGTGAACGTGTATATAATGCCCGTCACGCTGGGCGTGCTGCTCATCAGCCTGCTCATCAGCCGCAGGACGGCGCTGTTCGTGAACCTGCCCCTGGCGATAATGGCGTCCACACTGGCCGCCAGCGGAGGCAGTCTGCTCAACATGACCACGTACACGGTGGTCATTTCCTCCCTGGTCAGCGGCACGGTGGCGCTTAGGGTGCTCAAGGTAAGGCAGAGCCGCCTGCAGGTGCTGCTTGCGGGCGTGGCCTCGGGCCTGAGCTGCGTGCTGGCCACCTTCGCCGTCAGGCTGATCTCATCCGCCGCGGTAATGGAGACGCTGTTCATATCCCTGTACTCGGGCTTGAGCGGCGTGCTGGCGGGCCTGCTGTGCATAGCGATCACCCCCGCATTCGAGGCCATATTCAACGTGGTGACCACAACGCGCCTGATAGAGCTGTCGAACCCCAACCATCCGCTGTTAAGGCGGCTGCTGCTTGAAGCGCCGGGCACCTACCACCACTCCATAATCGTGGCCAACCTGGCGGAAGCCGCCGCGGTGGAAGTGGGCGCCAACGGCCTGCTGGCCAGGGTGGGCGCGTACTACCACGACGTGGGTAAGATAAACCGCGCCGTGTACTTTACCGAGAACCAGCTGGGGGACAATCCCCACGACCGCACCGACCCCAGGGTGTCCACTGCCATCATCACCGCCCACGTGAAGGACGGGCTGCAGCTGCTCAGGGAGTACCGCCTGCCGGAGGAGATAAGGCAGATATCGGCCTCCCACCACGGCACCAGCCCCGTGATCTTCTTCTACAACAAGAGCCTTACCGAGAACGGGGAGGCGAACATAAACGACTTCCGCTATCCCGGCCCCAAACCCCAGACCAGGGAAGCCGCGATAGTCATGCTGGCGGACACGGTGGAGGCGGCCTCCCGCTCCCTGCCCTCTCCCGACGCCGATTCGCTCAGGGCGCTGATCGAAAAACTGGTGCGCGCCAAGACCGACGACGGGCAGCTGGACGAGTGTCCCTTAAGCTTCGCCGACATAAGCAAGATAAACGCTGCCTTCGTAACGGTGCTCTCGGGCGCGTTCCACGAAAGGGTCGAATATCCCAACGTGGAGATACCCAAGGAGGAGCAGGCGTAAATGAAGGTCATTTCCCTTTCCAGGAGCGTGACCGACTCTAACGACCGGGACGCCGAGAAACTCAGGCAGGCGCTTAAAAGGCAGGGCGTCACGCTGGTGAACCTCATGTCATCGCCCGGCAGCGGGAAGACCACGCTTCTGTCCCGCATAATAAGGGACATGGGGGACAGGGTCAGTATCGGCGTCATGGAAGCGGACATCGCTTCTGACGTGGACGCGAAAGCCATCGAGCAGCTGGGCGCGAAGAGCATCCAGGCGCACACGGGCGGCATGTGCCACATGGACGCGGGCATGACCAAAGCCGCCTTCGACGTGGCGGGGTTCGGGCGCGGCTTGGTGTTCCTGGAAAACGTGGGCAACCTGATCTGCCCTGCGGAGTTCGACACGGGCGCCCACCTGAACGTGATGGTGCTGTCCGTATCGGAAGGCGACGACAAGCCCCTCAAGTACCCGCTCATGTTCAAAACCAGCGACGCCCTGGTGATAAGCAAGACGGATACGCTGGGCTACTTCGATTTCGACGTGGAAAAAGCTTCCCGCCGCGCCCTGGCGCTCAACCCGGAGCTTAAGATCTTCCCGGTCTCCGCAAAGACAGGGGAAGGCATGGACGCGCTGGAAAACTGGCTGGCGGAAAAAACAAAGAACAACGAGGCAAATATGACACACGAAGACTGTATATCCCTGGCGATAGAGGCGCTGGAGAATTCCTATTCTCCGTATTCCCATTTCCGTGTGGGCGCGTGCCTGGTGACCCCGGAAGGGGACGTGTTCACCGGCGCGAACTTCGAAAACGCGTCCTTCGGCGCCACCATCTGCGCGGAAAGGTGCGCAGTCGGCAACGCCATAGCCCACGGAAAGCGCAGTTTCAGCAAAATATACATCTCTTGCGACAGCGGCTACGCCTGGCCCTGCGGCATCTGCCGCCAGGTGTTAAACGAGTTCCGCTCTGGAGATATGGAAGTGTGGGTGGGTTCCAAGGACAGCCCCTGGCAGATGAAGAAATTAAGCGAACTGCTGCCCAACGGCTTCGGGCCCGGGATAGGCGGCTAAGGCGCCCGTTTTCAGCATAAGGATCTTCACCGTTTTTACTGCAGTACCGCGAAAACAAAACCTGTTTGGGAAGTAGATCAATGGTATTTTACAGTACTCGCTCGGAAAAACTCACCGCGGATTCCGCCCGCGCCGTGCTCACGGGCCTGGCGCCGGACGGAGGGCTGTACACGCCGCTGGATTTCGGCAGCATGCAGGTCGACATCGGCCGGCTGCTCACGCTTGAGCCCGCGGAGCTGTTCGCAGAGGTCACGGCAAAGATACTGCCCGATTTCGGTGAAAATGAGATAAAGCGCTTGGTGCCGGAGGCATACGCGGGCAAGTTCGCGGCGGACGACATTACTCCGCTTAAGAAAGTGGGGGACACGTTCGTGCTGGAACTGTTCCGCGGGCCCACTTCCGCCTTCAAGGACGTTGCGCTCAGCGTGCTGCCCCGGCTCATATCTCTGGCGCGGAAACAGCTGGACGTGAAGGAAGAGACGGTCATCCTGACCGCCACCAGCGGAGACACGGGCAAGGCGGCGCTGGAAGGCTTCCGCGACGTTCCCGGCACCCGGATAATCGTGTTCTATCCGGAAGGCGGAGTCAGCGACATACAGCACATGCAGATGGCGACCCAGCAGGGTAATAACGTGCGTGTGTGCGCCGTGAAGGGCAACTTTGACGACGCCCAGACGGGTGTAAAGCTGATCTACGCGGACGACGAAAAAGAACACTGGGCGAAAAACTCGGGCGCGCGGCTGTCCAGTGCGAACTCCATCAACATCGGCAGGCTCGCGCCCCAGGCGGCGTATTATTTCAAGGCGTACTGCGACCTGGTGCGCACGGGGGAGATAAAAAACGGCGAAAAGATAAACTTCGCCGTGCCCACCGGAAACTTCGGCAATATCCTGGCGGGAGAATTCGCCCGCCGCATGGGTCTGCCCGTGGGCAGGCTGATCTGCGCGTCCAACGCCAACAACGTGCTGACGGACTTTATATTTACGGGCGTTTACGATAAGCGGAGGCCGTTTTTCCGCACCGCATCGCCGTCCATGGACATACTGGTATCCAGCAACCTGGAGCGCTACCTGCTGCTGGCGGGGGGAAGCTTCGAACTGGTGGCGGAGCTGATGGGCGAACTCAGGGAAAAGGGGATATACCGCGCGCCGCAAAGCCTCACCGACGAAATGAAACGGCATTTCGACGCGGGCTGGGCGGACGACGCTCTGGCCCGTGAAACGATAGGCAGGGTCTGGCGGGAACACAAATATCTGCTGGATCCCCACACCGCAGTCGCCTGGAAGGTCAACGAGGACGTCAGGGCGCGCACGGGCGATAACACCAAGACCGTGGTGCTCTCCACCGCCTCGCCCTACAAGTTCGGTTTCGACGTGCTTTCGGCCGTGTCCGGAGGGCAGGCGAGCACGGGCTTCGAGGCCATGGACAGGCTAAACGAATTTACGGGCGTGCCCGTCCCCGGAAACCTGGCCGAACTCAGAAACATGACCCCACGGTTCAGCGACTGCGTGGAGAAGACACAGATGCTTGAATATGTAAAGGAGGCTCTCAGATGAGTAAAATACACGTTCGCGTTCCCGCGACCACTTCCAACCTGGGCCCCGGGTTCGACTGCCTGGGCTGCGCGCTGTCGATGTACGCGGATTTCACCTGTGAGCTTACCGACGGAGGGCTTGAGATCACGGGCTGCGACCCCAAATACCAAAACGAGGATAACCTGTTCGTGGTGGCGTACCGCAGGATGGAGGACCGGCTGGGCATACCCCATGCGGGACTGCGCCTGCACATAGACACCAACGTGCCCGTGAGCCGCGGCCTGGGCTCCAGCGCCACGCTGCTGGTGGCGGGCGCGTACGCCTGCAACGAGCTCAACGGCGAGCGCCTGGACAAGCAGGCGGTGGTGGAGATAGCTACCGGCATCGAGGGTCATCCCGACAACGTGGCGTCCTGCTGCTTCGGGGGCATGAACACTTCCATGATCAAATACGGTCTGCCCATCACCGCGCAGGTGCCCGTGAGCAGCGTTATCGGCTTTATCGCCCTGATACCGGACTACGAGGTATCCACCCGTGAAGCGAGAGCGGTGCTGCCGGACAGCTACACCCGCTCCGACGCGGTGTTCAACCTTTCCCGCCTGGGCGTGCTGCTGCGGGCGTTCGAGACGGGCGACCTTATGCTGATAGGACAGGCCATGGACGACCGCATCCACCAGTCCTTCCGCCGTCCCCTGATACACGATTACGACATGGTGCACCGCATCTGCCGCGACGCCGGCGCTTCCGCTTTCTGCATCAGCGGGTCCGGCTCCACCTGCCTCGCGGTGGTGGACGTGTACAGGAAAGACCTGATCGCCGCGCAGATACGCGAGGCGCTGGCGGAGTCTTCAAAAGAGCACTGGCGCATAGAGGCGCTGACGGTGGACCGTATCGGCGCCCGGGTAGCGCCGCTGTAAACACGGGCCTTATATAGAGGATCAAAGCCGGTCTCCCTGCGGGGCCGGCTTTGATCATGCTCAGGACCGCCTCTTCTGTAAATATTTCAAAAGTGTTTCAATTTATTTGACAACCTGTAATATTTGGTGTATAATAGACCCAATCAAGTTTTCAGGAGCGGCAAAATGAGCAAAGAAAAGAAAAAGAGCGAAAAGAGCGTATCCTTCATCAACTGGTTTATTACGCTGATCTTTTCCTGGATCCCCGGCGTTAATATCATATTTTTCATATTTACGATCGCTTTCGCGGGCACCCGCACCAAGCGCAATTACGCCATAGCGGGTCTGGTGCTGAGCCTTATACTGGCGCTCGCGGTCAGCATACTGCTGTTCTGGTTCAGCGACAACGTGGTAGCCTGGCTCAAGGATATCCTGCCCGAAGCCGCCGCGGCCCCCGAAGCAGCCGTTCAGTAACGCGAATCAGTGACGCGAATATAAAAACACGGCGCGGATGTTTCGTCCGCGCCGTGTCTTTTAGTATATCTCAGTCTATATTCTCGAACAGGTCGTTTTTGTTCACGTCTTCGCCCACGGCGGAGTATGCGAGCCCGAACTTGGTGTTGTCGTATTTCTTTCCGTCGTCCATGCTGTAAGCCTTCTGCTGAGACTTGTGCTGCTTGTAGCCGAGCGCCGCCACCTGCAGGGGAGTTTTCCCGCCCAGCGCTTCGCAGGGCGTGTTCCAGTCCATGTGTATGACATTGTTGTTGTAAAGGTGTATGTACAGCTTTTTGACCTCCCACGCGCCGTAAAGTTCCGCGGACTCCGGGTAGCGGGAGGGGTCCTTGGCGGCCTTGACCGCTTCCTCCATGTGGCGGGCGGTGACCTTGTGCTGGGGATGTCCGTACTCGCCGTTTAGGTCGTGGGTGACCAGCACGTCGGGCTTGTACATGCGGATCATCCTGACCAGGGAGCGCACTATGTTGTCCGAGCCGCCCCATAAGTCCACGCACTCGTTATAGTCCAGGTAGGCGTTTTTGAAACCCGCCACTTCGGGAACGTTCCTGAGCCCCATGACGTAAAGGCCGTTTAACGATTCCTCGATGCGGCTCCTGCCGCAGTTGGTCATATACACCACCTGCACCTGCTTTTCCCGGACCACGCCGTAATAGGGCAGCAGGCCGCCGAACCACAGCTGTTCGTCGTCCTGGTGCGCGACTATCATGAGCAGATCGACCTTATCGGGCACGTTTTTGTTCCATTTCTGGAAGTCCGCGATCTCTTCGCCCGCGGAAAACACGGTTATCCTGCAGATCTTGCCGCTTTTGCGTACCTCCAGCTCCACGCCTATGGCGGATGGGTCCACGGCAAGGTAAGTCACATGGCCTTTGAAATACTCGTCGCTGGACTCGACGGAGATGATATCCGAAGCCGAGGCGTACTGGCGGTACTCGAATTCCTTGAAGGGAACGAACCACTCCACCACGATGCCGCCGGGGGTCACGCCCTTGGGAAAAGCGATCCTGATGGTGGAGGAACCCGCGTGGGATTCCCAGTACTGCTTGTAGCTTTTGAAGTTGTTGTCCTTGACCTTGTTGATGCTTCCGCTGCTGGCGGTAAATTTGCACTTCTGGGTTATATTCTTTGCCTTGGTGCTTCCCGCGGCGCGGGCAGGCAGCAAGGACATGAGCAAAACGGCGCAGCAGATCAGAGACAGCAGGCGCTTCACCTTAAGACCCTCCATATTTTTATTATACCGGATTTTAGCACAACCGTGCCGTTATTTCAACCTGCCGGGCAGATCCCAGCCTGGGCGTACGCCCCGCGCTGTTAATCTATATTTTCGAACAGGTCGTTTTTGTTCACGTCTTCGCCCACGGCGGAGTATGCGAGCCCGAACTTGGTGTAGTCGTAGGTTATGCCGTCCTCCATGCTGTAGCGCGCCAGCTGGGACCTGTGCTGCCTGAAGCCCAGCGTAGCGACCTCCAGGGGAGTTTTGCCGCCCAGCGATTCCGAAGGTGTGTCCCAGTCCATATATACACAGTTTTCGTCCAGCAGATGGATGTACAGCTTTTTGACTTCCCACACGCCGTACAGTTCGGCGGATTCCGGGCAGCGGGAGGGGTCTTTGGCGGCCCTGACCGCTTCCTCCATGTAACGGGCGGTGATCTTGTGCTGGGGATGGCCGTACTCGCCGTTTAAGTCGTGGGTGACCAGCACGTCGGGACGGTACCTGCGTATCATGCGCACCAGCTCGCTCACCACGCTGTCCGGCCCGCCCCACAGGGCGAGCGCTTCGTCGTAGTGCAAAAACGCGTCTTTAAAATCGGCTATCTCCGGGATGTTCCTGAGCCCCATCACGTAAAGGCCGTTCATGGCCTCCTTTATCCGGCCCCGGCTGCAGGCGGTCATGTACGCCACCTGCACCTGCTTTTCCCGCACCACGCCGTAATAGGGCAGCAGGCCGCCGAACCAGAGCTCCTCGTCGTCCTGGTGCGCCACTATGAGCAGCAGGTCCACCTTATCAGGCACGTTTTTGTTCCACTTCTGGAAGTCGGTGATCTCTTCTCCCGCGGAAAACACGGTGATGCGGCAGATCCTGCCGTATTTGCGCACTTCCAGCTCCGCGCTTGCTGCGGAGGGATCCACGTCAAAGTAAGTGAGATAGCCTTTGAAATACGCGTCGCTTGATTCGGCCGAGAGCAGCTCGTGCCCGGGCGCGTACTGGCGGAACTCGAATTCCTTAAACGGCTCGAACCACTCCACCACTATGCCGCCGGGGGTCACGCCGGAAGGGAACGAAACGGTTATGGTGGAGGAGGCTTCGATGGACTCCCAGTATTCCTTATAGTTCTTGAAGTTCCCGTCCATCACCTTATAGATCTGGCCGTAGGTGGAGGAGAATCTGCAATACTGGGTGATGTTCCGGGCTTTTGCGTTGCCTTCCCCGCCGGCGGGCAGCAGGGAGAATATCATTGCCATACAGCAGATCAGCGACAGCAGACGTTTCAATTTGCACTCCTCCAAATAAAACCTGACAGCAGATTTTAACATAAATGCGGAGATTTTTCAACCTGCCGCGGCAAAAAGCGCCCGCCCCGGATGCCGCCGCCGGAATGCCCGTCAAAACGAAATGGTATTGCGGTTGACAAAAAGTGTTAAGTGTGATAATGTTAACTTGCAATTTGGTAGAATGACACAACAATAATAGTAAATATTAGGTTAACATAAGGCAATAACGGAGGAAAGTACAGTGAACAGCACGCTGCGGTCCGATCCGTTCATGTCGCGGTTAAAGCGGGGCGGAGCTGCATTCCTGAGGCGGCTCGCCGCTTACCGTACGTTGCTTTTGATGCTTTTGCCGGCGGTGGCGCTGGTGTTTGTGTTCAGTTATGTGCCCATGTTCGGCGCGGTCCTGGCGTTCAAAAAGTACAATATGACGCTGGGGGTGTTCAAAAGCCCCTGGATCCAGCCCATATTCAAAAACTTCCAGGTGTTCTTCAAAACCGGGAAGGCGTTTTCGGTCACGAGGAATACGGCGCTGTACAACCTGGCGTTTATCGCGACGAGCACGTTTTTTGAGGTGTTTTTCGCCGTCGTGCTCAACGAGATGCGCTCAAGGCGGGGGAAAAAGCTGCTCCAAAGCGCCATATTCCTGCCTTACTTCATCTCCTGGGTCATAGTGGGCTCCATCGCCTACAGCCTGTTCAACTACGAAACGGGCACGCTTAACGGCCTGATCACCTCCCTTGGCGGCAAAAGGATAGACTTCTACCAGAAAAAGGGCTACTGGCCGTTCATAATCGTGTTTTTCAACGCCTGGAAGGGCGTGGGTTACGGCACGGTGGTGTACCTGGCAGCCATAGTCGGCATAGATACCTCCATCGTCGAGGCGGCGGAGATCGACGGCGCCAACATCTTCCAGCGTATACGCTATGTAACGATACCTTCCTTAACGTCCACCATCATAACCCTCACCTTGCTGGCGCTGGGCAGGGTGTTCAGGGGCAACCTGGACCTGTTCTATCAGCTCGTGGGCAACAGCGGCACGCTGTTCAACACCACAGACGTGATAGACACCTATGTTTTCCGCCTGATGTTCAACAGCAAGGACAACGGCAGGATCACCGCCATAGGCCTGTACCAGTCCGTACTGTGCTTCTTTACCATAATCCTCGCGAATTACATAGTGAAGAAAAAGAACCCGGACTATTCGCTGTTTTAGGGGAGGAGGGCTGATATATGGTGATGAACACCGCCGCAAAAGCGCATCTCAACAAAAAACATGCCCCCCGTCCGGACGAGGCGGCATTCCGGGCGATAGGCTATCCGCTGCTAATACTATTCGCGCTTTTGTGCGTGCTGCCGTTTCTGCTGGTGATCTGCTCTTCCTTTGACAGCGAGCACGCCATTGCCAATTACGGCTTCAGCTTTATTCCCCGGGAACCTACCCTGGACAGCTACAGGCAGATATTCTCAAACGGCACGTCCATCGTAAGGGCGTACGGGATCACGATATTCATAACGGTCGCGGGCACGAGCCTGTCCACCTTCATAAACATGATGACGGGCTATGTGCTGATGCGCCGGGATTTCCGGTGGAGGAACGGGTTCTCGTTCTACTTTTTCTTCACCACGCTGTTTTCCGGCGGCCTCATGCCCTGGTATATGGTGTGCACCGCCCTGGGCTTCAGCGACAGCATACTCGCGCTGATAATCCCCAGCCTTGTGAGCGTGTGGAACATCATACTGGTCAAGGGCTTTATGGGCAGCATCCCGTATGAGATAACCGAGTCCGCCAAGATAGACGGGGCGGGGGACTTCAAGATATTCATAGCGCTCATCTGGCCACTGTCCACGCCGGTCATCGCCACCATCAGCCTGTTTACCGCCCTGGGCTTCTGGAACAGCTGGTACAACACCATGCTGTTCATAAACGATCCCAGGCTGTACTCCCTGCAGTACCTGCTGTACAAGCTGATAAACGACGCCCAGGCAATGCGCACGCTGGCAGAGGAGAGCGGGGAAATGTTGGACAGCGTGCCGATAGAGGCGATGAAGATGGCGCTGACAGTGGTGGTGACGGGACCCATACTGCTTCTGTACCCCTTCGTGCAGAGGTATTTCATCAAGGGGCTGACGATAGGCTCCGTAAAAGGCTGATCATGGCGCTGGGCGCCTGGTAAAAAATCAAGGAGGAAAGCTTATGAAACACTTTACGAAGCTTACTGCCCTGCTGGTCGCGCTAGTGATGGCGCTGGGCATGGTGAGCGCGCTCGCCGAAGGCAAGACCTACGGCGGCAACGACGTGAGCGAGCACGTGGACCTGGTGCTGTATTACGTGGGCAACCCCATCGGCGACGAGGAAATGGTATTCGCCCGCGTGAACGAGATCATGAACGAGAAGATCAACGCCACCATCAACTTTAAGGCGCTGGACATGAGCTCCTACGCCCAGAAGTACGACCTGCTGCTCTCCGGCAAGGAGGATGTGGACCTGATCTACACTTCCGGCTGGTGCTTCTACATCGACGAAGCGGGCAAGGGCGCGTTCAAGGAGATCACGGGCGAGATGATCGAGAAGTACATGCCCCAGACCTTCGCCACCCAGGCGACTGCCAGCTACACCCAGGGCATCATCGACGGCAAGCTGTTCTACATGCCCGCCTGCAAGATCGGCTACGGTCATCCCACCGTGCTGATCCGCGGCGACCTGAGAGAGAAGTACGGGCTTGAGCCCCTCAAGACTCCCGCTGACCTGACCGCTTACATGAAGGCAGTCGCCGCCGACAAGGAAAGCGGCGTGAGCTTCGCCTATAACGCTTCCCAGGACGGCAAGTACCTGCAGAACGTGTACTATATCACTCCCAACAACCTGATCACCGTGGACAACTCCAACTATTTCTACTATCAGTACGTGGACGGCAAGACCGACTACACCGCGGATGACATCTTCTTCATCTACGACACCGAGGAGTTCAAAGCCTTTGCCAAGCAGCAGCTTGAGCTCTCCGCGCTGGGTCTGTGGAGCAGGAGCGCCATCAACAACAATACCGACGTCAAGGATTCCTTCCTTAACGGCACCTCCGCCGTATTCATCAACAACCTGGGCACCACCGGCAACGTGGCCGCCGCGGCGGAAAAGGCCAATCCTGCCTGGAAGCCCGAGATTTACGACCTGAACCTTGACAAGGTCTCCACCGCCGTGTACGACGCGGACGGCTACGCTGTGACCTACAAGTCCAAGAACGTGGAGCGCGCGCTCATGGCGCTGGATATACTGAAGAACGACGTGGACGCCTATGTGTCCATCCGTTACGGCATACCCGGCTACCACATCACCGTAAATGAGGACGGCACCTATTCCAAGGCCGAGAACTACGGCAACGGCCACTGGTCCTACGGCGCCGCGCCTTCCTGGGGCCTCAAGAACACCCTGCTGGAGATGGACGAACAGGGCATCTTCCCCACGGTCCCCGAGCTTATGAAGACCTGGGGCGAGATCTCCGTGGACAGCCCCACCGTGGCCTTCGCCTTCTCCACCACCGGGATCACCGACGCCTGGTCCGCCATGGGCGAGACCTACACCCAGTTCATCCCGCTGGTGCAGCTGGGCCTGGTGGACGACCTGGACGGCTGGATGGAAGAGTTCATGATCGAAGCCGAGGCTGCGGGGCTTGACGAGATCAAGGCCGCCATCGCCGACCAGCTGAACGCTTACTTCGGAAACCTGTAAAGGTGCGTATACGAAGCGCGGGCGGATCATTCCGCCCGCGTTTTTTTGCCGGGTATCGATTCCGAACGCTCAGGTATTACAAAAATACTACATATTAACTCCTATTTAACTTTACTTTTTGCGGCGAAGTCATTATAATATAAAGGCTAATGGAGGCTAAGGATGTTAGACGTGTCTAAAGCGCTGTCGAATCCCGGCGCAGGCATTCCCTTTGAGATGCCGCTTGAGTTCGAACCCACGTTTTTCATGGGCGAGACGCTGGGCTTTGAAAACGCGCTCGTATCCGGCGTTATGACCGGGGGCATAGACATGGTCAGCGTCAATTCTCGCCTGAGGGTCACGGTGAAGGCACACTGTTCCCTCTGCCTCGAGGCGACGGATCTGGAGATGGATGTGCCGGTGGACTGCGTGTTCGCCCGGGAGGAAGGCGACGAGACCTACCCCCTGGAAGGCTACCGGGCCGACATTTCCCGCGCGGCGTTTGAAGCGCTCTTAAGCGAGCTGCCCATGCGCTTCGTGTGCCGGGAAGACTGCAAGGGGCTGTGCCCCGTGTGCGGAAAGAACCGCAATACCGATCCGTGCAACTGCCTTGAAGGCGCGAGGGGACCTCGCCCGCTGGAGGCGCTTAGCGTATTACTTCACAATAACAACGAGGAGGTGTGATCCATGGCGACACCGAAAGGAAAGGTCTCAAAGGCCAGAAGAAATTCCCGCCGCGCTAACTGGAAGCTGTCTCTGCCCGGCATCGTAAAGTGCCCCAAGTGCGGCAAGATGAAGCTGTCCCACAGAGTGTGCAAGGCCTGCGGCTACTATGACGGTCAGGAGATCATCAAGGTAGAAGCGGAGGAGAAATAAAAAGAAGGCGCCCGCCTTCTTTTTTCATACCTTCGCCACAGCCGGTTCGGAGGGAGGACAGGATGGCAGGAAGAATAATCGGCGCGCTGATAATGGCCGCTGTAGGCGCGCTGCTGGTTTATCTGGGCATACTGGTCCGGAACAAAGAAAAGATCACGCTGCTGAACGAGTACCACAGGGATAAGGTGGCGCCCGAAAACAGGCGGGCGTTCTGCCGCTTAAGCGGGAGCGGGCTTATATTGATGGGCGCGGCTCTGGCTGTAACGGCGGCGCTGTTCGGCGCGACCGAGTCGCCATGCAGCTTTATCTGCTTTGCCGCCGGCTTTTCCGTGGGGCTCGGCATGCTGGTCACGGCGGGCAGGAGATACAACAGGTAGCGCGCCTAAGCGCGGCTTAAGCGCGAATCGCGCGGATAAACGTAAATTCCCGGCAAAATCCCCCGAATTTGCCCGGCGGGTGTTGTGATTTTGCTGGAGTTATGATAAAATAAACCAAGTAAGTGTCCGTGTAAGGCGGAAACGCTATTATAGTTAAAGAGGAGCGACACAATGAGCGATCTGTTCAGGCTTTTCAATCTGCTGGATTCCAGCGCAGGGACCGAAGGCGAAGTACCCGCGGGCGGCGGTATGAGCATGATTTTTTCCATCGGCTTCCTGCTGATAATGTTCGGCGTGATGTACTTCCTTATGATCCGTCCCCAGAAGAAAAAGGAGAAGGCGGTCAAGGCTATGCTGGACGCCCTTAAGGTGGGCGACAGGGTGTGCACCATCGGCGGCATCTACGGTACCGTTACCGGCGTGAAGGACGACCAGGTGATCATCGCCGTGGGCGCGCAGAAGACCGTGATGAACATGGCCCGCTGGGCTATCAAGTCCGTGGAAGACGCGCCTCTGGAGAGCGACAAGGCTCCCGAGATCTAAAACAGGTTTCGCCGTGCAGCCGGGATGGGTATACGCCTGTCCCGGCTGCGCTGTATCTGCGGTGGGGTTTTTTGCTTATGTTTGAAACGCTGGAAGGGGAACGCATAGTCCTCAGAAAGGCGCGGGCGGAAGACTGGGAGTCCATGCTCAAAAACGTGTGGGGAGACGAGGAAGTGTACAAATGGATGCTGTTCACGCCCACCCATACGGAAGAGGACGCCCGCGTCCGCTGCGAAAGGAGCATCCGGTTCCAAAGCGAACACACGGCCTGGTTCGTGGCGCTGAAGGACACGGACGAGGCGGTGGGGCTGTGCGCTATAAACGAGTACGAAAAAGGGCATTTCGAGGAGTGCGGCATCTGCGTAGGCACCCGGTTTCAGGGCAGGGGCATCGGCAGGGAAATAGTGAAGCTGCTGCTCGAACTGGGGTTTGAAAGGCTGGGCGCGGAGGACTTCATGTACGGCTATTTCCGCGAAAACCTGCGCTCGAAGGCGCTGGCGGAGAAGTTCGGCTTTCATTACGACAGCACGATAGAAATGGTCCGTCCCTGGGACGGAGCAAACAAGGTCATAGACCGCTGCATACTGACAAGGGCGGAATACCTTGCGTTCAAAGCCGGAAAAAACACCCGGTCTGCCACATAAACGGCGGACCGGGCGATTTTTTTTATCGTTTGTCACAGGAAAATCGTTTCGCCGTCGGAAGAGATTTGGGTGATGACGCCGTCTTTTACCGTATACGCTTCTCCCCGCAATTCCTCCCTGCGGCCGTCGGTAAACAGATAGCTCCCGTCCGGGATCGCGTAAAAGGTCTTTCCCATGCTGTCTGGACAGGCGATATCCTCAAATACCCTGAGTCCGTCCAGCACATCGTCCTTTACCGCCTGATAGTGCGGAAGCAGGTTCGTTCCGGTAAGACCCAGCCCGGGGAAGAACCTTTGATACGACGGATCGACGGCCTCGCCTTCTTTTTCGGGCTGTGAGTATACGACTTTGGCGCTGTTCATGCTTCCCGCGCTTATTCCTATGATGACGCCGCCAAAGTCCCTGAGCAGTTCGCGGAGGCGGATCTTTTCAAAAAACCGGTTCTGCGTCGGCACATGTCCCCCCGCGAGGATTATGAGGTTAGACTGCCCTACGAGCCGGGCGGAAAGCTCTTGGTTTCGGTTGTCCAGGGTATCAAACCGTTCGAATGCGAACCCTGCATCTTCGACTGCTTTTTCGTGAGCGCGGAATAGAAGTCCATCGCTTCCCAGTCGTCCGGGTCGGAGCAGATGTCCAATGCCCGGCAGGGATGCGGGAAATGCTTCCGCAATTCATCGGCAAAACGGTTGGCGGAAAACAGTTTTCCCGTCTCGGTGTCGTCTACTCTGCTGGTCAAAAAGCAAATCATAATCAGCCTCCGCATGTCGGTTTTTTTCTGTAACGGTGAGTTATGCGTTATTTCCGATACCACTTCGGGATGATGCGCTTAAAACAGTCGAAATCGGCAAACGCCCTGTTTGCCCGCCTGACCATGCCGCCGATCTCCCGCTGCCCGAATTTCTCGGCCCATTTTATGGAGAACAGCGCTGCCTGCGCGACGTACACCGCATTCGCCTCCCAGAAATCCACGGGTACGGAATCGTCAAAGTACGCGTCTATCTGGCCGATGCAGTAGGGTATGCTCACCTCGGTCCCGAAGCTCTCGAGCTTGTAAAACTCTTCATACGGGTCGCCGACCTCCCAGCGGTTAAAGTCGATGACCCCGACGGAGGAATCTTCGGTATAGATAAGGTTGCCGGGATGGAAGTCCCCGTGCAGATACACTGGCGGCTTTTGCCATATCCGGTCTATGTTTTCCTTCACGTACTTTATCGCGGTCCCGTCGTGCGGTATCCTGAGATCCGACGCTTCGTATCTTGCCAGCTGCAGAAGTTTCTTTTCCCGCTTGGTCGCTTCGGGAATGTCTTCCTCCGCCAAAGGGACCGAGTGGATCTGTTTTAGTATCTTTCCCGCCTGCCTGCCCAGACGGTACTGTTCGTCTTCTGGCAGACCGGGGAGCACGGATTCAAGATCAGTTCCCTCGACCCAGGACAAAAGCATATATGCCCCGTCGCCACATAGACCGAATTCCAGCGGCATCGACATCGGGAAGCCGAGACGGGAATACTTTTCGACTATCTCGAATTCCTTCTTTTTCTCGAAAAGCCTGTCCCTGTCCGAGAGCCGCAAAAGCAGATGCTCTCCCGAATCCGTGGTGATAAAGAACTTCCTGTCGCTCGACCAGCCTTTGTTTACGGGCTCGAGCGAAGCCCAGTTCCTGCCCGAAGCGATATCCGAAAACATCACAGCCCTCCTGCTTTCCCGTCCGCTTCCAGGCTGTCCGGAGCGACCCGGCAGGTGATGAACACCGGCTTTACGCCCGCCCTGACCGCGTTTTCCAGCGCGGAAGCGAAGGCGGGGTCGGTATCCGCGTTGGGGCGGACATCACTGACCCCTTCCATCTGTATCACGAACGCCAGGTAAGCCGTATACCCCTGCCTTACGGCGTGTGCCAGCTCGTTCAGATGCCTTGCGCCCCGCAGGGTGGGCGCGTCAGGGAAGAAACCGACGCCGCCCCTTTCCAGCGTGCAGCCCTTGACTTCCATAAGAAAGCGCCGGCCGCCTTTTTCCATATAAAAGTCCAGCCGCGAATCCCCGAAAGCGTATTCGGGGACGATTTTGTCGAAACCCCGTGTTTCCAGCCACTCCCGGGCGACTGAGTTGGGCGCCTGGCTGTCTATGTTTACGATCCGCCCGTCCGGCTTTGCGACCGCCACCAGGTCGTATACGGTCTTTCTGCCGGGAGTGCCCGGAGCGGAAAGGAACACTTCGGCCCCGGGCACCAGCAGTTCTTTTAAGCGGCCCGTGTTTTTGACGTGCACGGTGTGGATGCGTCCGTCTATCTCCGTGCGGGCGATAAAGCGGTTGGGGCGGTCTATGAAACCGCCCCTCAAGATATTGGGATATTTCATTTAAGTCGCTTTACGGCGGCGTCACTCGTCTTCATAGGCCGCCTTGCGGGAGGTGATGGGGCCGATGATCTTCGGGTCGAACTTGGGCCGGCGGTCGTAGTAGTACAGACCGTTCCTCTCCTGCTCCACGTCGGTCAGCTGGGTGTAGCAGAAGCCGAAGTGTCCGGGGTTGTCCAGCAGCGTTTCGGTCAGGCCCTTGTACCTTTCTATGAACTCCTCTTCGGTCTTGGGGCCGTCGCCGTATCCCCAGCCCGCGCCGTCCGGGTTCCAGCCGATGCCGCCGTACTCGCTTATGAATACGGGCTTGTCGCCTTCATAGTACTTTTTGACCAGCCTGTCGTAAAGCTTTTCGCCAGGGGCGAACCTTTCGCGGTAAGTCTCCACGCTCTGGGTGTAGTCGTGGGCGTCGTAGATGTCGTAAATGACATGGATGCCGCCGCTGGCGTCGATCACGGGGCGGGTGGGATCGTACGCCTTTGTTATCAGGTAGCACAGTTTCTGCGTGCGTGCGCGCGTGCCGTAGCCGTTCTCGTCCCAGGTCTCGTTCCAGGGGCACCAGCCTATGATGCAAGGCGCGGAGTAGTCCCGCTTCAGCTCTTCCATCCACTGGCTTATGAATATCTCCGCGCTTTCGGGCTTGTCGGGCATCATGCCCCAGGAGGGGAACTCGCCCCACACCAGGTAGCCCAGCTTGTCCGCGTGGTACAGGAAGCGCTCCTCAAACACCTTCTGGTGCAGCCGCGCGCCGTTGAAGCCCATGGCCATGGACAGGAGTATGTCGTTTTTGAGCGCCTCGTCGGTGGGCGCGGTGTATATGCCGTCGGGATAGAAGCCCTGGTCCAGCACCAGACGCTGGAACACGGGTTTGCCGTTTATGAGCACCCTGGAGCCCCGTATCTGCACGCTCCTTAAGCCGAAGTAGGTGTACACCGTGTCAAGCGTACCGCCTTCCTTTTTAAGGCAGAGCTTCACGTCGTACAGGTTGCCTTCGCCGGGCTGCCACAGGCGGGGGTTTTCTATAAGCAGGTTGACGCAGCCGCGCCCGCCGTCCAGCGCGCAGGAGGCTTCGGTCTCGTATTCGCCTTCAAAGCTGACCTCAGCGGAGACTTCGCAGCCGTCCAGGTCGCCGTCCGCCTCGATCTCCATGAGCGCGGAGGCGTTTACGGCGTCGGGAGTGATCTTGACGCCCGTGATGCGGGTCTGTTCGGTCCACTCCAGCCACACCGTCTGCCAGATGCCGGTGGTGCGGGTGTACACGCAGCCGTAGGAGCCGTACCTGTCGGACTGCTTGCCCCGGGGCTGGAGGTAGGGGGTCATGGGGTCGTTCACCCGCAGGACGATGGTGTTTTCCCCGGGCACGAGGGCGGAAGTGATCTCGAGCTGGAAGCCCGTGTACCCGCCCGTGTGACTGCCGCACAGCGTGCCGTTTATATACACGAACGCTTCATAGTCCACCGCGCCGAAGTTAAGGAACACCCGTTTTCCGCAGGCAGCTTCGGGCAGGACGAACCTGCGCCTGTACCACACGTGGGGCATGAAATCCGTGTTGCCTATGCCGCTCAAACGGCTTTCGGGGCAGAAAGGCACCGTGATCCTGCTGTCGAATTCGGGCTTGTCCTGCACGTTCCGTTCGAGACCGCTGCCGGAAAGGTCGGTTTCGAATTCCCATTCACCGTTCAGATTCAGCCAGCCGTCGCGCCTGAAGCGGGGACGGGGGTATTCGCTTCTGGGTAACATACGCGCCTCCTTGACAATGATTTACATACATTATAAAGTACCCGTCGGTGCATAGTCAAGCCGGGAAGCCTTTGCCGCAGGGCCGCCAGGCCGCCCCGAAAGCCCCCGATTATGCAGCCGCAATGTTTTATAAATGCATAAATATACAGGTTTTGTGTATATTATGTTAAAAATGCCCCGAAATACTTGCATTATAATTCGGGAGGATGTATAATGCGCACATCTTGTTGAGGAGGACGAATAAAATGAAAAAGATCATAGCTATACTGCTTGTTGCCATGCTGGCGCTGGGCGCCGTAGCGGAGACCCTGCCCGTGCTGACCATGGGCACCAACGCCGCCTTCAAACCCTACGAGTTCTACGAGGATACCGAGATCGTGGGCATCGACGCCGAGATCGCCGCGGCCATCTGCGAGAAGCTGGGCTATCAGCTGGAGATCATCGACATGGACTTCGCGACCCTGATCCCCGCGGTCGTGTCCGGCAAGATCGACTTCGCCATGGCGGGCATGACGGTCACCGAGGAGAGAATGCAGAGCGTCAACTTCTCCGTGACCTACGCCACGGGCGTGCAGTCCATCATCGTGCCTATTGACGGCCCCATCAAGAATGTGGACGATCTGTACGCGGAAGGCGCTTCCTACACCATCGGCGTTCAGGAAGGCACCACCGGCGACATCTACTGCACCGACGACTTCGGTGACGAGAACGTGCTGAAGTTCAAGACCGGCCCCGACGCGGTGGCTGCCCTGGCTGCCGGCAAGATCGACGCCGTGGTACTGGACAACAACCCCGCCAAGGCCTACATCGAGACCTATGACAACCTGATCCTTCTGGATACCGACTACGCGGTAGAGGATTACGCCATCGCCATCGCGCTGGACAACGCCGAGCTCAAGGAAAAGATCGACGCTGCGCTGGCCGAGCTGATCGCCGACGGCACCGTGGATGAGATCATCCTCAAGTACATCCCCGTTGAGGAAGTCGAGGAACCCGCTGCCGAATAAGGCGCCGGCCTGCACTCGCGGGCGGGATATATTATCCCGCCCGCTTGACGCGTAAATAAACTATCGGAGTGTATCATGACTAAAACCAAACGCGCCCTACTCTATGCCGTTATCGGGGTCGTGGCCCTGGCGCTGATACTGCAGATCGGCTATCTGTGGCTGTTCAAGGGCACGGACAGGCTGACGGAAAACGATTTCAAGAGCCTGCCTTACGGTACGCTCACCGCGTATCTGGAAAGCGAGGACGGCTATTATAAGCTGGGCAACGTGCTCGCGCCCTCGGGCTATTCCTCCATGAAGGCTGAAAAGGACATCGACGGGGACGAAAAGACCACCCAGTTCGCCTTCCAGAAGCGGGGCGAAAAAGCCGTGGTGAGCATTTACGGCCGGACGCTTTCCGAGGGCGAGCTTTCGGCGTTCAGCCCGGTCACGCTCGTCTATCCCGATGACGGCTCCAACAAGGCCAAGGCCAAAAGCAAGATCACCTATGACGTGCTTTGGGCGGGTACGGGCGACGAGTGGGTCGCCCTGGTCAGGTCGCCCTACGAAGGCACTTATATAACCCTGCGCGTGAGCGGCGCCCCGGACGAGCAAGCGGCTCGCCTGGACGCGTACAACGCCATGGACGGCATAACCGCGGCGAAGAAGTATCACCCGATCGTCGCCCAGTTCCGGCTGAACTTCGTGGACGGCGAAAGGTGGCAGTACCTGTGGAAGGGCCTG
This sequence comes from Clostridiales bacterium, assembly GCA_024683475.1. Taxonomy (GTDB): domain Bacteria; phylum Bacillota; class Clostridia; order Christensenellales; family Aristaeellaceae; genus RUG14130. The sequence continues at coordinate 16,022 of JAIKYG010000053.1, read as the reverse complement.
CTGACCACCCTGCTAATCACCCTGTTAAGCGGCCTTATGGGCGTTGCGATAGGCGCGGTTGTGGCCTGCATAAAGGCGACGTGGGAGAAAAACCACGAGAACATGCGCAGGGGCGTGGGCAAGTCGCTGCTGAAGGTGCTGGACAAGGTCTGCAGCGTGTATCTGACCGTTATCCGCGGCACGCCCGTCATGGTGCAGCTGCTGATAATGTACCTGATCATATTCGCCTCCAACAAAGACGGCACCCTGTCCGCCATAATCGCCTTCGGCATTAACTCCGGCGCCTACGTGGCGGAGATCGTGCGCGGCGGCATAATGTCCATAGACAACGGGCAGTTCGAAGCGGGCCAGTCCCTGGGCTTCAGCTACGTGAAGACCATGGTGTACATAATACTGCCCCAGGCGTTCAAAAACATACTGCCCGCCCTGGCCAACGAGTTTATCGCCCTGCTCAAGGAAACTTCCGTTTCCGGCTACGTGGCGGTCAAGGACCTGAACAAGGGAGGGGACATAATCCGCTCGGTGACCTATTCGCCCTTTATGCCGCTGATAGCGGTGGCGCTTATATACCTGGCCGTGGTAATGTTCTTTACCCGGATGGTAGGTCTGCTGGAAAGGAGATTGAGAAGCGGTGAGCACAGATAACAATATCCAAAATATACCGCTGATAAGCGTCAGAGGGCTGGAAAAGAAGTTCGCGGGCGGCCAGGTGCACGCATTGAAAGGCGTGGACGCGGACATATACAAGGGCGAAGCCGTCGTAATAATCGGCCCGTCCGGCAGCGGCAAGAGCACGTTCCTGCGCTGCCTGAACCTGCTGGACCGTCCCACCGGCGGCCAGGTGATATTCGAGGGCACGGACATAACCTCCCCGAAGGTGAACATAAACATGCACCGCATGCGCATGGGCATGGTGTTCCAGCACTTTAACCTGTTTCCCCACATGAGCATACTCAAAAACCTGACCCTCGCGCCCGTGAAGCTCAAGGGCATCAGCAAGGAAGAGGCCGAAGCGGAAGCCCTCAAGCTGCTGGACAGGGTGGGGCTGAAGGCGAGAGCCGACGCCTATCCCAACCAGCTTTCCGGCGGCCAGAAGCAGCGCGTCGCGATAGTGCGCGCCCTGGCCATGCACCCGGACGTGATGCTGTTCGACGAGCCCACCAGCGCCCTGGATCCGGAAATGGTGGGGGAGGTGCTGGAAGTCATGCGCGACCTGGCAAAAAGCGGGATGACCATGGCCGTGGTGACCCACGAAATGGGCTTCGCCAGGGAGGTCGCCAGCCGCGTGCTGTTCATGGACGAGGGCAGGATAGTGGAAGAGGGAACTCCCGGCGAGATCTTCCAGAACCCCAAAAACGAGCGCACGAAGCTGTTCCTGTCAAAGGTGCTGTAAAAACGAATACCGTAAGGCTGCCGCGGAAACCTGTCCGCGGCGGTTTTTTTACTGCCGGTGCGGTGAAAGGCGCCGGGCGACCCCCCGAAAAACGACAGTTATTTTCAAAACGATATAAACTAAAATAATTTTTACTATTGACTGCAAATAATTTTAGCATTATAATGGATACAGAAACCGAATAAAAGCGAAAGGAAGCAGAAAAAATGAACAAGATCCACACCGACAAAGCCCCCGCCGCCATTGGCCCCTATTCCCAGGCGATCACTTCCGGCGGCATGCTGTACACTTCCGGCCAGATACCCGTAGACCCCGCCACCGGCGCCGTCGTCGAGGGCGGTATCGAGGCGCAGGCCGAGCAGGTGATGAAGAACCTGTCCGCCGTACTGGAAGCGGCCGGCACTTCTTTCGAAAAAGTCGTCAAGACCACCTGCTTTTTGCAGGACATGAACGACTTTGCCGCATTTAACGCCATTTACGCCAATTATTTCGTGTCCCTGCCTGCCCGTTCCTGCGTGGCGGTGGCCAAGCTGCCCAAGGGCGTGCTGTGCGAGGTAGAGCTGATCGCCGAACTGTGAGCGTCCCGCACTCAAATAAACGGTAAGGAGAATCATCATGGACATCAAAAGCAAGATGAACACCAAGTTCCGCGATCTGCAGGGCGGCCTGTTCCTTACGGTCACCAAGGCGGACGTGGGCGAGGGCGCCGGCAACTTCCAGAAGAACGGCGGCGACATCATGGCCTGGGCGGATCCCTTCTTCCCGGACCCCTCCATCCCCGATTCCGTTAAAAAGGCGCTGCTTGACGCGGTGGAGAGCGGCATTCCCGCCCACTACGTGATGCCTATAGGCATGCTGGAGCTTCGCCAGGCGCTGGCGGAGAAGATCCGCAAAAACACCGGCCTGGACATCGACCCCAGCCGCAACGTGATCGTCACCCCCGGCTCCGATTCCGGTCTGCTCTACTCCATGATGCCCTTCATCTGCGAAGGGGACGAGGTCATGGTGCCCGATCCCAGCTATCCCAGCAATTTCCTGAATCCCAAGCTGCTGGGCGGCGTGACGGTGCCCGTGCCCCTGTATGAGGAAGACAACTACCAGATCCGCATCGAGGAGTTCGAAAAGCGGGTCACTCCCCGCACCAAGCTGGTGCTGATCACCCACCCCAACAACCCCACCACCACCGTGTTCCGCAGGGAAAGCATCGAAAAGCTGTGCGAGTTCGTTATAAAGCACGACCTTATCCTGGTCTCTGACCAGGCGTTTGAGGATCACGTGTACGACGGCATAGAGTTCGTGCATCCCGCCACGCTGCCCGGCATGTGGGAGAGGACGCTCACCGTGTGCTCCATTTCCAAGGGTCTGGGCTTCAGCGGCTTCAGGATCGGCTACATCTACGCCAACGACCGCATAATGGACGTGCTCTACGGCGGCGCGGTGAACGTGCTGGGCGCGGCTTCCACCTTGGGCTCCATAGGCGCGGTGGCGGCGCTAAAAGACGAGGAGTACTTAAAGAGCAACTACGTGCGCCTGGAGAGGCGCCGCCGCCTGGCTTACGAGGTGCTGTCCACCATTCCCGGCGTGAAGATGAAGATGAGCGAGAGCGGCATACTCTCCTGGCTGGACATCTCCGCCCTGGGCACCGCCGAGGAAGTGAGCGAGTACATAATGAAGCATGCCAACATCATGGTCAACCAGGGCAACCCCTACGGCGAGCAGGGCAAGGGCCATCTGCGCATAGTGACCGCCTGCTTCGCGAAGGACGAGGACGCCGTGGCGCGCTTCGAGCGCATCAAGGCCGCGCTGACCCAACTGGCTAAGGAAAAAGGCATTATCTGACAACGTGGTTCAACTGCTTAGGGCAGTGCCAATAAATATCCGAAAGGAGTTTTATCAATGTCCGAGACTAAAAAGGAACGTCTTGAGTTCCGTGGCGGCATGTTCATGTCCCTCATCCCGGTAGCGATCTTCTTCGCTTTCTGTGTCATCCTGTTCGTCGTGTTCAAGGCTTTCAACATGGAAGCGCTGGCTACCGGCGGCTTCATCGCCCTGCTGATTGGCGGCGCGCTGTGCAAGAGCTACACCAAGTACTGGAACGCGGCCATCTCCGGCATCTCTTCCATTACTTCCGTGTCCGTTATCGTAATCTTCTTCGTGATCGGCATGTTCTCCGCCCTGATCAAGGAAAGTCAGCTGTCCCAGGGCTTTGTGTGGCTGGCTAACTCCATAGGCATGCACGGCGGCCTGTTCACGGCGTTCGTGTTCTTCGCCACCTGCGTGATCTCTACCGCCACCGGTTCCTCCATCGGAACCATGTTCGTCGCCTTCCCGGTGTTCTACAAAGCCGGTATCGACCTGGGAGCGGGCGCCGCGCTGCTGGCCGGCGCGATCGTGTCCGGCGCCATCTTCGGCGACAACCTGGCCCCCATCTCCGACACCACCATCGCTTCTTCCTCCACCCAGCAGTTTAACGACGGCCGTCCCGCGGACGTGGGCGGCGTGGTGCGTTCCCGCCTGCGATACAGCGCCGTGGCCGGTGTGATCAGCCTGATCCTGTTCGCCATCTTCGGCGGCATCGGCGGGACCATGGCTGACGCCGAAGTGCTTGCCGGCGCTCAGAGCAAGGCTAACACCCTGTTCATGCTCATCCCCGTCGCGATCATGCTGGTAGTTGCCACCAAGACCCGCAACATCTTCCTGGGCATATTCGTAGGCCTGGTCACCGGCATCATCACCGGCCTTGCCCTGGGCCTGTTCCCGTTCTCCAGGATCTTCGCCAATGACCCCGCCAACAACGCGGCCGTGGGCTTCCTGGTGGAAGGCGTAGCCAACATGCTGGGCACCGTGGGCTTGGTCATCGCGGTATTCGGCATCATGGGTGTGCTCACCGAGGCCGGCATGCTGGACTTCCTGGTAGAGAAGATCCTGGGCAGCAAGTTGGCTCAGACCCCCAAGGGCGCCGAAATGGCCTGCCTGATCGGCATCTCCGCCACCACCTTCATCTTCGGCGGCGTGACTTCCGCGTCCATCCTCACCTTCGGTCCCGTGCTCAACAAGATCGGCCATGCCAAGAAGCTGCATCCCTACCGCAGGGCCAACCTGCTGGACGGCGTTGCCAACTCCCTGCCCGCCATCATCCCCTTCATGAGCGTGTTCGTATTCATCGGCGCGGCTCTGTCCGGGCTGTCTCCCGTATCCGTGGCTCTGGGCACTTTCTACGGCGTGGTGCTGTTCGTAGTGTTCCTGGTCGCCGTCATCACCGGCTGGGGCCGCAGGTTCGAAGGCAAGAACGGCGAAGAGCTGAAGGAAGAACCCAAAGAAGAATAAACATCGCATAAGCATCATTTACCGCGCCGCCGCCCGCAACGGCGGCGCGTATCGCAGAAGGCTGAAGCAGAAAGGACGGGCCTATGGGCGAAATGCCGGTGCTGTCGGACCGCGAAAGAGCGATACTGTATTCCTACCGGGACACCCTTGAGGGCCTGGCGGAATACCTGGGCAGCGGCTACGAGATCGTGCTGCACTGCCTGGAAAGCTACGAGCATTCCGTCATCAAGATAATAAACGGTTTCCACACCGGACGCACTGAAGGGGCGCCCATCACTAACCTGGCGCTTGCGATGCTCAGCGAGCTCAAGCAGCAGCCGGGCACTCCCCACGCCATAGTGTACTTTGCCCAGAACCGCAAAGGCGAGCCCCTTAAGAGCACCACCATCCCCATCCTGGGGGACGGCGACCGCATCATAGGTCTTATCTGCATCAATTTCTACATGAACACCCCCGTAAGCGATCTCATCCAGGCGATGCGTCCGCAGGAATTCGTGAGCAAGTCCGCGCTCAAAAGCGAGAGCTTTGCCGAGAGCACGGAGGAAATGCTGGCTTACACGATAAACGAGGTCATCCCGGAAGTCAAGGCTGACACGACCATCAAGCGCTCCCTGCACAACAAGGAGATCGTGCGCAGGCTTTGGGAAAGAGGAGTGTTCGACATAAAGGGCAGTGTGGAGACGGTGGCGGCAGCGCTGGAGCTCAGCCCCAACACCGTGTACCTGCACCTGCGCAACCTGCACGGCGGAAAAGGCGCATAAACGCCCGCGGGCATAAAAAATCTACCCGGTTTTCGGGTGGATTTTTGTTATTGCCTGAGACTATTCGCCCAGCTTGGCTTTGGCGGCGGCGATGTCTTCTTCGCTCACGCCGATCGCCAGCAGGTATTCCCGGGCCTCTTCGGCCAGGTTGGCGCCTTCGATGGTGTCGAGCTCAAAGGCGGCAGCCAGGCTCTTCTGTATGTTGGCTTTGGCGATGGCGGCATACTGCTCGGTGCCCGCCTCGACGCCGTAGTAGTTGTAGAAGGTGACCATGTAGTCGGCGGTGACTTCCTCGGCGGACGCGCCCATCAGGCACTCCAGCACGGCAGAAACGAAGCCCGCTCTGTCCTTGCCCTCGTTGCAGTGCACCAGGAAGGGCGCTTCGCCCGCGGCGATAAAGCGCACGCCGTCGGCCAGGCCGAGCCTGAAGTCTTCGGCGGAGAAGTCCACGCCCAGGTTCAGGGCGATGATGCTCTGGCCGGAATAGTAGCTTTCGTCAAAGCCTTCGTAGCCGCGCATCACCTGGTCGTTGTCCGCCAGGTTGATGAAGGTCCTGATGCCGGCTTCACGGGCGGCGGCGTCGGCCTGCTTGTTGCGGTTGATCTCGGGGTTGACGGGGGAGGAGGAGCGGTAGAGCTTGTTGGCGCCCACTCCGTTGGTGGTCACGGCGCGGAAATTGGCGTACTCGGCGTCGGTGAGTTCGGGATAGTCCTCGCGGTTCTCGCTCCTGACCAGCTGGTTCATCAGCCAGCTGTCGTAGTAAGCGCCGGGCTTAGTCAGTTCCACGGTCACGGTCACGGGCACTTCCACGCCCTCGTTGTAATGCCACACGTAGCCGGGATCGGCCTCGGTCTTTTCCTTGGTGGCTACGCCGGCGGTGGTTGCCAGGTCGCCCATATTGATGGCTATGAGCGCGTAATCCTCGTTGGTCTCGGGCTTTATCACCACTCTTAAGATCATGCTGCCCTGTTCTACGTCGGAAAAGTTGCTGCCCAGGGCCATTTCATAGCTTTGGCCGTTCACGGTCACTGTCACGCCGTCACCGTAGGCGAAGCCCCGGGAAAGCAGGTCGCTGCCGCTGACGGACAGCACCATGTTGCCGTATTTCTGTATCTCGGTCACGGTGATGGGGGCGTCTTCAGCCAGCACGGGCGTCAGCCCCAGGCACAGGCACAGCGCCAGAGCGAGCGCCAGGAAACGGGAAAACTGCTTCATTTGTTTGTCCTCCTTACGCTTTGGAACGGCAGCAGCCGTATGTGGAAATTATAGTTTACGCCGCAGGGCTTGTAAAGCGGTTCGGAAAAGTTTAATATACCTCAAAATATTTCAGAAGTATTACGAAATATTTCAAAAACACTTGATTTTTCCCGCCGGGTGTGATAACATTTAGGAGTGAAGCTATAAATAGCGGAGGCGTCTCATGGAAAACAATAAAGATAACGCGAAAGACCCGCGCCGGGTGATCGCCCGGGTGGAAGCCAAGCGGCAGGCCAAGGCCAAACAGGAAGAAAAAAAGCGCAGGCAGCTGATGATGATCGCCGCGGCGGCGCTGGCGGTCGTGGTGATCGCGGTCATCCTTATAATCGCTCTTTCGTCCGGGGGAAGCAAAACTCCCGACGTCACCGATCCGACCGACCCGGGCACCGAGATCGTTACGACCGCGCCTACGGATGTCGTGACCGAACCTACGGCTGAACCCACGCCGGGTCCCACCGCCCAGCCGGAAGTGTATCTGCCCATAGTGACCAAGGGGCCCACCACGGGCAAGCGCATCGCCATAACCATACAGTACGCCAACGAACCCAACGTATTGAACGAGATCATGACCATAGCGGAGACCTCCAAGGCCCAGCTGACCGTGTTCGTCACGGGCAAGATGGCGGTGGAGAAGGACGATATACGCGTGGCGCTTCGCCGTGCGAACGATCTGAACTTCGAGCTGGAAAACTTCACCTACGACAACTACAAGCTGTTCTCCCTGTCCGACGCGGACCTGGCCTTCCAGATCTACCAGACCCAGAAGGCGGTCAACCTGGCGCTGGGCGTGGACTACAACATGCACTTTTTAAGGATCTACGAAGGCCTGGCCCAGAACGACCTGCGCACGCATCAGTATCTGGTGCAGCTGGGCAACTACAAGGGCATAGCCTCCTTTAACGTGGACGGCAACGAAAAGGCCCAGACGCTCAAAAAGCTGCAGAGCGGCCTTAAGAGCGGCAACATTTACGCCTTCAACTGCAACGCGGACAGCGTGGCGAAGCTCAAGGAGTTCATTCCCTATGCGGTCAGCAAGGGCTATGAACTGGTGACGCTCAACGACCTGCTGGGCTACGAAAAGAACGAAGTGACCGCGCTGGAAGGCGAAGCCATGGATGCGCTGATCCCCGAGCCGCTGCCCTTCGTGTACCAGAACTACGTGCTGCTGGGAGGCAAGGAGCGCCCCCAGGGTTACGCGGTGCAGCTGCTGCAGCAGCGTCTGATCGAGCTGGGCTACCTGTCCAAGGACTCCAGGGTGGACGGCGATTACGGCCCGAACACCAAGCTGGCGGTGCAGCTGTTCCAGCAGCAGATGGGTCTGAGCACGGACGGATACGCGGGCGTGGAGACGCAGAAGCTGCTGTTCTCCGAAGACGCCGAACCCAACCGCGGCACCCGGGTAGCGGGACAGAACTAAACCATAGGAAAAAACCACGGCGCGGCCCTTTGGGGCCGCGCCTTTTCGGTCTATTCAAGCGAGTTTTTGATCCACTCTTCCACGATCGCCTCGTCGCCGGGCTCCATGAAGGGATGCCTGCTTTCGGGGGCTACCGTCAAAACGGCGTTATGCTTCCGTGCGAAATCCCTTACGGACGCTTCGGGCTGCAGGTCGTCCTTTCCGGCGTACAGGATGCGGGTGGGGAAGGGCCAGTCGTCCGAGGGATGGGTCAGGATATACCTGTAGTATTCCCAGTTCAGGGTGTCAAGGGGCGTGTCTATCAGTTTTTCCCTTTCGAGCTGCCCGGGAGTGACGCCCGCCCAGAGCATCATGTGCTCCACCAGCCATTTCATGTCCACGATGGGGGACTGGAACAGAACCTTTTCCAGCTTTCTTGCGGGATAGGCGTTGAGCGCGAAATACGCCCCCAGGCTGCACGCGAACAGGGACACGCGCTTCCAGCCGCCAAACGCCCTGTCGGCTATGAGGTCCAGGTCGCGCACGCCGTTCCATATGTCGCATTTATCCGGTTTGCCGCGGCGTTCCCCGTGTTCGGGCAGGTCGAAGGACAGGGTCTGCCAGCCGTACGTTTCGGCGATGTCCGCGAAACGCTCGGCGTATTCCTTCCTGCTGAATTTCCCGTGCACGTATATGAACACTTTGTCGGACGGCGCGCCCCAGAGTATGGCTGGGATGCCGGATACATCGAGTTTTTGGCTTATCATGGCTTTACAATGTTTCTGCGGGGCAGCGTCCTTACCCTGCGTTTCTGGGATATCGCTTATTTGCCTTCACACGCTTGAGCCGCCCGGTCCGCGTATTTATCATAGCACCAGCGGGCTATCTTTTCTATCAGCTCCGCCGGCAGTTCCTTTTCCCAGGGCAGACGTATCGTTCCCTTGCTGACGTCGTATCCGTTCAGTTCCTCGGCGAACACCCCGGTCGCCTCGCCGCCCGGATATATGCCCAGATGCTTTTTCGACGCGGCGAAATGGACAAGGTTCCTGCCCTTCCGGTATGTAGGCATCGACCAGGAGATCGTTTCTTCCGCGTCAGGCACGGCGGAGCGGATCAGGGCGCGGACCTCGCTTAGCTGCGGCTGCACAGATTCATCCTGCAGGGCGATGTACTCGTCCACGGTCTGCGGTCTTTCGCAGTAATGGGACTGGTTTTGGCTGACGAACTCACGCCCGCATTTCGGGCATTTCCACTTCATCCCGGCACCTCGCTGTTTTGGCATGTTTATACGACCCGCTGTCCGTACGCGGCTGCGCGTTGCCGGCTATTTCGGAGCATGGTAATGACTTAGCGGTTCGATCCCGAACAGCTCGAACAGCGTCAGGTCGGCATCGTGCGTATCGCCGCCGCGGCTCGCGTCGTAGCCAAAGAAGCAGCCGTTTATAAAGAACCGGCAGCAGCCGTCGGTCGCGGGATACAGCTCATATACGGAGCCCTCGGAGTCGGTCATGACCAGTTTTGAGTAACCGAACAAGCATTCGGACGGTTCCGCTAAGCTTGAGATGCCGATGATCCTTGTCAGGTCTTCCAGTTTGTCCGGGTCGCTCAGAGTAATTGGCTCATGGGCTTTGCCGCTAAAGTAGGGGCCGTCATACAACTGCGCGCTCACAACGGTCTTTATCCCGGAAGGATCGAACGGTTCAAACCCGTATCCGGCGAGCAGTTCCGTGACCAGATCCGCAATCGCCTTGTCCTGCGCGAACCAAAAGCCGGGCGTGCCTATCTCGCTGAGCCGTATCCAGCCCCCGGTACGGAGGTCGGCGCTGAACCCGCCGTACGATATAGATATGCCGAGTGAGACTTCGTTATAATCGGGAAATGCCCGGTCGTCGTGCGACCGGTCGATGAAATCCGCATCGGCGAGCAGCTCCAGGAGCCGGTTTTGGGTATCTTCGTCAGGAACGAATTCCGAGTACCTGCCGCACGCTTCCGGCGGGAACCAGCCGATAGTCAGTGCCGCCCGGGAGCCTTCTGCGCAGGCAGTGAGGCTGAGGATAAGCAGCAGAGCTGACAGCCAAACGAGCGTCTTCTTCATCCGAAAGCACCTCATTGAGTCTTTACCGCCCGGACGATCAACAGGCCGGGCAGTTCCGTATCGGCATATGTTATCCGGACCGGCTTTGCTAATATGCGGTCTGTGTTAGGGATTCGCGGGTGATTATACCGGTAAACTGCGGAACGTTGAAACGCCGCATGAACATTTCGCATTTACACAGGAAAAAGTAGAAAATATTGAGACCGCATTCACTGAGCCCTTCATAGTTTCCCTGCCCTTTTGCCGCCAGCAGGTCGGCTTTACGGATCTCTTCCATGGCTTCGCCGGAAACGGCGCCGATCACGTTGCCCGGCATGCCTCTTCCGTTGCCGATGACGCGCTGAGCCGCTTTTTCCATGCCGATCTGCCGGGCGTCTTCCATAGTCGCGTCGTTCAGCACGGGTCTGCCCCGCACGATCACCGTCACGAATAAGCCCGGATTCAGCTGGCGCAGCACCGAAACGAGCAGCTTGTCCGTAACGATCTCGCCGCAGTTGTCCGTGAACAGGACCAGCCGCCGCGCTTTGAGGACCTCTGTTCTGAAACATTCCAGCAGCTTGGGGTCGATCTTTACGGAAGCCGCCTCATCCAGCTGTGCCCGCAGTACGTTTTCATCCACGTTTTCGGAAGCGCCGAAATCTATATAATTGCCGACCATGGCGTACTGCACGGCCGTTTTCAAACGGCCTTCGGACGCGTTGACCCGGGCTTCCATATACGGGTAAAGGGAGAGCATAAGCTCGTTATAGTATCTTTTCAGCGCCGAATAATCCCTGACGGCGCCGAACGCGTCCTTCTGAAGGGCGTATATCTGTTCGGCGATCTGCGGGGTGCTCAAGCCGTCGCAGTGATCCAGGATGTCCCTGAGCTTGCCTTGATAGCTCAAAATGCTTTCCCTGGACGCATCTATTGGATACGCATTCAGGTTTTTCCGCAGCAGGCAGCTTTTGCAGGATGCGTTTATAAGCATACGGTCAGGTTTTCTCCGTGTCTGTTGTTTTAGTGATGATGGGCCGCGTTCTTTCGGATTTGATGGCATGGGCGGTATGATGCCGTACATCCGGGCATGTCGCCTGCGATGCGGCAGCCCGGCTTGCGGAGCAAAACCATGATAAGCCCACTTTAGTCCGCTGTCAAGCGCGGCTCAGCCTGTATGCCGCCCAGCCTGTCACCGCCTGGCACAGCCCGAACACAAAATAAGCGGTAGACATGAAATTGAAGGGGAACATGAAAAACTGGATGCAGATCCACAGCATCAGCGTCACGCCGAACACGCCGCCCAATATGACGCCCAGGGGCTTTCTCCTTATCAGCAGCACCGCCGCGGCAAGGTTGGTGATGCCGTTGACTATGAGAAGCGCGAAGCCCGAAAACAGAAAATCACCGAACAGGGTGTCGGCAAAGGGCAGCGCCCGGAAATACGGCAGCATCCCGTCCATGTGCAGCGCTTTTCCGCTGGGGTCGATTATCATGGACAGTCCGCCCGCCACGGCGCCTATGCCTATGAACAGCGTCCAGAAGATCAGCCACTTCCTTGCCGTTTCGAAACGTGACACGTTTTTATCCATCGGTCTCCCCTTTTTTACGCTTATCGGTTTCGCCCGAAAGCTCACGGCGCGATGCGCTTTTCCGGCGCATGGCCGAAAAACACGCGTTTGGGGCGCAAGGCGAGCAGGCGGGCCCAGTCTTCGGACAGGGGGGAGGTCTCGCCGTACGCAGGGATAAACTCCTTTGGCTCAAGGTCCCCCACGAAGCAGTCGCCGTCGTCCAGTATCAAGGAAACGCTGTCCGCGCTGTGGCTCGGGGTGGGAATGACCTCGCCGCGGATGCCCATGCGGGACAAAAACGCCCGGCTCTCTTCGCAGGAGACCACGACAGCCTCTGTTTCGTTTATCGGCGTGAACGGCAGGCGGTCTTTTGCGAATATGCCGTCAGAAAAATGCACGAAGTCCTTCTGCACGTCCATGAGCAGCAGCTTTGCGCCCAGACGCGTCAGATCCCCGACCAGCCCCATGTGGTCGGGATGAAAGTGGGTCGCCAGCACGTAAGTTATATTCTGCGGCTTTATTCCGTTTTGCTTAAGGACCCTGTAAAAGGCGCCCAGCGTGCCGGCGTAGTCGGTGTCTACGAGCAGCCCGCCCCTGACACCCGGGATAAAGAAGGTGTTGGTGTTGCCGTACTTGAGCTTCGTCATTTTTTGGCTGTGCCGGAGCCGATAAACAGCCCCAGCGCCATGCCGACGATCATTCCGATGCCGATATTGACGTGCAGCGCGGTGGAGACGGCTGTGCCCAGGCAGATGCCCAGCGCCATTCCCTCGGAACCGTAGTTTTCCGGCTTGTCGGACTTTTTGCGGGCGCCTTCCCTTGCGACGACCACCGCGATCAGCAGCCCTATGGCGATCCAGGGCGCCGCCGCGCCCATAAACTCAAAAAACCTGTCCATGTTTTATTCCTCCTTTTGTTTCAGTACGCGCTCAAGCGGCACCCAGCCCAGATACCGGGGCTTGTTGCCGAAAAGCGCGGTGAGTCGTTCGATCTCCAGATATCCGTCGGCGCGCACCCTGTCCCAGGCGTGGATCACCTGCCCGCCGCCAAGAGAGATGCCGCAGTGCCCCCAGTTCACGGGCCCGTTTTCGCCCGGGCACAGGCAGTCGTAGAACACGAACGCGCCTCTTTCGGGGATCCCGCCTGAACGCGCGTCGGAGTACAGGCAGCAGGACTCCCCGGCGCAGTCGCCGCCGAATATCTCAAGGCCATTGCTGTTTTCCAGCGCGTCTTCTATGAACGAGAGGCACCAGCCGGCATATTTTGTGTCGCCCAGCATGCTTTCGGCCCGGGAGATCATATTGTCCGTGAGTGTTTTAAGCCACTGTTCGCGGCTGATAACGGACACGTGGGTGACGCCGTTGGCTTTGTCGGGATACTCCGTCAGCATCCGCATCCCCACCGCTTCGGCAGTGCGTATGGAGGGCTCGTTGGCGTACTTGCGGTATGAGTACAGCGCCGGATGATCCGTATTGCGGAACGCCCAGTCCCGCACGGCTTTGGCGGCTTCCTTCGCGTAACCCCTGCGCTGGAAGTCGCGGCGGATGTGGTAGCCTATCTCGGGCAATATCTGTCCGTTTATGTTCTGCAGCGTCAGCCCGCAGTCGCCGATCACTTCGCCCGTCTGTTTAAGGCACACCGCCCACAGCCCGAAGCCGTCCTCGCGGTATCGGGCCATATTGCGCTCTATCCAGCCTCTTACGCGGGCTTCGTCGAAGGTATACGGATAGTGCCGCATGATGTCAGGATCGGCCAGCACAGAATAAAGCGCGTCAAAGTCGCCCTCGTTCATTTCCCGCAGGAAGAGTCTATCGGTTGCGGGCAGCATTCATCTCACCTCTTTTGCGGACCTGATCAGGTGCCCTTCCTGCACAGCCTCGAACGTGGCCGTCAGGCAGACTGCTATCGCAAACCGGCCCGGATTGGCAAACGGGACCGTCAGCGGAAACAGGAACGCCAGCGCGCCTGCCGCTTTATTCATAACAGAATGCACGGATACGAACCGCCTGCGTACGGCAAATCCCGAGACCACGTTTACGAGCTTTATAAACGCTATAATGCCTGCCCAGACATACAGCCATGCCGGGAGATCCAGGACCGGGAGCAGTCTTATCAGGCAAACTGCCGCAAACACGAGATCCGCAGCCGTATCCAGCTTCGCCCCGAGTTCGGAGGCGGCGTTCGTCTTTCTCGCCGCAAAGCCGTCAAGCATGTCGGACAGCCCGGCAGCTATGTAAAACGCATAAAAGGCAGGGGAGAACACCGGACAAAACAGCAGCACGGCACTGGCGGTTATCCTGAAAAACGTGAGCGCGTTTGCGATCACTCCGTTTTGTCTCCGAGCGCGGACAGCACGAACGCGAGGGGGACGTCCATCCGTTTTGCGGTCTCGGCTGCGGTAAGCCCGCTGTCAACAAAGCGCCGCACGACTTTTTCCATGCTTTCGCCGACTTCGATGATGTGCCCGTCCGGGTCGTAAAAGCGAACGACCCGCTGCCCCCAGCCGTGCTCGATCAGGGGGTGAACGTAGCGGATGTCCAGATTTTCCAGCCGCGCGCAGAACGCGTCCAGGTCGTCCTCCTCAAAATACAGCTCCCCGGCGTTGCTGGGCAGCACCACATTGTCCGTGTGTATAAACGTTTTCCAGCTGTCCAGCGTCTGCAGCGCGATGCCGCCTTCCAGGGTGACGTTCGCGCCGAAGTCCTGCGTCACAGCCAGCCCGAGCGTGTCGCGGTAGAAGCGCTTGCTTTTTTCCATATCGCTCACTGCCATGAGCGTGCTGACGTACTTCATCGCCTATCCTTTCAGGTTCCTGAGCGCGTCGGGGTTGTTGCCCGTGATGGCGGCGAGCTTGTCGCATGTGTCCATGTCGGTACAGTCAGCACAGGTCTTGACCTGCCTGCCCGGCGCGCACCGGCGGATGGGGCAGAGGGAGCCGCAGTACGCGCTCTTTGCTCCGCCCGTGCGGCAGCCTTCACACAGGATCATTTCGGGGGTTATGGTAACACCGTTTAGACGGGACCAGTCTTCGGCCACTTTCTGCCTGAGCGCGGCGTCGCCTTTGACGGTGGCGATCCGGGCTTCGCAGCTTTCGCAGTCCAGGCCGCAGTACGCTATGAACTGTTTCATATATGCCTCCCAAGGCCGTTTATTTCGTGCTGCAGGTTTTCGAGGAATCTTCCCGCGTGGGCGCCGTCCATCTGCGTGTGATGGAACTGGAAGGATACGGGCAGCAGGTATTTGAACAGCTGCTTCCTGTACCTGCCCCAGATCAGGAAGGGATTGTTGAATATGCCGCTGTTCATGCCCACCGCGCCGTCTATCTCGGTGTCCACGATGGCCGATGTGCCTATGACCATGCTTTCCGCGGACAGATCCCGGTCCGAACAGCTTTGGGCAGCCAGGGCTGTATACTTAAGGTAATCGCGGTTGAAAGCTTCAAAGTCATCCGTGAACAGTATGTCGCAGGAACTGACTTCGCCGGACGCGTTTTTTACTATGGTGTTCACGGCTATCGTGTCGTACTTCATCAGTTTTTCGCCCACGGGGAGCATGTAAAACTCCTTTATGGGCGAGGCTGCCCTGCCCACGCAGAAGTTCATCAGCATATTGAACTTAAGCCCGCGCCTTTTGCCGAGACGGACCAGTTTCGTGACGTCCAGGGTCTTAAAGAACGTCACCATGGGGTTGGGCGCGTGCAGCCACATTTCCCATGCGGTGGCTCTTGTAGTGAGCCTGGGATCGATCTGTTCCGCCATCGTTGCCTCCCGAATACAGCGAACTCGCGTCCACATATTATAGCGAACGCTCGGTCACAAGTCAAGCGCTTTAGCGGGCCGGGGGCATAATAAAAACAGCAGCGGAAAACCACTGCTGTTATAGTTTTCCCGGGGAGGTTCGGAGGGGCAGTAGCCCCTTCGGCTTTGCTCCGCAGGACCGGCTTTGCCGGTTCGAGGAGGATCTGTGCGCAGGCGAGCCTGCCCGCCGGAGCATGGATCCATTCCTTACGGCTTTTGCGCCCGGAAAACGCCGCAGCATTTTCAGCAAAAGACGCAAAACCCCAAAAATGAAAGAAATGGATCAGAGATCCATTTCTTTCAAAGCGTTAGTCGCCCAGGATCTTGGTAACAACGCCGGAGCCTACGGTCCTGCCGCCTTCGCGGATAGCGAAACGCAGACCTTCTTCGCAGGCGATGGGGGTGATCAGGGTGATCTCCATGTCGATGTTGTCGCCGGGCATGACCAT
>JAIKYG010000031.1:0-21950 GCA_024683475.1 Clostridiales bacterium | reverse complement strand
TTCTCGTTGTCGTACCAGGACACGACCTGCACCTGATAGGTGTCCTCGTCGATCTTGATGACCATGGTCTGGTTGGCATCGAACAGGGAGCCGTAGGTCATGCCGATGATGTCGCTGGAAACGAGCTTCTCGGTGGTGTAGGCGAAGTTCTCATTGCTGGCGGCCTTCATGGCGGCGTTGACGGATTCCTTGGTCACGTTCTTGCCCTTGACGACGGCTACCAGGATGGTGGTGGAGCCGGTGGCTACGGGCACGCGCTGGGCAGAGCCGATCAGCGTGCCGTTCAGAGGGGGGATGACCGGGCCGATCGCCTTGACGGCGCCGGTGGAGTTGGGCACGATGTTGGCAGCGCCGGCGCGGGCTCTCTGCAGGTCGCCCTTGCGGTGCGGGCCGTCCAGGATCATCTGGTCGCCGGTGTAGGCGTGCACAGTGGTCATGATGCCGCTCTGGATGGGATAGGTGTCGTTCAGAGCCTTGGTCATGGGCGCGAGGCAGTTGGTGGTGCAGCTGGCCGCGGAGATGATGTTGTCTTCGGGAGTGAGCACGTCGTTGTTCACGTTGTAAACGATGGTGGGCAGGTCGTTGCCGGCGGGGGCGGAAATGACGACCTTCTTGGCACCGGCGTCGATGTGCGCCTGGGCCTTGGCCTTGGAGGTGTAGAAGCCGGTGCACTCCAGCACTACGTCGACCTTCAGCTTTTTCCAGGGCAGATTCTGGGCCTTGGGCTCAGCATAAATGGTGATTTCAGTGCCGTCCACGGTGATGGAGCCGGGAACCTTTACGGTCTTGCCGTCTTCTTCAAATACGGGCTCCTTGGATTCAACGGTGTGCTTGTTTTCGCCGATCACGCCGCAGTAGCCCTTCTGAGCGGTGTCGTACTTGAGCAGATGCGCGAGCATGGCGGGGCTGGTCAGGTCGTTGATGGCCACGATTTTGTAGCCCTTAGCGCCGAACATCTGACGGAAAGCCAGGCGGCCGATGCGTCCAAAGCCGTTGATTGCAACTCTTACCATAAGAAAAACCTCCCTAAATGATTGCGATATGTACGGTAAAATAAACTACCATCCCTTATTATAGCGCATCGGCGGACGTTTGTCCATAGAAAAGGCGGGACATTTTGCGCCCGGTGTGTTATATTTTGCCACATATAAGGGAAAAAGCAAAACAAAAGCCCGAGATCTTTTGATCTCGGGCTTTATTCGTACACCTTCAGGGACTCGAACCCTGGACACCCTGATTAAGAGTCAGGTGCTCTACCAACTGAGCTAAAGGTGCTCGTCAACGAACAGAAAATATTATATTACGCCGTGGCGTTTCTGTCAATAGGTCAAATTGTTAATTATGGGAAAAAGTCGGACGCCCGTGTCAGCAAGCTTGTAATTCGGGGAAACATACTGTATAATAAAATAGGAAATATATCTCGGAGGAAAAGAATTGACCTGTCCAAGATGTGACGCGACGATCAAAGCTTCAATGCGCAGGTGCCCAAAGTGCGGCCTGCCGCTGAGCTATGCTGATAAAGTAGAAAACCGGGACCGGCTGCCGCTTAGAAGTGTGTTCATAAGGGCGGGGCTGGTGCTTGCGGCCATATTGATCACGTTGGTAGTGATACAGCTGATAGAGGAACCCATCAGGATCCGCAGGCAGAACAGGGAGATCACCAGAAGGTACGTTAATCAGGTGGTGGAGACCCTGACGCTGGACAGCGGCTACAAGGCGCACGCCCTGACGTTCTTCGGTGAGGACGGAGACTGCGTGTATCTTGAGGAGCTGGGCCAAAGCTACATGTTCGTGGGCGGGATCGCCCGCGTGGAAGTGCCGGACTATATCTGGTTCGACAAGGATCCCACGCTGATCGACAACGCGCTTATCACGTTTTCGCCCGTGTACATATCCGCCTCGGGCCAGAAGACCCGCATTCCCGTGTTCTCGGTAGAGGTGGAGGTGCCCGAAGCGCCTGTGACCATAACCCAGCCCGCCCGGGACAACGTTACGGTCATAACCTCGCAGACGGGCCTCAGCATGAACGTGATATACGGCAGCCAGGTCATAATCAACGGCGAGGACGTATCTAGCAAAGTCACCCGCGACGGCAAGCTGGACCTGACGCTGAACATAGAGCCCATAGGCGACAACAACGTGTCCATAATCGTGCGCACGGACAACCACAAGGAAGCCCGGCGCGACCTGGTGTTCTACAGGGAGGAGATGGACATAGAGCTGGAGGTAGCCACCAGCGTAAGCTTCATAAGCCGCCTCAACTACATGACCATCACCGGCAAGACCGAACCGGGCGCCTGGATAACGGTGGACACGAACCATGACGCGGACAGCCTTAAGATCAACCAGCAGACGGGCGTGTTCTCATTCAGGGCCAGATTCTCGGCTTACGGACAGAACCTGGTGTCCTTCCACGCCTCCATGGCGGACAGGAAAGACTCCGCTATCTCCTTCTACGTGGATTACCTGCCGGCAAAGGGCGAATACACCCGCAACGCCTGGCAGATGGACTACGCCCAGCTGCGCCTGCTGTACGAGCAGTGGCACGGCCGCGTGTTCCTGTGCATCGGCAAGATCGTTGACACGATCACTTCGGGCGACAAGACGCTGAGCATCATGAACGTGGGCAACAGCGAAAACGTGAAGCTGGTCGCTCTAGAGAACCAGTCCAACCAGGGGCGCTTCCTCCAGGGAGAGGAATACGCCCTGTACTCCGACGTGGCGGGCCGTGTGTTCTACGGAGACACGTACATTCCGTACCTGATAGCCCGCTACACCAAGGATTAGGAGGCAGGCATGAAAAAACTCGCTCTCGTGCTGGCGTTAATGATGTGCTTTTCCGTTTTGGCGATAGAGGAAGCGTTCGACGGCTCGGTGTATTCCGCCTACAAGGCGGTGCTTGCCCCGGGCACGCTGGACGGCTGGGATGAGGTGAGCTACATCGAGCCGTCCGGCCTGCTGCTGAGCGCGTACAAAGCCAACGCCGAGCTTACAATAAGCCTGGAGGAAAGCGACGAAACGCCGCAGGCGGCACTGGAACGGCACGTAAACGGCGTTGTCCGCTACGGCACCATCCAGCAGAAAAGCCAGGTGAGCCCCATCACCGCGGGACACTTTACCAACGGCGCCTACGTGAGTTATTCCTACCGCTCAAAGCGCGACACGGGCAGCGGCGACGTGTATTACGTGGACATGGTGGGCGCGATGCTGAGCGGAGGACGGATGCTCATGCTCACCGAGACCCGCTGGGGCAAGGACGCGGGGGAGAGCGTGCTTTTGGGCCGCATTCTGCCCGCATTCAGCCTGGAAACGCGGGAGATATCCACCGAGTATAAGGCATTCCTGAAGTCCGCGGAAGAGAAAAGCGACGGCATATACGTCACCATAGACTACTGCGACATGGAGTACGGCGGAGAGTTCGGCGTAGTGTTCGCCAACAACGACGATCCTACGGAATACACCTGCCGCCTGAGCCGGGACTGCGAGATCTGGCTGGGTCAGCAGGTCGGCGGACTGTACGCCATAAAGCAGATAACGCCCGACGCGGCGGAGATATCCATAGCGATAGAAAGCTATTACAATCAGAACCTGGTGGAACCCATATATACGGTACTGTTCAACCGGGCGGGCGAGATCGTCCGGCTGATGCACTATAACGCCCTGTAAACGGAGGACAAAGGCTTGACGGAGCTCAATCACATCCGAAATTTCTGCATAATCGCCCATATCGACCACGGCAAGAGCACCCTGGCGGACCGTCTGCTGGAAAAGACCGGCGTGATGGCCGCCCGTGATATGACCAGCCAGGTGCTGGACAGCATGGAGCTGGAAAGGGAGAGGGGCATAACCATCAAGTCCAAGGCAGTCAGGATGCCGTACACCGCCAAAGACGGCAAGATCTACGAGCTTAACCTGATCGACACTCCCGGCCACGTGGACTTCACTTACGAAGTGAGCCGCGCGCTGGCGGCGTGCGAGGGCGCCATACTGGTGGTGGATGCCACCCAGGGCATAGAGGCGCAGACACTGGCCAACGTGTACCTGGCGCTGGATCACGATCTGGAGATACTGCCGGTCATAAACAAGATAGACCTGCCCAGCGCCCAGCCCGAGGTGGTCAGGAAGGAGATAGAGGACGAGATAGGCCTCGACGCCGAGGACTGTCCGCTCATCAGCGCCAAGATGGGCATAGGCATAGACGAGGTACTGGAAAAGGTGGTGGAGGTCATTCCGCCCCCCAAAGCCGATGCGTCCAAACCTCTGAAAGCCCTGATATTCGACAGCTATTACGATAACTACCGCGGCGCGATAAGCTCCGTAAGGCTGATGGAAGGCAGCGTCCGCGTGGGGGACAGGATCCGCATGATGGCCTGCGGCAAGGAGTTTGACGTTACCGAGTGCGGCGCGTTCCTGCCGGGCGGCTACCTGCCTACGGGGGAACTCAACGCGGGAGACGTGGGCTACATCGCCGCCTCCATAAAGGACATAGCGGATATCCGCGTGGGCGACACCATAACCACCGCCGAAAACCCTGCCGACAGCCCCCTGCCCGGATACAAGCCCGTGCAGCCCATGGTGTTCTGCGGAATATATCCCGCCGACGGCGCGGATTATGAGAGCCTTAAGGACGCCCTGGAACGCTTAAGGCTCAACGACGCGTCCCTGAGCTTCGAGCCGGAGACCAGTGTGGCGCTGGGATACGGCTTCCGCTGCGGCTTCCTTGGGCTTCTGCACATGGAGATCATCCAGCAGCGGCTGGAAAGGGAGTTCGACCTGGACCTGGTCACCACCGCGCCAAGCGTCATATACCACGTCGTCAAGACGGACGGGACCATGGTGAGCATAGACAATCCCACCAACCTGCCGCCCATCAACGAGATACAGTACATGGAAGAGCCCTTCGTGGATGCCCGGGTGATCACGCCCGCGGACTACACAGGCGCCATAATGGAACTGTGCCAGGAAAAGCGGGGCACCTTCAAGGACATGAAGTATATAGACGGCGGCAGGGTGAGCCTGACGTACGATCTGCCGCTCAACGAAGTCATATACGACTTTTTCGACACGCTCAAAAGCCGCACCCGCGGCTATGCCAGTTTTGACTATGAACTTAAAGGCTACGTGGAGAGCGACCTGGTGAAGCTGGATTTGCTGCTTAACGGCGAAGCCTGCGACGCGCTGAGCATAATCGTTCACCGCGACAGGGCGTACGCGAGAGGGCGCTCCATAGCCGAAAAACTCAAGGACGCCATTCCGCGCCAGCTGTTCGAGATCCCCATCCAGGCGGCCATAGGCGGCAAGATAATCGCCAGGGAGACGGTGAAGGCGCTCAGGAAAGACGTGCTCGCCAAGTGCTACGGCGGCGACATCACCCGCAAAAAGAAGCTGCTTGAAAAGCAGAAGGAAGGCAAAAAGCGCATGCGCCAGGTGGGCAGCGTGGAGGTGCCTTCCGAGGCGTTCATGGCAGTGCTCAAAATGGATACATGACCTCGCTCTACGTTCATATACCCTTCTGCGTGCGCAAGTGCGCATACTGCGATTTCGAGAGCTATGCCGGACGGCTGGACAGGGCTGACGCATACATCTGCCGGGTGCTGGAGGAAGCGAAAAAAAGGCGCGCGGAATACGGGGCATTTTCCTGCCTAAGCGTGTATCTGGGCGGTGGCACGCCCTCGCTTTTGACCCCGGAGCAGCTTGGCAGGCTGTGCGGGGAGCTGTTTGACATGTTCCCGCCGGAAAAAGACGCGGAGGTCACGCTGGAAGCCAATCCCGGTACGGTTACGCCGGAACTTTTTGCCGCCGCGGTGCGTCTTGGGTTCAACCGGCTTTCCCTGGGAGTGCAGGCGAAGCAGGAAAGGCTGCTTAAGCTGCTGGGCAGGGTACATACTTTTCCCGAGGCGCTCCGCGCCGTTGAGATGGCGCGGGAGGCGGGCATACGCAACATCAACTGCGACGTTATGTGCTGCCTGCCGACGCAGATGGAAGAAGAGCTCAACGAGACGCTATGCAGTGTGGCGGATGCGGGGGCGGAGCACATATCGTGCTACAGCCTGATACTCGAGGAAGGCACACGGCTGCACAGGCAGGTGGAAAGCGGCGAACTGTCCCTGCCTGACGAGGAAGCGCAGCGCAGGCAGCTTAAAAGCGCGTCTGCGACTCTGAAAAGCAGGGGTTTTGAGCGATACGAGATATCGAATTACGCCCGGAAGGGCTGCGAGTCCCGCCACAACATGGTGTACTGGGAACGGGGAGACTACCTGGGGCTGGGATGCGCGGCGCATTCCTTCATGCGGGGCGAGCGTTTTGGCAACCCGGGCTTCGACAGGTATTTGGCGGGAGAGGACGGCCTTGATCGGGAAGCGGTCAGCAGGGCTTCCGCGCTGGAAGAAGAGATACTTCTGGGCACCCGGCTCGTAAAAGGTATAAATCTTGAGCGCATACGGGTCGAGTACGGGGCGCAGGCCGCCGATAAACTGCTCGGACGCGCCGAAAAACTAAAAGGGCTCGTGCTTATCGAAGACGGGCGGCTGAAACTTACGGACGAAGGTTTCTTCGTCCACAACGCTGTGGTGCTGGAACTCGCGGCGGCCGTGCAGGGCGCCGTGCCGGACATATAAGGAGGAACGAATGAGGAAGATACTTTATCTCGCGCTTGCGCTGCTGCTGGCGCTTTCCTGCCTGGGGGAAAACATTTCCGCCGACAACTGGGTGCAGCCGGAGGTCATCTGCGAAGACGGCGTGGCGCTGGCGGAGATCCCGGCCGGTCTCTCTTTCGAGATCTTAATGGTCGAACTGGGTGAGGATTACTATCTCTGGCCGGAGGTGGCGCTTTATCTGCATGCGTTCTGCCAACTGCCGGAAAACTATATCACAAAAAACGACGCCATGGACCTGGGCTGGGATTCCCGCGCGGGCAATTTGTGGGTGGTCGCGCCGGGCATGGTGATCGGCGGAGACAGGTTCGGGAACTATGAACGCCAGCTGCCCGCCGCGAAAGGCAGGAAGTATTACGAGTGCGACGTGGACTATGAGGGAGGCTACCGGGACAACGGCAGGCGCATAGTGTTCTCCAGCGACGGGCTCATCTACCTTACTTTTGACCACTACGACACTTTTACCCTGTTATATGACGGCTGGTACGAAGCGGACGCAAAGTACGTGCCGGCAAATTAGGAGGCAGTATGTACATAATCGACGGAAGCAAAATGGCCACCCGGAAGGATGCCTGGGACGAGATCAAAAGGGGCATCGACGCCCCCGCATATATGGGCAGCAACCTTGACGCGTTAAACGACATACTGGGGGAGACCAGGGGAGATATCCTGCTGACCCATGCGTGCGTGATGCTCAACAGCCTGGGCAGATACGGCTGCCGCATACTCGAGGTGTTTTTTGCGGCTGCGAAAGCCAACAAATACCTTTCTTTCTCGGTAGGTCACAAGCCTGAGGAATAACAGTGCTGGCGCAGGACAGAAAACGCTATCTTAAGCTCATCGCCCACCTGGCATGGCCGACCATACTGGAGCAGACGCTGTCCACACTGGTAAGCTACGTGGACACCGCGATGGTGGGGCGCCTGGGCACCCAAGCCACCGCCGCCGTAGGCTGCACCATGACCGTAAACTGGATGCTGGGCAGCGTGGTGATGGCGCTGGGCATAGGCTTCCTGGCCTATATAGCCCGGAGCATGGGCGCGGGCAAACAGGAGCAGGCGAGAAAAGCTTCCGCCCAGTCGGTCACGGTGGCAGTGAGCCTTGGGCTCATAATGACCGCGGTCGTGCTGCCTTTGGCAAACAGGGTGCCCGTCTGGATGCGCGCGGATAAGAATATACAGCAAAAGGCAGGCGAATACCTGTTCATTTTGTATATGCCGATGGTATTCCGTTCCGCTTCGATAATGTTCGGCACGGTATTGAGGGCTTCGGGCGACACCCGCACGCCCATGCGGGTGAACACGGGCGTGAACGTGATTAACGTGGTGCTCAATTTCCTTCTGATCTACAGGACCAGGGAGCTCACGCTGCTGGGACTGAAGTTCACCTGCCCCGGCGCGGACCTTGGCGTTACTGGCGCGGCGATCGCAAGCGCGATCGCGTTCACTGTGGGCGGCATCTGGATGACCGTATGCCTGTACAAAAGTCCGGTCGTATCTCCGAAAGGTCACAGTTACAGGCCGGATAAGGCGATACTCGGCCCCTGCTTCAGGGTGGCACTGCCCAGCTGTCTGCAGAGGCTGGCGACCAGCAGCGGATACGTGGTGTTTTCCAGCATGATAAACTCCATAAACCAGGTGTCGACCGCTGCCCACACCATAGCCAACACCGCGGAAAGCGCGTTCTATATCCCCGGCTGGGGCATGCAGACCGCGGCCAGCACTCTGATAGGCAACGCTTACGGTGAGGGCGACAGGGAAAAGCTCAAGGCGCTGTCACGCCTGCTGCTGATAATCGAGTTTATCGTGATGACGGTGAGCGGGACGATACTGTTCCTGGGCGCGGAAGGGCTGATAGGCCTGTTCAACCGGGACGACGAAGTGATCTCGCTGGGAGCAAAGGTGCTGAAGATGGTGGCAATCTCGGAGCCCATCTACGGTATCGCCATAATCATCGAGGGCATATTCAACGGCATAGGAGACACTTTCCACTCTTTCCTGTTCAATGTGACGGGCATGTGGGGGATAAGGATACTGGGCACTTACATATTCGTGTCCCTCATGGGCGGAGACCTGACCGCTGCCTGGGGCTGCATGATCGCCCACAACGTGTGCCTGGGCATAATGCTGAGCATAAAATATCTTCGGGGCAGATGGGGACCCGGAACAAATGCCGAGACAAATGCGTCTTAACAAAGTCGGCACTGCGATTAAATGACACTTTAGGAGGCAATACATGAAAAAACTTATAAGCATGCTGGTCGTGCTGTGTCTGTGCCTTTCTGCCGTAGCTTTTGCGGACGGCGCCATGGGCGACCTTTACGACAAGGCGGTGCATCTGGCGTTTGACACCACCAACGTGACCCTGACCGCCGAGGCGGAGTTCAAATTCGACGGGGAATGGTTCAAGACCATGCACGCGTCATATAAGCAGGACGGCTTCCGTTCCTACTTAAGCTACATGCTTGACAGCCCCACTCTGGAGGACAGCGTGTATACGGGCGGCTATACCGTGTTCGGAGAGGGAAACGTCGCTTATTCCAACGACACTTACTTGGGCAATTACTACTATGAGAACCCCACCAAACTCAGCGACAGGGTGCTGGTGCGCACTCCCAAGACGGACATGCTGCTAGGGCTGGGCAAGCTGCTCGCGCTGGACGCCGAAGATTACGTGACCCAGGACGTCAGCGAGAAAGCCTACACCTTCAAGGCGGGCGCGCTGGACGAAGTGATCAACCGCAGCGCGTATTACCTGATAATGGACTACATACGCGACAATTACTACATGGACCTGTTCCACGAGTGGGACTACAGCGCCAGCGGCGAAAAGTACACCTATGTGTACTATGAGGACCATCAGGAGCTGGCGGCTCAGAAATTCCTGCAGATCTACGGCGAGGAGTTCCCGGTGGATGCGGCTTATGACGAACTGGACGAGACCACGCTGGGCAGATACGACGTGGTGCTCAAAATGCTGGACCAGATGGAAAACGAGATCCGCAAGGCGTACGGCGGAAAAGTGGTGTACGTCAAGAACGACGGCACCGCCCAGGTGTTCGATTCCTTTGAGGAATACGCCGTGGAGGCGGGGATCGTCGAAGTGGATTATGTAAACTACCTGTCTTCGCTCAAGCGCTTCTATTCCGACAAGTACGGCGAGGAACTCACCGACGAGACCATTAGCATCATCTCCTTCACCGCTTCCGAGGAACTCTGGATGGCGTATCTGGAGCTGGGCGAAGCGATGGATGAGTATTATATCCAGCTCGCCAGGAGCGAGGATCCCAAGGCGATCTACGCCGTGGTGCGCGAAGACGGCACGCTCAAAACCTATCAGACCAGGAGGGGCAAGACGCTGACCGTGACCCAGGAGGTCATGGCAAACATCAGCTACGCGTCCTTGGCTTCTCTGGATTCCAAGGTGATTCTTGACGACGCGGGCAACCTGAGCGTATTTGAAGGCACCGCCGAGATCAGCGTAGAGTACACCGACGGCAGCAAACATACCCTCGAGATCGCCTTTACGCTCGGAGCGAAGGATTACGGTTCCACCAAAGTGCCCGAGACCTTCGTGCCTGAAGAGTACGGTCTGGTAAGCTATGAGGAGTACGTGGCGAGCCTGGAAAGCGAGAGCGGCGAGGAAGGCCCGAGCATTGAAGAGTTCCTGGCCAACGCGCCCAAGACCATAAGCTTTATGGGCAAGACCTTTGAGACCGAAGTAGATTATTACGGCGGCGAAGGCTGATAAACAAAACACGGACATAAAAGCCGTGCGCGGTCAAACTGACCGCGCACGGTGTTTTTTTTATTCGGGTCGACCTAATCTCCGCTCGGCAGGAACACCAGGTTGGCGATGTCGTGCCCTTTCACTTCAAACGGATCGACAGACAGGGACAGGTGCACGCCCCTGTCGATCGTGGAATCAAACACTTTCTCCATATCGTTCAGGTGCGGCTGCGACATGTTTATGCCCTTTAAGCCGTCCAGAGCGGCCAGCTGGTCTATAAAATGATCGCCCTTGCCGCAGAAGTGGACTATGCCGCCGTATTCTTTGAGCAGCCTGCCGTCGTAGGGAGCGATGTATTCCCTGAAGAACTTGGGAGAAAGGTTCATGGCGCTGTCGTCTCTGAGCACCAGGCTGCCGCCTTCCACATACCTGAAATAGTTGCTGCGCCCGCGGTTTTCCGGGAAGAGTTCCAGCCAGCCTTCTATCTGGAGCTTGATGTAGGCGGCAAGCTTGTCCAGCAGGGCATGTATTTCGTCCGGCAGGTCGTAGAGGGCATAGAACAGTTCGCTGCCCCACAGCAGCTCCAGATTATCCATGGGACCCTGCAGGTCGGGCTGCTCAACATGCACGTATTTACCGATTTTGGGATATGTGTCGGCGATCTCCCTGAACAGCCTGCCAACGCGGTAAATGTCCCTGAAATTGCCCGCCTGCAGATCCGGAAGGGGCTGGTCGATCAGCTCGATGCACTTTTCCTCGCCCAGCTTTATCACGTTGGGCAGGGTATTGCTTTCTCGGGGCATTACGAATAGCGGCGCTCCGAAAGCGGAGGCTACGTTGCCAACGCCGTAATTGCATCTTACGCGCAGGGGGAAGCTGCCGTCCCGGCTGAGACGCTGATTGACGCGGCAAAACTCGCTGAGCAGCATTTTCTCGTCGTCCGCTATGGCGTCGTTTATGTTGACCGCCGGCCAGTAAAGACCGGAAGGCGCGGCTTTTCTGCCCCGGGGCCTGTCCCCGCCGCCCGCTTCGTGGCGGCTCCAGGCGGACAGATACGCCTGTATATCGTCCTCCGCGCGCTCGTCTATGCGGCTTTCTATGTCATCCAGATATTTTTTGATGAGATCGGTCATATGACGATATCCTCCGGATTGTAGCCCTTTGGCAGGGGCTCTTCGCTTAAAAAGGGCAGGCTTTCGTCTTCTAGCGCGGGCAGCAGCGCTTCAAAAGGTATGCCGTCAAACTCGCTGCCGTAGGTGGAACGCCCGAACCAGCCGCCTTCCTTGGCGCACTGGTTGAGGTCGCGGGCGAACTTGGTGCGGTTGGAACAGTCGTGCACCAATACCGGCCAGCCCTCCTGTGCGGCGTCTTTCATGAGCCTTAAGCTGAGCTTACGGCTGAAAACGGGGGAGAGGTAGCCATGCCGGTACATATACATGCTTTCGCCCAGGTAATTCTGAACGTTGTTGGGATTCAGATGCAGTTCCGCCAGGTTTATGAAATCCGGCCCCGCGTCCAGCACGGCGGCTTTCTTTTTTGCGAAGGCGGCGTAGAATTCTCGGGTCATGGGCGTTTCGATGCCTACCATGGGTATGTACTTTTTCGCCGCGCGGATGTTGTTTATGACACTGTCGGAGCACAGGCTTGCGCCCAGGTTGAAGCGCAGCTCGTTAAGCCCCGCGTCGCCCAGCGCTTTAAGCTGATCTTCGGTGGCGTGGATGCCGTTGGTATACAGGTGCTGATACACGCCCGCCTTGGCGAGGCGCGAGATCATGGAGTAGTATTTTTCTATCTCCATGAACGGCTCCAGGTACACGTACGCGACTCCGCTGGGCTTATTTCCGGCGGACAGGAGCAGATCGATGTCTTCCTCGCGGAATTTGGTGCCGCCGATCTCCCACATTCCCTCACCGATGGGCGGGATCTCGTCCAGCACGCCGCAATCGTAACAGAAGGGGCAGGCGGCGTCGCACTTGTTGGTCTTGCGTATGGCGCCCAGCCCCGTTCCGCACAGACAGCTCACGCAGCCCTTGGGGAAACGGGAAAAATCGCCCACGTATTTTGTGCGTCCGTTCAGGCTTTTAAGCCCCGGAATCTCGCTTTCCAGCTGCGAAAACCTGTGTTCCACGGCGCTTTCAAGCTGAAACAGTCCGCTGTATGCGATCTCCGTCTGCCGGGGAGAAAGCTCTTCCCCCTGCTGCTGGAGCTCGGCAAAAAACCTGAACCATATAAGTGCATCCCGCTTGGAAATCAGCATAACACCACCTCCCGAATATAATAAATCATAATTGTGACGATACGGTTTAGAAAGTATGAAGGATTGGATGCCGCCCGCACAAATATGCTCTTGCAATAATCGGAGAAATGGGATATAATAAACCTGCGAACACTGTTTGAACGGAGGGGTTTTATGTACGAACCCAAAGATTTGGCGCTAGAGATCGCCCAAGTGCTGGACAGCAAAAAGGCGGAGAACATAACTATACTCAAGGTGGATCAGCTTACCAGCATAACGGATTATTTCGTGATCTGCTCCGGCCGCAGCGCCCAGGCGGTACACACGCTTTATGAAGAAGTGTCCGACCGCATGGCTGAAAAAGGCATCGCTTTCAGGAGAAACGACGGCGTAAGGGAGAGCCGGTGGATCGTGCTGGACTACTCCAGCGTGATCGTGCACATTTTCCACCCGGAAGAAAGGGAGCACTACAACATCGAACGCCTGTGGGCGGACGGCACCAACCAGGTGGAGTTCGTCCCCGAAAAGCCGGAAAACTGATCAAGCATAAAAATAAACGCGGATGCCTGAAACGGGCATCCGCGTTTTAATGTGTAAGCTTTTTGCCGGAAGCGCGCGCCGAACTGCCGGGATGTGCGGGCTGACCGGCCCGGCTCGGAACGCGCCTTGGCACGATGGTGCTGGGCTTGCGTACGGGCGCAGCGGAGGCGGAAGCGGGTTTCCGGCTGCGGGGACGTACCAGTTCGTCGTTCACTATCATGCGCTTCTTGGCAAACCACCACCAGTGGGGTTTCCAGCGCGCGACGTAGATGAGCAGGTTGATCACCGTGCCGATAAGCAGCGCAATGACCAGAAGTCCCTTCCAGTGGCTCAGTATAAGCCCTGACAGTCCGCCGGAGGAACCTTCGCCCGTGATAAAGCCGATTATGCCGTTTATAAAGTACTGAAACCAGTCCAATACGCCGTGGAACGCGTCGGACAGCCACTTAAGCGGCCCAAAGCTGCTCATTGAGCCACCTCCTCAAGCTTGCCGACGCTCAAACTTATGAACGCCTCAGTGATCTCGAAATGCTCGTCTATCCCGCCGTTCACCAGCAGCTGAACGGGCACACGGTACTCACCGGGCTCATCGGCCGTTACGACCGCCCGGAGGGACAGCGCAGAGGGATCGAGCGCGCTGATCTGGCTGTAAAGCCCGGTCAGGGTAATGTCAGCCTGTTCGGGAGAATCGCTGACATACAGACCGTCCTCAAGGCCGGAGGTGTCCAGGCTCACCGGCACGGCGGCGTACTGGTGGGAAACGCTCTTTTCGCTTACGCTCACGTTCATATACACGCTTTTGGCGGAGACGTACCTGAATTCATCCAGCTCGGAGAAGCTGAGCGTGGCGTTGAAAGAGGAGGAGATCTCGCCGAGATCGGGGATATCCAGGGGCAGGTAGTCCAGCGCGTCCAGCAGCTCGGCGGAGCCGGCTACGGTGATCTGGCTGGGCTGGAAGGCCACGGAATCGATCTGGTAGCCTTCCTTGAGTTTGATCTGGGCGATATCCACGCTGACGTTCAGCGCCTTCTTGGGATATACCTCCAGCACAACGTAGCAGGTGTTAGACGAACGGGTCAGCAGGGTGGTGGGCAGCACGTTTTCGTCCGCGTCAAGCAGCTGCGTGACGGCGGATTTGCGTATGACAGTGCCGCGCCCGGACGTGTCCACCTGAGCCTTTACACTTTTGACCTGGCTGACCAGGGAGGCGGGGCCGGAAACGGTTATCTGCTGGGGATTCAGGCTGGCGGAAGATTCGCCGTACCAGTATTTATCGGTATCCTCGCCCACGAATTCAGGCTCTATGGACAGGATGCGGGTATCCAGGTTTTCAATGGTCACGGAAATGGTCGTCGGGTTGATTTTGGACACGGTGCCGTATGCGGCGGTGGCTACCAGGGGCACGTCGTAGGTGCCGGGGGAGCTTATGCCGGTAAAGTCTGGAGTGACGCGGATGTTGCGGGCAGCCAGAAGGGAATACTGGCTCTGGGGCACGGTCACGCTCACGTCGATGGAATTCTGGTACTCGGCGAATATGTCGGTGGACGCCGCGAGAGTATACGCGCTCAGCGTGTTCGCGCCGGAAGGCGTGACCGACACGCTTTCGATCATCTTTGTGCGGGTCAAAGACGGGGTGGAGGAGATTATGTATGTCCACAGCACAAGCGCCAGAAGCAGGCTGAGGAGCTTCAGCCACAGGCGCTGCGTGAGGAAACTCCACACTGCCCTTGCGATACCGGGCAGGGCGGCCTTTATGCGGGAAATAAGCTGTTTCATTTGACTGCCTCCCCGCTTGAGGGCTTGAGCAGGCGCGCGGAACGGCCGAGCTTGCCCTCGAACAACTCGGTCAGTATGCCTGTAAGCGTCTTCTGGTCCAGATATCTGTTAAGCCGGCCTTCCCTCGCGGCGGAAATCACGCCGGTCTCCTCGCTCACCACCAGCGCGACGGCGTCGCTCGTCTCGGTTATGCCTATGGCAGCGCGGTGGCGCGTGCCGAGCTCCTTGGAGATATCGGGGTCGTTGGACAGCTGCAGTATGCAGGCGGCGGCCAGTATGCGCCCGTCGCGGATTATCATGGCGCCGTCATGCAGGGGAGTGTTGGGCTCAAAAATGTTTTCTATGAGAGGAGCGGTGATGTCGGCGTTGACCATGGTGCCGGTGTCGGCGAATTCCCTGAGCCCCGTCTTGCGCTCCACGACTATAAGCGCGCCTATGCGCTTTTTGGACATGTCCGTCATGGCGGTCACGATCTCGCTGACTATCTGGGAAGTGTTGGCGCTGGAGGAGTGAGAACCGGGACCGGAAGATATGAAGCTGCTGCGTCCCAGCTGTTCCAGCGCTTTTCTGAGTTCGGGCTGGAAAAGTATGACCAGAACGACTACACCGGTGTTCAGCACCTGCTGCAGCATCCAGGAGACCACGTTGAGCTGTAAGACATTTGTGAGCCAGGCAAACAGAAGCAGCACCGCGACGCCCTTTATAACGGCGCTTGAACGGGTACGGATTATAAGACGGATAAGCGCGTAAATGATTACGGCAGTGATGATTATGTCAAGGAAATTGCGCCAGTCAGGCTGCTGGAACAGGTTGGCAAACAGGGTCTTTATGGCGTTTGCTACGCCGCTCAACCAGGTCATGACTCATCACCGCCTTCCTTATATACTGCCACTGTTTATTATACAACAAATCGGGCACAGATTTATAACGCAACAATTATTTAACAAATCTGCATCAAATCAGTAAGAATTAGACGCAAAAACCTGCCTTATGTTCCTTCGCGGACATAAGGCAGGCATAAGAGGTTTTTTACAGTATGTACCTGTGCAGGTCCGAATTGGCGGTGGCGGTCTTGAGCTGTCCGCGGATATAATCGGGAGTTATTACCACCTTGGTCTCGGGCGCGTCGCCGCCGCCCGCGTTGAAGGCGATGTCGCTCAAGATCGTTTCCATGACCGTGTGCAGGCGGCGTGCGCCTATGTTTTCGCTGCTTTCGTTGGCGTCGAAGGTGTGGCGGGCGATCAGATCCAGCGCTTCGTCCTCAAACTCCAGTTCCACGCCGTCCACCTTCAAAAGCGCCTTGTACTGGTTTATCAGCGCGTTCTGGGGCTGGGTGAGGATGCGCTTGTAGTCATCCACGGTCAGGAGCTTTAGATCTACCCTGACGGGGAAACGGCCCTGCAGCTCGGGGATCAGGTCGCTGACTTTGCTCACGTGGAACGCGCCTGCGGCGATAAACAGTATGTGGTCGGTGCGCACGGGGCCGTACTTTGTGTTGACGGTGCAGCCTTCCACGATTGGAAGGATATCCCTCTGCACGCCTTCGCGCGACACGTCCGGGCCCGCCTTGGAACCCTGTCCGGCCACTTTGTCTATCTCATCGATGAACACTATGCCGTGCTGCTCCACCCGGGAAATGGCATCGGAATACACCTTGTCCATGTCCACAAGGCTGTCTTCTTCCTCGGCGGTGAGTATGCGGCGGGCTTCGCTCACGGGCACCTTCCTGAGCTTGGTCTTCTTGGGCAGCATGCCGCCCATCATGTCGCTTATGCTCATGTCGGTGCCCGGGATCTCGGCTTTGGGGGTGTTTTCCTCGACTTCGATCTCCACGATCTGGTTTTCCAGCTCCCCGGCCATGAGTTTGGCGCGCAGGTCTTCCCGCTTGGAGGTCATTATCTCCTTTTCCTCGGGGCTTTCCTCGGGTTCCTTGCGGGTATTGCCAAGTATTATGTCGATGGGATTGGTCTTTTTCTTTACGGGGTGCGCCATAAGCTCGACGAGGCGGTTGTTTGCCGCCTGCACCGCCAGGTCTTTTATCTCGTTTACCTGACGATCTTTCTCAAGGCGGATGCCCGCTTCGGTCAGGTCGCGGATTATGGAATCCACGTCCCTGCCCACATAGCCCACTTCTGTGAACTTGGTGGCTTCGACCTTTACGAAAGGCGCGTCCACCAGCTTGGCAAGGCGCCTGGCGATCTCGGTCTTGCCCACGCCCGTGGGACCCACCATCAATATATTCTTGGGCGTGACTTCTTCCCTGACGCTTTCGGGCAGCTGCATGCGGCGGTAACGGTTCCTGAGCGCCACGGCCACGGCTTTTTTGGCGTCATCCTGCCCGATTATGTATTTATCCAGTTCCTGAACGGTCTGTTTCGGTGTGAGCGTGTTCATCATATCACCTCGCAGATAATGTGGTCATTGGTGTAGACGCAGATGGAGGAGGCGATCTTAAGCGCTTTTACCGCGATGTCCCGGGCGGGGAGATCCGTATTTTCCATGAGCGCCCGGGCGGCTGCCAGCGCGTAATTACCGCCGGAACCGATGGACAGTACGCCTTCGTCCGGCGTGATGACTTCGCCGGTGCCGCTTATAAGAAGCAGCTCGTCCTTGTTGGCGGCGATAAGCAGCGCCTCCAGGTTCCTCGCTTCCCGGTTCATGCGCCAGCCCTGCGCCAGTTCCACCGCGGCTCTTTCAAGATTGCCGGAGTACTGGGTCAGATTGTTTTCAAGCTTTTCGCACAGGGCGAAGGCGTCGGAGACGGTGCCCGCGAAGCCCACCAGCACCTCGCCGTTATATATCCTGCGCACCTTTTTGGCGGTGTTTTTCATGACCACGTTTTCGCCCATGGTCACCTGTCCGTCGCCCGCGATGGCGGTTATGCCGTCCCGCTTGACCGCGCAGATGGTCGTACCTTTGAATAAGTCCATTTTATCCTCCGTTATAAGGCGTATTCCTGTTTTATCCTGCCGATCTCATCAAGCGCTCTTTGGCTTATGAGTTCGTAGCGTTCTTTTTTGTTGCGGATCTTCTTTTCGAAAGGGGGCAGCAGCCCGAAGTTGGCGTTCATGGGCTGGAAATCCCCGGAAGGTGTCACGGTGTGGCGGGTGAGCGCGCCCAGAAGCGTTTTGCCGCCGAAATCGGGTTCCTGTTTGCCTTCGAGCCGCATTGAGAGCCCCAGCGCCGCGACAAGCCCCGATGCGGCGGACTCCATATAGCCCTCGACTCCGGTCATCTGTCCTGCAAAGCGCAGAAACGGCCTGCCTTTGACCTGATAATTCAGGTCCAGCACGTCCGGGCTGTTCAGATAAGTGTTTTTGTGCATTACGCCATACCTGGCGAATTCGGCGTGCTCAAGCCCGGGGATCATGCCGAACACGCGTTTCTGTTCGCCGAACTTAAGGCGCGTCTGGAAACCCACCAGGTTGCACAGGCTGCCGCTTAAGTTGTCCCGCCTTAACTGCACCACGGCGTAGGGCATTTTGCCGGTGCGCGGATCGACGAGCCCCACGGGTTTCATGGGTCCGTACGCCAGCGTCTGCCTGCCGCGCTGGGCGAGGATCTCCACGGCTATGCAGCCCTCGAACACCAGGTTTTTGTCAAAGTCGTGCACTTCAGCCGTCTCGGCGGAGACGAGAGCGTCGTAAAACGCGTTATATTCGTCCTCATTCATGGGACAGTTCAGGTAGTCGTCGTCCCCCTTGCCGTAGCGGGAGGCGGCGAAGACCTTGCTCATATCAAGGCTATCCAGGGTCACGATGGGGGCTTCCGCGTCGAAAAAATGCATCTGCGAAAAGCCGGGCAACGCTTTGATGCTGTCGGACAGCGCCTCGTGGGTAAGCGGACCGGTGGCGATGACGGCAGGCTCGGGCGGGATATCGTCGATCCTTTCCCGTACGACCTCGACCAGGGGATGAGAGGAAAGCGCTTCGGTGATATACGCGCTGAAAGCGGTCCTGTCCACTGCCAGCGCGCCGCCGGCGGGCAGCCTTGAGGCAACGGCAGCCTTCAGTATCAGGCTGTCAAATTGCCGCATCTCCGCTTTGAGCAGGCCGGAGGCGTTGGAAAGATAATCCGCCTTGAGGGAATTGGAACACACCAGTTCCCCAAAGCCTTCGGACTGGTGGGCGGGGGAGAAGCACTTGGGCTTCATTTCCGCCAGCCTGACCCGGTGTCCCCGCTTTGCCAGCTGCCAGGCGGCTTCGCTGCCCGCCAGGCCGGCGCCCACTATGGTGACGAACTCATTCATCGGCGTCTTCGGACTTGATCTCTTCGCGGTAGCGGCAGCTCTCGTTCTGGCACACGCGGGCGGTGGCGCCGCCGCGCAGGTACTTGAGCGTCATATAGCCGCCGCAATTGGGGCAGGCTTCCTTGACGGGCATGTCCCAGGACACGAAATCGCAGGCGGGGTAGTCTTCGCAGCCGTAGAATTTACGGCCTTTTTTGTTGATCCTCTCGATCAGGCGCTTGCCGCACTTGGGGCAGGGCGCTTCGATGTAGGTGAGCAGGGTCTGGGTATAGCGGCACTCCGGGAAACGGGGGCAGGCCAGGAACTTGCCGAAACGCCCGCGGCGGTACACCAGCATGGCGCCGCAGTTGGGGCATGGCACATCGCTGACTTCAGGAGCGATCTCCACTTTTTCCAGCTGTTTTTCAGCTTCCGAAAGCTCTTTTTCAAAGGGATAGTAGAAACCGCCGATCACGTTCTGCCACTTGAGCTCGCCCTCGGCGATCTCGTCCAGCTGGGTCTCCATCTGGGCGGTGAATTCGGTATCGACGATGTCGGGGAATGCCTTGCTCATGACGTTGGTGACAATCTTGCCGAGCTCGGTGGGGTACAGGCGCTTTTTCTCCCGCGCCACGTAGCCCCTGCCCAGGATGGTGGAGATGGTGGGTGCGTAGGTGGAGGGGCGGCCTATGCCTTTTTCTTCCAGCGTCTTCACCAGCAGCGCCTCGGTGTAACGGGCGGGAGGCTGGGTAAAGTGCTGGGATGGGGTGATCTCCAGCGCCTGGCACGCATCGGAAACGGTGAGCTTGGGGATGCGCCCGCTCTTCTCGGCGCTGTCGTCGTCGGTGCCTTCCTCATATACGGCAGTAAAGCCGGAAAAACTCTTTTTCTGGCTGCTGTGGCGGAAGGTGACCGTGCCGCAGGTTATGTCCGCAGTCATGGTATCGTAGGCGGCGGGAGTCATCTGGCAGGCCACGAACCGGTTGTATATGAGCCGGTACAGCTTGTACTGGTCGCTCGTCAGGGATGCCTTTATCGCGTCGGGGCTCAATTCCAGAACGCTGGGGCGGATCGCTTCGTGGGCGTCCTGAGCGCCCTGGCGCGCCCTGTACACGTTGGGCGTGTCGGGCAGGTATTCGGCCGGGTAATTGTCCGAGATGTAGCTTCTGACCTGCGCGATGGCTTCGTCGGAGATGCGGGTGGAGTCGGTGCGGATGTAGGTCACCAGACCTATCGCGCCTTCGCCCTTGATCTCAACGCCTTCATAAAGCTGCTGGGCGATCTGCATCGTCTTGGATGCGGTGAAGTTCAGTTTTCGGCTGGCGTCCTGCTGCAATGACGCGGTGGTGAACGGAGCGGCAGGGGACTTGTACCTGGTGGAAGTCTTTATATCCGAAACGGTGAACGGTTTTCCGTCGACCAGGGAAACGACCTGTTCGGCATCCTGCCGGTTCTTAAGATCCTTTTTCTCGCCGTTTATGCCCCAGAACTGGGCGTCGAAGCGGGTCTTGCCGCTTTGGAACGCGGCGTCAATGAGCCAGTACTCTTCCGGCACGAAGGCGTCGATCTCTTCCTCGCGCTCGACTACCAGCCTGGTAGCCACGCTCTGCACGCGCCCGGCGGACAGGCCCTTCTTCACTTTTGCCCACAGGATGGGACTGATCTTGTAGCCCACCAGCCTGTCCAGTACGCGCCGCGCCTGCTGGGCGTCCACCAGCTTTTCGTTGATGGCCCGCGGGCTTTTTACGGCTGCCTTGACCGCGTTCTTCGTAACTTCGTTGAACTCGATGCGGCACTTCTGGCTTGGGTCGATCCCCAGCATATAGGCCAGGTGCCAGCTGATGGCTTCTCCCTCGCGGTCAGGGTCGGTTGCCAGAAGGATGTTCTGCGCGCCCTTGGCCTCCTTCCGGATATCCGCGATGATGTCGCCCCGCCCGCGGATGGTGATGTACTTGGGCTCAAAACCGTTTTCGATCTCTACGCCAAGCTGGCTCTTGGGCAGATCCCTTACGTGCCCCTGAGAGGCGATCACGTGATAGCGGCTGCCCAGATACTTGCCGATGGTATTTGCCTTGGCGGGTGACTCCACGATCACCAGTGTGTATGCGCTCATATGTTTCCTCCGAGTTCAGGCCAAACGATAAACATTGCCCGGCAGTTTAATTATTATTGACCTTAGTGACATCATTGTCAAGCAGGAATTCAATTCGGGGGCCTGAAAGCCGCCCCTTTTTTCCAGCTCGCTGAAGCTCATGGCTTCGTTTTTCAGCAAATCATATATCTTTTTTTCCTTTTCGTCAAGCGCCGGCGGCGTTTTTACCGCCTTGGCCGACTGGGGACGTGATCCCCAGCGCATGGTCTCCAGGATGTCCCAGGGCGACAGGGCCATGTACGCGCCGGACTGGATCAGGCTGTTCGGGCCTTCGGACAGCGGGGAATATATGCTTCCCGGCACGGCGAACACGTCGCGGCCTTCCTCCAGGGCGTACCCCGCGGTGATCAGGGAGCCGCTCTTCCGGTCGCCTTCCACCACCAGCACGGCGTCCGAAAGGCCCGCGATCAGCCGGTTGCGGGCCGGAAACGTCCAGCGGGCGGGCGCTTCGTCCAGGCGCAGTTCGCTTACCAGGCTGCCGCCTGATTCTGTGATGCGCCGGGCGAGCTCGGCGTTTTCAGGGGGATATATGCTCCCCAGGCCGTTGCCCAGCACCGCCACCGTGCGTCCGCCCGCGTCCAGGCAGGCGGTATGAGAAAACGTATCGATGCCCCGTGCAAGCCCGCTTACGATGCT
>JAIKYG010000005.1:0-2807 GCA_024683475.1 Clostridiales bacterium | reverse complement strand
TACTCCAAGATTCCTGAGGGATTCCCGAGCAACCTGATCGAGCTGATCAAAAACGCCAACGAAAACGCCATCTCCGACACCAACCTCGGCTTTATCTTCGATCCCACTCCCGTAGAGAACGAGCTCGCTGCCTGCAGCGCTGTCATCGACGAATACGCAACCGGCCTTAAGTGGGGCTGGATCGCGGCCGACGAAGTGGACGCGCGCATCGACGAATTCGTGGCCAAGCTGAACGAGGCAGGCGCCGAAGCGGTCGTCGCCGAGGCTCAGGCTCAGCTGGACGCCTGGAGATCTGTAAACAAGTAATACCGAAACCTTCCAACCACGGGCGGCTTACCACCAAGGGCAGCCGCCCTTTTAATAGCAGAGCACGTTGCGCTTCCGGCTTGAGAGCCGGAGGCCGGAGGAAGCAATAAATGAAAGACAAGCTGTTTGAGGTCGCTGCACCTGAGTCATTAGGCATACCTTCTGGGAGCATCGTTCGTTTTCTTGACAAAATGAAAACCTATGAGTTTCCGATACATTCTTACATCGTGTCGCGTCACGGCAAAATCGCAGCCGAGGGCTATACGCATCCGTTCGGCCCAAACATCAAGCACCGCATGTATTCCGTGAGCAAGAGCTTCACGTCTGTCGCGATAGGCATGCTCGTCACCGAGGGGCGTCTGAGCCTTGGCGACACGGCAGCGTCGTTTTTCCCGGAATACATACCCGAAAACCCTTCCCCCTACACAATGCGCGCGACCGTGCGCGATCTTCTCAGAATGGCGACCCCGAACGAGGAGGGCTCATACAACTGGGACAGCCCGGATTTTGTAAAGACCTTCTTCGACAACACGATAATCAAGCACGAGCCCGGCACGATATTTCACTACGATACGGCAGGCACGACGGTGCTGATGGCGATAGTGGAGAAGCTTGCCGGAAAACCGATATTGGAATATATGCGTCCGCTGCTGGACGATTTGGATATATCAAAGGACATTTGGTGCGTGGAAACCCCGGAGGGGCGCTCGTGGACGGGCAGCGGCATACTCTGCACGCCCAGAGACCTGCTTAAATTCGGCCAGTTCTGCTTAAGCAGAGGCGAGTGGAACGGTCGGCAGTGGGTAAGCCGCGAATATATGACCGCGGCCACTACAAAACAGATCGATACCACCACCGCCGATTCCGGCTATATACGCGACGGTTACGGCTATCAGTTCTGGATGCTGCGCCGCGGGGGCTTCGCGTGCTGCGGCATGGGCAGCCAGTTCGCGTTCATGGACCCGGAGACCGACACCGTGATGATCCTCACGGCCGATACGCAGGGCATAAACAACGCCGAGGACGCCATCAAATACGCGTATTACGAGCTGCTGGACGAAATGGCGGACGGGCCTCTGCCCGAAGACGGGGCTGCTCTTAAGCAGCTCAGAAGCTACGAGACCTTCATTCCCATGCGTCCCGGCAAGCTTTCAAGCCCCGTTATCCCAAGGGTGTCCGGCGTGACGTACGATTTTGAAGAAAACCTGTTCGGCTTCAAGTGGATGCGTGCGGAATTCGAAAACGACGAGCTTGAGCTGAGCTTCGAAAAGCCGAACGGCTGCTTTACGCTTTACTTCGGCATCGGAAAGTGGAAGGACATACTCTTCCCGGAAAAATATGCGGAAAAGAATATCGCGCGGATGGACACGAATT
Source organism: Clostridiales bacterium (assembly GCA_024683475.1). Classification (GTDB taxonomy): domain Bacteria; phylum Bacillota; class Clostridia; order Christensenellales; family Aristaeellaceae; genus RUG14130. The sequence continues at coordinate 1,127 of JAIKYG010000005.1, read as the reverse complement.
ATCGCTGCATCACGCAGGCGGTCTGGGACAGCGACGATACCGTCCTCACCAAAATCATGTGCGTGGACGATTATCTCGGCTCCGTGAGAATGCAGCTAACGTTCAAAAACGATACGCTCACCGTGTTCATGGTAAAGAGCGCGGAAAACTTCTTTAACGATTACCGCGGATACCTTGTGGGCAGCGCCCGGTAAATAATCAGTCTGGAGGCTCTATATGAAAACCTATGCGCTTGTAGGCACCGGGTACAGAGGCCTGTGGTCGTACTGCGAACCCATCGTGAAGGAATACGGCGACGTCGCGCGCCTCGTCGGGGTATGCGACATAAATCCCCTGCGCGCACGTCTGGTGGGCAAGTATCTGGAAACCGACATTCCCGCGTACACGGACTTCGATTTAATGCTTAAGGAAACAAAGCCCGACGTCGTCATCGTAACGACGAAGGACTGTGCGCACGCGGATTACATCTGCCGCGCGCTTGAAGCGGGCTGCGACGTGATAAGCGAAAAGCCGCTCACCACGGACGAAGAAAAGTGCGCGCGCATACTTGAAACGGAGCAAAAAACAGGCCGCAGAGTCACGGTCACGTTCAACTGCCGCTTCGCCGACTATTACGTAAAAATCAAGGAGCTCGTGGCGGGCGGGCTGATAGGAAACGTGCTGTCGGTGCATTACGAATGGCTGCTGGATACCAGCCACGGGGCGGACTACTTCCGCCGCTGGCATTCCATACGCGCGAATTCCGGCTCCCTGCTCATACACAAGTGCACGCATCATTTCGATCTGCTGAACTGGTATCTGGACGACGAGCCGCTGCGCGTAAACGCCTTCGGCACCCGCCGCTTTTACGGCGACGACCGGCGGCCGCACGGCGAACGCTGCCTGACCTGCCCGTATAAAAAGGAATGCGAATTCTATCAGGACATCGACACCGAGGACGGCGGCAGACTTAAATTTCTGTACAAGGACTGCGAGTCCGCAGACGGCTATATACGCGACCGCTGCCTGTTCTCAAGCGTTATCGACATAGAGGACAGCGTATCGCTGAACATCCGCTATTCCAAGGGCGCGGTGGTCAGCTATTCCCTGACCGCGCATTCGCCCTACGAGTGCATGAAGATCGTATT
>JAIKYG010000107.1:0-3912 GCA_024683475.1 Clostridiales bacterium | reverse complement strand
TATACGCACGGCGTCAGCTCAGACAGCGTGTGCATAACGGGCTTCGGCAGGCCGGGCGATTATTTGAAAGCGAGCGGCTGGTTTCTGAGCGAGAGCCCGATCGGATGCGTTAGGAGCGAACTCTGCAGTCTGGATGGCGGCGAGGCGCTTTCGTCATGCAGCTTTGACGCGAAGGGCGCAGACCGCGTGCGCGCGGCGGACGCAGTCAGACAGCTGCGCTTTCCGCGGGAGAGAAGCCTTTCGTATTACAAACTGAGCATCTGGCTTACGTCGGGCGGGATTGAAAAACGCGTGCTTACGCAGACGGTTTGCGCGCAGGCGGGTTTCAGAGCCGCAGCTTCGATAAACGAGCGTACGCGCGTCAATACGAACGGACGCGAGGCGTTTGACGGCAGCTTCGTAACGCACTGGTATTCGGCGGGCAATCACGACACGCTCACGTTTTCGGCAGCTGAACCGATAAGCCGTATGACTGTTTCGTGGCTTACGGCGTCGCCGGAATTTGTCATCACGTATCTGGACGCGGACGGGAATACGCTCGGCACCGAAACCACGGATACCGGCACGCCTTTGTACCGCTGCACCTATTCTGTGCCTGCGCACACAGAAAAGGTGACGATATACGTGCAGCCCGGCAGCGGGATAACGGAAATAAGCCTGTACGGACTGAGCGATACCGAGTATCAGGATTTTAGACCTCTGCCGGAAAAGACGGACATGCTGGTGTTCTCCGCGCACCCGGACGACGAGGTGCTCTGGTTCGGCGGAGTGATCCCGTATTACGTGAACGCGGGCAGGACCGTCGGGGTCGTGTATATGACATCCGCGTCTTGGGTCAGGCGCACGGAGGCGTTAAACGCCTGCTATTATAACGGCGTGCAGTATCATCCCATGTTCTGCGACCTGAAGGACAGAGGCATACCGAGCTATGAGGAGACTAAACAGGTCTGGGGCGACGAGGGACTGCTCTGCGTAGTGCGCGCTATAAGGCGCTATAAGCCGGAGGTCGTCGTATCGCACGATCTCGAGGGCGAATACGGGCACAATCAGCACAGGCTTACCGCCGCGCTTATGCGCGAGGCGATGAGCGCCGCCGCAGACCCCGCTTACGATCCGGCTTCTGCCGGGCAGTACGGCACCTGGCAGGTGAAAAAGCTGTATCTGCACCTGTATCCGGAAAACCGCATAGTGATGAACTGGTACGCGCCGGGCAGCGGCATGCGCGGGCTCAGCGCGATAGACACCGCGTACCTCGCCTTCGACTGCTACTCCACGCAGAGCGCGAGATGGAACATGGATATGGGCAAAACCTATTACAACGCGCTGTTCGGGCTTGCGTACACGACTGTAGGTACGGACGAACTCAGAAACGATATGTTTGAGAATATAAACTGAGCGGCCGCTCACGCGCAGACCCGGCGCGGCAATACCGTTCACCGCGAATATACGTTTTTTCTCCTGAGTATTGCCGCTGAGCGTTAACTGTGATAGAATATACTTATAACGATAACGGGAGAGATGTTTATGTGTAAGCTTATGCGTAAGATAACGGCGCTTGTGCTGGTTGTGCTGCTCGCCTTTTCGGCAAGCGCTGATCCGGGTGTTATGACCACGGCACAGAAGGAGAATCTGTACGCAAACACGGTTAAAGAGCTGGAATTGTATCTCTCAAACGCCGTAGACAACATCGTGCAGATAACTTCAATAAAGAAGCAGTTTGAGGAGCTGGGCGGCTACCAGAAAAGCCGTGAATTTGCAAGCTACGCCTTGGTGCTTGCGTATATAGCGGATTCCGATTTCGGCTACGGCTCCCGCATAGAGCTGGATCTGCTGGCCGGCAACGGCGATTTTGAACGCTATATCGAAAAGAATTTGGAAGACAGTCCTATCGGCGCGGTCAGCAGGCTCAAACAGTATTACGAGGCGCGCAAGGCGGAATATAACGGCGATATTTCCGCCGCGGGTGAAGCGTACAGATCGCTGGGCTCGTTTTTCGATGCGCAGATACGCCTGCGTTCGATACTGACCACTGGTGACAAGGACGCCTACGAAGCCGCGACGGCGGCGCTGAACGCGGAGGATTTCGCGGGCGCGTATTTTTACTACAAGCAAAGCCACAATTACAACGACGACGCGGACGCGCGTATGAACTGGATAGTTCAGTATCTGGGCTACGTTCCGCACGACGAGCATGACAATCCCGGCGCCGTGACCGAACTGCGCGTAAGCGGACGCACCGCCGCCGGGAGCGTGACCCTCAAATGGAACGCGGCGAATCGAGCAGACAGCTATATAGTGGAATACAAGCTCAGCAGCGGCTCGACTTGGACAAGCAAAACGGTAAACGGTACAAGCACGCTGATTTCCGGTCTTTCGCATTCGACAGCCTACGATTTCCGCGTAAGCGCAGTAGTTGGCAGCATTCAGACCCAGCCGCAGCTGCTCACGGGCGAAAAACTGCCCGCGCCTACGCCCAAGCCCACACCGACGCCGACCCCAAAACCGACACCGACGCCCACACCGACGCCGACGCCCACACCGACGCCGACGCCCACACCGACACCTACTCCGACTCCAAAGCCTACGCCGAGACCCACATTAGGCACGATGACTTTCGGCAGCTACGAGCAGGATAACAACACAGGAAACGGCAAGGAAGCGATCGTATGGCTCATTCTGGAAAAGCGCAATGATGGCAGTCTGGTTCTTATAAGCGAAAAAGCACTTGAGATGAGGCAATATAATACATCTAATACAAATGTGACATGGGAGACATCTACTTTACGTAAGTGTCTGAACGAAGAATTCTATTATTCTGCGTTCCGTACTAGCGATCGAGCAAAGATAGTTACAGTCATAAATGTAAACAATGATAACCCTACTTACCATGTCGATGGCGGCAAAAGCACTGAAGACAAAGTGTGGCTGTTAAGTTTAGATGAAGCAAAAAAGTATTTTTCGAATGAGAATGAAAGAATATGTACTGTTACAGCTTATGCGAATGCGCGAGCTGAACTCTTTTACAGAATCTCTTACTCTGTATGCGTGTGGTGGCTTCGTACACCGGGTTTTAGCTCGAAGGACGCATCCTGCATAAGAGGGAACGGCTACATAAACATTGACGGTTATCCAGTCACTGACAAAGAAATGGGTGTTCGCCCTGTCATAGTAATCAAACCATAGAATACAACAACCTATCTGAGCGCTCTCCCATGCTGGAGGGTGCTTTTTTGTTGGATTTTATTGCATTCAGCGCGAATATCTGTTATAATATGCGACAATAGGTAAGTATTTACTCGGAGGACCGCGCGGTGAAAAACATTGCTCTTATTTTTGCGGGCGGCACGGGCAGCAGGCTGTCCTCCGCGTCTGTGCCCAAGCAGTTTTTGGTGCTGTCAGGCAAGCCCGTAATCATCCATACGCTTGAATATTTTCAGCTCAGTCCGCTGATAGACTGCATCTGCGTGGTATGTCTTGAGGAAAAAATCGACTATCTTAAGGGGCTGCTTTCGCGCTACGATATAAGCAAGGCCGACATGGTCATCCCGGGCGGCGCGACGGGACAGGAAAGCATATTTCTGGGGCTTCAGAAGATTTATGCCGAAACGCAGGGCGACACGGATACGGTGGTTTTGATTCACGACGGCGTGCGCCCGCTTATAGACGCGCAGACGGTAGAGGCGTGCGTAAGCTGCGCGCGCGAAAACGGCAGTGCGATAACCGTCTCGCCCGCCATCGAAACCATAATGACCACATACGAAAACGGGAATATAGACGCGGTGATAGACCGCAAAAACGCGCGCCTCGTGCGCGCGCCGCAGTGCTTTTACCTGCACGAGATTTACGCGGCGCATCTGCGCGCGCGCGCGGAGGGCTACACCGAGTCGATAGACTCGGCCACGCTCATGCGCC
>JAIKYG010000034.1:0-21297 GCA_024683475.1 Clostridiales bacterium | reverse complement strand
TTATGATACACTGTGGTACAACGGCCCCTACTACGTAAGCGAGTTCATCGATCGTTCCTACAAGATCCTGACCGCCAACCCCCTGTACTACAATCCCGACGACGAGCTGTTCGAGACCGTTAAGGTCCAGATGGTCGAGTCTGCCGACCAGGCCTTCCTGCTCTACGAAGCGGGCGACATCGACAACGTGTCCCTGAACCAGGCCAACCTGGTGTCCATCTACAACAACCCGGACGATCCCTTCCATGACTACCTCATCGAAGCCCGTCCCACCAAGTATTCATATCAGATGCACCTGAACTACCACAAGAAGGATGCCGAAGGCAATGAAGACGTGGCTTGGAACACTGCCGTTGCCAACGAGAACTTCCGTCTTGCCATGTACTACGGCATCGACCTGACCGACTGGCTGGCCAGGACCAACTTCATCAACCCCCTGTCCTGCGAGAACTACTGCTACACCGCCAACGGTGTGTCCGCCCTGTCTGACGGCCGCGACTACACCGCAGTGGTGCGCGAGAAGATCGGCCTGGACTACGATCCCAGCGTCTACAACCGCTTCGACGCGGAGAAGGCTGCCGCTTACGTAACCGCCGCCAAGGAAGAGCTGACCGCCGCCGGCGTTGAGCTGCCCGTGAAGACCGCTTACTGGATCGTCGCCGGCAACCAGACCGCCCGCGACTCCGCCGAAGTGCTCGAGAAGTGCATCGAGAGCACCCTGGGCGAGATCATCGACCTTGAGATCAACACCTACATCTCCTCCCTCGCGCAGGAAGTGCGCAATCCCAGCCTCTACAGCTTCGTGATCAATGGCTGGGGCGCCGACTTCGGTGATCCCGTCAACTTCCTGGGCCAGGAGACCTACGGCGACGACAACGCCTACTATTCTCAGTACTACTCCAAGATCAACGAAGCTTCCGACGAGATGCTGATCGCGACCTACAAGGAGTTCACCGAACTGGTCAACAAGGCCAAGGCCGAGAACGCCGACCTGGACGCCCGTTACACCATGTTCGCCGACGCTGAGGCTTACATGATCCAGCACGCTCTGGTCATCCCCTGCTACTACAACGTGGGCTGGATGCTGAGCAAGGTCGATCCGTATTCTCAGGTATACTGCGCTTACGGCATGATGACCTACCGCTACGTGAACTACAAGACCAACGACGCCGGCTTCACCACCGCCGAACTGGCCAAGTAAGTTCCGTTTCCGCGATCAGTGAAGGCTTAAGCCTTTACCGTGCGCCGGGCAGCCCCTTGCGGGCTGCCCGGGCACATACGCGTTTCGTTTGACACCGCGCACCGGCGTCCGGGGGACATACGCCGGGCGGCAGTGTGCGGTGACGAAAACAAGACTGTTTCGGATGACGGAGTGATCCGAAAGGAACGCCCGTCGTCCTTTTCTATTAAATACAGGAGGCGAAAAGATGCTTAAATACTGTGTGAAGCGTCTGCTGCAATCGCTGATAACGGTGCTCCTGATCGTGTCGATCGTGTTCCTGCTCATGAGGCTGCTGCCCACGGACTACTACTTCCGCGAGGACGAGCTGATGAAGTTCACCGACGAGCAGAAAAACGAGCGCCTGGAGGCCGAAGGCCTGCTGGATCCCCCGCTGGTGCAGCTGGGCAATTTCTACCGCAACATGATCCAGTTCCAGGTCCTTAAGGGCAAGAGCGTGGTGAGAGCCTACGCCCTGGATCAGTACATCGGCATGAAACTTCGGGGCGAAAACATCGAATTGTCCAAGGGCCAGAAGACCCAGTGGGCGTTCAACCTGGGCATGTCGCGCCGAGTGGCCGCCGGCCAGCCGGTGCAGAAGGTCATAGCCGAAAAGATGTCCGTGTCAATGCAGATAGGTCTGACGTCCCTGGCTATATCCCTGGTACTGGGCGTGGTGCTGGGCGTGCTGCAGGCCCGCCGGAAAGACGGCCTGCTTGACCGCGTGGGCATAGGCTACACCGTGTTCGTAAACGCGGTGCCCCACCTGGTCAGCTACTCCCTGCTGCTCATACTGGGCAACAAGGTGCTGGGGCTGCCCGCGGTGTACAAAGCCCGCGAGCCGGTCAACTCCCTGATACTGCCCGTCGCCTGTCTGGCGCTGGGCAGCACGGCAGGCTACATGCTGTGGATGCGCCGCTACATGGTGGATGAGCTGAACAAGGACTACATCCGCCTGGCGAAATTGAAGGGCATGAGCACCACCGCGGTCATGTTCAGGCACGTGCTCAAAAACGCCTTCGTGCCTCTGGCCCAGTACCTGCCCTACTCCATAGTGTTCACGGTGGGCGGCAGCCTGCTGGTGGAGAGCTTCTTCTCCATCCCCGGCATGGGCCCGATGCTGTCCACGGCGATCCCAAGATACGACCTTAACCTCGTGCAGGCCATAGTCATGTTCTACGCCATACTGGGCGTGATAGGCGTGTTCCTGGGCGACATACTGATGTGTCTGATCGACCCGCGTATCAGTCTTATACGGAAAGGAGATGCACGCTGATGGCCAAGAAGAAACAGCAAAGGCGCAAGACAGTGCAGGAGCTGGAGCAGCCGGTCGTAAAATTAGACGTGGATTACTCCGCCGTCGACAAGGAACCCAAGAAGGAACGCCCCTACGGCAGAGCCTATCTGGGCGCCCGCAGCTCCATGCCCGAAGATCAGCTGTTCGAGTTCGCCGAGTACCGCCCGCAGGACGCGGAGCGCACCGGCTACAGCAATTACAGCTACTGGAAGAGCGTGTGGCAGAACTTCATCAAGAACAAGCCCGCCATAGTGATGAGCATAGTGTTCATACTCCTGTTCATATTCACCTTCGTGGCGGAATCCATAAGCCCGTACTCCGTGGCCACCCTGGAGCAGGATAACAAGTCCATATTCCTGCTGCCCTCCTCCGAGCACTGGTTCGGCACCACCCAGGCGGGCAAGGATTACTGGGTGATCACCTGGTACGCCACCCGCGTATCCCTGGCGCTGGCCGCCATCGTGGCGGTGGGCCAGATAATCGCCGGCACGGTGATAGGCCTGGTGTGGGGCTACGTAAGGAAGCTGGACCGCTTCTTTACCGAGCTTTATAACCTGATCGACAACGTTCCCACCATCATATACATGACCCTGATAGCCCTTATGGTGGGCCAGTCGCTGGGCATAATGGCGGTGACGATGATCGCCTTCGGCTGGCTGGGCACGGCAAGGAACGTCAGGAACCTGGTGTTCATGTACCGCGACAGGGAATACAACCTGGCCTCCCGCTGCCTGGGCACCAAGCTGTGGAGGGTGCTGTTCAGGAACATCTTCCCGTACCTGATCTCCGTTATAGTGTTAAGGCTCACCCTGGCGATCCCCGGCACCATAGCCTACGAGACCACGCTTTCCTATCTGGGTCTCATCAGCGAGGAGTATTCCCTGGGCATTCTGCTCAAAAACGCCAGGGACAGCTTCCTGCGCTTCCCGCATATGCTGGTATTCCCCGCGGTGATAGTGTCTATCATCACCGTCACCTTCTATCTGGTGGGCAACGCGTTCTCGGACGCCTGCGACCCCCGCAATCACGTGTAAGGAGGGCATAGATAATGAGTCAGGCAAATGTGCAGGCTGTCGATTTTGACGCCCGCGCCAGACAGGTGCTTTCTCAGACGCCCCTGCTCTCCGCCAAGGATCTGGAAGTTACCTTCTCCCTGCGCGGCAACAAGCTGACCGCCATCCGCGGCGCTTCTCTGGACCTGTACGAGGGCGAGACCCTCGCGATAGTGGGCGAGAGCGGCAGCGGCAAGAGCGTGTTCACCAAGTGCTTCGTGGGCATGCTGGACAAAAACGGTTCCATCACCGGCGGTTCCATAATGTACCAGGGCGAGGACCTGGCGCAGTTCACCGAAAAGGACTGGCTGCGCATCCGCGGCCGCAAGATCGCCATGGTCACCCAGGACCCCATGACCAGCCTTAACCCCCTCAAGTCCATAGGCAAGCAGATCCAGGAATCCGTGGAGCTGCATCAGGGCATAAAGGGCAAGGAAGCCAAGGCGGAAGTCATCCGCATCCTGAAAGCCGTGGGCATCCCCGAGCCCGAGAGGCGCTACAAGCAGTATCCCCACGAGTTCTCCGGCGGCATGCGCCAGAGGGTCGTCATAGCTATCGCCGTGGCCTGCCGTCCCCAGATACTGATCTGCGACGAGCCCACCACCGCTCTGGACGTGACCATACAGGCCCAGATCCTGGACCTGATCCGCCGCCTGCAGCGTGAGCAGAACATGACCATCATCTACATCACCCACGACCTGGGCGTGGTCGCCAACGTGGCGGACCGCGTGGCGGTCATGTACGGCGGACAGGTGATCGAGATCGGCATGGCCAACGAAGTGTTCTTCGATCCCAAGCATCCTTACACTTGGGCGCTGCTCTCCGCGCTGCCCCAGCTGGGCGTTAAGGGCGAAAAGCTTCCCGCCATCGACGGCACGCCTCCCAACCTGTTCAACAAGATAAAGGGCGACGCCTTCGCCCCCCGCAACAGGTACGCCCTGAACATAGACTATATAGAAGAGCCTCCCATGTACGAGGTCACCGCTACGCACAACGTAAAGGCGTGGCTGCGCGACCCCCGCGCCCCCAAGGTGGAGCAGCCTAAGGCCATAGAGCGTTTGAGCGAGCTTGCCAAGCCTACGGGCACGGACCCCAACGCTTACCATCCGCACCTGGATCCCAACCGCGAGACGCTGCTTGAGGTCAAGGACCTGCAGGTCACTTTCGGCAGCGGGCGCAAGAAGTTCGTGGCGGTAAACGACGTGAATTTCGAGATCTACAAGGGCGAGACGTTCGCTCTGGTGGGTGAGAGCGGCAGCGGCAAGACCACCATCGGCCGCGCCATCGTGCGCATCAACCCCATAACCAAGGGCGAGATACTGTTCAAGGGCGAGCGCATCAGCGGCAAGATCTCCAAGGAAATGGACACCAAGGTGATCCGCTCCCTGCAGATGATCTTCCAGGATCCCATGGCGTCCCTGAACGAGCGCGCCAAGGTGGACTACATCGTGTCCGAAGGCCTGATCAACTATCACCTGTACAAGAACGAGCGCGACCGTCAGGACAAGGTGCAGAAGGCACTGGAAGAAGTCGGTCTGCTGAGCGAGTTCTCCAGCCGCTTCCCGCACGAGTTTTCCGGCGGCCAGAGGCAGCGCATCGGCATCGCCCGCTCCCTGATCATGCAGCCCGAGTTCATCGTGGCGGACGAGCCCATCAGCGCGCTGGACGTGTCCATAAGGGCCCAGGTGCTCAACCTGCTCAACGAGCTCAAAAAGCAGAGAGGCCTGACCTACCTGTTCATCGCCCACGACCTGAGCGTTGTACGCTTCATTTCCGACCGCATCGCGGTCATCCACAAGGGCCAGATAGTGGAGCTGGCGGAGGCGGAGGAACTGTTCGCCCACCCGCTGCATCCCTACACCAAGGCGCTCCTGTCCGCAGTGCCCAACCCCAATCCCTACGTGGAAAGGGTGAAGTCGCTGCTGGTGTACGATTCCTCGGTGCACGACTACTCCGTGGACAAGCCCGTGTGGAGCGAGATCAAGCCCGACCACTTCGTGTACGGCAACCGGAAAGAACTGGACGAGTACGCGTCCGAGCTGGGACTGTGATCCGCTTTTGAACCGACCGCTTTTACAGGCGCCCTTCGGGGCGCCTTTTCTGTGCTTCGTTCGCGGCGGGCATCAAAAAAGGAGTCCGCGCTCATGCAGGCTCCCGTTAGTTACTTGGGCGATCACAGATCAAGATACGCGCGGGCGGTCAAAAAGGCGGGAAGAATCCGCTCTTTGTTAAAGGCGGATAAAAAACAGAGGCGGCGCAATCTGCGCCGCCTCTGTTGTACGTTGTTAATTGAACTTGAGCACGGGGTTAGTGATCTTGGCGGTGATGTACAGGGGGTTGTTTTCGTCCGCCTCGGGGAACACCCGGGGCAGGATTTTGTATTCTCCCGCAAAGGGCAGGGGGATCTCAAGCGTGCCGTCCGCGCAGGTGATGACTTTGGTGTTTTCGGCTACGAACGTGTTGGCGGGACGCGGCAGATTGCGGTCCCACTCGTAGTGAGGCATGGGCCAGATGGAATAAGCGGCCCTGTTCGCGGCGTAGACCTCTGCAGGCAGGCCGTTGAAACCGTGGTGGGCGACCTGGGTGAAGTCGCAGACCAGTTTCTCCGGTTTTTCCAGAAGCGACAGGGCGGCCACCTTTGCGGCGTCTCCGGGCAGGAAGAAGCGGGTGCCCTTGACTTTCAGCATCAGCACGGCGGAGTTGTCGTTAAAGTTGGTGATGGGCTCTTTCGCGTCTTTATAGGTGTAAAGAACTTCGATTTCGGCTTCGCCGTACTTTAAGACGTCGCCCGTTTCCAGCTCCAGTATCCGCGTGGACGGGGGCAGCTCCCTGAGCACCGTGTAGAATTCCCGGAAAGTGGCGGGGTCGCTATCCTGCCAGAAATCGTCCACGCCCGTGAAGTCGTAGGGCTGGAAGGAATAGCGCACTTCGTCTATCACCGTGTCCGGGTACATGCGCACGTAGTTTATGAAGGCGCCGATGTGGTCCTGGTGGGCGTGGGAGAACAGCCAGGCGCGGATGCGGATGCCTCCGGGACACACGGACGCGAAGAAGTCGTGCAGCGCCTCCGCCTGACCGGGGGCGAAGAAGCCGCCGTCCTCCACCACAAGGGTGCCGTCGTCCAGTTTCAGGACCCAGCACATGCCGCAGTTTACATAGCGGAAATCAGTTTCAAGTTGATAAAAGGTGGACATTTTTGCCTCCTGAGCGACAGCTTGCGCCGCGCGTTTGGATTGGTCGTTAACCTTTGATGGACCCCATCATGACGCCTTTGACGAAATATCTCTGCATGAAGGGGTAGAACAGCATCATGGGCAGGGTGGAGACTACTATGACCGCGAACTTGAGCGACTCGTACAGAAGCGTCATCTCCACGGAGGAGGCTTCGCCGCCGGTGCCCATGTCGCCGTAGTCGTTCTTAATCAGTATCTCCCTTAAGAACACCTGCAGGGTGTACTTCGAGCGGGTGCTTAAGTAGAGCAGGGCGGAGAAGTAGCTGTTCCAGTGGCCCACCAGGTAGAATATGACCATGACCGCCACTATGCTCATGGAGGTGGGCAGCACTACCCTTATCAGCGTGCCCACGTTGGAGCAGCCGTCCATGTACGCGGCTTCGATTATCTCCTGGGGCACGGAGTTGGCGAAGTAGTTGCGCATTATCAGCAGGTTGGTGGCGCTGATCGCGCCGGGCAGCACCATTACCCAGAAGGAGTTGAGCAGCCCCAGGTTCTTGACCACTATGTAAGTGGGGATCATGCCGCCGCCGAAGAACATGGTGAAGGAGATCATAAACGTCACGGCGGTGCGCCCCCACATGTCCTTGCGGCTCAGGGCGTAGGCGCCGGTGGTGGTGAGGACTATGTTTATTGCGGTGCCGGCAACGGCGTAGATGACGGTGTTCTTATAGCCCGTAAGCAGGTCCTTGCTGCGGAACACCGCCTGGTACGCCCGGACGGACAGTTCCCGGGGGAAGAGTATGAGCTTGCCTGTGATTATGTCCAGGGGGTTGGAAACGGAGGCGGACACCACATAGATGAGGGGATAGGACACCAGGATGAGGATCAGCGTCACCAGTATGTACACTACCGCGGCGAACACGCGGTCGCCCCGGGAGTCCCGGATGCCGCGTGACCGGGAAAGTCTTTCGTCCTTTACCATAAGCTCACCTCCCCGACCTTGCGGGATATGGCGTTCACCGTTACCACCAGTATGAAGTTGACCACCGAGTTCATAAGTCCTATGGCGGTCGAGTAGGAGGTCTCGGTCTTCAATATGCCCTGTTCGTATACGTAGGTGGATATAACGCGGGACACGTCCAGGTTCAGGTCCGTCTGCATCAGGTACACCTTTTCGAAGCCCAGGCTCATCACGTGTCCGCAGTTGATTATCAGCATTATGGACACGGTGGGCAGTATGGAGGGGAAGGTGATGCGGTTAAGCGTCTGCAGGCGGCTGGCACCGTCTATCTTGGCGGCTTCGTACATCTGCTGGTCTATGCCCGTCAGGGCGGACAGGAAGATGATGCTGTTCCAGCCCATGGTGGACCACACCTCGGAGATTATGTACAGGGGACGGAACCATTCCCTTTTTGCCATAAAGTATATGGGCTCGCCGCCGAAAAACTTGATTATGTCGTTCACCACGCCCGAGCTGGGGGAGCAGAAAGCGGTTATCATGCCGACTACGACCACGGTGCTTAAAAAGTGGGGGGCGTAAGTGACCGTCTGGATCAGCTTTTTGTAGCCCTTGGTGCGCATCTCGTTGAGCAGCAGCGCGAGCACTATGGGCAGGGGGAACGTGAACAGCAGATTCAGCGCCGACAGGATAAGGGTGTTGAATATGATCGTAAGGGAAAAGTAGGAGCTGAAAAAGCGGTAGAAGAAGCCCAGACCCACGTATGGGCTGGCGAAATAGCCGAGGTTCGGCATATAGTCGTTGAACGCCATGGTGAGCCCCACCATGGGCAGGTACTTGAATATTATGAAGTAGACCACCGTGGGCAGAAGTATCAGGTACAGGTCCCAATACTTCCTTACCGACCGGGTGATTAGTCTTTTCTGCATGCTTCCACCGCCTTTCCGGCTCTCGCTCATTCCGCGCGAGTCAGTTAAGAAGGGCGCGGCGAAAACGCTTCGCCGCGCCGCATAAGGGATATTACCTGGCGCCTATGACGGTCTCTACACGGTCAATGACGCTCTCCATGGTCTCAAGCATCTTGCCGCGGCCGATCTCGTCGCACTGGGCGACATAGGCATTCCACTCCTCGTCGGTGAGTTCGCGCTCGCCGGTGAGGAACTCGGTGCAGGTCTGCTTGGTGTAGCTGTTCAGGTCGCTGCCTTCCTTGTTGACCACGGCCAGCTCCTCATCGGTGTAGGTGAAGATAGGCCAGATGACGTCGGAGGTGTAGGGCAGCAGCGCGGCTGCGCTGGCCATGGGGATGGGAGTGACTTCCATGCCGGAGTAGCCGGGGTAAGCCATGATGGAGGGGTTGTTGCCGCCCATGCAGGGGCTGACCTGGGACGCCACTTCGTCGTAGCTCACGTCGCCGGTGATCTGATCCAGGTACTTGGCTGCGTAGGACAGGCTGCCGTCCTCGTTCTCGACGTAGGTGATGTCCTTGTCGCCGAAGTGATAGAAGATGACTCCTTCGGGAGTGTAGAAGTAGTCTACCCACCTGAGGGCCGCTTCGATGTTCTCGCACTTCTTGGTCACCACGAAGGCGCCTACGGAGTGCAGGTGGGAACGCATGACGGTCCAGATGGCGCCGTCGACCCAGCGGGTGGCGGGCACGAACTTCGCGGCGTCATCGGCAGCCAGCAGGGCCAGGTTGGTGGCGAAGTAGATGCCGAGGCGGTCCTGGGCGGCCAGGCCCTTGATGTGCTCGTCGTTGGCGGTGATGCACTCCTGGTCGATAAGGCCGTCCTTGTAGCACTTGTTCATGAACTCAAGGCACTCGCGGAACGCGTCGCTGGTCTTGATGTGGCGGACCTTGCCGGTCTCGGGATCGATGTCGTACTCGGTGGAGTGGGTGCCTCTGTTCTGGGCGCCGAACAGACCGCCGAAGATCTGGAACAGGGTGGAGGTGGTCTCGCTCATGGGCACTTCGTCCACTTCGCCGTTGCCGTTGGGATCGCCGTAGCGCATGGCGTAGAGCAGGTCATACAGCTCATCCAGGGTCTCGGGCTCGCTCAGGCCCAGCTTCTCCATCCACTCGGTGTTGTAGTACAGTTTCTTGGCCATACGGGTGGCGGGAGCGTCGGCTACCATGGGCAGGGAGTAGATCTGTCCGTCGGGGGTAGATACGGCGGCCAGCACGTCCGGATTCTGCTGGGCATAGGCCAGGAAGTTGGGGGCGTACTCCTCAAGATAGGGAGCCAGGTCGATGATGCTGCCGGCCTTGCCGTACTTCTGCAGGTTGGCGGCGGAGATGTTGCACTTGAAGAAAATGTCGGGCAGGTCGTCGGAGGAAATGGCGTTGGAGACTTTCTCGGAGCGCACCTTGCTGGATACGCACTGCCATTCCACGGTGATGCCGGTCATCTCGTCGTAACGGGGGATGATGTACATCTCGCTGAAGTCGGGCTGCACGGCGGACTGGCTGGCCATGACGGTGAGCTTGATGGGCTCGGTCACTACCGGGAAGCCGGAGGCGGTCACTATGCTTGCGTCCGCGACTGCCACGCAGGTCAGCGCGAGCATCAGGCACAGGGCCAGGCTAAGAAGCTTTTTCATGGGATTACCTCCTGTATTGTTTGTGGAGCGGAGCTTGCCGCCCCTTCCTCAACAAATATTCTATACTGCGGTGAAGTGCGAATCAAGCGTAAATATATGTTGCGGCCCGAAGAAACGTTATGAAAACGCTAATAACATATATAAAACTTTGTATAAAGTATATATTGCGTCCGGGCGGCATATGTAGTATACTGGCATAAAAGGAGATGGAAGCATGACGCCCAAGTACGAGATAATCCACCAGACGATACTCAAACAGATACAGTCCGGAGCCCTGAATCCGGACGATCCCCTGCCCGGGGAGGACGACCTGGCCCGGGAATACGGCGTGAGCCTGATCACCGTGCGCCGGGCGATGGCGGAACTTAAGCAGGACGGCGTGATAAAGCGCGTGCGGGGACGGGGCAGCTTCGTGAAGGCGCCGGAAAAGAAGCCCCGCTCCGCGGAGCGGGTAATCGCCTTCCTGCTCAGCCACGACAACAACGCCGCCGTGTCCATCACGCGCATAATCGCGGGGGTGATGGACGTGATCTCCGCCCGGGGCTACAAGCTGCTGGTGGAGTGGGACGTGACCAGCGGTCCTCTTAAAACGGAGGTCATAGACCGGCTGCTGGGCGCGGGGGCGGAAGGCATACTCATTTACCCCTTCGACCCGGACGAAGACATCCGCTGCTGCGAATATTTGGAAAGGCGGGGCGTGCCCTTCGTGATGATAGACCGCTATCCCCACGGCCGCCCGGTGGAGTACGTGGGCATAGACAACCTGGAGGGCGGACGCGGGGCATGCCGTGCGCTGACGTCGCGGGGGCACACCCGCCTGGCCGCGGTGACCAATCTGGACTTCCTGTCCAGCGAGAAGGAAAGGGTCATGGGCTTTCTGGACGGGACGCGGGACGCGGGAGCCGAGGCGCGGGTGATCAACTGGAAAGACGGGGACGAGCTGATGCGGCTGGTAAAAGACAGGGGCGTAACGGGGCTGTTCTGCGTGAGCGACCGGGTGGCGGCGCGCACGATACAAAGGCTCAGGAACGCGGGACTGGACGTGCCGGGCGACGTGAGCGTGATCGGCTTTGACGACTGCTGGTACGAGGCGATACCCGGGGAGAGCTTTGCTTCCGTAAGGCAGGACTTCCGCGGCATAGGCGAGACCGCTGCCCGGGCGGTGTTAAGGCGCATGGAAAATCCCTCCGCGCCCACCGTGAAAACGCTGCTCAAGGCAGAGACGATTGAGCGCCCCGCGTCGCTGGCGGAGCCGAAAACGTGATATTTTGCCCCTTTTTTTCGTGAAACGTTTATGGTATAATACAAATGGGAAGTTGTTAGCTGTTAACTGTTAGAAGCGGCTACACCACCACCAATGGAAAACTCGAAGAAAGAAGGAGTTGCACCATGAAAAGGCTATTAGCCGTTATTATAATGATTTGTCTATTCATTCCAATAGTATGTGCAGAAGGGACAAGCTTGACTGAGAGCATTCTTGCACTTGACACAGAAACATTGGAAGATTTGCGTAATTTGATTGATGCTGAGATTACTAGACGTAAAAAAGATGAAGCGAAAAGGTCTGATGATTTCGGCATGTGGGAAATTGCATATTATGTTGATAGTTTTAAAACTCCAACTGATGAAGCGTATATTCGTAATAAAAAATACATACAAGGAACATTTAGCAACAGTGCAACAACATCGTCGTCGTTAAATGTCTTGTTCCTAATTGATAAAGATTCAGTAGCAATAATAATGGATGAATATGGCAGCTATCGGGTTAATAATCCATATTCTTCGGAGAAAAAATCATATAAGATGCTTGTTCGTGCTGACTCAAATAACACATATACTTTTTATCTTCATATTAAACCCGGTGGTGACCGATTATTCTTTAGCAATCAAGATCGAGAAGGCGAAATGATAGATTTGTTGAAGAACAGTCTTCGATTAGAGTTTTACATTGAAGATCAACAATATAAAACTAGCACTTATAACTTTACCATAGAAAACACCTTAAACTTTACTGATATTTATGAGTATCTCTGTCCATCAATGCCGTCCAGTATTGATGAAAACAATCCGACTGAAGATGCTGATACAAAAGATATAATTCTACCGGAAGGACTTTGGCACATAGGTACTGATATACCGGCTGGAGTATATCAAATATCGAAAAGAGACTCAGAGTATATAGTTGGTGTTTCTGTTTGGGATCATTTCTGTGAAGACTATTACGACTACCCAACGATTTATGACTATATTCTCATAGATGAGCAGAAGGTTACTGGTAAAATGGAGTTACTTGACGGTTGGATTATTGAAGTGACTTCTCCTGTAATCTTGATGAAAGATACTGAATAATGCATATAGTTTGTTCATAGCGCAATGCTCTCTATATGAAAAACCATCATGGAGGAAGCTTATACGATGTTCATCCCGTGGAACAGCCCGTCCGTGCGCCTTACCGGCCGCTGGAGCCGGCTTGAGAGCGACGTTACGGATTACCATATCTTCAACAAACCCACCGCCGCATATACCGCAGCCACTGCCCCGGGAAGCTATTTCGAGGCTGCGTTCACGGGCGAAAGGGCGCTGTTAAAGTTCGACATGCGCTTTATGACCGGCCCCGTGCCCCATCTGTGGGTATCGGTGGACGGAGGCGCCCGGGCGGAAGTGCCCCTGGACCGGTACCTCGCGGTGGAAGCCGACGGGGAAGGAGTCCACGTGGTGAAAGTGTTCTACAAGGGCGCGATGGAGATGCTTTCCCGCTGGCACTCGCCCCTGACCGCGGCGGTATGCTTCCTGGGTTATGACGCGGAAGGCGCGGGGGAACTGCCGCCCGACACGCGCCCGCTCATGGAGGCGCTGGGCGACAGCATAACCGAGGGCGTGCTGCTGGACATGGATTACGACACTGTGCCTCCATATAAGATCGACCAGTTCAACCGGCCCTATCAGGACGACAACCTGGCCACCTATCCCCAGGTGGCGGCGGGGATACTCGATTTCCGCTGCATGTCCCAGGCGTACGGCGCCACGGGGCTGACCCGGGAGGGCTGCGGCGCGGTGCCCAGGGCGGGGCTGACCTACCCTTACGTGTTCGAGCACGTGGAGTATACGGGCGAAGCGCCGGACTACGTCATAGTCAACCACGGCACCAAAGACTTCGCCGCTCCTAAGGACGAGTTCCTGATGCGGTACAAAGAGTACGTGGAACTGATCCATTCCCGCGCGCCCGGGGCGCAGATAGTGATACTGACGCCGTTCAACGGCGCGCACTGGGATGACCTGCACGAGTTTTACACTGACTGCGGCTTAAGCTGCGTGCACTTCATTTCCACAAAGGGCTGGCTGCCCAAGGAACCGCTGCATCCCGTAAGGCAGAGCCACCGTCTGGCGGGAGAACTGCTGGCGGAGGCCATGAAAAAGGAGTTCGGGCTGTAAAAGAGAGGGACAAATGAGCGAGTATCAGGCGCTGTACCGGGCGTGGCGGCCGGAAAAGTTCAGGGACATATACGGGCAGGAGCGGATCACCACCACCCTTATAAACCAGCTGGAGAGCGGGCGTATTTCCCACGCCTACCTGTTCTGCGGCAGCCGTGGCACGGGCAAGACCACCACCGCCAAAGTGCTGGCCCGGGCGCTCAACTGCGAGCATCCAGTAAACGGCGAACCCTGCGGCGAGTGCAGGGTGTGCCTGGGGCTGAAAGATGAAAGCAGCCTGGACGTGATGGAGATAGACGCCGCCTCCAACAACGGCGTAGACGAGGTGCGGGCGTTAAGGGACCGCATCGCCTATCCGCCCACCCTGGGTAAATACAAGGTTTATATAGTGGACGAGGTGCACATGCTCTCCGCCAGCGCGTTCAACGCCCTTTTAAAGACGCTGGAGGAGCCGCCCGCCCACGCGGTGTTCATACTGGCCACCACGGAACCCCAGAAACTGCCCGCCACGGTGATCAGCCGCTGCCAGAGGTTCGACTTTAAGCGCATCTCCGTCAAAAACATCTCCGCCAGGCTCGGCGAGGTGCTTGCGGGCATAGGCCGCACGGCCACGCCCGACGCGGTGGAGGAGATCGCGTCCGCCGCGGAAGGCGGCATGAGGGACGCGCTGAGCCTGCTGGACATGTGCTTAAGCTACACGGACGGCGAGGTGGACGGGGAACTGGTCAGGCGCGTGCTGGGTTCCAACGGCCACGACTTCATGTTCCGCTTTACCGACGCGCTTGAGGCGAGGGACGCGGACACCGCGTTAAAGCTGATAGCCTCCGCCATGGAGGACGGGCGCGATCCCCAGGTGTTCACCCGGGAGACCGCGGCGCATCTAAGGAACATACTTATCGCCCAGATAACCGGCGAGGCCGCGGAAGAGATCTGCCAGGTCACCGCGGAGACCGCGAAGCGGCTCATGGAGCAGGGAGAAAGGTTTGAGACCAACCGGCTGTTGCGCTCCATGGACCTGTTCATAAAGGCGGAAGGCGACATGCGCTACGCCGCCAGCCCCAGGAGCGTGATAGAGATGTGCGCGGTGCGGGCGGCCCGCGTGTCCAGGGAAAAGACCCCCGAAGGGCTCGCAGAAAGGCTGGAAGCGCTGGAAAAGCAGCTTAAAAGCGGCACGGTGGCCGTTTCCGACGCGCCTCAAGGCGCCGGGAAAGCGCCCGCTCCGGCGGCATCCGCGCATGCCGGGCCGTCCGCGCCGCAGACGGAAGCGCCGCCCGCCCCCAGCAGCGACGGGGAGAAATTCGCCCGCGCCCTGGCCGCCTACGAAAAGGCGTTCCCCCGCTTCAGGGGCGTGGTGTTCGGCATAAAATACATAAAGACCGACGGTGACAGCGTGGTCGCATCCCTCCCCAGGGAAAGGGAGATCATGCGGGAGGTCATAAAGACCAAGACCGCGGACATAGAAAAGGAGCTGTCCCGCGAGTTCGGGCGGGCGATGAAGCTGGTGCTCGCCCAGGACACTCCCGCCGCCCCCAAGCCTGCCCTGAGCGGCCGGGACGTGAGCAACATATTCGATATTTTCCCTGAGCGGGACAAGATAAATTTAGTGGACTGAGGAGCAGATCATGTACCAGATAGCCCGAAAGACAGCATTGAACCCCACGGTGACCCTTATGGACGTGCGCGCGCCCCTGGTGGCGAACAAAGCGAAGCCCGGTCAGTTCATAATCCTGCGCGCGGACGAAGACGGGGAGCGCATCCCCCTGACCGTGGCGGGCACCGACCCCGAAAAGGGGCTGGTGACAATAATCTTCCAGATAGTGGGCGCCACCACCTTCAAGCTCAACCAGCTGAACGAAGGGGATTTTATACCCGACTTTGCCGGCCCGCTGGGCGAGCCTACGGACCTGGAAGGCATTTCTTCCGCCTGCATAGTGGGCGGCGGCGTGGGCTGTGCCATCGCCTGGCCCATAGCCAAGGCGCTCAAGCAGAGGGGCTGCAAAGTGACGGGCATCATCGGCTTCCGCACGAAGGACCTGGTGATACTCGAAGAGGAATTCAGGCAGTGCTGCGACAGGCTGATCGTGATGACCGACGACGGCTCCTACGGGGAAAAGGGCAACGTGACCCAGCCCCTGAAAGCGCTGCTGGAAGGCGGGGAGACGTTCGACAAGGTGGTCGCCATCGGCCCGCTGGTGATGATGAAGTTCACAGTGCTCGCCTGCAAACCCTTCGGCGTGCCCGTTACCGTGAGCATGAACCCGATAATGATAGACGGCACCGGCATGTGCGGGGGCTGCCGCCTTTCCGTCAACACTCCCGAAGGCCGGGTGACCCGTTTCGCCTGCGTGGACGGGCCGGATTTCGACGGCTATCAGGTGGACTTTGACGAAGCAATGCGCCGGGGACACATGTATTCGGCGTTTGAGAGACACGCTTACGAGGAGACTTGCCGCCTGTTCAAAAAGGAGGTCTGATTTATGCCCGACATGCCCGTTGCAGCGCTGATATACGACTTTGACAAAACGCTGTCGCCCAGAGATCAGCAGGAGTATTCCTTCCTGCCGGGGCTGAACATAGACCCCGCCAGCTTCTGGGGAGAGTGCCGCCAGCTGCAGCTAAAGCACGGCATGGACAGCGTGCTCGCGTACATGCTGAACATGAAACTGCGTTCCGGCGGCACCCGCCTGCTCACCCGTGAAGGGCTGGAGAAGCTGGGCGAGGCCGTGGAGTTCTTCCCAGGGGTGGAAAGCTGGTTCGGCAGGGTGAACGGCATAGGCCTGGAGTACGGCCTTAAGGTGGAGCACTACATAATCTCTTCGGGCCTTAAGGAGATAATCGGCGGCAGCAAGATAGCAAAGGAGTTCACCGCCGTGTTCGCCGCGTCTTTCGTGTACGGGGAGGACGGCATCGCCCTGTGGCCCGCCACCGCGGTCAACTATACCGAGAAGACCCAGCACCTGTTCCGCATCAACAAGGGCATACTGGACATGACAAACGACCGGGACCTTAACGGTTTTACTCCCGAATACAAGCGCCGGGTGCCGTTTTCCAACATGATCTACGTGGGGGACGGGCTGACCGACGTGCCCTGCATGAAGATGACCCGCTCCAAGGGCGGCACCTCCATAGCCGTGTATGCGGAAGGGGGCAGCAGCCTGGGGGACAACATGCTTTTGCAGGAGAGGTGCGACTACTGCGTGCCTGCGGACTACACCGAAAACAGCCCGCTGGAAAACACGGTCAGGGTGCTGCTCAAGCGCATTTCCGCCCAGACCGCCGCGTCCGCGCTGCACGCCTCACAGGTGGAAGACGCCACGAGAAGGGGCGGCATACCCCAGTGGCAGCTGCAGCTGAACAGGGAGGATACGTCGCTGGAATCGTGATACGACCGATCACTGACCGTTCACCAATATGAGCCTATATCTGAGTTCCTTTTATTTTCCGGGTTACGAAACAGAGACGGACTTTCTGTTCGACCTGAAAACTACATATGACCAGACGGTGTACCCATACGGAGTGCTGCCTAAAGCGGGGCTGGACGAGATATTCTTCAGCCCCGTTACCATACTTTACGGCGGAAACGGCAGCGGCAAGAGCACGGCGCTCAACGTCATGGCCGAAAAACTGCGGCTGGAACGGGTTAGCCCGTATAACCGGTCCCGCTTTTTCGAGGATTTCGTGGCAAGGTGCGCCGTATCTCTGGAGGAAGCCGTGCCGCGGGGCAGCCGCATAATCACCAGCGACGACGTGTTCGACATGATGCTGGATATCCGCGCCGTAAACGAAGGCGTGTATCAAAGGCGGGAAGGGCTGGAACAGGAGTATTTCCGCCTGAGGAAGCAGACGGCGGAAGAGTTCCGGCTTAAGTCGATAGACGACCTGGAGGAGCTCAAAAAACTGAACCTTGCGAGAGGCAAGACGTTAAGCAAGTTCATGAAGGCGCAGAGCGAAAAGACCGTCCGGGAGCGCAGTAACGGCGAGAGCGCGCTCATGTACTTTCAGAGCAAAATCGAGCCGGACACCCTGTGCCTGCTGGACGAGCCCGAAAACAGCTTGAGCCCTGAAAACCAGGTCAAACTGGCGGAATTTCTGGAGGAGAGCGTCAGATACTGCGGGAATCAGTTGGTGGTAAGCACCCACTCGCCGTTTCTGCTGGCGCTGCCCGGGGCGAAGATAATCGACCTGGACAGCCGCGGAAAGACAGTGGACAGCTGGACGGAGCTTAAGAACGCCCGGGTGTACTACGAGTTCTTCAAGAAGCATGAGGAAGAGTTCGGCTGATAACTGTTAGGGCGCGAGCGTTCGCATCTGTGTTGCCACGAGTCACCTTGCTGACGCAGTTTTAAGCCTACCCATTTCAGGAGACGCCACATGAAAAAGCTCATTATAACGCTTGTCGCCGTGCTGGTGTTTTCTATCCTGCTGATCGCATTTACGGAAGGATCACCCGCTTCTGCGAGCGGTTCGGCGGGTGCAGAAATGCCTTCCATGCTGTCCCTGATTTGGAGGGACGCGGACGAAAAAAGCCGGACTAAAGACGGCTCTGTGGTATATCTATACAATGATATCAGCTATACTGAGATAAGCCGTTTTATCAAACGGCTTATCGAAACCGGCTGTGAGCTTGAAAGCTATGCTGTCAGAGGCGATATGCATTTTGCGGTTGTGACCCGGGGCGAAGGCGAGATGCGGCTTGAATACGACGGCTCAAGCTCAACTTGTGCGGTCACTTATAATCCCGGCGCGTTTCCGGAAGAGATAAAACCGTATTCCGTCGGAAGTGTTGTCTTATATGGGGAATATGAACAGGACAATGACCTGACCAACGGCGCTGAACCTATAGAATGGATAGTGCTTGATAAGAACGAAGCAGGAGACTGCCTGCTGATAAGCAAATATGCCCTTGACGCGGAGGCATACAACGAGCAGTCCACGGATATAACCTGGGAACATTCAACTATCCGAAACTGGCTGAACAGTGAGTTCTACGATGCGGCGTTCAGCGATAACGAGAAACCGAGGGTGCTGACGTCGCGGGTGACGGCGGACATAAAAATCGGATATGACGATGACCCCGGCAATGACACCGACGACAGAGTATTTCTGCTCAGCTTAGCGGAAGTGAACAGGTTCTTTATGAGCGACACTGCAAGGATATGCTGTCCCACCGGGTGTGCCTTGACCAAAGGCCTGACTGTGCTGGACGGCGGCTGCCGCTGGTGGCTCAGGTCGATCATAGATGACGACTGTCTCGGATTTTCCGCCGCTGCGTTTGTGGATTATGACGGTTCGGTCTCGGAGGCCGGCGGGCCTGTCAGCAACGAACTCTACTATGTACGTCCCGCCCTGTGGGTCAAGCCGGAATAGCGGCATGTCATAACGTCTTATGCCTGAGAATGGGAAAACCGCCGACACGGCGGTTTTTTCGTGGTATCGTTTGGGAACGGATCGCCGCGCCTCCGGCGGAGGCTCGCGATGACGGGAAGAGGCGGCCGTTTGCCGCCGTTCGAAGAGCTGACAGCCAAAGGCTATGCCAATTCCCACTCGGCCAGCTTTTCTCCTTCATACCGTAAATTCAGCCGGAAAAATGGGGCGTCTTCGGCGAGGAGCTTAAGGAAGATCTTGTCGCCTTCCCATATGGGCAGGCGGGGCACCTCCGATTTGGCCACCCACTCCAGCACGCCTTCGTCGCAGGGGATGAGTTTTCCAGAAAACTCCCTGCAGGTGAACAGGTGCATCTCCTCGTCCGGCCATCTGTCGGAACGGAACATGACCACCCCGCGGTAGCTCATATCCATGGGCGTGAGGCCCGTTTCCTCGGTCATTTCGCGGCGGGCGCACTCCTCGGGCGTCTCGCCGTCTTCCAGCTTGCCGCCCACGCCTATCCACTTGTCTTTATTGGGGTCGTTCGACTTGCTCACCCGGTGGAGCATCAGGTAGCGTCCGGCGTTTTCAACGTAAATAAGGCTGCTTTTTAGCATTTTTACCGTCCTCCCGGCAGAATTGTACCCTATGGGAAGCATTTGTCAAGGGATTTCCCATTTTGAGCCTTATTTTTGCTCAAAATGAGAAAAAACGGTTGAAATGCGCATTTTGTTATGTTATAATCCTGTTGCACAAATATGTTGTGGAGGGTAATTATGGGCAAGTTCATCATCAAGGCCGCGAAAACCGGCGTTATGTTCAACCTGAAGGCTTCCAACGGCGAGATCATCGCCACCAGCGAAGTTTACACCACCAAATCCGCATGCAAAAAGGGCATCGCCAGCGTAGCCAAGAACGCTCCCGTGGCGGGCGTGGAGGATCAGACCCAGGAAGGCTTCGAGAAGGTAAAGCATCCCAAGTTCGAGATCTACAACGACAAGTCCGGCGACTTCCGCTTCCGCCTGAAGGCCAAGAACGGCGAGATCATCGCCGCCAGCGAGAGCTACAAGTCCCTGAAGAGCTGCATAAACGGCATCGAGTCTGTGAAGAAGAACGCCGCGGAAGGCAACATCGAAGATATCACTGAAGAAGCATAATCGTATAACACTGCCCGGGATGAGGCCTCATTCCGGGCGTTTCATTGTGTTTTGGGCACTCAAGGAGCGCTTTTTGGCGGGCGGCGCCCGCGCGACAACGCCGGGCGACCGGTTTCGGAGGAAGTATGAAAAAGTATTTGCTGGAGGTCTGCTGCGGGTCGGTCGAAGACGTGCTGGCGGCGAAAAGCGGCGGAGCAGACAGGGTCGAACTGAATTCCTGCCTGTTCCACGGGGGACTGACCCCGTCCATAGGCGAACTGATCACCGTGAAAAAGCTGGTGGACATCCCCGTGATGACCATGGTGCGTCCCCGTCAGGGCGGCTTCTGCTACACTAAGGCGGAGTACATGACGGCGCTTGCCGACGCGGAAAAACTGCTGGAAAACGGCACGGACGGGCTGGTGTTCGGTTTCCTTAAGGAAGACGGCAGCCTGGATGCCGAACGCACCAAGGAACTGGCGCGCATGGCGGGCAGCAGGACCAAGGTGTTCCACCGGGCGATAGACGTGGCGGACGACTGGAAAAAGATGCTCTCCCAGCTGATCGACATAGGCATAGACCGGGTGCTGACCAGCGGTCTCGCCCCGGACGTGTTCTACGGCGTGGACGTGATAAAAGAGATGGTAGAGTTTGCCGCCGGACGCATACAGATACTGCCCGGCGCGGGAGTGAACCTGCAAAACGTGAACAGGATACTGGAGATCACGGGCTGCGACCAGATCCACGTGGCGCGCTTCAAGAGCCTGCTGGATCCCTCCACCGCCAACAACCGGGACATCTTCTACGGCGGCGCCCTGTATCCCCCGGAGGACAGGTACGACGTGATAGACGGGGAATATATAGGGAAAATACGGGAGAAGATTTAGCTTTCGGCCAATATTTTACTTGCATTTGCCGGAATAATATGCTATAATCCACCGCGTCCACGGGTGATGACAGGCAGGCCCCGTGCGGCGTCATGCCGTGAACCATGTCAGGGCCGAGAGGCAGCAGCATTAAGCGGAAGTTGGCGTGCGCCGCGGATAAGCCAGCCCCGAGCCCGCG